>NZ_AP023213.1:0-600000 GCF_014218275.1 Citrifermentans bremense
CTTTATCTACTCCTTAAACGTTATGGTAATCAGTACTTTTAAAGGCAAGTGTCGAACTTAAACATAATCGCCAATCCTTGTCAAGGGGTTTTTCCAGACCCAAGTTTTGCCTTGCAAAAAGGGGCCCTGTCTGTTAGTCTGCGGCTGCAAAAAAATTAACATCGGCTTAGTCTGTGCAAAACCCAATAACCTACTGTATTTACCCTTCTTATTTATTATCAACAGTTGTTGATAAATCTGTTTAAAAACAGTGAAAAAAAAGGCCTCTCTCCATGGAAAATATTTGGCTGGAAGCCCAGACAAATCTTAAACAAGTATTAACAGAACAGACATACAGTACGTGGATCGACCCGTTGAAGTTTCTGGGCGCCACCATTGATACCATAGTCCTGGAAGTCCCCAGCTCGTTCTTTCAAAAGTGGGTCACCGACAAATATCTCGCCATGATCAAGGAAGCCATCTCCGCGGTCAACGGCAAGAGCTACCAGATCGAGTTCCACATAGCCGAAGAGAAGCCGGAGGCCGCTACCGAAGCCAAGCCCGAGAAGGAGGCGAAGCCTTCCAGGGAGAAAGATAAAGATAAGGATAAGGACAAGGACAAGGAAAAAGAGAAGGATAAAGAGAAGGACAAGAAGGAGCTGGTTCCAAATCTGAACCCTAAGTACACCTTCGAATCGTTCGTATCCGGTCCGAGCAACCAGTTCGCTTATGCAGCTTCACAGGCGGTGGCCAACAAGCCCGCCACCAACTACAACCCGCTCTTCATCTACGGAGGGGTTGGTCTCGGGAAGACGCACTTGGTCAACGCCATCGGTAACCACATCCTGGCCAAGAACCCGAAGGCGAAGATCTGCTACTACTCCTCCGAGAAGTTCATGAACGAGATGATCAACTCGCTCCGCTATAAAAAGATGGACGAGTTCCGCAACAAGTTCCGGAAAATGGACCTGCTGCTCATCGACGACATACAGTTCATGGCCGGAAAAGAGGCGACGCAGGAGGAGTTCTTCCACACCTTCAACGCGCTCTACGAATCGCACAAGCAGATCGTGGTCACCTCGGACAAGTTCCCCAAAGACATCCCGGGGCTCGAGGAGCGGTTGAGAAGCCGTTTCGAGTGGGGGCTGATCGCAGACATCCAGCCCCCGGGGATCGAGACCAAGGTAGCCATCCTCAAGAAGAAGTCCGACATGCACGCGGTGAACCTCCCCGACGACGTGGCCCTCTTTCTCGCGGAAGGTGCGAACAGCAACATCCGCGAACTGGAGGGGATGCTGATCAGGCTGGAGGCGTTCGCAAGCCTCACCGGCCAGGAAATAACGCTCAGCATGGCGCGCGAGGTGATGAAGGACATCATCGTCGAAAAGACCCGCGACATCACGGTCGAGATGATACAGAAGACCGTGGCGGAGCATTTCCGCATCAAGGTTTCGGAGTTGAAATCGGACAAGAGGATCAAGACCCTCGTGGTTCCGCGCCAGATAGCCATCTACATCTGCCGCGAGCTCACCAAGGCCAGCTACCCGGAGATTGGTGAAAAGTTCGGCGGAAAGGACCATTCCACCATCATCCATTCGGTAAAGAAGATTGAGAAACAGCTCGCAGGTGACGATGAGTTCAAGGCGACTGTGGAAGACATCAGGAAAAAGCTGTTCACTTAGAGGGGAAAACTGTGCATAACTCCCCCCTTCAGCGCTGGGTCAAAAAAGCCTGTGCAGAAACGAGCCGAAGTCATGGAATTATGCCTGTGAGTTTCCAGGGCAAAAAACGGCGGCGTTTCAAATAGTAAGAGGGCTTGTCCACATATCAACAGCCCTCTATCTACTACTACTTAAAAACTTTAAAAATATAATAGAAAAAGAACCGGGGGACACACATGGAGTTCAGAATCAGCAAAGAGATTTTTATGAAAGCCCTCCAGAGAATCCAGGGTATCGTAGAAAAACGCAATACCATGCCGATTCTCTCCAACGCGCTGCTGGAGGTTCAAAACGACCAGCTCTTCATCACGGCTACCGATCTGGAGGTCGGCATGAAGAGCTCCTACCCTACTGCAGTCATCAGGGAAGGCAAAATCACCGTCTCGGCCAAAAAGCTTTACGAGATCGTCAAGGAGATGCCGGACGAGGAGATCCATTTCACCACCAAGGATAACGACTGGGTCGAGATCACCTGTGGCAAGGCGCGCTTCAACATCGTCGGGCTTTCCTCGGAGGAGTTCCCCTATTTTCCCAAGGTGAAGGAAGAGAGCTTCCTTATCTTCAAGAACGAGATCCTCGCGGACATGATCGAGAAGACCTCCTACGCCATCTGCTATGACGAGACCAAGTACAACCTCAACGGCGTCTTCATCAAGGCGTTCGATGAAAACGGGGAGAACGTCCTCAAGATGGTCGCAACCGACGGTCACCGCCTCTCAGTCTCGCAAAAGACGATCTCCGGCAACATCACCTCCGAGCTCTCCAAAGGGGTGATCTTCCCGAAGAAGGGTATCTTCGAGCTGAAAAAGATGGTGGAGGAGGAAGACGGCGAGATCATGCTGGGCTTCATGGACAACTCCGCGGTGATCAAGAAAGGAAACACCGTGGTGGTGATGCGGCTGATCGACGGCGAGTTCCCGGACTACACCAAGGTTATCCCCGCCAGCAACGACAGGATCGTGCAGATAAACCGCGACAAGTTCCTGCACTCGCTGAAAAGGATGGCCATCCTCTCCAGCGAGAAGTTCAAAGGGGTCAAGATAGACGTAAACCCGGAGCTGGTGATCATCTCGTCCAGTAACCCGGAACTCGGCGAGGCGCGCGAGGAGATAGAGGTGCAGTACGAAGGGAACCAGATCTCGGCCCGGTTCAACGCGAAGTACTTGATCGACGTCCTCTCGGTGATGGAGCAGCGCGAGGTGGAGCTGAAGCTTAAAGACGAGCTCTCCCCGGTGATCATGAAGGCCGCGGCAGAGGAGGAGTTCCTGGCAGTCATCATGCCGATGAGGCTGTAAAAACCAGATTAAGATAAAGATTAAGATTGAGAAAACCTAGACAACAGGCGGAGTGATAGATGTTTTTCTGGCACAACCAGGTTTTCTTAATCTCAATCTTAATCTCGATCCTGTTTTAGCTGCCTTAGATGAAACTGATAAAGCTCAAACTTGCTTCCTTCCGTAACCTGCAAAACATAGAACTTGCGCCAGGCAAGAAGTTCAACGTTTTTTACGGCAACAACGGCCAGGGCAAGACCAACCTGCTGGAGTCGATTTACCTCCTAGCCACGATGAAGTCGTTCAAGCAGGCGAGAAATGCTGAGCTGATCGCGTTCGGAGGCGAGTTCGCCCTGGTTAAGGGGACCGTGGAGCGCGACCAGGTGCGGCGGGAAATAGCCGTACTCATCGAGAAGCAGGGTAAGAAGGCGAAGATAGACGCGAAGCTTATGACCAGGCTGGACGACTTCTTCGGCAACCTGAACGTGGTGCTGTTCACTCCCGAAGAGATCTCGATGGTCCGCGGGGGGCCGGAGCTAAGGCGCAGGTACCTGGACCGTGCGGTTTTCACCTGCGACCTAGGTTACCTGACCGCTTACCACGACTACGCGAAGATCCTTAAGAACCGCAATGCGCTTCTCAAGGTGAACGAGACCGCTGGGATCGAGGTCTGGACCGAACAACTGGTGCAGGCTGCGCTTTTGGTGATAGAGCGGAGAAAGGCGTACCTGGAGCGGATAGACAGGCTCTTGCAAGGGTTCTACAGCGAGATCTCCGGCAACGACGAGACGGTCCAGATCGAATACCGGCTGCACGGGGTGGACGCTCAGCTTTTCGCCGGGGATCCGGCCGGGGCGCTCGCCCAGGCGCTCAAGACGCATGCGGCGGAGGAGAGAAGGCGCGGCTCGACGGCCATAGGCCCCCACCGCGACGACCTCTACTTCGGCCTCAACGGCCGAAGCGCCAGGCAGTTCGCCTCGCAGGGACAGCAGAGGTCCTTCGTTTTGGCGCTCAAGATGGCGGAGATAGAGCATATCACCAGGTGCTTCGATGCGCCGCCGGTGCTCTTGCTGGATGACATGACCAGTGAGCTGGACCGGGAACGCAACCGCAACCTGATGGAATTTTTGAAGAAACGAGAGATGCAGGTCTTCATCACCACGACGTCCCTCCATAACGTGGACGTCGATCAGCTGCAGGACAACAAGACGTTTCGCATCAAAGAGGGAAAAATTCTCGACTAGGGGTAAAGATGAACTCAGAAGAACAGGGCGATTACGGGGCAGATAAGATCCAGATACTGGAAGGACTGGAAGCGGTACGAAAACGTCCGGCCATGTACATCGGTTCCACGGCCGCTCAGGGTTTGCATCACCTGGTGTACGAACTGGTGGATAACGCCATCGATGAAGCGCTGGCCGGCTACTGCGACTCGGTCCAGGTGATCATCCATCTGGACGGCTCGGTGACGGTCGAGGACAACGGCCGCGGCATACCGACCGACATGCACCCGACCGAAGGGAGGTCGGCGGCGGAGGTCGTCCTTACCGTTTTGCACGCAGGGGGCAAATTCGACAACTCCTCATACAAGGTCTCGGGTGGCTTGCACGGCGTCGGCAGTTCCGTCGTAAACGCGCTTTCCACCAAGCTCGACCTGGAGATCCGCAGAAACGGCCACATCTACACACAGACCTACCGCAAGGGTGTACCCCAGGCGCCCTTGGAGATAACCGGCGAGACCAAGAAGCGCGGCACCAAGATCACCTTCATGCCGGACGGTGAGATATTCGAGACCACGGAGTTCTCCTTCGACGTTCTCTCGAAGCGGCTCAGGGAGCTCGCCTTCCTGAACGCGGGGGTCCGTATCAAGATCCACGATGAGCGGACCGAGAAGGATCACGACTTCTTCTACGAGGGGGGGATCAGGAGCTTCGTCGAGTACCTCAACAAGAACAAGAACCTGGTCAACCCAGAGCCGATATACATCAAGGGGGAGAAGTCCGGCGTCGATATCGAGATCGCCATGCAGTACAACGACTCCTACGACGAGAAGGTCTTCTCCTTCGCCAACAACATCAACACCCACGAGGGCGGCACGCACCTCATCGGTTTCAAGGCGTCCCTGACCCGGACCATGAACACTTACGCCACCACGAACAACCTTTTGAAAAACGTGAAGGTGGCGATCTCGGGCGACGACTTGCGCGAGGGTCTCACCGCGGTCATCTCGGTGAAGATCTCGCAGCCGCAGTTCGAGGGGCAGACCAAGACCAAGCTGGGGAACTCGGAGGTGAAGGGGTACGTCGAGACCCTGATGAACGAGAAGCTCGCCACCTACCTTGAAGAAAACCCGGCCATGGCCAGGAAGATCCTGGAGAAATCGATCGATGCGGCCCGGGCCCGCGAGGCGGCCAGGAAGGCGCGCGAACTCACCCGCCGCAAAGGGGCGCTGGAGGTGGGGACGCTGCCGGGGAAACTCGCCGACTGCCAGGAGAAGGACCCCGCGCTCTGCGAACTGTTCCTGGTCGAGGGCGACTCCGCAGGCGGCTCCGCCAAGCAGGGGCGCGACAGGAAGTACCAGGCGATCCTCCCCCTGAAGGGCAAGATCCTCAACGTCGAGAAGGCGCGCTTCGACAAGATGCTGGCTTCCCAGGAGATCAGGACCCTGATCTCTGCGCTCGGGACCAGCATCGGCAAGGAAGACTTCGACATGGCGAAGCTCCGTTACCACCGCATCATCGTCATGACCGACGCGGACGTCGACGGCTCGCACATACTCACCCTCCTTTTGACCTTCTTCTTCCGCCAGATGATGGAGTTGATCGAGCGCGGCTACCTCTACATCGCGCAGCCGCCTTTGTACAAGATCAAGCGCGGCAGGAAGGAGCAGTACCTGAAGAACGAAGCGGCCCTGCAGGCCTACCTCCTGGAGGAAGGGACCGAGGAGATGACGCTCAAGCTCGGAGTGGGGAGCGACGAGCGGGTATACCGCGGCAAGCAGATCATCCCCATCCTGACCCAGCTGATCGACTACAACGAACTGTTGGACAAGGTGGTAAAGAAGGGGATCAACGACGAGTTGTTGCGCGTGTTCCTTAAGATCGGGGTAAAACCCGGCCTTGAAGAGATGGCTGACCTGATCGCCCTCTTGCCGAAGATGAAGGAGGCCTTCCCCGAGGTGACCACCGAGGAGTTCGGCGACAGCATCATCTTCGCCTTTGGCAACCTGAGGGTGAAGATAGACCACCAGATCTTCACGGTGCTCGAGTCCTACGAATACGGCATGCTCCTGGAGAGCCACAAAAGGATGCGTTCGGTGATGGGGGCAGGCGCCGGCATCGTCCTGGGCGCCGAGGACAAGGTGGTGCTCGAGACCGAAAACCAGGAGGAGATCCTCTCCTTCTTCATGGAGAGCGCCAAGAAGGGTCTCTACATCCAGCGCTATAAAGGTCTGGGCGAGATGAACCCGGAGCAACTCTGGGAAACCACCATGCACCAGGAGAACAGGGTGCTCTTGCAGGTGAAGATCGAGGACGCGGTGGCCGCAGAGGAGATCTTCACCGTTCTCATGGGGGACCAGGTCGAGCCGCGGCGTGATTTCATCGAGCAGAACGCGCTGAACGTCTCGAACCTCGATATTTAAAAAATTTTCGCCGCCCTCCCTTCGGGAGGAAACGGTTCAAGGTTTGAGCAGCGAGCCCCGGTTAAAAAGCCGTATTGTCGAATTTTTTAACAGGGGTTGGCCCTGAGTTCCATGTTGGTCTGTAGTTATTTTAATTAGTAATAAACAACTTCGAGATACTTGAACGGCCTTGAGGGATCTGGTGAATCATGAAAATACCCCTTTTATAAAGAGGTATTTAGCCCGGTTTACCGATGGGTGGTTCCTTAAAGAAAAAAAATCTGCCCTCCCTTCGGGAGGGGATAGCGTTTTGCATATTTCTACTGCAACTCAAATAGCGACGGCGATGACGCCGCCTTTTGACGGAAAGGTTCCTAAATGCTGAATCAACTGAACAAGGTATCGGTAAACATCGAAGACGAGATGAAACGCTCCTACATGGACTACGCCATGTCGGTCATTGTGGGGCGCGCTCTTCCGGACGTGCGCGACGGGCTGAAGCCGGTACACAGGCGCTGCCTGTTCGCCATGTACGACATGAGCAACGACTGGAACAAGCCGTACAAGAAATCGGCCCGCGTGGTCGGCGACGTCATCGGTAAGTACCACCCGCACGGCGACACCGCCGTCTACGACACCCTGGTCAGGATGGCCCAGGACTTCTCGCTCAGATACCCGCTGGTCGACGGCCAGGGGAACTTCGGCTCCATCGACGGCGACTCTCCTGCGGCGATGCGTTACACCGAGATCAGGATGGAGCAGCTGGCCCACGAGCTTCTGGCTGACATCGATAAGGAAACGGTTCCCTACGGACCCAACTACGACGACTCCTTGAAGGAGCCGCTGGTACTCCCGTCCAAGTTCCCGAACCTCCTGGTGAACGGCTCCGCCGGCATCGCGGTCGGCATGGCCACCAACATCCCGCCGCATAACCTTACCGAGGTTATAGACGGCATCGTGGCCATCATCGATAACCCGCAGCTCACCTTCGAGGAGCTGGTGGAGCTGATCCCGGGGCCGGATTTCCCGACCGGAGGCTTCATCTACGGCCGCGAAGGTATCATGAAGGCCTACTCGACCGGCCGCGGCATCATCCAGATGCGCGCCAAGGTGCAGATCGAGACCCAGAAAAAGACCGAGCGCCAGTCCATCGTGGTCACGGAAATCCCGTACCAGGTGAACAAGGCGAGACTGGTCGAGAAGATAGCCGAGCTGGTCAAGGAGAAGAAGATCGAGGGGATCTCGGACCTGAGGGACGAGAGCGACCGCGAAGGGATGCGCGTCGTCATCGAACTGAAAAAGGACGAAAACCCCACCATCATCCTGAACCACCTCTACAAGCAGACCCAGATGCAGTCTTCCTTCGGCATCATCATGCTGGCCATCGTCAACAGCCGGCCGCGCGTTTTGACGCTTCGGGAGACCATCGACTTCTTCATCGAGCACAGAAAGGAGATCGTCACCCGCCGCACCATCTTCGACCTGAAGAAGGCCGAGGCGAGGGCGCACATCCTGGAAGGCCTGAAGATAGCGCTGGACAACCTGGATGAGGTGATCGCGCTGATCAAGGCGAGCGCATCGCCGGCCGAGGCGAAGGCGGGGCTCATGGCGCGCTTCGGGCTCTCCGACCTTCAGGCCCAGGCGATCCTCGACATGAGGCTGCACCGCCTAACCGGTCTCGAGCGCGAGAAGATCATGGAGGAGCTGCGCGAGATCCTGAAGTACATCGCCAGGTTGAAGGAAATCCTCGCATCCGAGGCGGAGATCCTCAAGATCATCGTGGGGGAACTCGTCGAGCTGAAGGACAAGTTCGGCGACAAGCGCCGTTCCGAGATCGTGATGCAGACCGCCGATATCTCGCTCGAGGACACCATCGTCGAGGAAGACATGGTGGTCACCATCTCGCACACAGGCTACATCAAGCGCAACGCCGTCACCCTCTACCGCGCCCAGCGCCGTGGCGGCAAGGGCAAGACCGGCATGAAGACCAAGGAAGAGGATTTCGTGGAGCAGCTGTTCATCGCCTCCACCAAGGACTACCTGATGTTCTTCACCGACGCCGGCAAGGTCTACTGGCTCAAGGTGTACGAGATCCCGGAGGCGGGCCGCGCGGCGCGCGGCAAGGCGATCGTGAACCTCCTGAACCTGGCGGCGAACGAGAAGATCACCGCCATACTCCCGGTGAAGGAGTTCGTGGACGACAAGTTCATCATGATGGCGACCAGAAACGGCGTGGTCAAGAAGACGAACCTCATGGAGTACTCGCACCCGAGAGTTGGCGGCATCATCGCGGTCAACCTGGACGAGGGAGACAAGCTGATCTCGGTGGCGCTCACCGACGGCAAGCAGGACGTGCTCTTAGCCACCGCCAGCGGCAAGGCGATCCGCTTCAAGGAGGACGACGTCCGTACCGTGGGGCGCGTCTCGCGCGGGGTGCGCGGCATGACGCTCGAGGAAGAGGACGTGGTGATCGGCATGGAGATCCTCAACGAGAACTTCACCGACTCCACCATCTTCACCGTGACCGAGAACGGCTACGGCAAGAGGACTGAGATCAGCGAGTACCGCACCCAGTCCCGCGGCGGCAAGGGGATCATCACCATCAAGACCACCGAGAGAAACGGCTGCGTGGTCGACATCAAGCAGGTCAACGACGACAACGACCTGATGCTGATCACCGACCAGGGTAAGATCCTGCGCGTTCCGGTCGCCGGCTTCTCCATAATCGGGCGCAACACCCAAGGGGTGCGTCTCATGGTGAAAGAAGAGAACGAGAGGGTGGTGGCCGTGGCCCGCCTCGCCGAGAAAGAGGAGCAGGACGAACCGGAAGAGAGCGAACTCGACGAGATCGTGGAACTGGAATCCGGCGAGGAGCAGGACGAAGAATAACCACCTGGCCCCTCGCCCTCTGGGAGAGGGGTGAAGGATGCAGGCGCAGCGGACCAGATACAGTCGGACCTTGTAATGTTACCCGTTTCGGGGTGTCGTGTTTTCGAGGTAGGGCATGCAAACCAACAGGATAGACAACTCGTTCAAGGAACGCCGGGACATCCTGGATCTCTTGGGAAAGCTCAGGGGCGAGGGAATTTCCATCCACGAGATGGAAAAGATCGGCCAGAAGTTCCAGGAGGCGGGAAGGCGCGCGCTGCGCCCGCTGGTGCGCGAGCTATGGCGCGAGAATTCCGGCGAGCTGATCACCAAGTACGCCTACATCCTGGACTTCTTCGAGACCGAGGACTGGCTGGACCAGCTGATCCAGATAGCGCTCAAGAGGAAGGACCTCGGCGCGGACGGCAAGGCGGCGCTCATGGTGGCGCTCGAAGGCTACGGCGTAGACGTCCACTCCCCTCCCTTCAAGCAGGAGCCCCCCGCTCCCCGAAGCACCCTCGGCGAAACGGTCCAGGGGGCGATCAGGCTGGGCGAGGAGGGTATGGTCACCTTCCTCGACGACTTCCTCTCCTATCCGCAAGAGGTGCAGCAGATCGTGATCCGTGAGCTGTCGCAGTCAGGTGACGCTGCGAGCTCGCGGCTTTTGACCGCCATGCTCTGGCACGAGGACAGCACCATCGTGCTCTCCGCGCTGCAGGCCTTGGGCAGGGTCCGCGACCCGCAGGCCGCAGGGGTGCTGCAGGATTTCATCGCCGACTGCGCTCAGGAGTACGTCGAGCCCGCGCAAAAATCACTGCGCCGCCTCGGGTTCCTCGGGGTCAAGGCGCCTGCGCCGCGGCAGCTTTTTCCCTTCCATGCGGCCTACGCGACCGCGCCCGACGGTGACGGCTACCGGTCGTTGTTGTTGTCCCGCCAAAGCAGCGAGGGCCGGCTCTGCGTCCTGTACCTGCAGGTGCACGAACGGCGCGGAGTGCTGGCGGCCTGGGGCTCGCCAGAGCTTAGCTTCGAGGAGTTCCGCTCGGAGGTCGACGGTTTCCGTATGCAGGACGACCTGCATGAAGTTCCCCCTGCCTACCTGCTGGCGCTGGTGCGCGACGCCCTTTACTGGAGCCGGGAACTCTGCTACCTTCCCGCCGACTTCTACATGCGCCGCGGCATCTTCGCCGGCGAGGACATGACCCCGGCTCCGCTCGCGCCGACGCTCACCTCCCTCCCCCAGCACCGGACGCTGAGTTTCGAGGAGGGAGAGCAGGCGGCCCGGGCCCTCTTCAAGAACCCGCTCTTCCACGGGTGGTTCATGGCAAGCCAGAGGGTTTACGATTTCGCCGAGGAATACCGCGCCGGCGCCGATGTTGAGCAGGTGCTGCAGATGTTTTGCGAGGAGCTACTCGCACCCGAACTGGAACTGGTCCGGGAGAGGCTCCTGGTTAGCGCCGACCTGATGCGAGTTTTGGGTACCTCCTCCTTCGAGGTTACCAGCGTGGTCTCCCTCGCCGAGAGCCTCGTCGACAACCCGCTCCCCTTGCACCATCACCCCTTCCTGCGCTGCTTCGCCCTGGAAAGCATGGAAATCGCGAAAGAGTCCCTGGAGCGGGGCGACGAACCGCCGCTTCGGGCAGCCGAAGAGTTCTAGCAACCCAAAGACCCCGGCAGGGGATCACCATAAAAAGAGAGATCGGATGGCAGAGAAAATAGCCGTTATCGGTGCAGGTAGCTGGGGTACGACCCTTGCCGACCTGCTCGCCAAGAAAGGGCACGAGGTGACGCTTTGGGCCTATGAGCCCGAGCTGGTGCTGGAGATGCGCGAAATCAGGGAGAACACCCTGTTTCTCCCCGGCATCAAGCTGAACGAGCGTCTGTCCTTCACCAACGACCTTGAAGAGGCGTACCGCGGCTGCAGCATGGTGCTCTGCGTGGTCCCCTCGCAGCTGGTGCGCCGGGTGATGACCAACTCGCTCCCCTTCCTTCCCAAGGAGGCGATCATCGTCAGCGCCTCCAAGGGGATCGAGGTCGACACCCTGGCCACGGTTTCCGAGATCTACCAGGATATCCTCCCCCCCGAGCAGTACCAGACCCTGGCGGCGCTATCCGGACCGAGCTTTGCGCGCGAAGTCGCGCTGGAGATGCCGACGGCCGTCGCCGCGGCTGCAAACTCGGAGGCTGTTGCCCTCAGGGTGCAGGAGGCTTTCACCACCAGCTATTTCCGGGTCTACCGCAACTCCGACGTGGTCGGGGTGGAACTCGGCGGGGCGATCAAGAACGTCATCGCCATCGCAGCCGGGATATCGGACGGACTTGGCTTCGGCAGCAACACGAGGGCAGCCCTCATCACCCGCGGCTTGGCCGAGATGACCCGCCTGGGGCTCGCCATGGGGGCTAAAGCCTCCACCTTCGCGGGGCTTGCTGGTATGGGGGACCTTGTGCTCACCTGCACCGGAGACCTCTCTAGAAACCGCAGCGTCGGCATCCAGATCGGGCAGGGGCGCACCCTCTCCGAGATCCTCGGAGAGATGCGGATGGTGGCCGAAGGGGTGAAGACCACCGAGTCGGCCTACAACCTGGCGCAGAAGCTTGGGGTGGAGATGCCCATCATCGAGCAGATGTACAAGATGCTCTACCAGAACAAGCCCGCACGCGAAGCGGTACTGGAGCTGATGACCAGGAACCTGAAAGCTGAAGGAGCTTAGAGAAAAGCAGATCAAGATTAAGATTGAGATTTAGGAAAACCTTGAACCATGCGGATTCAGGTTTCCTCGATCTCAATCTTGATCTTTTTCTGATTTCAAGGATTGAGACAGGACAAAGAATGAAACCCTGACAAAAGGGCTTACATTTCTACACAATCTCAATCTTAATCTGTATCTTTATCTGATATACAAGGATAGGTGATGCAACTTCGTTTTGGCATAAGAACAAAACTGCTCCTGTCCATCCTCGCCATACTCTTAGTTTCCTACTCAACCCTGCTCTACTCCACAATGAAGACCCTCAATGCGTCGCTGCGCACCGAGCTGGACCGAAACCTTGCGACCAACCTCAAGTTCGCGCGCAGCCAGTACCTGGGCCAGGCACAGATCGCCAAGTTTTCGGTTATGCATTCCGTGGTCTCGCAGACGGTGCAGCAGCGCCTGGCCGAGCGCGACGGGGCCTGGCTCACGCAGCGCTTAAAGAGCTGGCATACCGTGCTCCCCTTCATGGACCTGCTGGTCGTGGTCGATCCCCAGGAAAAGGTCCTGGCCGCACTGCAGGGAACTGTTGAAAACGCGGCAATCGACGCCCCGGCGGTGGTGAAACAGGCCATCGCCAGCAAGAGGGCCGTCATATCCACCGAGATCTTCAGCGGCGAGTTCATGTGCCGGGCGGGGGTCGAGGGGTACTGCGACCGTCCCGAGAGCGAGGCCCTGGTGGCCACCGTGGCGGTCCCGGTCATCGGGTCCGACGGCGGCGTGCTCGGCTGCGTGCTCACCGGGGACATCCTGAACCACCACCCTACTCTACCCAGCCAACTGCAGGAGGTCTCCGGGAACGCCGTCGAGGTGACCCTCACCCAGCGCGGCCTGAGGGTCGCGAGCAGCCTTCCGGAGCGGGCGCGGGAATCCTACACCCTTTCCCCGAAGGTGCTGGACGTGCTGGAACGCGGCGAGGTCTACCGCGGGCGGACCGACATCGGCTCCAAGAGCTACGAAACCATCATCGACCCTCTTTTGAACAGCCGGGGGGAGTTCGTCGGCTCGCTTTCGGTGGCGATCTCCACGGAAACGGTGATCAACAGCAGGCGGGAGAACCTCCAGAACATCCTCGCTTCTGCCTTTTTGGGCATCATCTGCTCCTTCGGCTTGGCCTTCTTCGCCTCGCGCCACCTGACGGGGCCCTTGCGGCAGCTCGCCGCGAGCGCCCGTCGCATCGAGGAGGGAGACCTCGACCAGAGGGTCGTCGGCCACCAGCGCGACGAGGTTGGGATGCTGGCCTCCTCCTTCAACAACATGGCGGAATCGCTCAAGGAGCGCGACGGCATTATCAACAGGAAGACCAGCGATCTGCAGGAGCTGAACGAGCAGCTGGAGAGGATGGTCGAGCAGCGCACCTCGGCCTTAAGCGTGGAGATGGGAAGGCTTGAGGCGGTGCTGACCAGCCTTGCCGAAGGGGTGGTGGTGACCGACCGGGACAACCGCGTGGTCCTCTTCAACCCGGCGGCGCAGCAGCTCTTCGAACTGGTGCCGCACCGAGTGATCGGCCAATCCATCGAGCGCCTGTGCGAGATGACCGGTTTTTGCAACGTCCTCGATCCGGTCAGCGAAAAGAAGCCGTGGGAAGCTCAGCGCGGCGGGAAAAAAGAGATCACGGTGAAGGGGAAACGGCTGCACGTGAACACGGCTACCCTCGGGGACGAAACAGGGGAGTTCGCCGGGATGGTCATGTCCATCCGCGACGTCACCAAGGAGGAGCAGGTGGACCGGATGAAGACCGAGTTCATCTCCACCGTCTCCCACGAGTTGAAGACCCCGCTCACCTCGATCAAGGGGTCGCTGCAGCTCCTTTTGACCCGCAGCAAGTGGCTCACCGACACCGAGAGACAGCTCCTTACCGTCTGCTTCCGCAACACCCAAAGGCTGATCCGGCTGATCAGCGAGATCCTGGACATATCCGGGATCGAATCCGGGGGGATGATCTTCAACTTCAAGCCGGTTTGCATCGGCGAACTCGCGGTGTACGCGGTCGAGGAGATCAAGTCCTACGCCATGGGCCGGGACATCACCATCGTCAACACGGTGGGGGAGCATCTTCCCATGGTGTTCGGCGACAGCGACCGTTTGATCCAGGTGATGACCAACCTCCTCTCCAACGCGGTGAAGTTTTCGCCCGAGGGGAAGGTGGTCATGGTCACCGCGGAGCAGGAAGGAAACTACGTGGTGATCTCGGTCGCCGACCGGGGGCGGGTGATCCAGTGGTCCGACCGGGACAAGCTTTTCAAGAAATTCCAGCAGATAGAGTGCAGCGAGCGCGGCAAGATAGGCGGCACCGGGTTGGGGCTCGCCATCTGTAAGGAGATTGTCGAGCGGCATCACGGCAGGATCTTCTACACCGCAGCAAAGGAATACGGCAATACCTTCAGCTTCACTGTGCCGATCATAGGGGAGACAGATGCAAAAGGATAAGATTCTCATCGTTGACGACGAGGCGGACATAGCGCTCATCCTCAAGCTGCAGCTGGAGGACGCAGGCTACGAGACGGTCCGGGCCCGCGACGGGGTAGAGGCCCTGGAGGCGGTGGAAAAGGAGCCGTTTGACCTCATCATGCTCGACATCAAGATGCCCCGGATGGACGGGCTCGAGGTGCTGGGCCGTCTGAAAGGGGAGCAGACCCCGGTGGTGATGATGACCGCCCACGGCAGCGAGGACATCGCCGTCGACGCCATGAAGAAGGGGGCGCTCGACTACATCTCGAAGCCCTTCTCCACCGACGACATGCTGCAGAAGGTGGAGCGCGCCATCGGCATCGACCGCACCCGCAAGGAAAACGCCAGGCTTTCGCAGCAGTTGGACGAGGAGCGGCGCAAGATGGAGGCGGTGCTGCAGGGAATGGCCGACCTGCTGGTCGCAGTGGACCTGCAGGGGCGCATCATCACCTTGAGCCGGCAGGCTGCGAGGCTCCTGGCGCCAGAAGGGGAGAACCTTCTGGGGAAAACGCTGGAAGAGGTGCTGAAGGCTGACGTTCCTGGAGGGGAGCTCCCGGCCCGGACGGTGCTGCGCAGCGGGGAGCCGAGGCTCGACGTCGGCTACCAGCTGAAGATCGGAGGGCAGCTGGTCCCGGTACTCTCCTCGGCGGCGCCGCTTTACAACGGCGCCGGCGAGCTGACTGGGAGCGTGGAGATCATCAGGGACATCTCGAAGCTCAAGGAACTGGAGCAGGAAAAAGAGGATTTCGTCAGTATGCTCTCCCACGACCTCAAGTCCCCCATCACCGCGGTGGTCGGCTCCATTGACCTGGTGCGAGAGGCGAAGCTGGGGCCGGTGACTCCGGACCAGTCCGAGTATCTCAACGCCGCCATCGAGAGCTGCGAGGAGATGGTGGAGATGATCGACACCCTGCTCGGCATCCACAAGTTCGAGGCTGGGAAGATGAAGCTGAGCTTCCGGGAGGAAGACCCGGCGCTGCTCATCAACCGCAGCGTGACCAAGTTCCAGACGCCGGCCCAGCGCGCAGCTGTCAGGCTCTTCGCCACCCTCCCCCCGTCCCTCCCCGCGATCTCGGCCGACCGCTCCTCGTTCAGCCGCATCCTGGGAAACCTCCTCTCCAACGCTGTGAAGTTCACCCCCGAGGGGGGGGAGATCGAGGTGTCGGCGGACCTGGTGCGGGACCCGGCCCCGGTTCTGGCCCACGTGCCGGACGAGGTCTATCCCGGGCAGGAGCTGCCGCAGGAGGGTGAGTTCGTCAGGATCAGGGTGCGGGACTCGGGCGTAGGTATCCCGCAGGAATCGCTCGGTTCCATCTTCGACCGTTTCGTGCAGGCCAGAAACCGCAGGCAGGGAAAGACCCGCGGCACCGGCCTCGGACTCGCCTTCTGCAGGAAGGCGATGGACGCCCATGGCGGGTACATCTGGGCGGAGAGCGAGCCGGGCGCCGGCAGCGTCTTCACCGTCTTGTTCCCGGCGCTTGCCGAGGAAGAGGACGAATAACAGCCTCCCCTTCGAGGCTTTAATTAGCGCATGCAGCAGGGACGGGAAAATTGGAAAGGTGAAAGCTATTTTAATCATTCCTCTTTTCTGTTGGCTGGAATGTTGTACAGTAAACTCTTTGCTTGTGACCGGAAAGCTCTCATGGGACAAGACAGGTGAAGCAAGGCAATTCTGACGGGGAAGGGGGCGATGTGACACTGCGCGAAAGTGACTCCGGATATCGCGAGTTGTTTGAAGAAAACCCTCAGCCTATGTGGGTATGCCACCGGGAGAGCAGGAGGCTTCTGGCGGTGAACGAGGCGGCCCTGCGGCTTTACGGATATCGCCGTGAACAGTTTCTCGAACTGGCCCTGGATCATCTGAACGGCGGGGAGACGATGGGGGATCCGGCTGCGACACAGGACCAGCTGCTGCGCTCAAGGCAGCTGCGAAAGGACGGCAGTTCCTTCCAGGCCCAACTGGTCTGCCATCCCTGCCAGTTCAAAGGTGAGCGGGTGCAGCTGGTGCTGGTGTGCGAGGAAGGCAATGCGCAGCAGGAGGCGCAGCTTCGGGACTGGGTGGTCCGGCAGGGAAGCCTCTTGGAGGCGGCGCAGCGCGAACTGGAGACCTTCAGCTATTCCATCTCCCATGATCTGCGTGCCCCTTTGCGCCACATCGACGGCTTCAGCCGCGCCCTCATGGACGACTACGGAACCCTTCTGGACGGCCAGGGGAAGGAGTACCTGACCAGGATCTGCCAGGCGGCGGAGAAGATGTCCCAGCTCATCGACGCAATGCAGCAACTCTCGCGGGTGGGAAGGGCCGAGTTGAGCCTGGAGCAGGTCGACCTGAGCGTGAAGGCCCAGGTGATCTCGCTGGAACTCAAGCACCGGGAGCCCGGCCGCCGGGTCGAGTTCGCCATCGAGGAGGGGGTGAAGGCTGAGGCCGACTCGAAGCTGGTGCGGCAGCTGCTGGAGATCCTGATCGGGAACGCCTGGAAGTTCAGCTCCAAGACCCCGTCCGCGTTGATCAGCTTCGGCGCCGTCGAGCAGCAGGGGGAGAAGGCGTACTTCGTCAGGGACAATGGGGCCGGTTTCGACATGGCCTACGCCGACAAACTCTTCACCGTGTTCCACAGGCTCCATCGTGCCGACGAATTCGAGGGAAGCGGCGTGGGGCTAGCCATAGCGCAGCGGATCGTGGCCCGCCACGGCGGCCGGATCTGGGCCGAGAGCGCCCCCGGCGCCGGTGCCACCTTCTACTTCACGCTCGGAAGCGAGAGGCAAAGTACGATTGACGGGTAAAGGCAATGTACGATTGACAATTGACAATGGTTCAATCTGCCTTTGGCACCTGCTGCCGCAAGGCCCGCCATTGCGTCGGGGTTAAATAAAGTCAAACGAATGCAGCTAAAGGTTTTAGTTGTCAATTGTCCATTGTCAATTGTCAATTGAGGTAAGGAGCATGTCAGAAGAGCTTAGGGTCCTCTTGGTCGAGGACTCGGAAGAAGACAGCCTGCTTTTGATCAGGGAGCTGCGCCGCGGCGGCTACAAGCTGGCGCACATGCGGGTGGAGACTGCGGAGAGCATGCGCCGGGCCCTGCAGGACTGCGAGTGGGACGTGGTCCTCTCAGACTACCGCATGCCCTCCTTCGACGCCCCCGGCGCCCTGCAGGTTCTGCACGAATCCGGTCAGGACATCCCGTTCATCATCGTTTCCGGAAAGATCGGCGAGGACCTGGCCGTAGCGGCCATGAAATCGGGGGCCAGCGACTACCTGATGAAGGGAAACCTGGCCCGGCTGGTGCCGGTAATGGAGCGGGAACTGAGGGAGGCGGAGGAGCGCAGGACGCACCGGCTCACCCAGGAGGCGGTGCGCCGCGGCAAGGCGGAGTGGGAGAGCGTCTTCGACTCGGTCTCCGACCTGATCATCATCACCGACGCCGACGGCGTCGTGTCGCGCTGCAACGGCCGGGTGAAGGCCTACTTCCCCGGCGGGTACGGCGCCATCATCGGCCGCAGGATCGACGAGATCTTTTTCGGATCCGAGCAGCCCGAGGGGAAGCTGTTCCGTTTCCTGCACAGCGTCCAGAGCGAGGCGGACGAGGACATCCGCTTCCCCAACTTGAGCGGCTGGTACAACGTCGCCAGCTACCCCATGCGCACCGAGGGGAGCGACCGCCCGAACCTGGTCTTCATCATCAAGGACATCACCAAGAGACGCGAGGTCGAGGAGGAGAAAAGGACCAGCGACCGGGAGCTTCTCACCCTCTACGCTGTCGCCTTCCGCCTGCAGTACACCAAGGGGGTCGACAAGGTGATGGGGGATCTCCTCTTCCAACTGCACAACATGCTGCAGATGGACTTCTCCTGCATCCACCTCTTCGATCACGACAGGCTCAGGATGCGCGCCTCGCTGGGACTTTCCCCCTCGTTCGAAAAGGCGATGAAAACGCTGTCCAAGGAGACGCAGTGGACGACCCTGGCTCAGGCGGGGCGCCCCTTCCTGGGGGAGGAGCCCGACGCGAGGTTCCCGGCCCGGGCCAAAAAGGCAGCCATCGAGATGGAGCTGCATTCCTGGTGCACCGTACCGCTCAAGATAGGGCAGGAGGTGATGGGGGTGATGACGGTAGGAACCCTCTCCGGACGCAGCTACAGCGACCGCGACGTCTTCCTGCTCTGCTCCATCGCGGGACAGCTCGCGGTCCTCATCGACAACTACAGTCTTTACGACAAGATGAAGGAGAAGGCGGACGAGCTCTACCGCAGCAAGATGGAGCTCAAGGAGAACCTGCAGAAGGTCAAGCGCGCCAACATCGAGCTGGGGCGCCTCAACACGGCGAAGAACAACTTCATCGGCATCGCCTCCCACGAGCTGAAGACCCCTATCACCTCGATCATGGGGGGGGTAGAGTTCCTGCTGAAGTATTCCGGGATCCAGATGACTCCCGAGCAGCACAACATCTTCGTTTCGGTCTACGAAGGGACCGTGCAGCTCAGAAAACTGGTGGAGGATCTTCTCTCCATCTCCCGCATCGAGGCGCAGGGACCGCTGGCCCAGAAGAAGCCGGCAAGCCTGGTGCGGCTTTGCCGCGAGGTGCACGATCTATTCGCGCTGCCGCTCTCCGAACGGCACATAAAGGTGGAGATATCGGGGGAGGACCTGCTGGTGCCGGTGGACGAGGCGTTTGCCATGCTGGCGGTGCGCAACCTCTTGGAAAACGCCATCAAGTTCACCCCGGACGGAGGGTGCGTGCGGCTTTCCGGGCGGGTTCTGAAGCAGGCGCAGTTGAAGGAGATGACGCTGACGCTCCGCTCCTTCTACCCCTCCTTCCCGAACAACATCGCGGCTACCGGGAAATACTACCTGCTCCAGGTGTGCGACAACGGCATCGGCATTCCCGCCGACGAGAGGACCCGCGTCTTCGAAAAGTTCTACGGCGTCGGGGACATCGACCACCACAGTTCGGGCGCCACCGCCTTCATGTCCAAGGGGTCGGGGCTGGGTCTCTCCATCGTGCGCGGCATCATGGACGCCCATGAGGGGGCGGTCTGGGTCGAAGAGGCCGAGGGAGGGGGGAGCGTCTTCTCGCTTCTCTTCCCCATGGAATGAGTGGGAACGGTCCCTGCAACTCCCGCCGGATCGGGTATATTCTCCAGATGTAAATTGCCGGGTCCCGGATCGCACGGTCCCGGGAGCGGGAGCCGCCGATGCCGCACGCAATCACGCTGCATGAGATAACCAAGAGCTACGGCGGGTTCAAGGCCGTGGACAGCTTCTCCCTGGAGGTCGCCCGCGGCACCGTCTTCGGGCTCCTGGGCCCCAACGGCGCCGGAAAGACCACCCTGATCAAGATCCTCACCACGCTGATGCGCCCGACCCATGGCGACGCCTTCGTAGAAAAGTTCAGCATCCTCACCGCGGCAAAGTCGGTGCGCCGCGTCATCGGCGTCGTCCCCCAGGAAAACAACCTAGACCGCTACCTGACGGCCAGGGAAAACCTGGCTCTCCACGCCAGGCTTCACGGCATGCGCCCGGCGGCCTACAACAGGCGCATCGACGAGCTCCTGGAGATGACGGGGCTTTCCTCACGTCAAAACGATTTCCCCGACACCTTTTCCGGGGGGATGCAGCGCCGGCTGGTCGTGGCGCGCGCCCTGGTGCACGAGCCGCGGGTGCTGTTTCTGGACGAGCCCACCACCGGGCTCGATCCGCAGTCCAGGCGCGCGCTGTGGGACTACGTCCGGGGGCTTAGGCGGAGCATGACCGTCTTTCTCACCACCCACTACATGGACGAGGCCGACGCGCTCTGCGACCGGATCATGATCATGGACCACGGCGCCTGCCTGGCCGACGGCACGGCCGCGGAGCTGAAGGACGCCTTTTCCAGGGCCCACGTGTACCAGGTGGAGTTCCGGCGCGACAGCGACAGGTATGAGGGGGTGCTGGCGGGGCTTTCCTTCGTGCGCAGCGTCGAGCGCAGCGGGAGCACCTTCCAGATCACCCTGAGCGACGAGGAGTCCATCAAGCCGCTCATGGATCACCTCGGGGGGGCGGATATCCGCAGGATCTGCCTCAAGGAGCCGACCCTGGAGGATGTCTTCATCTCGCTTACCGGGGACAAGGTGCGGGAATGACGGCGGCCGGAGTCAGACAAGTCAGACAGGTGCGCGAGGAATAGGACTATGTTCAAAGGCGCGTTTTCCATCTGGGGCAGGGACATGATGGTCTTGAGGCGGAGCATCTTTTCCGAGCTCGTCGCCGTCATCGCCTACCCCCTCACCCTCTACCTTGCCTTCGGCTTCGGCCTCAAGGGTTACATCACCGACGTAAACGGCGTCCCCTACCCGCTCTTCATAGCCCCAGGCCTCATCTCGATGACCGCGATCAACGCCGCTTTCGACGAAAGCTCCTGGAGCATGTGGTTCCACCGCCGGGTGCAGCGGACCATCGAGGAGTACCGGGTCACCCCGATCACGGTCTACGACATCGTCATCGGCAAGATCTTCTCCGGCTTCTCGCAGGGCGCCGTCAAGGGGTCCGTAGTCTTCCTGGTGATCCTCGTCTTGACCCCCTTCCGGATCGACTACGGCCACCTCCCCGTCTACCTGATGTGCATCGCCATCTCGTCCATGACCTTCTCCTGCCTGGGAACCATCTGCGGCACGGTGATCGACAAGCCGGAGAACATCGGCCGCGTGCAGTCGGTGGTCATCGTCCCCCTCATCTTCATGGCCGGCATCTTCTTCCCCCTTTCCTCCTATCCGGCGTCGATCCGCCCCCTGATAGATCTCCTCCCCACGACGGCGGTCTTCGAGGGGGCGCGGGATGCGCTGCTTGAGGGCTCGATCCCCGCCCCCTACCTGGTGAACCTGATAGCCACCGCTGCCGTATCCTTCCTGGTGGCGGTCTACACCTTCAACCGCAAGATGTCGGAATGATCCGGGTGTTGTTCCTTCCCCCGATGGCGCTCCCCGCCCTTTCCGTTCCGGTCGCCCCGGGAGCAGGCGAGGGATCGTAAAATGGCTGAATAAGCGATTCTTCTTGAGTTTCCCACTAGTTTCATAGTAAAGTTTGCCCTAAACTTTGTTACCTCCTGGATGCCTCTGCAGCGCTTTGGGCGCGAAGAAGGCAAATCGAGCGTACGTTGCCGCAGAGCCTACCGTTTTGGCGTGAAAATTTTTTCCTGCCTGACTGATGCGCCCCCCGCCACAAGCAACGCTTTTCCAGGGCAAATTATTGGAGATGCCATGGCCGAAGAGTTCGTACCGAAATGGATCGCCTGGGAGACCACCCAGCGCTGCAACCTCAAATGCGTCCACTGCCGCTGCTCCTCCGAGCTGACCTCCTCCGAAGGTGACTTCACCACCGAAGAGGGGAAGAAGCTCCTGAAGGAGATCGCCGATTTCTCGAAGCCGGTCGTGGTCCTTTCCGGCGGCGAGCCGCTGATGAGGCCGGACATCTTCGAGCTGGCCGAGTACGGCACCTCGCTCGGCCTCAGGATGTGCATGGCGAGCAACGGCTCGCTCGTGACCGACGAGGTCTGCGAGAAGATGAAGAAAGCCGACATCAAGATGGTCTCGCTCTCGCTGGACGGCTCGACCGCCGAGGTGCACGACAACTTCCGCCAGTGCCCCGGCTCCTTCGAAGGGGTGCTGCGCGCGGCCGAACTCTTCAAAAAGCACGGCCAGAAGTTTCTGATCAACTCCTCCTTCACCAAGAGGAACCAGAACGACATCGCCAACACCTTCAAGGTGGCGAAGTCCCTGGGCGCCACCGCCTGGTACATGTTCATGATCGTCCCCACCGGCCGCGGCGAGGAGATCATGAACGAACTGATCTCCAAGGAAGATTACGAGGAGATCCTCGACTGGCACTACCACCAGGAGAAGAACGAGGACGACATCCTGATGCGCCCCACCTGCGCGCCGCACTACTACCGCATCGTGCCGCAAAAGGCCAAGGCCGAGGGAGAGAAATTCGAGCGCCGCTCGCTCACCTTCTCCACCGGCGGGGGCAAAGGTTGCATCGCGGCTCAGACCATCTGCCTCATCGACTGCTACGGTAACCTGAAGCCCTGCTCTTACTTCCACCGCACCGCCGGCAACGTCAAGGAAACCCCTTTCCGCGAGCTCTGGGAGAACTCGGAGATCTTCAAAGACCTGAGGGATTTCAAGAGCTACAAGGGAAAATGCGGCGAGTGCGAGTACCTGAACGTCTGCGGCGGCTGCCGGGCCCGTGCCGATGCGGTGTACGGCGACTACATGGAAGAGGAACCGTTCTGCAACTACGTCCCGATCAAGGTGCAGAGAAAGCAGAAAGATTAACTGCTGTCCAAGGTTCTGCGTTGAACTGATAGCCCCCTCCCCTGCAGCGTCCCCTCTCCCTCCCGGAGAGGGACAGGGTGAGGGCGACGTTTCGAATGCCATAAAAATTCACCCAGGAGGACTTACAATGAACACTCGATTCTTAGACGCATGTTGGGGGAAGCCGGTTGACACGGTGCCGGTCTGGCTGATGCGCCAGGCAGGACGTTATCTCCCCGACTACATGCGCGTCCGCTCCAAATGCACCTTCCTGGAACTGTGCAAGACCCCGGAACTGGCCACCGAAGTAACCGTCCAGCCGGTCGACATCCTCGGCGTCGATGCCGCTATCCTCTTCTCCGACATCCTCACCCCGATCGAGCCGATGGGCATGGAGCTCGATTTCACCCCGGGCCCGGTCTTCGCCAAGCCGATCCGCACCATGGCCGACGTGGAGGCGCTCAAGATCCCGAAGATGGAGACCGACGTCCCCTACGTGCTGGACGCCGTAAAGCTGCTCCGCAAGGAACTCGCCACCAAGGTGCCGCTGATCGGCTTCGGGGGCGCCCCCTTCACCCTGGCCTGCTACATGGTCGAGGGTAAAGGGTCCAAGGACTTCGCCGCCCTGAAGAAGATGATGTACGCCGACCCCGAGGTGTACGCGGCGCTGATGGAAAAGATCACCACCATGGACATGGAGTACCTGAACGCGCAGATCAAGGCGGGCGCGCAGGCTATCCAGATCTTCGACACCTGGGGCGGCATGCTCTCCCCGGCCGACTACGAGCGCTACGTCCTCCCCTACACCCAGCGCCTCATCAACGGCCTGGACCGCACCAACATCCCGGTGATCCACTTCGTAAAGGGCGCAGGGACCATGCTGGAGATCGTGAAGCAGGCCGGCGGCGACGTCATGGGCCTCGACTGGCACGTGAACCTCGGCAAGGCCCGCGACATCCTGGGCGACATGGCAGTGCAGGGGAACCTGGACCCGACCGTGCTCTTCGCTCCCAACGAGATCATCGAGCGCGAGGTGAAGAGGGTGCTGGACGAAAACGCCGGCAGGCCTGGTCTCATCTTCAACCTGGGACACGGCATCCTCCCGACGGTCCCGCCTGAAAAGGCGATCTTCATGGTAGACTGCGTGCACCGGCTGTCGCGCAAATAGAGGCAAACCGGAGGGCGGCCGATGAGGCCGCCCTTCTTCTTGAACAGGCAACAAAGGATCCGGCCGAGGGCGCAGGCCACGGCTGCCTGCCGCGCCGGATCAGCGGGAGTAGACATGCTCAGGCTTTTCAGAATAGACAACGGGCTCATCAAGGAGATGGACTTCGAGAGAAGCGATCTCCCCAATCAGATCCTGCATGCCGACTGGATCGACGCCCACGAGCCGGATGACGAAGAGAGGGACCTGCTCGAGCTGCTGCTGCACACCGACATTCCTGAGTCCGACGAGGTGGACGAGATCGAGATCTCTGCCCGCTGCTTCGTGGATCAGGCGGGGATACACGTGCACCCCCTGTTCCTGTCGCAAAGCGAGGGGCGCCACGTGACGCTTACCGTCGCCTGCATCCTGCAAACCAAGCACCTGATCACCATCCGTGAGGGGGACCTCGCCGACTTCCGGCTCCTGCGCATGCGCGCCAGGAGGGGACAGGTGGAATGCCGCACCCCGTCCGAGCTGCTCGTGCTTCTCTTGGACCAGAAGGTGGAGAACCACGCGGACACCCTGGAGGACATCCATCGCCAGCTGGAAGGGGTAAGCCACCTGGTGCTCGAAGACGAGGACTCAGAGCTGGAAGACGCCATCAGCAAGCTCGCCAAGCTCGAGGACAGCAACGGAAAGATCCGGCTCTGTCTGATGGATACCCAGCGGGACATCTCGTTCCTTTTGCGTCACCTGCGCGACCGCGCCGACCAGAGCGAGACGCTGCGCGAGATCGCCCGAGACGTCGAGACCCTGATGTCGCATACCACCTTCCTCTTCGACAAGATCAACTTCCTGATGGACTCCACCCAGGGCTTCATCAACATCGAGCAGAACCAGATCATCAAGATCTTTTCCATAGCCGCCGTGGTCTTCCTCCCCCCTACTCTGGTCGCCAGCATCTACGGCATGAACTTCGAGGTCATGCCCGAGCTTAAACTGGCCTTCGGGTACCCGTGGGCGCTGGCGCTGATGATTCTCTCCGGCATCGCTCCCTACTGGTACTTCAAACGCAAGGGATGGCTCTAAAAGCGCCCTTAGAAGCAAATCTGGTTCCGTCAAGGGCGCGGAATGTCACAGGCAGCGCTGCCGCAAGTTGCTGTGCTGCCTGACTGCAGCTCACGGCCGTGTCGACCACTGTCAGGAATCCCTAAAGAGGATCCTCTCCCTTGCCGATAGGTCCAGCAGGTACTGTGGACCCTGTCGTAGTGTCACGGCGCCCTTTTCAGATCCACTATCCAAGCTTCACACTCTGTAAAGAGGCGTGTCGACCTGCCGCCGCCCCACGCCAACGGACGGCAGCGGCAGGACGAGAAGGAAGGAAGATGATGTCGCTTCGCGATTGGTGCCGCGACGTGCTGACCAGGTACACCCGATGCTCGTGTCCCACGGAACCGGAGACAGGAAAGGAGCTCAGCTCACCTGCAACCGGCGCTGTGCCCCCGGAACTCGGGGTCGCGCTCATAGAGCTGGAAAAGCAGCTGCTGCAAATCCAGAGGCTGGCAGGGGTCGGGGTCATGGCGGGGAACATCGCGCACGACTTGAACAACCTCCTCATGGGGATCAGCGGCAACCTCGAACTGCTGCGCGGGATAACGGAGCCGGAATCGGCCTCCCTGAAATACATGGACAACGCGCTCGACGCTTCCAGGCGCGCTGCGAACCTGAGCCGGCAGCTGCTCGCCTTCTCCAGGAAGGGAGGCAGCGAGATCAAGGCTGTAGATCTCAACCGGGTCGTCGCCGAGAACCTCGAGCTGATGAAAGGATCGATGCGCAAAGGGGTGGCGTTGTCGGCGCGGCTGGAACCGGAACTTCCCGCCTTGGAAGCGGACCCGGGTCAGATGCAGCAGTTGATAGTCAACCTGGTAACCAATGCGGCCGAGGCGCTCGGGGAAACGGGCGCCATAAACGTGGCGACGGGGACGGGGGATTTTCCCTCAGCGGAGTTCACTTGGAGCCGGGTCGAGCCGAAGCCGGTTCCGGGCCGCTTCGTGTTCATCGAAATCGCCGACAGCGGCTGCGGCATGGACGGGGAAACCTGCGATCGCATGTTCCACCCCTTTTTCTCAACCAAGGCCGCCGGCAGAGGGCTTGGGCTTGCGGCGGTGCTCGGGATCGTAAAGAAGAGCGGCGGCGCCATACTGGTCGATACCGCCCCGGGTGAAGGGACCACCATCAAGGTATTCCTCCCCGCCCTGCGTTGATAAGCCTCCGGTCCTGTGCAGGACACAGACGAAAAGCGCCAAAAGAGGACAGGCCACCTTTGAGAAAAACAAGGTGGCCTGTCCTTTTTTTGGCGGATTGACCGCCGTGGCGGTAAGAGGTATGGTCCGGTCCAGAAATGAGGGAGGGCGCCGGTGAATTGGCAGGTATATATCATCCTTTGCTCTGATGGTACCCTTTACACGGGTATAACCACAGATATCGCGCGTCGCCTGCGGCAGCACGCGTCAGGCACCGGAGCGAAGTATTTCCGGGGGCGGCGGCCGAAGGAGGTTCTGTTCCTGGAGGGAGGTCACGACAGGAGCAGCGCCAGCAAGCGGGAACTGCACATCAAGGGCCTGAGCCGCGCAGGCAAGCAGGCCCTTGTCCAAAGTGCTGCAAAGCCGTTGCCGAATCCTCTTCATCTCTCCTATTGAACCTCTGCTTCAACGTCTCACAAGTCACTTCAGCTGCGGATGCGGGGTCTGGTCCGAACTCGGCGGGAGCAGCGGGTATCCCACCTTCGGCTGCTTTCCGGTCAGGCTCTTCAGGAATGCCACCGTATCGTTCACTTCCGTCTCGTTCAGCGTTGTTCCCAATTGTGCCGATCCCATCACTACCACCGCATCCCTGAGGCTCCACACCTTTCCGGAATGGAAATAAGGCTGGGTGATCGCCACGTTCCTGAGCGACGGCGCCCTGAAAACGTACTTGTCGCTGGCGGTGTTGGTCACCTTGAAGCGCCCTGTATCGGCCTCGGGACGGACTTCGGCGGTCGGTACCTCCCTGACGCCAAAGGGGTAATAGCCGGCTCCGCCGACGTTGATTCCCCCGTGACAGGCGGCGCACCCCTTGTCGATGAAGATCCGCAGGCCGGCCTGCTCCCGCGTGTTGAGAGCGCCAGTTTCACCGTTGAGGAAGCGGTCGAACGGGGCATTCGGAGTCACCAGGGTGGCCTCGAAGACCTCGATCGCCTTTGCCATGTTGTCGAAGGTGACCGGATCGCGGGAGCCGGGGAAGGCCGCTTCGAAGAGTGGAGGGTATCCCGGGATGTTCTTCAATGTCCTCACCACCAGTTCTGGGTTGCTGTTCATCTCGACGGACGCCTGCACCGGCCCCTTGGCCTGGGTCTGCAGGTCCTTGGCCCGGCCGTCCCAGAATTGGGCGACGTTGTAGACTGCGTTGAAGACGGTGGGGGCGTTGCGGGGACCTTTTTGCCAGCCATGGCCGACGGAGGTTTCCTGGAGGTCGGCGCCGCCGAGCCCGACGTTATGGCAGGTGTTGCAGCTGATGAGCTGAGAAGTGGAGAGGCGGGGGTCGAAGAATAGCTTCATCCCCAGGTCTACCTTGGCCTTGGTCGCCTTGTTCCCCTTGATGGCAGGGGGGTGAACCGGGATTGGCTTGAAGGTGGCCTGGGCTCGCGACATGTTTTCCTTCTCGGCGGCATCGGCCCAGCCGGGAAGCAGCGTTAGGAGCAGTAAGATCCATGTGATTTTCATGTACGCCTCCTGTGAACGATAGGATTAGAAGCCGTTTTAAACATACTCATTTGTTTGGGGGTGTCAACAGGGGGCGGGGTAGTGGTGGGGGGGCAGGGGGGCCAACGAGGGGCGGATGAAGAAGAGGGGCGCCATTCGGCGCCCCTCGGTTCTTTTTGCTAAATCAGGCTAGCGTTTCAGGTATTTGTCGATGGCGGCTGCGGCACGCTTGCCGTCGCCCATCGCCAGGATGACCGTGGCCCCGCCCCTTACGATGTCGCCACCGGCGAAGACGCCGGGGATGCTGGTTTCACCCTCTTCGTCGGCCACGATGTTGCCCCACTTGTTGAGGGTCAAGTCGGGGGCCGTCGCTGTGAGGAGCGGGTTGGCGCTGGTGCCGACGGCGTTGATGACGATCCCGGCGGGAAGGTCGAACTCCGAGCCTTCTATCGCCTGGGGCCTGCGGCGGCCGGAGTCGTCGGCGGGGCCGAGTTCCATCTTCTGGCAGCGAAGCGCTGAGACCCAACCATCCTCGGTCGGGACGATGGCGATGGGGGCGGTGAGCATGATGAACTCCACCCCCTCCTCCTTGGCGTGCTTGATCTCCTCGACCCTGGCCGGCATCTCGGTTTCGCTGCGGCGGTAGACGATCATGGCGCGCTTGGCGCCTAGCCTGCGGGCGGTCCGGACACAGTCCATGGCCGTGTTGCCGCCGCCGATCACCGCTACCTCGTCCCGCTGCAGGATCGGGGTGGAGCTGTCTGCCCTGCGCCCGGCTTCCATCAGGTTCACGCGGGTGAGGAACTCGTTGGCGGCGTAGACTCCCTTCAGGTTCTCGCCCATGATGTTCAGCATGGTGGGAAGGCCCGCGCCGTTGGCTATGAAGACGGCGTCGAACTCGCTGCGCAGTTGCGGGATGGTCAGGGTCTTGCCGATGATGACGTTGCACTCGATGGTGACCCCCATCCGGCTCAAGACCGCCACCTCGCGGTCGATGATCTCCTTGGGAAGCCGGAATTCGGGGATGCCGTAGCGGAGCACCCCGCCCGTGTCGTGCAGCGCTTCGAAGATGGTCACCTTGTGCCCCTGCCGCGCCAACTCGCCGGCGGCGGTGAGTCCTGCCGGGCCGCAGCCGACCACGGCCACCGACTTGCCGGTCGGCTCGGGAGCCTCAATGGCTATCAGCCCTTCCGGGTGCTGCATGGCCCAGTCGGCCACGTAGCGCTCCAGGTAGCCGATGGCCACCGCGTCGCCTTTCTTGCCGCGCACGCAGAGCGCCTCGCACTGCGTCTCCTGAGGGCAGACCCTGCCGCAGACCGCGGGCAGCGCGTTGTCGCCGCGCAATACCTGGGCCGCCCTGGGAAGGTCGTCGCTCGCCAGCGCATCGATGAACTCGGGAATGGAAACGCCGACCGGGCACCCGGCCACGCAGTTCCTGCTCTTGCACTGCAGGCAGCGCTGCGCCTCGGCAACCGCCTGCTCCGGGGTGAGCCCCTGGTTCACCTCCTCGAAGTTCTTGCTCCTTTCGTCCGCCGGAAGCTCCGGCATGTGGACCCGCTCTATAGCCATCCTCTCTTTGGGGGACAAATCGTTGCTCACTTTGCTACCTCCTTAGCTATCTTGCAATCCGTTGCTGCGTGCCGCTGGGCCTCTTCCTTGCGGTAGCTGGTGAGGCGGTCGGAGAGACCGTCGAAATCGACCAGGTGCGCGTCGAATTCGGGGCCGTCCACGCAGGCGAACTTGGTTTCGCTCCCCACCTGCACGCGGCAGCCGCCGCACATGCCGGTGCCGTCTATCATGATGGGGTTCAAGCTGACGATGGTCTCGATGCCCGGCTCGCGGGTCATGTTGGCCACAGCTTTCATCATCGGGACGGGACCTACGGCGAATACCGCCTTAGGCGCGCACGCCGGATCGGCAATCATCTCGCCGAGCGGCCCTGTGACGAAACCTTTGGAGCCGAGGCTGCCGTCCTCGGTCGTGATCAGCAGGTTCTTCGAGAGGGCGCCCAACTCGTCCGCCAGGATGACGTAGCGGCTGGAACGCCCGCCAATGATGGTGGTGATTTCGTTGCCAGCCTCCGCCAACGCCTTCACCAGCGGGAAGAGGACCGCGGTGCCGACGCCGCCACCCACGCAGGCGACGCGGCCCCAGTTGGTGATGTGCGTCTCCTTGCCGAGGGGCCCTGCTACGTCGCGGATAGATCCACCAACGGGGGTGTCGACGATCTTTCGGGTAGAGGCGCCTATGGCCTGGATGAAAAGAGTGATGGTTCCGGCCTCCGGGTCGGCGTCACCGATTGTCAAAGGGATGCGTTCCTCGCCTTGCGCCAGCCTGACCATGACGAACTGCCCTGCCTTCCTGGCACGTGCGATCCGTGGCGCCACGAGCACCATCTTGTGGAGGTTTTCCGCGAGTATCTCGTTGCTTACGACTTCGAACATGGGGGTCACCTTTTGTCTAAGGGGATTGCTGCAAATGTGCTGCGATAGTGAATACGATATCAACAACGGAGGGGATTTCGCAAGGAAGTATACGGAAAGTAACAGAAAAGGGTTAAAACCAATTGACGATTGACAATGGACGATTGACAACGAAAGGCGGGGACGGGAAATCGACGATGCTCCGCCTGATCTCTCCTCCTCCAGGAGGGGGGAGGTCGGGAGGGGGAAAGACACAGACATTCCCCTCCAGGGGCGGGAACTCGTGAGAAAGGTTCGACTGAGCCTGCGGGAGCTGGTGCTGCCGGGTGCTAAGACCTGATCTTATAGGTGGCGCAGAGGATGCCTGCGGAGATGAGCGCGATCCCCGTGATGTGGAAGGATTGCAGACGCTCACCCAGGAAGATGACGGCAAGGATGGTGCTGAAGGCGGGCATCAGGTGGACGAACTGCCCGCCGATGTGCGGTCCGATCTTGCGCAGACCGTGGTTCCAGGCGGTGAAGGCGACGACGGAGGCGAGGATGCCGACGTAGGCGATACTGAGGACGGTGGGCTGGTTCAGCGTCATCAACTCACCTTGCATGATCTCCCAGGCGTAAAAGGGGACGAGGAGCAGCAATCCGGCTACCGTCATGCTGAACAGGAAGACGAACGGGTTCAGCCCCTGCGGGTAACGCTTGATGGCGACCGAATAAAGGCCCCAGGCGATCGCCGCCAGCAGGACCAGCAGGTCGCCGTGGTTGAAACTGAGCGTGAGGATGCGCGAGGGGTCCCCCCGCAGGATGATCGCGGCGACCCCGATGAGGGAGAGTGCTATCCCGACATGCTGGCGCAGCACGACCCTTTGGCCGTAGAAGATGCGGGCGAACATGAGGATGAAGATGGGGATGGCGGAATTGACCAGCGCCGCGTTGATGGCGGTGGTGAAGTGCATCGCCGTGTAGATGAGGAAGTTGAAGAGCGTGACCCCGAAGAGACCGCAGACGGCGATGAGCGGGAGGTGCGCCCGCACGATAGGCCATTCCTTGCGCAACCGCGGCAGCACGACCGGAAGTAGCACCACCAAAGCCACAACCCAGCGCCAGAAAACGAAGCCTGCCGGCGGTATCACATTGTTCATCGCCCGGCTGATGACGAAGTTGCCGGACCAGATCAGGGCGCTCAGGGTGAGGAGAAGGTACGGCATTGTGGATCCTTCGGGGGACGCAAATAAGTAGCAATCCGGCTCTCTCGGCCTTAAGGGAGAGCAGGACGAGGGTAACCGGAAGATTGGCAACTTCGCTCATTAGGGTGGGAATGTCAAGGCAAATCGCGCGATAAAGGGTAATGAGATTACTGGCTTAACTTCGCACTGGCTAAACGGTTCAGGCTCACTCCGGCCTCAGCCGCTTCGATCGCCAACTGTCGATGCACGTCAGGAGGAACGCGCACCATGAACTTCCCGCTGAAATGCTTGGCGGCGATGGGCTCGGGAACCTTGTCACCGCTTTTCATCATTTCGGAGATTACTTCTTCGACCAGCTTCCGTATACCTTTTAGTGCAGCTTCAGGAGTATCAGACAGCCAGCTTAGGCTGGGAAATTCAGCACATAGTCCAACATATTCCTCATCGTCTTCCGACCACGTGATCCGGTAGGTATATTTGTCATTATCTTGTGCCATGCTCCACCTCTAACCGTTCAATAGCTTTTAGCACCTGCTTTACCTGATATGCTTTTGCGAATCCTTTGTCGTTTTGAATGTTGACTCTGGGATCGCCGATCCACGGCGTCTTATAGACACGGTGACTCCCGCTTGCTAGACGTGCAGGCCCGAAATAGTAATCACAGACCTTGCAAAGGTCTGCGAAACGAGTCCCGGCGGGACTTGTCCGCATCTTGTCCAGGATGTCTTGTGGAAAGCCCATGGAATTATAGTATCAATACTGATACCGAGAGTCAACGTAAGCAGGCAAAAAAAGGGGGAAAGGCATCGAGCCTTTCCCCCTCTTCTGTTTCTGTGATCAGCGGTTTCCCTAGAATTCCTGCGACATCGCCTTTACTTCACCGGCGGTGAAGACCGGGCCGTCCTTGCAGACGTAGACGTTGCCGACGTTGCAGCGGCCGCATTTGCCGACGCCGCACTTCATCCGATTCTCCAACGTAGTGTAGATCTGGTCGTCGGCGAAGCCGAGGCGCTCCAGCACGGGGAGAGTGAACTTGATCATGATCGGCGGTCCGCAGACGAGAGCTACGGCGTTCTCGGAACTGGGCGCTGCTTCCTCCAGAACATTGGGGACGAATCCGACTTTGCCGTCGAAGTCGGGGCCGTTGCCGCCGGGATCGACGCACTTAACCAGCCTCACGTCGTCTCTTTCCTGCCACTCGGCAAGCTCGCGCTTGTAGACCAGGTCCGCTTCGGAACGGGCACCGTAGACGATGGTGATGTCCTTGAACTTGTCGCGCAGGTCGAGGCAGTTCCAGATCACGGTCCTGAGCGGCGGGAGAGCGATGCCCCCGGCGATGAAAACGAGGCTCTTGCCGTAGAACTGCTCAATCGGGAAGGAGTTGCCGTAAGGGCCGCGCACTCCGATGCTATCGCCGACCTCCAGTCTCCTGAGCGACTCCGTCACCCTCCCGACGCTTCGAAAGCAGCACTCTATGTACCCTTTCCTGGTAGGGGCGGAGGCGATGCAAAAGGTCGACTCGCCGGCACCGAAGGCTGAGTATTCGGCGAACTGCCCCGCCCGGAAGCTGAAGTTCTCGCGGACCTGATCGTCCTGGAAGACCAGGCGCAGAGTGCGGACATCGGGGGTCTCATCAACGATGGCCTCGATAGTGGCAAGGTTCGGCAGGTAGATGTTCTTCGATTGGCACATGGCTTCTCTCTCGTAAAGGCGTTTGACAAGGATGAAGGGGATGCAGGGATCCCTTTCATCCCCTTTATCCCTGTAGTCGATTTGATTAGTCCTGCTTTGCGTTTATGGTGCTTAGGATCTCGGCTATGTCGATCCCTACCGGGCAGGCGCGGACACAGCGTCCGCAGCCGGTGCAGAGCGTCTTGCCGAACTTGTCGTCGTAGTACTTGAACTTGTGCATGATCCGGTTGCGGTAGCGCTTGTTCTGCACGTCGCGCGGGTTGTGTCCGGAGGCGTGATTGGTGAACTTGCTGAAGCCGCAGGCGTCCCAGTGCTTGCGGCGGGAGCCTTGCTCGGTGCTACCCTCGTCGTTGATGTCGAAGCAGTGGCAGGCCGGGCAGATGAAGGCGCAGGAGCCGCAGCCGACGCAGATGTCCGCTATCTTCTCCCAGAGCGGGTCCTCGAAGTGCCCCTCGAGCCAATTCTTGATCTTCGCCAGGTCCAGCTTTTCTGTCCCCTGTTCAACGAACAGGGCGGCGTCCACCGAAGCAGCCTCGCCGAAGAGCGCAGCGTGAGCATCGACCAAGGCTTTTCCTTTCTCGGTGACTGCCTTGCAGCCGTAGGAGCCGTCTTTGAGCGGGGTGAGGAACAGGTCGCTTCCTGCCTCGGTATCGCGAGCTAGACCGACCGCGGTGCAGAAACAGGCGTCATCGCCCTTGGTGCAGGCAATCCCCACGATGGTGCTCTTGCGGCGGCGCTCCAGGTAGAACTCGTCGTTGTAATCCCAGGAGAACACCGCGTCCAGTATGGCCGGAGAGGCGGCATCGCAGGGGGGGGCACCGATCAGGACCGTTTCTGGGAAATGGGAACGGTCCACGTCGGTCACCTGCATCTTCCCGTCCTGCCTCTGGTAGGTGAGGATGTTCTCGCAGATGGGGAAGAACAGCTCTTTGGCGGACCGGCGCGGAAGCGAGTCGAGCCTGAGGTCGGATCCAGCGGTAAGCGGCTGGTACAGTACGACCGATCCCGTCTCTTTCGGGCCCACCACGACTTTTGATTCCTTGACCAGGAGGTCGATCAGATTGCGAAGGTTCTCTTCCGTGATTATCTGCGGCATAGGATTCTCTTTAGTGCGTCCGAACGGCAATTGCTGTGCCTAGGATGCCGGTTGAGATGATGTTGAGTAGCAAATTCCGGTGCTCCGGCTTGGGAGCCAGAGACAGGTTGTTTGAACTCCTCCCCCTGGAGGGGGGAGGTCGTGAGGGGGGAACCTTAACCAGCGAAGCCCCCTCCCTGACCCTCCCCCTCCGGGTGAGGGACTTAGTATTGGCGTTGCCCTGCTATTTGATGAACGACTGGTCGTCGTCCTCCCGGTACTGGGTGAGCGGCCCCTTCTCGGCGGGCGCGAGGCCTGCCTCGTAGTCGTAGAGCTCCTTCAGTTCCTTCGCCATGCGTCGGTTCAAAAGGTTCAGCGGGATGTCCATGGGGCAGACGCGCTCGCACTCGGCACAACCGCCGCAGCGCCCCGCCAGATGCATGGCGCGCACGATATGCCAGGCGGTGTTGCCGGCGGGCCTTGGGGAACTCTCCACCGCCTGGGGGCGGTTCTTGTCGCACAGGCACTGCTCGCAGTAGCAAAAGGGACAGACCTGCCGGCAGGCCATGCACCGTATGCAGCGGGAGAAGTGTTCTTTCCAAAAAGCCCAGCGCTCAGCCTGCGGCAGCGCCTCGATGCGCGCCATCTCCTCGGCCTCCAGCGGGGTCAGGCCGGAAAGATCAGTGGCGGAGCCAGCCACGAAATCCGCCCCCTCCGGGTGATGAACGGAGCACTCCAGGCATTTCCTCGCGATGTTCGCCTCGGTCACCGTTTCGCTGCGCTCTGCCCCGGAGCCGTAGACCCCGGCGCAGTCGACGGCGATGATGAAAAGGTCCTCCCTCTTGATCTGGGATTCCCCCATCAGCCCGGCTAACGCGCGCATGTCGCAACCCTTCGCGACGATGCCGATCCGTCCCTGCTTCAGCACCCCTTTCTTCGACTTGGTCAGGTAAACCGAGAGGTTGTTGACGCAGGCCGGCGAGAAGATGAGCTTTTCCGCTTCCTCCGGCGTGGTGATCAGGGCGGGGCGGGCAGTCCCCTTGCGGCGGCCGGGAAGGTATCCGACCAAGCCTGCCACGGTTCCCTCCTTAAGGATCTGCACTGCCTGTGTGCGGATCGCCTTGGTGACCGCCTGGTAATAGGACGGCTCGATGCAGCTCCCCTGGTTTTTGTTGGCTTTAGCGTTCATATTTTGTCGTAGGCCTCTTTCAGTTCAGGCGTGTTCACCACGCCGGGTACGTCAGCCAGGGCTTGAAAGGCAGACCACTGCTCCTCGTGCTCCAGCGATTTGAACTCCAGCATCGGCCCCATGGCACGCACCCTTTCGGTCAGTTCGGTCACCACCTCGACCCATTTCCCCCCCTCGGCTGCGGAGACCCAGGAGAACTGAAGCCGGTGCAGGTCAACCCCCACGAAATCGAGCAGGGCGCGGAATGCGGCAAAGCGTCGCCGGGCGTGGAAGTTGCCGGCCATGTAGTGGCAGTCGCCGGGATGGCACCCCGAGACCAGCACCCCGTCCGCCCCTTTCTGGAAGGCGCGCAGGATGAAGACCGGATCGATGCGGCCGGTGCAGGGGAACTTGAGCACCCGTACGTTGGCCGGGTACTGCATTCGGCTGGTGCCGGCCAGGTCCGCGCCGGCGTAGGTGCACCAGGTGCAGACGAAAGCGACAATCTTCGGCTCGAAATCGTGCTGTTTAGCTTCAGCGTGCATGGAAGAATCCTTTAAATAGCTGAGTCTAAAAGCTCACCACAGAAGTCACAAAGGATCGCAGAGGTCACAGAGAAAAGGCAAAATCAGGTTCGGGTTTAAAACCCTCAAGCTTTTGTTTTACCTCTGTGTCCTTAGTGAACCTCCGTGACCTCTGTGGTAAAGCTTTTCGGTTCGTTTTACAGCGATTCGATCATCGCCATGATCTGCTCGTCGGTGTAGCCGTCGAGCTCGACGCTCTTGGACGGACAGGTGGCCTGGCAGGTGCCGCAACCGCCGCAGACGCCAGGATTCACGTACGCTACCACCTTGACCAGGTTCCCCTGACGGTCCCTGATCTCCTTCTCCTCGACCGCACCGTAGGGACAGACCTTCTTGCAGGCGAGACAGCCGACGCAGTACTTCTCGTTGACCTTGGCGACCACCGGGTCGCGCTCCAGCTGGTCCTTGGAGAAGAGGGTCATCACCTTGGCCGCGGCGGCGGAGGCCTGGGACACCGTGTCCGGAATATCCTTCGGCCCCTGGCACGCGCCGGCCAGGTAGATCCCGGCGGTGGCGCACTCAACCGGCTTTAGCTTCGCGTGGGCCTCGGAGTAGAAGTTGTACTTGTCGTAGGAGATGCCGAGCTTCTGGGCCAGGAGGTCGGCGCCGTCCTGGGCCTGCACCGCGGTGGCGAGGACCACGAGGTCGGCTTCGATTTCCACCTGCACGCCGACCTGGATGTCGCTCCCCATCACCACGATCTTCTCGCCCTTCTGGTACATGCGGGAGACCATCCCCCTGATGTAGACCGCCTCTTCTTCCTCGACGGCGCGCCTCCAGAACTCGTCGTATCCCTTGCCCGGGGTCCTCGCGTCCATGAAGAAGACGTACGCCTGGCCGTCGTGCACCTTGTGGTGGTAGAGCATAGTGTGCTTCGCCGTGTACATGCAGCAGACCTTGGAGCAGTAGGAGATCCCTTTCTCCCTGGCGCGCGAGCCGACGCACTGGATGAACACGACCTGCTTCGGTTCCTTGCCGTCGGACGGCCTCAGGATCTTGCCGCCGGTGGGGCCGGAGGCGGAGGCGAGACGCTCGAAGGTGAGCCCGTCGATGACGTCGGGGATCGTGCCGTAGCCGAACTCGCCGTAACCCTGGATGGGGCTCCCCTCGGGCTTTCTGTCGATGGAGTAGAGCTTGAACCCGGTGGCGACGACGACGGCGCCCACGGATTCAACGGAGAAGCGATCCTCCTGCTGGTAGTCGACCGCTCCGGGGCCGCAGACCTTGGCGCAGACGCCGCACTTGCCGCTTTGGAACATGGTGCAGTTCTCGCGGTCGATGACCGGGGTGTTGGGTACAGCCTGCGGGAAGGGGACGTAGATGGCGGTGCGCATCCCGTGCCCCTGGTCGAACTCATTGGGGATCTTCTTCTTCGGGCACTTGGTCATGCAGATGCCGCAGCCGGTGCACTTGGACTCATCCACCGAGCGCGCCTTGTGCTTGAGCGTCACCTGGAAGTTCCCGATGTACCCCTCGACCTTCTCGACCTCGGAAAAGGTGTGCAGGGTGATGTTCGGGTGGTTGGCGACGTCGACCATCTTAGGGGTCATGATGCACTGCGAGCAGTCGAGCGTCGGGAAAGTCTCCGAGAGCTGTGCCATGTGGCCGCCGATGGAGGGCTCGCGCTCGACCAGCATCACCTGGTGCCCTGCGTCCGCGATGTCGAGCGCCGCCTGGATCCCGGCGATACCGCCGCCGATGACCAGGGCGCGCTTGGTGACCGGCACGGTGATCGGCGCCAGCGACTTCCCCTTTTTCACCCGCTCCACCATGAGCTTCACGATGTCGGCGGCCTTCGCCGTCGCGAGCTTCTTGTCCTCGTGGACCCAGGAGCAGTGCTCCCGGATGTTGGCCATGTCGCAGAGGTAAGGGTTGAGGCCGGCCGCCGATGCCGCCTTCCTGAAGGTCTTCTCGTGCATGCGCGGGCTGCACGCCGCCACGACCACGCCGTCCAGCTTGTGCTCGGCGACCGCCTTCTTCAAAAGGTTCTGCCCCGGGTCGGAACACATGTACTTGTAATCGCAGGCGTAGGCTACGCCGGGGATCTCCCCGGCGGCTCTCGCCACCTGCTCCACATCGACCGTGCGGGAGATATTCTCGCCGCAGTGGCACACAAAAACACCGATTCTGGACATAAGCTCCTCAATCCGTTAGCTGCCCGCCCTTGGGCTACAGCAGTTGTTTCTCTCTCAAAAGCGGCTTCGGGTCGGTGATGACGCTCTCGAAGCCGAGGTTCCCGGAGGGGACCCCCATGGCGAGGGCGGCGAGCTGCGTGATGTAGAAGACCGGCAGGTCGCGCTGGTCGCTGGACGCGCCTTGCTGCAGTTCGGAGCCGAAGATGTTGCCGAAAAGCGTGGAGTCCGGAGCGCCGTAAGCGTCCTTGATCTCCTTCTGCCTGATGTCCAGGTTGCCGTGGCAAAGCGGGCAGGCGACCATGATGCAGTCGGCCCCGGCCCGGCGCGCCGATTCCAGGATGGCGTTGGAGAGCTTCAGCACCACGCCTGGGCGCGACAGGGTGAAGTTGGCGCCGCAGCACTCCATCCGGTGCGACCACTGGACCGGCTCGGCGCCGAGCGCTCGCAGTATGTCCTCCATGATGCTCGGGTCCTCGCAGTCGTCTAGCTCCGGAACTTCGGGGGGGCGGGTCAGGAGGCAGCCGTAGTAGCTGGCGACCTTCAGCCCGAGCAGCGGCTTCTTGACGCTCTCCTCCAGCTTGGAGAGGCCGAATTCACGCGCCAGGATCTCCAGGATGTGCTTGACCGGCTTGTCGAGGGCGGCAGGGCCCGCGATGGCGGTTTCCACCTGCTTTCTTCTCTCCTCGTCCTCTTTCAGGTGGTGCTGCGTGGTCTTAAGCCGCGAGAAGCAGGCAGCGCAGGCGACGGCGAGGTCCCCCTCGACCTGCTCCGCGAGGGAGAGGTTCTTGGCGCAAAGGGAAAGCGACAAAAGCTCGTCCACGTTGTGGGCCGGCGTGGCGCCGCAGCAGAACCAGTCCGGCACCTCCTTCAGCCCTACGTTCAGCGCCTTGAAAAGCGCCCGGGTGGAGATGTCGTATTCGCGCCCCGAGGCATGCAGCGAGCAGCCGGGGTAGTAGGAATAATTGAGCCGTTTCTTGCCAGGTGTCACAGCGCCTCTCCTTTCTTGCGCATCTCCTCGATCCTCTTGAAGATCGCCTCGATCTCACCGATGTTCTTGTTCTTGGAATGGAACATCTTGAGCTTTCCCTTGGAGATCAGCTTCGGCCCGAGCATCAGGTCTTTGAGGAACTGGCCGCTCTTCATGTTGAACGCGGCGCCGAGCCTCAGCTCGTACTGCCTGCCGTAGGTGCGGATGTTCTCGATGAAGAGCCGGTTGGCGAGCTGCACGTAGCTCTCCTTGGAGGGGCCGTCGGCGTCCCAGGAGAGCTTTCTCAGGGCGTCCATGATGGCTGCCAAGTCCACCTTGTTTGGGCAGCGGGTGGTGCAGGTCTCGCAGGAGGCGCAGTACCAGATGGAGCGGCCGGCCAGCACGCGCTGTCCCTGCCCCAGCTGCAGCAGCCGGACGATCCGGTTGGGGGGATGCTCCATGAATGCCGACATCGGGCAGCCGGCGGAGCACTTGCCGCACTGGAAACAGCGCCGCACCGAGCTGCCGGAAAGCGCCTCCACCTTTTTCACGAAACCGACGTTCATGGTTTCGTTCGACAGGTGCATCAACTTGTTTTTCACAACGGACCTCGTGAGGTAGTGAGAAATTTAATAAACGGCGAGAATCATACGACCACTCCAACCCGGAGGCAAGGAGAAAGTTCCTTCATATGCCATTACACAAGAACGATGTTTTACAAAAGCGCGATTTGGCAGGCGCCGAAAAAACGCTGCTGAAATATACGCCATTTTAAAACAAAAAAGCAACAATTTGTTTTGATCAGAAGTAGTTGAAAAAGAATAACTTTTGAAGAAAATTGCGCTAATAACATGAAATTATCAGAAAAATTCGGCATCCGAATCAGTGAAAAATAGTGAATTTTAGAACAGCAGCGGTATGGTAAGCGATATGAGGCAAAAGTCACTGAAGTTACGGGGAAAAGGGGAGCATAGGCTGGCTTTGTCGCATCAGCCGTAGAAAACCGGAGTTTGGTGGTGGTATACATGATTTTAAAACAGAAAGTCCTCATGTTGCGGGGGGCAAATGCTTTGACAGGAAAAGTGAAATGTAATAATAGTACCGTGGCGTTAGACCCGGACGAGGTGCGGCATCGAGGAACTCAAGAGACTATACCGCTATGTGCGGACCTGCAGCGGGGCCTACTTGGGCGGCGCGCTGCTGCTTGTTGGCACCAACCTGTGCGGGCTTGCCATTCCCTGGCTATTGAAACTCTCCATAGAGGAGTTGCAGCAGCCCGCCTCAGGCCGCTTCACCCCCGGGCAGTACGGCGCCATGATCGCGGCTGCCGCCGTGGGCCAGGGGATCATTCGTGTTTTCTCGCGCACGACCCTCTTGAACGCGGGGCGCCGCATCGAGTACCTATTGCGCGAGGACCTTTACGGCAAGCTGTTGACGCTGGACCGCACCTATTTCTCCAACTGGCGCACCGGGGACATCCTTTCCCGGCTGGCAAACGACCTCACCAACGTCAGGATGCTCCTTGGTTTCGGTGTGCTGAGCGTGCTGAACACCTTCATCGTCTACACCGCGGCCCTGATCCTCTTGACCCGCATCTCCCCTTTTCTCACCATCTGCGCCGTAGCGCCTTTCCCCTTGATGATCTTCATCGTGAAGAAGCTTAGCGCCTCGATGTTCAGGACCTCGAAGCGCATGCAGGAGGCCCTTTCCAGGCTGACCACGCGGGTGGAGGAAAACGTCTCCGCGGCCGCGGTGGTGAAAGCGTATTGTCGCGAGGAGGGGGAGATCGAGACCTTCCGGCACGCCTGTGACGACTACAGCGACGCGAGCATGGCGGTTGCCAAGATCAGGGGGCTGATGCTCCCGATAATGGCCTCGACCGGCGCCTTGGGCACCCTCATCATCCTTTTCGTCGGGGGCGCGCAGGTGGTGAGCGGCGAGCTGACCCTGGGCGGCTTCGTCGCCTTCAACGGCTACCTCGCGATGCTGGTGTGGCCCACCATCATGCTGGGATGGATCCTGAACCTGGTGCAGAGGGGGGCCGCCTCTATGGCCCGACTGGGCGAGATCCTCAACGCAAAGGCAGAGGTGGTCGAACCGTCGGAGCCGATCGATCCCGGCGAGATCAGGGGAGAGGTTGAGTTTCGGAACCTCACCTTCTCCTACGGCACGACAGAGATGCTGCGCGGCATAACCCTCAAAATACCGGCCGGATCGCGGTTAGGCATCGTCGGAGTGGTGGGAAGCGGCAAGTCCACCCTGGTCAGGATGATCCCCAGGCTCTTCCCGGTCCCCGACGGCACCGTCTTCATCGACGGCATCGACCTGAACCGGATCTCCCTGGAGAAGATCCGCGCCGCGGTAGGCTTCGTGCCGCAGGAAGGTTTCCTCTTCTCGCGCAGCATCGCCGAGAACATCGCCTACGGAAAGCCGGGGGCGGGGCGGGAAGAAATCGAGCGGGCCGTGAGGATAGCGGGGCTCGCCGGGGACATTGCGCGTTTTCCCCAAGGGTTGGAGACCCTGGTGGGGGAAAGGGGAGTGACCCTTTCCGGTGGGCAGCGCCAGAGGGTCTCCATAGCGCGCGCTCTCTTGAAGGAGCCGAGCATCCTGGTGCTGGACGATCCGCTTTCCGCGGTCGACGCCGATACCGAGGAAGAGATATTGTCGGCACTTTCCGGGTATTACGGCGAGCGGACCGTGCTGATCGTTTCGCACCGGCTTTCCCCCCTGCGTGGGTGCGACCAGATCATCGTTCTCGAGCAGGGGGCGATCGTCGAGCAGGGAAGCCACGAGGAGCTGCTGGATCTCGGCGGGCGCTACGCCGCAATCCACAAGGAAGAGCAGTTGAAGGCGGAGATAGAGAGGCTTTAGCATATGCACTTCGGCGGGATCTACGAGGACGAGATAGTCGGCAAGATGTACGACCGGCGGCTGATGGGGCGCTTCTTCCCCTACCTGCTGCCGTATCGCCGTCTCATCGCGGCCGCGCTCATACTCCTCCCCTTCGTGGCGGCGGCAAAACTGGTCCAGCCCTGGATCCTCAAGCTGGCCATCGACGACCACATCACCAAGGGGGCGATGGCCGGGCTCCCGTCGCTGGCGGGCCTTTTTCTCGGCGTCATCCTCGCAGAATCGCTCCTCATGTTCGCCCAGGTCTATCTCTTACAGTACGTGGGACAGAAGGTGATGTACGACATCCGGGTGCAGCTCTTCTCGCACCTCCAGCGCCTCTCGGCACGCTTCTTCGACCGGACCCCGGTCGGGAGCCTCGTCTCCAGGCTTACCAGCGACATCGAGGTGCTGGGAGAGATGTTCGCGGCGGGAATCGTCACCGTAGTGGGGGACATACTGGTGCTGGCGGGGATCGTCGGCATCATGCTCTTCATGAACGTGAAGCTTTCGCTGGTCACCTTCTCGGTGCTCCCTTTCCTGCTCTGGACCGCCTTCGCCTTCAGGAAATGGATGCGCGCGGCCTTCAGGCAGGTGCGGGCCAGGCAGAGCAACCTGAGTGCCTTCCTCACCGAGAGCATCGGCGGCATGGCGGTGGTCCAGCTGTTCAACCGAGAGAGGGACGAGGCGCGGGAATTCCGCAGGCTGAACACGGCCTACATGGAATCGAACCTCCCGGTGATCACCTGGGACGCGGCGCTCTACGCGGTGGTGGAGACCCTCTCCTCGGTAGCGGTGGCGCTCATCATCTGGTACGGCGGAGGGGAGATCGTCAGGGGGACCCTTTCCTTCGGCGCCCTGGTAGCCTTCATACAGTACATCGAGCGCTTCTTCTCGCCGATCCGGGACCTTTCTGCGAAATACTCGGTGATGCAGGGGGCGATGGCGTCCCTGGAGCGGATCTTCACGCTTTTGGACAACCAGGCGCTGGAGCCGGCACTGCTCGCTGAGGGAGCCGCCGACGCGGAAAAAGAAAAGGGAGCCCCCTGCCAGGCGGCGCCGGACGAGGTCGGGAGCAGCATCTGTTTCAACGACGTCTGGTTCGCCTACAACGAGGACGCTTACGTGCTCAAAGGCTTCTCCCTGCAGATGAAGCGTGGCGAGAAGGTCGCGCTGGTCGGGGAGACCGGGGGCGGCAAGACCACGGTGACGCGCCTTCTCTCCCGGCTCTACGACGTGAACCGCGGCTCGATAACGGTCGACGGAGCAGACATCAGGGAGATCCCGCTGAAGACCCTGCGAAAGCGGATCGGGGTTGTGCTGCAGGATCCCTACCTCTTTTCCGGGACCATCGCCTACAACATATCGCTGGGCGACCCGGAGGCGCTGAAGCGCGTGGAACAGGCAGCGGCGGTGGTCGGCGCGGACCGCTTCATCAACGAGCTTCCCAACGGGTTCGAGGAGGAGGTGCGGGAGCGCGGGGTGAACTTCTCGGCCGGGGAGCGGCAGCTGATTTCCTTCGCCCGCGCGGTGGCCTTCGACCCCGACATACTGGTGCTGGACGAGGCTACGGCGAGCGTGGACACGGCGAGCGAGCGCCTGATCCAGCGGGGGCTTGAGGGGCTGATGCAGGGAAGGACCACGCTGGTCGTGGCGCACCGGCTCTCCACCATCCGCGACGCCGACCGCATCGTGGTCATCCATCATGGCGAAAAGATGGAAGAAGGGAGCCACGCGGAACTGATGGAGGCCAAAGGGCTCTACTACCGGCTCTACCAGCTGCAGTTCAAGGATTAGACTCCCTCCCCCCTCCGGGGGGAGGTGATCTTCCGCGCCTCAGGAAAGGTTGTTTTGCCGCGGTCGGTAGCAGAGCTTAAAGTTGCCTTTTATGTAAATATTGAGATATAAGAGAAACTTATTTTCTCTTGGAGCAATTAACGATGAAGCATCTTATTCTCGGCACTGCCGGACACATAGACCATGGCAAGACCTCGCTGGTGAAGGCGCTGACCGGCGTCGACACCGACCGTCTCAAGGAGGAAAAGGCCCGCGGCATCACCATCGAGCTCGGCTTTGCCCACCTGGAGCTGCCGGGAGAGCTCCGTTTCGGCATCGTCGACGTGCCGGGGCACGAGAGGTTCGTGCGCACCATGGTCGCCGGGGTGGGGGGAATGGACCTGGTGCTCCTGGTCATCGCAGCCGACGAGGGGATCATGCCACAGACCCGCGAGCACCTGGAGATCTGCCAGCTCCTGGGGGTGAAGCGCGGCATCGTGGTCCTCACCAAGAGGGACATGGTGGAGCCGGACTGGCTCGACCTGGTGACCGAGGAGGTGCGCGAGTATCTTGCCGAAAGCTTCCTAGCGGATGCCCCCATCGTCGCCGTTTCTTCCCGGACCGGCGACGGGATAGAGGCGCTGAAGGCCGAGTTGACCAGGATGGCGGGAGAGATCGAGCAGAAGCGGGTCGACTCCCCTTTCCGCCTCCCGGTGGACCGCGTCTTCACCGTGACCGGTTTCGGTACCGTCGTCACCGGGACCCTTTTGTCAGGCTCGGTATCGGTCGGGGACGAGGTGGAGATACTCCCCTCCGGTATCGCCTGCCGCGTGCGCGGCGTGCAGTCCTTCGGCTCCAAGGTGGAGAAGGGGGGAGCGGGGGAGAGGCTGGCGGTCAACCTGCAGGGGGTGGATCACACGGACGTGGAGCGCGGCGACGTGGTCGTCCCCAAGGGGCTCTACAAGCCGACGAGCGCCGTCGACGTCAGGCTCAATTACCTGGCCTCCGCTGGAAAGGAGCTGAAGCACCGCGCTACCGTCAGGCTGCATTCGGCGACCTACGAGGTTCCAGCCAAGGTCATCCTTTTCGACCGGGACGCGCTGCAGCCTGGGGAGAGCGCCTACGTGCAGCTGCGCCTCTCCAGGCCGGTGCTTTTGCTGCCGGGGGACCCGTTCGTGCTCCGCACCTATTCACCCCAGGCGACCCTCGGTGGGGGGACTGTCCTCGACCCCGCGCCGCCTAGAAGGCGCAGGCGCTCCGCCGAGGCGCTGGAGCTTCTGGCCGCGGCCGAGTCCGGGGCGGACCAGGAGCGGATCCGGCTCCTGGTGGAGTCGTCGCTTTTGTCGGGGATCTCGGTGCAGGAGATGGTGAACCGCTCCGGGATGTCTGCAAAGAGAATCGAGGCGGCCCTGTCGCCCCTCCTCTCCAGCGGCGCCGTGCTCCAGGTGGTGAAAGAACCTCGCATCTTCCTGGGGAAGGACGCCTTTGCCCAATTGAAGCAGAAGCTCTCAGAAGAACTGCGCGACTACCTGGAAGAGAACCCGATGTACGAGGGGATTGGGAAGGAAGAGCTCAAGTCACGGATACCGAAGCGGAGTGACCCCCGTTTCTTTGGGCCGGTCTTGGCTAGCATGGAGAAGGATGGGCAGGCGCTATCGGACCGGGATCTGGTCAAGCTCCCCGGGCGCAAGGTTGGCGTGACCCAGGACCAGGCGAGCGTCCAGGCGACGCTGGAGGAGGCGCTGAAAAAGGGGTGGTTCGAGGCTCCCACCCTGAAGGAGTTATGCGACCTGCTTGGCTGCACGGAAAAGCAGGTGCTCGATCACGCGAACCTACTAGCCCGCGAAGGAAGGGTGGCGAAGATCAAGGGAGATATCTTCTATGCTCCCGGGGCCGTCGCGGAGTTGCGCGAGAAGCTCGTCGCCCATCTGAAGGAAAAAGGGGAGATCACCCCTCCGGAGTTTCGCGAGATCACAGGTCTCAGCCGCAAGTTCATGATTCCGCTTCTGGAATACTTCGACAGCGAGAAGCTCACCATCCGGATGGGGGACAAGAGGATATTGCGGAAGGGATAAAAATTTTTACCAGATGTAGTCCTTGGCGATGTCCCGCTTGTCCTTGCCGTAGAGGATGTGAAACGCCCTGAGCCTCTTGAGCGCCACCGGCGAGAGGCTCCCCAGCGGCAGATAGATGATCCTCTTCCCCAGCCGCGCCGCCTGCTGCTTCAGATAGCTCCTCGGCGGCTTCGCCGCGGCATACACCACATCCTTTTCAAGGGAATAATCAAGCGCCGCCATCAAAAGCACCTCGCCCTTACCCAGGGCGCCCCGGTAATCCGGGTCCTGCCAGACGTCGTGCATCCGGCGCGGCGGGTAGCTCAACAGGAACCCCCCGTACTCGCAGCGGGAAATGCCGGGCCCGACGATGTTGTCGGTGGGAGGGGTGGCGTAAAAGGCCATGTCCGATTCCTGGTCGTGCTCCCCGAGCCAGGTCATGCAGTAGGGATACCTGGAGTCCTCACGGTCCTCGTCGAAGACCACAACCACGCACCCTACCCCGCTCTTTAACCGCTTGTTTTCCTTTACGTAGATCTTCCCCTCGTGCAGGTTCCTGATGGTCTCGCGCATGTCGATCCCGTCCAGTAGCGACGCCGAGAAAGGCTCGGTCCTGCTCGCCTCCTCGCTCAACTGCCGCGCCCCGATCCGCTTCAGGTTCCTTCCGTACTCCTCGATGCTCAAGTCTTCGGGGGGATAGGAGCAGATGTACGGGTCGTCGAACCCCTCCAGCCAGTCGCCGGGGCGCTTCTCCTTGCGCCGGTTCGTCATCTTGATGCCGGAGCGCCCCTTGCCGCGCACCTGCTGGCGGGGGCGGAAACGAATCCTGCGGGTGCCGGCCCAGAGTTCGGCGGCGGAGAGCCTCATGGTCGGGATCTCGCTTTGCTCCCGCTGCCACGGGTAGTGCGCGGCCAGCCGGAAAAAGGCGTAGGCGAAATTGTCGTCGAGGCAGCCGCGGGCAGCGGCGAGCATCTGGTACAGGTCGGGAAGGAGCATCTGCGACAGGAGCGCGTAGTTCCGGGCGAAGCGGAAGAAGGCGCGCTTCTGCCAGTAGTGGACCTTGTCCCCGGTCTCCTGGCGGTAGTGGCGCGCCGCCTCCAGGAACAGCCGCAGCATGATCTTCTGGCGGTCCGGCATCTCCCCTTCGCTCCCTATGCGGTGGGCGCTGCGCTGGATGGCCTCCAAGAGGGCCTGCTCCTCGGGGATCGACTGCTTCCCTCCGAGGATCAGCTCGAACGCGTTGAAGCTTTTCCGCAACGAGGCGCCACCCGCCGCGGGTTCCGGGGGAAGGGGCGATCTCCTCATCTCGTAGAGGGAGGAAAGAAACGGGTACTCGGCCAGTACCTCGTGGCAGCATTCCGGATGCAGGTTGAAGATGGCGATCCCTTCGCGGCGGGTGCGGGTGAGCGGCTGAGCCAGAAGCTTCCCGAAGTTCTCCCGGATCCGCTGCAGGTGCGACATGCCGCAGATGAAAAGGACCCTTTGGTGCTGTGCGGAAAGCTGCTGCAGCCTGTGCGCCATGCCGCGCTCGCGGCGCAGGTCCTCGTCGCACGGCTCCAGGTCGCGGTAAAGCTTTTCCACCTCCCGGTAAAACGGCTCGAGGCCGATGCGCTGCACCGCGTAGGAGTCGGGAAGCTGCTCGTCGTGGGAGGGGTAGCTGTCCAGGTCGATGTCGACCAGGTGTAGCGGGATGTGGTTCTCGAGCGCGAGGCGCGCCCCCTCGATGAGAGGATCGGCTGGTTCGACGAGGAGAAAGACGGACTGGCCGGCGACTTGGTAGGAGAGGACGGAAAGTTCGGGCAGGCGCGCGATGGCGCGCAGGAACTGCGGCTCCAGGGTCCGGGGGAGCTCGATGGCGATGCAGTCGGGTTTCAGCAGTTCATACGCCTCGCGTACCAGCTGCGCGAATTCCATCCGGTAGTGCAGGATGGGAAGGGCGTGGACGTTGCCGAAATTTTCGAGATGCAGGCGCTCGGGCATAAGGTGTTTTCTCTACTTCAGATAGCGCAGCGCCTCTTCACCGAGGATCCTCTCCACCGCAAGCGGCAGCAGCTCGCGCGGGTCCTTTTCGGTGGCGGCCATCATCTTAAGCGCGTAGCGCGCGATGTTGATCCCGTCGCGCACCGAGTACGGCTCGTCGGAGGCGTGCCCGCGCTGGAGGAACTGCACCACGTAGTTCAGGATGGAACTTCCGGCGAACGGGAGGTTTTCCTTCAGGATGGCCAGTTCCTCGTCCGCCTCGGGGAAATCGATGAAGAGCTGCGGCTGCAGCCTGGAGTGGATGTATTCGGGGACCTCGAAGGTGGAGGAGTCCTCGTTCATGGTCACCACTATCCTGAAATCAGGGTGGGCGGTGATGCGCAGGCCGGTGATGATCGATTCGACGTAGCGGCGGTCGTCCAGAAGCGGCGCGAGCGAGGCCCAGGCCTTCTCGCTCATGCGGTTTCCCTCGTCAAGGATGAGGACGCCGCCGCTGATCATCGCCGAGACCAGGGAGGAGGCCGCGTACTGGATCGACCCTTCGGGCCCGATCACCGGCGTCACGATCAGGTCCTCGGGGCGCGTGTCCATGGTGGCCTGGAAGAGGTAGACCTTGCGCCCTAGCCTTTTCGCTGCGGCATAGGCGAGGGTGGTCTTACCCACGCCGGGCTTGCCGATCAGGCGGGGGTTGAAGGGGATGTCCCGCTCGTCGATGACCATCCAGGCGGCCAGGAGTTGCCTTAGAAGTTCCTCGTCCCCCACCCAGCGCAGCGGCAGCTCTATGGGGTTGGCGAGGGTGAGGTTGATGCCGTCCAAAGTGATGCGTTCCATGTAAGGCTCCAAACGGGTTTCAGGTGTTGACGTCGTGACCGTACATCATGACCAGCCGGGCGCGGTTCTCGCGGCAGCTCCGGCAGAGCTCGCCGGCATCCTGGAAAAGCTCCTCTGCCAGCCATTCCCCGGCTTCCCCGTAGAGGGTGTCGGGCTCGTTCTCGTCGTACTCTTTCTTGCAGATGCTGCAGGTTTTCATTACGTTGCCGCCGTTTTCACCAGGTCCGCCAGGCACTGCAGGAAGAGCGGCGAGGAGTTAAGAGATTCGGTCCGGATGAAGCGCTCGATGCCGAGCGCCTTGGCCTCTTCGCCGTACTGGATGTCGATCTCGTACAGGGTCTCGATGTGGTCGGAAACAAAGGAAAGCGGCACCATCAGGAGGTTCTTTTTCCCGGCCTTGGCCATCTGCTCGATGGTCGCCTCGGTGGAAGGCTCCAGCCATTTGACCCGGCTCGCCTTCGACTGGAAGCAAAGGGTGTGGCTCCCCTCCCCCACCTGCTCCATGACCAGGCGCACCGTCTCCTGGATGTGGTCCAGGTACGGATCCCCTTCCTCGATAAAGGATTGTGGGAGCGAGTGGGCGGAGAACACTATCTCCACGTCCTTGCGGTCCGGGAACTTCGCCAACCCCTGCATCACCTTCTCCGACAGTGCCTTGATGTAGAGCGGGTGGTTGTAGAAGCGGTCGATGTAGGTGATCTCGAACTTCGCCCCCGACTCCTTCAGCACGCGCTTAAGCTCGTTGACGCTCGACCCCGTGGTCGCCTTGGAGTAGTGCGGGTAGAGCGACAGGGCGATCACCCTCTCTATCCCGGCGCGCTTGATAGCCGCCAGCGCGTCGATGGTAGTGGGGCGCGAGTAGCGCATGGCCACGAAGGAGCGGAAATCCTCCCCCAAAAGCTGCTGCAGCCCCTCTCCCTGCGCCTCGGTAAGCTCGCGTATCGGGGACTTGCCGCCGATCTGGCGGTAGTACTCCTCCACCTTGGGCGCGCGCTTGTTGACGATGCGTCGGGCGATGAACGGCTGCAAGAAAGCCGGACCGATTTTAATGATGTCGCGGTCCGTGAACAGGTTCATGAGAAACGGGTGCACGGCTTCCAGGGAGTCCGGGCCTCCCATCTGGAGCAGTAGCAGTGCAGTTTTTGGTGACATGGCGACCTCGGCAGGAAGATTAGACCAAAATGTAGCAGAAAAAGGCGAACAGGAGAACTTCTTTAATTCATTGGGGAGCTGGAGGCGAGGCACTAATATCGGCGGAGAATAAAAGGAAGGCCGCTTCAACCTTGTGAAGCGGCCTTCCTTTTTCGATCGGCGGGATTAACGGATACCGGCCTTGGTCAGGTGGGAGGTGTAGCGGACGTCGGTCCCCTTGATGTGCTTGACCAGCCAGTTCTGCAGGAATTCGATCACGTCGTGGGTCAGGAGTGTCTCGCCGGAGTTGAACTTCTGCTGCAGCGCCACCACCTGCTGCACCAGGTCCCGGTGCGCCCGGACGTGGGCCTCTTCCTCGGGGTAGCCGCTCTTGCGGAAAGCCTCTTCCTCTGCGGCGAAGTGGCTGCCGGTGTACTCGATCAGGCGGTTCAAGACGGAGCCGATCGCCTCCTTGCTCCGCTTGTGCTGCATGGCCTCGTTCAGCTCGTTCACCATGGCGAAGAGCTTCTTGTGCTGATCGTCGAAGGTGCCGATGTTGGTGGCGAAGCTCTGGTCCCAGACCATCGCGTCGGAGAGCTGGAAGTGGGCAACCAGTTGGTGCAGCTCGTCCACCTGCTGCACCAGCTTCGCGGTGGCCGCCCTGGTGTCGCGGGCGCTTTCCACGTTGTTGTTGACCACGCTGGTGATCATCTGGATGTTGCTTGTGATCTCGTGGGTGGTCGCCGTCTGCTCCTCGGCGGCGGTGGCTATCTGGGAGAGCTGCATGGTCAGATCGTTGATCATCTTGAGGATGCCGTTAAGCGCCTCCCCGGAGCGGCAGGTCTCGGCGGTTCCCTGGTTCACCTGCTCGACACCTTCTCCCATGGAGCCGACCGCGGCCCTGGTCTCGGTCTGGATCGACTTGATCATGGCGTCGATTTCCTTGGTGGCGCGGGTGGTCCGCTCCGCCAGCGCGCGCACCTCATCGGCGACGACGGCGAAGCCTCGGCCGGTCTCGCCGGCGCGGGCGGCCTCTATGGCGGCGTTCAGGGCCAGAAGGTTGGTCTGGTCGGCGATGTCTTCGATGGTTCCGGCTATGGCGCCGATCTGGTCGGAGCGCTCTCCCAGCCCGGCGACGGAGCTTGAGGTCGCCATGACGCGCTGCGCGATGTTCTCCATGAGCCTCGCGCTGTTGCTGACGATCTCGGCGCCGCTTGTGGTCTCCTCGGTCGCCCTGTGGGCGTTCTCGGCGGCGTAGAGGCAGTTTCGCGCGATGTCGCCGGAGGTGGCGGACATCTCTTCGCTGGCGGTTGCTATCGTCGAGGCCTGAAGCGCCACGTCCTCGGCCGCGGCGGCCATCGCGTCGTTCGTGGCGCTAACCAGGGCAACGGAGTCGCGCACCAGGTCGGTGACCGTGAAGAACTGGTGCATGGTCTTGTTCCAGTCGCCCATCATGGTGTTGAAGGCGGTCCCTATGCGTCCTATCTCGCCGCTTCCGGTGGCGGCCACCCGGTAGCTGAGGTTGCCTGCAGCAGCGTTTTCCAGAGCGATGGCCATCTCCTCCAAGGCCTTCGCTTCCCCGCGCGACAACAGGCCGCAGGCAACTGCCGAGAGAAGCATTATCAAGGCGCCGGCGGCAAAAAGGCCAACCCCTCCCCCGATAGCAATGGCAGCGGCAATGGTGGCCGCGACAGCGATCAAGTTGATCGTTAGGATCCGAGAGAATAAAGACATGTATGATCTCCTGTAGACCTTGGCATTTGAGATTCACAGTCGTTTATCGTCCAGCGGAATTTAAAACTTGAGCAATTAGTGAAAGTATATAGAGGAAACCTGGAGGGCTTGGGGGGAGGGGCAGCCCGTCCCGCGACTGTCAGGTGCGGGGCGGGCGCCAGATCTCTAGCTGACGGCAATTACCACGAGCTTCCTTCGTTGCGTGCGACCGTCCCGCTGCTGGGTGCTACCGTGCTGTCCTGGACGCTTCTGCGGATACCGCCATTGTCCTGCTTCATCTGAGCCCGTTCCGCCTGCTCTACCTGCATCACCAAACCGCAGGAGAGGATTATTGCTGCCATGACGAATTTGCCGCGGTAATTCTTCATGCCGGCCTCCTTGTCGCCGAAAAGCGGATCGCCGCCACCGGCTAGATTGCCATGATGAGGAAGAGGATTGAGACAGTCTAATGTAAAACATTTTTAAGTCAAGCTTAATTCTGAAGGGTTCGCAGCGCCGCCGTCGTTGTAGTACAAACCCACCGCCCTGCTTCCAGCGCGGTTTTACCTTTTATCGTCCCGGTAATGGACACGCCGCGACTTTCATTTATAATGAGCACTTGTTTCTTAATGATCGAGGCAAAGGGCGGGGTTTGATGAGGTTTGCGAGGTGGTGGGGAGCGTTGGTGCCGGTTCTGGTGCTGCTTTTGGGAAGCACCGCACTGGCGCACGTGGAAGGGACCCAGCCGCTTGGCTCCTTTTCCTCCGCCGGCGCCAAGGTCCAGCCCGTCGGGCTTAACGAGAAGCTGGGCGCGCGCATTCCGCTCGATTTGACCTTCCGGGACGAGACGGGGCGCGAACTGCGCCTGTCGGAACTGGTCACCGGCCCGACCATCATCCTTCCCGTCTATTACTCCTGCACCAACGTCTGCAATTATCTGCAGGAAGGGTTGGCCAGGGTGCTTCCCGAGATCAAGCTGGTTCCGGGGAAGGACTACCGGGTCCTGTCGGTCAGCTTCGACGAGCGCGAGACGCCTGAGCGGGCGGCGCGCTCGAAGCGGATGTACGAGACGGTTATGCGTGGGAAATTCCCTGCCGGCAACTGGACCTTTCTTACCGGCGAGGCGGCCAACATCCGAAGGCTTACCGAGGCGGCTGGGTTCCAGTTCCAGCGCCAGGGGAACGATTTCGTGCATCCGGTGGTGAGCTTCGTGGTGGCGGGGGACGGCATGATCGTGCGTTACCTCTACGGCACCCAGTTCCTGGCCAAGGACGTCACCCTCGCCCTGATGGAGGCGCGCCAGGGAAGGGTCGGAGCCACCATCAGCAAGATGGTGAGCTACTGCTTCAGCTTCGATCCCAAGAGCAAAAGCTACGAATTCAACCTGCTGCGGGTGAGCGCCACGGTGATCATCGTCTGCGTGCTCGCTTTCGCAGCTTTCCTCGTCTTCGGGGGGAAAAACGCGCCGGGTGGAAAAGGGCAGGAAAAGAAATAAAGCGGGAAGATCACCCGGCGCCCGTGGCAGCGGCGCCGGTTCGTTTGGGGGGAAAATGAGTCAAGACACGGCAATTGGGCAGGGAGGGTTCTGGCGGGACACCGGGAGGACCGGGATCGGCTCCTGGATTTTTTCCACAGACCACAAGCGGATAGGGTTGATGTACCTTTACTGCGTGCTCGGCTTCTTCCTGGTGGGGGTCTCTCTGGGGCTGCTGATCAGGCTGGAGCTGATCGCCCCAGGCCCAACCATCGTCACCGCCCAGACCTACAATGCCCTCTTCACCGTGCACGGGGTGGTGATGATCTTCCTCTTCATCATCCCAGGAATACCGGCCTCCTTCGGCAACCTGGTGCTTCCCATCCAACTGGGCGCGCGGGACGTCGCCTTCCCCCGGGTGAACCTTCTGTCCTGGTGGCTCTACGCCATAGGCGCGGTCATCGTGCTGGTTTCCCTTTTCACCGGCGGCGGCGCGCCCGATACTGGGTGGACCTTCTACGTCCCCTTCAGCGCCCGGACCACCACCAACGTTTCGCTCGCGGTCTTCGGTGTCTTCGTCCTCGGCTTCTCGTCGATCCTCACCGGGATCAACTTCATCACCACCATCCACCGCATGCGGGCGCCGGGGATGACCTGGACCCGGATCCCGCTATTCGCCTGGAGCCTCTACGCCACCGCCTGGGTGCAGGTACTCGCCACCCCGATCATCGCAATCACGCTGCTGCTGGTGATCACCGAGCGCATCCTAGGCCTGGGCCTCTTCGACCCGACCCGCGGCGGCGATCCGGTCATGTACCAGCACATGTTCTGGATCTACTCGCACCCCGCCGTGTACATTATGATCCTCCCCGGGATGGGGGTGATCTCGGACATCATCCCCGTCTTCTCCAGGAAGCCGATATTCGGCTACAAGATGATCGCCTTCTCGAGCCTCGCCATCGCCGCGGCCGGATCCGCAGTCTGGGGACACCACATGTACACCTCGGGTATGAGCGACCTGGGGATCCTGGTCTTCTCGTTTCTGACCTTTATCGTCGCCATCCCCTCGGCCATCAAGGTGTTCAACTGGGTCTCCACCATGTACAAGGGGTCGATATCGCTCGAGGCCCCGATGCTCTTCGCGCTCTCCTTCATCCTGCTCTTCTCCATAGGCGGGCTGTCCGGCCTGATCCTCGGCGCCGCCGCCACCGACATCCACGTGCACGACACCCATTTCGTCGTCGGGCACTTCCATTACGTCATGTTCGGCGGCACCGGCTTCGCCTTCTTCGCGGCGGCACATTACTGGCTCCCCAAGTACTACGGGCGGAGATACAAGGAAAAACCGGCCATCGTCGGCTGGATCCTGATGTTCGTGGGGTTCAACGTCATGTACTTCACCATGCAGGTGCTGGGTATGGAGGGTATGCCCAGGCGCTATTACGATTACCTCCCCGAGTTCGCCCGGCTGAACCTCGTCGCCACCGTCGGGAGTTGGATCCTGGTCGCCGGGATCATCATCGTGGTCTGGAACCTCTGGCGCGGACTGTTTCGCGGCGAGCCGTTCACCGGCAACCCTTGGGGAGGCGCGACCCTTGAATGGAGCATCGCCACGCCGCCTCCCACGGAGAATTTCGACGAGGACCCGGTGGTGACACACGGGCCGTACGAGTTCAAGGGGGCGGGGGTTCCATGAGTCACCAGGAAAAGGACAGTTTCGGGGCAAAGCTTGGCATGTGGTTGTTCCTGTTCACGGAGATGCTCCTTTTTGGCGGCGTCTTCATCCTCTACTCGGTCTACCTTAACCGCTACCCGAAGGAGTTCGGCCTGGGGGGGCACCAGCTGGACCTGGTCTTTGGCGCTACCAACACGGTGGTACTTCTGACCAGCTCCCTTTTCGCAGCCATGTCGGTCACCGCCATCAAGCGCGGGGCGAAGCGGCTCACCCTGGGGCTCCTCTCAGTCACGATCGGCTGCGCGCTCGTCTTTCTCTGCATCAAGTACCTGGAGTGGAGCGCCAAGTTTCATCACGGCATCTACCCGAATTCGCCCAAGCTGATCGCGGGGCCGCCGGGAGAATCGATCTTCTTCAGCCTGTACTATCTCACCACGGGGTTGCACGGTATCCATGTCGTCATCGGGGGGATCCTCATGACCTGGACCGCCGTCATGGTGCAAAAGGGGATACTAAACAGCACCGACAACGTGACCTTGGAGAACGTGACCCTCTACTGGCACCTGGTCGATTTGGTCTGGATCTTCATCTTCCCGCTCTACTACCTGATTCTGTAGAAACAGAGGTGAAGCAGATTGAGAGGTGAGGCAGATTAAGGTTTTTAAGAGGAGAAGCAGGTGGATACTGAACATTCGGAACATATCCTGAGTTACGGCAAACTGATGGCCGTCTGGGTGGCACTGCTGGTATTGACCGCCGCCACCATCATGGTGACGAGGGTGGAACTCGGAGTCTGGAAGGTCTGGGCGGCGCTCGCCATCGCGAGCATCAAGTCCGGCCTGGTTATCGCCTTCTTCATGCACATGAAGTACGAGCCGCGGCTATTCCGCATTATCCTCTTCGTGGCGCTCTTCACCCTGGCCGGCTTCATCGGGGGCACCTTTTTCGACGTACTCTACCGTTAGAGGGGCATCGTGGAAAATCAGCTAATGACAACGACGCAAGCAGTCGACCCTGTATTCACCTTCCTTTTCGGCGCCTGCCTGGTGCTGCTGGTGGGGATCACCGCCACCATGGTCTTCTTCGTGGTCCGCTACCGCCGCTCGAAGAACCCGGAGCCGACCTCGCAGGTTTCGGGGAGCCCGCTTCTGGAGGTGATCTGGACCGTCCTACCCACGCTCCTGGTGATGGGGATGTTCTACTACGGCTGGACCAGCTATCTGTCGCTCAGGACGGTGCCGAAGAACGCGATGCAGGTGAAGGCTGAGGCGAGGATGTGGTCCTGGAACTTCATCTACGACAACGGCAAGCAAAGCGGCAAGCTTATCGTCCCGGTCGGGAGACCGGTGCAGGTGAACCTGGAGTCGAAGGACGTGGTGCACGGCTTCTACGTCCCGGCCTTCAAGATCAAGCGCGACGTGGTCCCGGGGATGAAGAACCACGTCTGGTTCGTGGCGACGAGCCCGGGTACCTACGACCTGTTCTGCTCGCAGTACTGCGGCACCGGCCACTCCGCCATGATCACCACGGTCGAGGCCCTGCCACCGGCGCAGTTCGCCGCCTGGCTGCAGCAGCAGGCCGCAGGGGGCGCGGCACAGGGGCAGGCGCTTCTGGAAAAATACGGCTGTCTCGGCTGCCATTCGCTGGACGGCACAGCAAAGGTCGGCCCAACCTTCAAGGGGCTCTACGGAAGCCAGGTCAAGGTGCATAGAGGAGACAAGGAGGAGACGGTCACGGTCGACGAAGGCTACCTGCGCGAATCGATATTGAACCCTGCGGCCGCAGTCGTGGACGACTTCCCTGCGGTAATGCCGCAATCGGCCATGCCGGAAGCGGATCTGAAGGCGGTGATCGAGTACCTGAAGGGGTTGAAGTGAAAATGCTGGCGAGACTTTTCCGGCTGCGGCTTTCGCTCATGAACGGATTCGCGGCGGCGGCGGGTTACCTCCTGTTCCCCTCCCCGGTCCAGCGCCCGACCCTTTTGGCCCTGTTCCTGGGGGTGGCGCTTTCGGCCGCGGCAGGCTCCGCCCTGAACCAGGTCTTGGAGCGCGACCTCGACGCGTTGATGCGGCGCACCTGCGACCGCCCTCTCCCCACGAAAAAGCTGTCACCGGCCGCAGCCACCCTCGCGGGACTGGCGGCGCTCGCGGCGGGCGCCTCCCTTCTCTTTTTCGCGGCCGGCGCCGTTCCGGCCGCCGTCGCACTCGTGACGCTCATATGGTACCTGGCGCTGTACACCCCACTGAAGCGGGTAAGTTCTCTGGCTCTGCTGGTGGGCGGGGTGTGCGGGTGCGGCGCGCCGCTGGTCGGCTGGAGCGCCGCGGGCGGTGGGCTCGGGGATTTTCGCATCGTCCTGCTCGCCGGGGTCATCTACCTCTGGCAGGTCCCGCATTTCTGGCAGTTGCAGCGAAAAGAGGCAGACGACTATCGGCGCGCCGGTTTCCATGTCTTCACGCCTGCAGTCGGCAAAAAAGGGTCGGCGCCGCTTGGCCGGCTCTGGATCATCTCCATGATCACGGCAACCTTGATGCTCCCGGTGTTCGGCGTGGTACAGGCTGCGCCCATTCTCTGCGCCCTGCTGCTGCCGCTCCCGTTTCTGTTCCTGTCCTGGCGGCGCTGGGACCGGGTCGCCGCCTTGGTGCTCCATTGCTACCCGCTTCTGGTCACCCTGGCCATTTTCGGAGGCAAATTCATAGGAGGAGCTGTTTGATGGGCGATAAAGTTAAGTGCGAAAATCCAGTGAAACACAGGGACCACATGTGCAAGCTGAAAAAAGACGGGAGGGTCGAGGAGCTGGAAAAATACCAGAAAGACCCCATCGTCTTTTGCAACAAGTGCAGGATGCAGGCGAACGACCCATGCGTGCTTTGCAACCCGAGAGCAATCAAGGGGGGTCGCGGCTGACGCAAATTCCCCCGCCGCTCAATTCCGTCATGATGAAATTTCCCACTGAAAAAGCCCCCTCTTTCCCGTCGGTTGCGGGAGGAGGGGGCTTCCTTTTACCGGTCCTGGACCGATCCGGCCTTTAGATTATTCCCACGGATTTCCCGATCCTGGTGAAGATGTCGAGCCCCAGGTCGAGGTCGTCGCGGGAGTGGGAGGCGCTGATCATGACCCTGATGCGCGCCTTCCCCTGGGGGACGGTCGGGTAGCCGATCGGCATGGCGAAGATGCCGGGGTCGCAATCGAACAGCATGCGCGAGAAATGCTGGGCGAGCGTCGCGTCGCCGATCATCACCGGCGTGATGGGGGTGACGCTCGCGCCGATGTCGAAGCCGGCACTCCTCATTCCATCCTTGAAGTAACGCGTGTTTTCCCACAGAAGCTCCACCAGGTCGGTGCTCTCCTCGAGGAGGTCTACCGCCGCGAGACAGGCCGCCGTGTCTGCCGCGGTGACGGCGCTGGAAAAGAGGAAGGGGCGGGCCTTCTGCCGGATCCAGTCGATGACCGTGCTGCTCCCGGCGATGACCCCGCCCATGACCCCGAAGGCCTTGGAGAGGGTCCCTATCTCCAGGTCGAACTTCCCGTTCAACCGGAAGTGGTCCACGATACCGCGCCCGCCGCGCCCAAGCACCCCTTCGCCGTGGGCGTCGTCCACCATGGTGATGATGTCGTGGCGCTGGCAGAGCTCGAAGAGCCGGTCCAGGGGCGCTATGTCGCCGTCCATGGAGAAGACCCCGTCGGTGATCAAGAGGGCGCGCCGGTACTGGCCAAGGTTCTCCTTGATCGCGCGCTCGCAGTCCTCCACATCGCAGTGCTCGTACACCACGACCCTGGCCGAGGAGAGCCGGCAGCCGTCGATGATGCTGGCATGGTTCAGCCGGTCGGTGAAGATGACGTCACCCTTCCCGACCATTGGGGGGATCGCCGCCTGGTTGGCGCAGAACCCGGACTGGACGTAGAGGGCGTCCTCGACCCCTTTGAAGGCGGCCAGCCGCTCCTCCAGTGTGCGGTGCAGCTCCAGGGTCCCGGCGATGCTTCTTACCGCCGCCGGCCCCACCCCCCAGATCTGAACCGCGGCCCTGGCAGCTTCCTTCAGCCTGGGGTGGTTGGCGAGCCCCAGGTAGTTGTTGCTGCAGAAGTTCAGCACCTTCTTGCCATCCACCACCATCCAGGGGCCGCAGGCCGAACCTATGGTGCGGATATGCGTCCTCAGCCCCTGCTGCTTCAGGGCCTCCATCTCCTCTTTGATCCACTCGAACTTCTCGGGCATCCTTTGCCTCCTGGCTCACGCGAAGCCTTGATGCCGCGAGGGAGCCTCCCCTGGCGGCGTCAAGGCTGGGCGTGAGGCGTAATTTTCACTCCTCGACCCAGTTGAGCATCACCTTCCCGGCATTGCCGGTGCTCATCACCTGGAACGCCTCCTCGAACTGCGTGTAGTGCATCCGGTGCGTGATCACCGGCGTGAGATCGAGTCCGATCTTGATCAGGGACTGCATCAGGTACCAGGTCTCGTACATCTCCCGGCCGTAAATCCCCTTGATGGTCAGCATGTTGAAGATCACCTGGTTCCAGTCGATGGCGAGATCCCCCGAGGGGAGCCCGAGCATCGCGATCTTGCCGCCGTGGCACATGTTCGCCAGCATCTCCTTGAAGGCGTCGCCGTTTCCCGACATCTCCAGCCCGACGTCGAAACCCTCTTTCATCCCGAGCTGTTGCCGCACCTGGGCCAGGGTCCCCTCCCTGACGTTAAGCGCCACGGTGGCCCCCATCTTTTTCGCCAGGTCGAGCCGGTACTGGTTCAGGTCGGTGATCACGATGTAGCGGGCGCCTGCGTGGCGCGCTATGGCCGTAGCCATGATCCCGATGGGGCCGGCGCCGGTTATGAGCACGTCCTCCCCCAGGATCGGGAAGGCGAGCGTGGTGTGGGTCGCGTTGCCGAAGGGGTCGAAGATCCCCAGGATCTCCATGGGGATGGTGGGGTCTGCGTGCCAGACGTTGGTGACCGGGATGCAGATGTACTCGGCGAAGGCGCCGGCGCGGTTGACGCCGACCCCCTTGGTGTCCTTGCAGAGATGGCGCCTGCCGGCCAGGCAGTTGCGGCACCTGCCGCAGACGATGTGCCCCTCTCCTGAGACTATGTCACCGATGTTCAGGTCGGCGACGTTGCTCCCCATGGCCACCACCCGTCCCACGAACTCGTGGCCCACCACCATGGGGACGGGAATGGTCTTCTGGGCCCAGTCGTTCCAGTCCCAGATGTGCAGGTCGGTGCCGCAGACGGCGGTCTTGTGCACCTTGATCAGCACGTCGTTGATCCCTACCTCCGGGACGGGGACCTCGTCGAGCCAAAGCCCCGGCTTCGGGTATTTTTTCACTAGCGCCTGCATGGTCTTCCGCATGGCTCGCTCCTCTCATGTGGGTGCCGTAACTTTACGTTAATGTTATCAGGGGAACGGTTCATGTAAAGGAAGGAAACGGCGCAAGGCCTGCTGGGTGCGGGGTCGCGACATGTGCTAAGATAGCGGTACCCAATTAGAGACAAGGAGGTCCCAATGAGTGAGCTGAAAGAGTGTCCGAAGCCGACAGAACATAAGGCGCACATGTGCCAGTTGAAGCGCGAAGGGCGGATCGAGGAGATCGACCGGCACTCCTCGAAGCCGAAGTTCATCTGCAACCGGTGCCAGGCCAAGGCGGACGAAGAAGGGTACCTCTGCACGCCGCGGCCGCTGTAGCGGTAAACGGGGATGGGCTGCTCAAATTTCCGAAAGTGGCCCGTCCCTTTTTCGCTACGGACGTTAAGTAGCTCACATAATTAATAATTCAAGCAATTAACCCGCAGAGCCGATAATTCGAGGACCGTCCATGGAAGGCGTGCATAGTTTGCCGGATAGGTTCCGAGGTAGTAGATGCTTACTGTTCCCCGAAAAATCAGCGTCGCTGTGACCTTACTGTCACTGGCTTTGTGGCTTCTTCTTCTCGGCCCCCTGGAAGTTCAGGCGGCAGACCGGCCCCACGTCCTGGCTCTCAACTCGTACAACGACGGTTATGAATGGTCCGACGACGAGATGCACGGGTTGCGGGAGACCTTGACCCGCGGGTTCCCCCAGCTCGAGCTCTTGATCGAGCACCTCGACACCAAGAAATTCCCCAACAAAAAGCATTTCCCCCAGCAGGCCGACCTGCTCGCGGCCAAATACCGCAAGGACCGGTTCCAGGTGGTGATCGCACTGGACAACGCGGCGTTAGAATTCGCCCTGCGCTACCGTGACCGCCTCTTCCCTGGCACGCCGCTGGTTTTCTGCGGCATCAACGACTATAGCCCCGGCATGATCGTCGGGCGCAACAACTTGACAGGCGTGGCCGAGCACCACGACATGGTCGGCACCCTGGACATGGCCCTCTCCCTGCACCCGGGGACCCGGCAGGTGGTGGTTGTCCACGACTATACCGACACCGGGCTTGCCATGGCCCGGGAACTCTCCCGGTACCAGGAGCATTTCGGCGGGGTAAAGCTCCGTTACCTCCCCGACCTTCCGCTCGAGCAGTCGGTGCAGCAGTTGAAGTCGCTTCCCAAGGACGCCCTGGTGCTGCTTCTATCCTACTCGGTGGAAAAAGGGGGACGCTCCTTCACCCAGGCCCAGGTCGCACAGGTGGTGTCCTCAGCCAGTTCCGTCCCCGTATATGCCGTTCACGCAGCCCAGCTCGGGAAAGGGGTGGTCGGCGGGCGGATGATGGAGGGGAGGATCCAGGGGGTAAAGGCAGCGGAACTTGCACTTAGGATCATCTCGGGGGAAAAGGCGCAGAGCATCCCCGTCATCGACCAGAACCTCTCCCAGGCCATGGTCGACGACGCGGTGGTGCGCAGGTTTGGCATCGACCCGGGGAAGATCCCCGCCGGGGCAAGGATCATCAACAAGCCGGTCTCGGTTTATGCAGTGAACAAGACTGCCTTCTGGACTGCTCTGGCCGTTGCCGCAGCGATGCTGACAGCCCTTTTCACCCTCTATTTCAGCATCGAACGCAGAAAGCGCCTGGAAAAAGGGCTGCAGCTGTCGGAGGCGCGGTTCCGGCAGCTCTTCGACAACGCCGGTGACGCCATCTACATTCACGACTTCCAGTTCAAGATCCTGGAGGCGAACCAGTCGGCCTGCGACAAGATGGGGTACAGCCACGACGAGTTGCTTCAGTTGAGCCTGTACGAGATCAATCACCCCAACCAGCGGGAAAGGCTACCCGAACGGCTGGCTACGGTGAAAAAAGACGGGCGCGCACTGTACGAATCGGAGCACCTGACCCAGGGGGGAGAGCCGATACCGATAGAGGTGACCAGCCGCGTCATCGATTTCGGCGAGCGCCCCGCCATCCTCAGCGTGGTGCGGGACATCTCCCGGCGCAAGCGCATAGAGCGGCGGGAGAAGGCGCGGCTGAAAATACTGGAAAGAATGGCGACGAGCTCGAATCTGCAGGAGCTTTTGGGGGAGATCGTCCGCTTCGTGGAGCAGGAAAGCCCCGGCGCGCTCTGCTCGGTGCTCCTGGTGGACGACTCCGGCACCCGCCTGACCCATGGCGCGGCACCGAGCCTTCCTGACTTCTACAACCAGGCCGTGGCCGGCTTGAGGATCGAACAGGGGATGGGCTCGTGCGGCACCGCCGCCTTCACCAAACAGCGCGTGGTGGTCGAGGACATAGAGAACCATCCCTACTGGAGGAATTTCAAGCCGGCGCGGGACGCCGGCCTGCGCGCCTGCTGGTCGGAGCCGGTTCTCTCGCGCGAGGGTGACGTTCTGGGGACCTTCGCCATCTATTACCGCAGTTGCCGCAGCCCCAGGGAAGGCGAGATCGCCCTGATCGAATCGGCCGCCCACATGGCCAGCATCGCCATCGGCCGCATGCGCAGCGAGGAGAGCCGGCAAAAGCTCGAGGAGCAGATGCGCCAGATGCAGAAGATCGAGGCGATTGGGCAGCTGGCGGGGGGGCTTGCCCACGACTTCAACAACCTCTTGACCCCCATCTTCGTCTACGCCGACATCGCCAAGCGGAGCTTCACCCCCGACGACCCCAACTGGAAGAAGCTCGACGGCATCCTCGTCTCCGCCCATAAGGCGGCGGACCTCACCAAGAAGCTCCTTTCCTTCGGGCGCAAGCAGGTGCTCAATATGGAGGTGCTGGAGCTGAACGACGTCATCAGCTCGCTTCTGGACCTGATGCAGCGGACCATCCGGGGCAACATCGAGATCAGGACCAACCTGACCGGCTATGGCGCCCCGATCTTCGCCGACCGCGGCCAGATCGAGCAGATCCTGATCAACTTCGCCGTCAACGCCCAGGACGCCATCAAGGGAAACGGCAGCATCGTGATCGAGACCGGCAACGTGACCATCGACGACGAGTTCGCCCGGATGAACCCCGGCACCAAGCCCGGGCCGCACGTGCTGCTCTCCTTCACCGACGACGGCTGCGGCATGAGCGAGGGGGTGCTGGGACACATCTTCGAGCCCTTCTTCACCACGAAACCGGTGGGGCAGGGAACCGGGCTCGGTCTCGCTACGGTGTACGGGATCGTGAAGCAGCATAACGGCTGGGTCAAGGTGGTGAGCCAGGTGGGCCAGGGGACCAGCTTCCTCCTTTACTTCCCGAGACAGGCGGCAAAGGCGAAGCAGGAGCCGGCTCAGCCGGAGCCGGCGGCGAAAATCGAGCAAAGGGACAGCTGCGCCACCATCCTCGTGGTCGACGACAACGAGAGCATCAGGGAGATGGCGCTGGAGCTGCTCCAGTCCTCGGGGCACCATGTCCTGATCGCGGAAACCCCGGCTCTCGCCCTGAAGCTGGTCGAGGAGCGCGATCTCCCGCTGGACCTGCTGGTGACCGACGTGGTGATGCCCGAGATGAGCGGGCCGGAGCTGTACGAGCGCCTTGCCCTCCTCCAGCCGGGGCTGCCGGTCCTCTACATCTCCGGCTATACCTTCGACGTCAAGGTGCATAACCCAAGGCAGCACAAGCAGGTGAGCTTCCTCCCCAAGCCGTTCACCTCGGAGCAGTTCATCGCAGTCATAGAAAAGGCAATCTCCTGAAGCTCATGCAGTCTTTTGCTTTACTCCACAGGACTGGACACTCATAAAAAACGACGCCAAAGGATCTGTTCCAGGCACCCCCTAAAAACTTCCTCTCTCCCCAATAATTAATTCTTAAACATAATTAATTCCGCCTTGTTGTAGACATGCACAGTCGCTGGTGTAACTTTTTTTGCATCTGGACTTCGCAAAGTCATACGCCACAACCGCGATTATTGTCCAGGCGCTGCCGGCTCTATGTCATGCCGGCACTGAATTTATTGCACAAGGAGAGGATTATGAAACGGGAGAAGCTGATTGGGAAAGCCTTTCTGCTGGTAGCGCTGGGCGCGGCGGGAACCTTGTCTGGGTGTGCAAGTTACGAAGTGAACAACGGCCGCGGAAACATTCCGGGGTACTGGATCCGCTACGAGATGCAGGAGGCCGACCGCGCCATCGAGGCTGCGCGCGCCGACGGGAAAGCGGCGCTTTGCCCGGACGAGTTCAAGGAAGCCGAGGCGGCGAAGAACAACGCCTACGACGTCTTCCGGGCCTGCCATACCGAAGAGGGGGCAGCTCTGGCCAAACAGGCGACGGCGAAGGCCAAGGCACTCTGCCCGCCGAGACCGGCCCAGCCCGCTCCCAAGCCGGTGGTCGCTCCGCCGCCCCCGCCGCCTGCGCCCGCCCCCGAGGCTCCCACGGACACGCTGCTGATAAACCCCGGATCCGTGGTGAAGGGTGAGGCTGCAACCCTCAGCTGGACTTCGGCCAACGCGAGCAACTGCATCATCGAGCCGGGTGTCGGGCCGGTGCCGACGGCCGGGACCCTCACCATCACGCCTAACGACGATGCGCTCTACACCCTGACCTGCACGGGCCCCGGCGGCATTGCAAAAAGCGAGGCCAAAGTGGCGGTGACCGCCCCTGCGCCGGTCCCGGTTCCGGCGGTGGTGCAGCCCGAGGCGGCCCCGGTCAAGCTGTGCCAGCCGGCGGTGATCAACATCCAGTTCGACACCAACAAGTCAGACATCAAGCCCAAGTACCATGACGAGCTGAAGGTGCTGGCCGACTTCCTGAAGGAGTTCCCGAACGCCACCGGGACCATCGAGGGGCACACCGACAGCGTCGGCGACAAGGCCGCCAACATGAAGCTCTCCCAGCGTCGGGCCGACAGCGTCAGGAAGTACCTGGTCGACAAGTTCGGCATCGCGCCGGAGCGGGTCAAGGCAGTGGGCTATGGCCCGACCAAGCCGGTAGCCGACAACAAGACCGCGGCAGGAAAGCAGAAGAACCGCCGCATCGAGTCTAACTTCCGCTGCGACTAAAAGAGCCTGAGCTGGTCTGAAAAGGAAAAGGCGCCCCTCGAATTTCGAGGGGCGCCTTTTTCGTCGAGCCTTACTTCCCTGCCAGTTCCTCGACCACCTTCCCGAGTCCCGGCACCACCCGCGCCAGTCGGTCGTAATCTATCTTCTCATAAGTGTCGGTGGGTTGGTGGTAGTGGGGGTAGCGGTAAAGGGCGGTGTCGGTGACCATCAGCGCCGGGTACCCTTGCTGCCAGAAAGCCCACTGATCGGACCACCCGATCCCGGGGATCAGGGCCGGTGCCGCCACCCCTTCGGAAGGGAACCGGGTAGAGCCCCGGAAAGAGCCGATCGCCTTGCGGAGCAGCGACTGCGAACTCCAGTTGCTGACGAAGCCGATGAAGTTGCCGGTGTCCGGATAGAAACGGCCAAGCGGGGCCGGGTAGAGCTGGCTTTCAGGCTGGTCCGAGTAGTAGCCGATGGTCTCCAGCGACACCATCGCCACGATCTTCTCCCGCCTCTCCTTGGACCTGCGGGCGTACACCACGCTTCCCATCTCCTCGCCATGGAAAAAGGGGGCCTCCTCGTTGACGAAGGCGACGAAACGGAGGGTGCGGGCCGGATGCAAGCCGGCGCTACGCCTGGCGAGCTCGATCAGCGCGGCGACCCCCGAAGCGTTGTCGTTGGCGCCGGGAGTCCCCGGGGCCGAGTCGTAGTGCGCACCGATGACCACGATCTCCTGCGGCGCCGTGGTCCCCTTCACCTCTCCCTCCAGATTCGCTACCACCTTCCCGTCCACCGAATAGGATTGCTCGCTTACCGAGAGCCCAGCTTTGCCGAGTTCGGCCCTGACGTAGTCGGAGGCGCGGACCAGGGAGCGGTAATGTGCCATGTTGCGCTCTCCGACGGTTCCGGCCAAAAAACCTACGTGCTGCTGCAGCCGCTCGCTAAGCAGCAGCTCCTCCCGCTGCAAAGGGGGAAGCGCTCCCCGGTAGGACTTCCCAGGCAGGACGATCATGGAACCTCCGGCTGTCGCGATGATTGCCAAAAGCAGCGCGCAGCTCCCGGCGAAAAGGGCCGGTGATTTTCCGTATGCCATGTTCCCTCCCTCGCCCGCGTGCACGTCGCGCAGACCAGGTAAACATAAAATCCAGGGGCGGTTTGTCAACTGCGTGCGTCAAACTGGCGAGATCGCAGGAGCTCAGGCAGCAGCATCGACTTTTTCTGGTATAGTCACATCATGTAAAGATCGCACCAGGAACAACGAGTTCTACAGCCAGTAATTCAACTTTTTTGCCATAAATTAAAAACACGAAATAGTGAGTGACGCCATGGATCTGAGAAAAACGCATTCGGTAATACTGACAGAAGGGGAACCTGAACAGAAAAGGGCGGAGATCCTGGAGTATTTCCATGCCACCTTCACCGTTGACGAGCGACTCTATGAGACCCTGAAGGACGAGGAGGCCTTCTACATGAGGGCGGACAGGCTCCGGCATCCGCTCATCTTCTACTTCGGCCACACGGCAGCCTTTTTCGTCAACAAGCTCGTCATCGCCCGGGTCATAGACCGGCGCATCAACCCGCGCTTCGAATCGCTTTTCGCCGTCGGTGTCGACGAGATGTCCTGGGACGACCTGAACGAGTCGCATTACGACTGGCCCACCCCCGCCGAGGTGAAGAGCTATCGGGATCAGGTGCGCGACCTGGTGGATGGGCTGATCAAGACCCTGCCGCTTACCCTTCCCATCACCTGGGAGCACCCCTTCTGGGCCATCGTGATGGGGATCGAGCACGAAAGGATCCACCTGGAGACCTCGTCGGTGCTGATCCGACAGCTTCCCCTGGACCGGGTGCGGCGCCACGACTTCTGGGAGGTCTGCCGCGAGTCCGGAGAGCCTGCGGCAAACGAGCTGCTGCCGGTCGCCGCCGGCATGGTGCGGCTCGGCAAGGAGCAGGAGCATCCGCTCTACGGCTGGGACAACGAGTACGGAAAGCACGAGGCCCAGGTGGAGGCGTTCTCCGCCTCTAAGTTCCTGGTCTCGAACCGGGAGTACCTCTCTTTCGTCCAGGCTGGGGGGTACCGGGAGCGGGAGTGGTGGACGGAGGAGGGGTGGAACTGGCGCAGCTTCAAAGAGGCCGAGCACCCGCTTTTCTGGGTGGAGCGCGAGGAGGGGTGGGGGCTTAGGACCATGCTGGAGGTGATCGACCTTCCCTGGAACTGGCCGGTGGAGGTGAACTACCTGGAGGCGAAGGCGTTCTGCAACTGGCTCTCGGCAAAAAACGGCAAGTCGCTCAGGCTGCCGACGGAGGACGAGTGGTACCGCATGCGCGATCTGGCGGAGGTGCCGGACCAGCCTTGCTGGAACCGGGCGCCGGGGAACATAAACCTCGAATACTGGGCCTCCTCCTGCCCGGTGGACCGCTTCCCCTTCGGCGAATTCTTCGATCTTGTAGGCAACGTCTGGCAGTGGACCGAGACCCCCATCTACCCGTTCCACGGGTTCCGGGTCCATCCCTGGTACGACGACTTCTCGACCCCCACCTTCGATACGCGCCACAACCTGATCAAGGGGGGCTCCTGGATCTCCACCGGTAACGAGGCCACCCGCGATTCCCGGTACGCCTTCAGGAGGCACTTCTTCCAGCACGCAGGTTTGCGCTACGTCGAAAGCAGCCGGCCGGTGGAAATCCACGACGACCCGTACGAGACGGACGCGCTTGCCGCGCAGTACTGCGACGCGCACTACGGCCCCGGGCATTTCGGCGTCCCTAACTTCCCCAAGGCTTGCGCGGAGATCTGCCTGGAACTGACCCGCGGACGTACACGGGGGCACGCGCTCGACCTCGGATGCGCCGTGGGGCGCGCGAGCTTCGAGCTGGCGCGCGGTTTCGAGCGGGTGACGGGACTCGACTTTTCGAGCCGCTTCTTCCGGCTCGCCGCCAGGATGCAGGAAGAGGGGGGGCTCCGCTATGCGCTGCCGGAGGAAGGGGAGGTGGTTTCCTACCACGAGCTGGACCTTGCGGTCCTGGGGCTTGCGGAGGTCAGGGAACGGGTCAGCTTTTTCCAGGCCGACGCCTGCAACCTCCCGGAGAAGTTCACCGGTTACGACCTGGTCCTTGCCGCGAACCTGATCGACCGCCTCTATTCGCCCCGCCGCTTCCTGAACGCGATACGGGAAAGGCTCAACCCCGGCGGGCTCCTGGTGATCGCTTCCCCCTACAGCTGGGACGAGGAGTACACCGCAAAGGACCAGTGGCTGGGGGGGTACCGGGAAGCGGGCGAGCCGGTGTGGAGTATAGATGGACTATCGCGGGAACTTTTGCCATACTTCAACCCGCTCGGCGAGCCGCGCGATGTCCCCTTCGTGATCAGGGAGACGCGCCGCAAGTTCCAGCACAGCATCGCACAATTGACCGTATGGGAGCTTAAATGACCAAGAAGTTCGACTTCGACGAGATCATCGACCGGCGGGGCACCTCCAGCGAGAAATGGGACAAGTACCGCGACCGCGACATAATACCGCTTTGGGTGGCGGACATGGATTTCCGCTCACCCCCCGCCGTCATCGAGGCGCTGCACGAGCGGGTGAGCCACGGGGTTTTCGGCTACACCGCCCCTTCGGAGAGCCTCGTCGAGGCGGTGCTCAAGTCGCTTGGGGACGAGTTCGGCTGGCAGGTGGCAAAGGAGTGGATCGTCTGGCTCCCCGGTCTCGTCACCGGCTTGAACGTCGCCTGCCGGTCGGTGGGTGCTGCGGGAGACGACGTGATCACCTTCACCCCGGTCTATCCCCCCTTCATGTCGGCCCCGCCCCTTTCCGGGCGCAACGCGATCAACGTGCCGCTTGTCTGCGAAAAGGGGCGCTGGGGTTTTAACCTGGAGGATCTGGAGCGCGCGGTGACCCCGGCCACCAGGCTCCTTTTGCTCTGCTCCCCGCACAACCCGGTCGGGCGCGTCTGGAGCCGCGAAGAGCTGGAGCTGCTGGCGCAGTTCGCGCAAAGGCACGATCTCATCATCTGTAGCGACGAGATCCACGCGGGGCTGGTGCTGGAGGAAGGGGTGCGGCACATCCCGATCGCGACCCTCTCTCCGGAGACAGGCGCCCGCACCATCACGCTTTTCGCCCCCAGCAAGACCTACAACGTTCCGGGGCTCGGCTGCTCCTTCGCCGTCATCTCTGACGACGCGCTGCGCCGCGCCTTCAAAAAGGCGATGGGGAGGATCGTCCCCCATGTGAACCTCCTGGGGTACACGGCTGCCGAGGCGGCCTACCGGTACGGGGAGGAATGGCGCCAGGAGCTGATAGCCTACCTGCGCGGCAACCGCGACCTGGTCGCGCGGGAGGTGGCGCGCATGCCGGGGCTCGAGGTGGCGCCGGTGGAGGCGACCTACCTTTCCTGGATCGATGTGCGCGAAACGGGGATCGAGGATCCGGTCCGCTTCTTCGAGGAGGCGGGCGTAGGCCTTTCCGGAGGGAACGATTTCGGGCTGCCGGGGTACGTGAGGCTCAATTTCGGCTGCCGCCGGGAGCTCCTGGCCGAGGCGCTGCGGCGCATGCGGGTCGCGCTGGAGACGCGGGCAGGTATCTGATCGCATCCCGGCTTCCGGGAGATCGACCAAGAAAACGAAGGGCAGATCAAGCAGAGTATGGGGGGAAGCAAACCGCCAGCGAGCTGCTTGATCTGCCCTTTTTATTTTGCGGAATTGTTTACCGGAAGTGGGGGTATTGCTTTTGCGAATCCAAGAAACAGCCTGTTCACGTTCGCGACGGTTTTGCGCTTTTCACTGTGATTTCGCTGAATTGAAACGCTTTGCGACAAGCTACAGTTAATCGCTCAATAAATATAATCAGCTTACCCTACTTATCCGGTTAAAAAAACAGTTGCAAACTTGACTGATTTAGTAGTATGTACTGTCTACCTTTTTATCAAAACCTTACTCCGGAGGTAGGCAATGGCAGTAAAACATCTGGTGCGGCTCCTTTCCGTTCTGGCGCTGATAACGGCCCTGGCGGGAACGTCCTGGGCAAAACCGCAGGCGCAAGGGTACAAGGGATATGCACGCGGCTCCGCCCTGATCACGGCGAAGGAGCTGAAGCAGCTCATCGACGCGAAGGACAAGAAGCTGGTCATCATCGCGGCGGAGAACGACGTCGAGTACCGCCTGGGCCACATTCCGGGTTCCTTCCAGGTGGACCGCCCTGCGTACGAGGCACCGGCTGCCACGCAGAACGGGGTGACCGGCAACCTGATCGACGCGGCAGGCTTCACCAGGCTCGCACAGGAGCTAGGCGTCAACAAGGATTCCAAGGTCGTAGTCTACGACACGAAGTACGACGCGACGCGTCTTTGGTGGGCCTTCCTGTACTACGGCAAGGGGGACGTGAGGGTCTTGGACGGCGGGATCAAGGCATGGAAGGACGCAGGGTACGACACGGCGATCCTCGCGCCGGACGCAGCAAAGCGCGGGTCGTTCGTCGCCAGGGTCGCCCTGCCGCGCAGCAGGGTCGAGACCCCGGAAATCCTGGCGCTGAAAGATCCGGCCAGGGGGCAGCTCTGGGACAACCGGGACCGCAAGGAGTACTGCGGCGAGGAGCTGAAGAAGGGGGCTTACCGTAAAGGGCGCATCCCCTGGGGCAAGCACAGCGACTGGGCGATCTTCAAGAAGAAGGAGAACGCCGGCGAGTGGGTCAGCGCCGCCGAAGCGCAGGCGATCTTGAAGAAGCTGGGCGTGGACGGCAAGAAGGACCAGTATTTCTTCTGCCAATCAGGGGTACGCTCCACCCAGGCGATGTTCACCTTCTACCTGATGGGCTACCCGCTGAACAAGCTGCACAACTATGACAGCTCCTGGATCGGCTGGTCCAAGGACGCGAGCCTTCCCATCGAAACCGGCTGCGACCTGAACCCGGCGGTCGCGACGGCGAGATAAAGGTCGCAATCCAAAATCCCCCCTGTCCCCCCTTCGCAAAGGGGGGGACGTTGGGGCTTATGCAGCGCTTTGGGGAGATGTGCCCCAGGTTACACGTGACTCCCCTATGAACCTTCCGCCAAGGGGGGGCATCGCTCGCCATCCTTCGAGGGAAACAATCCCGGCCCGCCGGAATATCTATCCAAGCGTCGGCAACAAGAAAAGGCCCTCCGGCTGCAGCCGGGGGGCCTCTTCTTTTACTGGGTGGAAGTGGCCCGGAAGGAGGTGCTCTCCTCCCGGGCCACGGTTGAGGTTACGGGTTGGTCCGTATGGGCGAAGGAGTAGCGGCTACCCATGCGGAGGAGACGATGTTCCCGTTGTTGGCGCGGACCCGGTAGTAGTAGTTGGTGTTCCGTGCCAGGCCGGTCTGGGTCAGCGTGGTCACCCCTGCCCCAACGTTGGCGTTGCTAACGCCGGTGGTGAAGGTGGCGTTGGTGGCGCGCTGCACTGTGAAGCCGGTCTCGTTGTTGGAGAGATCCTGCCAATTCAGGATCACGGTCCTGCTGTTGCCGTTGCCGTTCGGGCCGTTGACGGCGGTGACGCCGGCCGGCGCTGCAGGGAGGGCCGGAAGGAGCAGCGGTGCTGCCACCGCGTATCCGGAGAGCCCTGCGGCGTTGATGGCCGCCACGCGGTAGACGTAGGTGGTGTCGGTTGCCCCGGCTGCCACCGTCTTGTCGATGTAGCTCACGGCGCCGGTGTTGCTGCGTGCCCCGAGTTTGGCTACCTGGACGAAGGCGCCGCCGTTGTCGGAGCGCTCAACCACGAAGCCGATTTCGGTCAGGGCGGTGTCGGTGAAGCTGAGGGTTACCTGCGGTCCTGCCTGCAGGGTGGCGGTGAGCGCGGTCGGTGTCGCCGGCACGGTGCCGGTCAGAAGCGGAGCGGATACCGAGCTGACGGTCAGGCTCGGCATCTGGCCGCCGTAACCCACGGTGTTCTGCGCCACTACCTGGTATTTGGCTACCAGGTTCGGATTGTAGTTTGCCGGGTCGACGATGCTCTTTTGTCCGGTGGTGTTGACCGCGCTAAGCGGAGAAGCCACGCTGCCTACGTTGGTCCAGGTAGCGCCGTCGGTGGTCTTTTGCACCAGGAACCCGGTCTCGCTGATGGAGTTGTCGTTCCAGTTAAGGGTCAGTCTTGCCTTGTTCCCGTTGCCGTTGATGGCGAAGCTGAGCCCGTCGGCAGGTTTCGGCGGCAAGGCGAGCAATACCGGCCGCATCATGTCCATCTCTTCGTGGCTCAGGATGTGGCAATGGTAGACGTACTCCCAACCGAAGTTGACCAGCTGGTTGATGATGGGATCGGTCGGGTTGCCGGAGACGTCTGTCGGCTCGAACATCGAGGTGTCCCCTGCGGGCATCATCGGGTTGAGCAGCCTGATGCTGTTCGGGATCTCGAACGGGAGGCTCGGGACCACAGGCCTTAGCGCCACGATGGTGTCCTCGAGCGGGCTGACCCGCACGGTGTCCTTCCATCCCAGTTCGTTTGCATCCGGCGGGATGATGATGTTGTCCCAGGTCACGCGGTTAAGTACCTGCACGTCGTAGAGGTGGAAGTGGATCGGGTGCGTGTCTACGCCGTTATGGGTGATTTTCCAGATCTGGGTCCCGTCGGCAGTCGAGATCGGGGTTATGTTCAGGTCTCCTTTCGGGAGGTTGGTGCCGTCGATCAGCTCGGTCGGCGGGTTCACGTACGGGTAGAGGACGACGTTCTGCAGGCCTGGTTTGGCCGGCACGGCCTCGACGCCGATGTTGGCGGTCATCCTGCCGAACTCGTCGAAGGCAACCGCGTTCATCTCGTCATGGACCGCCTTGGGCTCCAGCGGGATCTGGAATTTGGCCGTCTGGTTCAGCAGGGTGTTGAAGCCGAAGAGATCGCCACCCTGGTCGGAGATGCGGGCGAAGCCGTCGCATGTCTGGTTGCTGCTTCCCGGTGCGTTGCACCAGCTCTTGGCCGCGAAGTTGGTGCCGTAGGCTGAGTTGTACGCCGCCTGTCCTACGATGATCGGGTGCTGCCCGGTCTCGAAGACGCTCGGTGTGCCGTCAGGCTGGTGGGTGAACGCCTGCTGCAGTGCCGGCAGGTTGAAGGGAGCCGCAGGGACGGTCGGGTCGGCAAGGGCGTTGACCTTGATCTGCATCACGGTCCTCGTGTTCGGGCCGTATCCCGGGAGGACGCCGGGGGCGCCGTTGGGGGAGAGGTCGGGGGCGCCGGTGTAGTAGTCGTAGCTGGGCACCCTGGCCGGGTACGCCGCCGGGGCGTCGTTGTAGAGGATCAGCGTCTGCCCGGCGTATTTCGAGAAGTCGACGATGACGTCGGCACGCTCGGCAGGTGCCAGGGCGAGGGAGTGCTGGTCCACGTTACCCACGTCGAAGCGGGTCGGGTCGGTGATCCAGGTGATCGGCTGCGGCGGGATCACCGCCGGGGTCGGCAGGAAGCCGCCCTCGCTCCCTATCTGGATCCAGTCCGGCCCTTTCGGCGAGAGGGTGGTGTCCGGGGTCGGGAAGACCACCGGGTCGAGCTGCGCGGCTGCAATTTCCGCTGCGTTCAGCGCCACCTCGGTGCCGGTCGAGTCGGCGACGTAGAGCTGCAGGTTGAAGAAGCGGTCGTTCGCCGCGTTCAGGATGCGCAGGCGGTACGCCTTCGGATCCACCGTGGTGTAGGGGTAAGCGGTGCCGTTGACTATCGGCGTGTCGTTGAACTGCTCCATGCCCACCGAGATGTTCGGGGTTCCCGGGATCAGCTCGGGCTCGCAGAACGGGTCGGTCTGGTACTGCCAGGAGGTCGGGTCGTCCAGGTTGCAGGCCTTAGCCAAAGGCGTGGTGAAGGCGGTCGCCGGGTCCATGTTGTAGCGCGGGTTCGGGATCGGCGGATATTTGGGTGTTGCCGGGGGCCAGAACCAGGGGCCGTACATCCAGCGGCCGTACGCGCTCATCCCGGAGGGATCCGAGGGGTTTTGCGCCGGCATGTAGACGTGGTGGTACCAGAGGTTGCCGTAGCCGCCCCAGCGGGCCTCGTCCCAGGTCGGGTCCGATTCGTAGAGCTGTCCGGTGCGGGTCGCCTTGTCGCCGGGGGGGACGAAGGTGCGGTCCTGGATGATGAGCGGGATGGTGTCTGCGGCGCCCGGGATGAGCCCCTTATCCAAAAGCGCCTGCTCGGTGTCGTCCTGGATGATGTAGCCGGCAGCCTGGCCTGCGTACACGTTCAGGCGGGTGATCCCCCAGGAGTGGTCGTGGTAGAACATGAGCCTTGCGCTCTGCTGGTTGGTGTAGAAGAAGGTCATGGCGCCGGGGCCCGGATCCGGCATGTCGGGGACGTTGCTCACGCTCACCCCTTTGGGCCAGGGGGTCATCTCGTCCTTCGGGGTGATCCACTGGTGCGGGGTGCCATCGCTGATCCACGGGGTGATGCCGCCGTGCAGGTGCAGGGTGCTCCTGTTGTCCTTGAAGCACATGTCGGATTTCGGGTTTTCGGTGCACATCGGGTTACGCACCATGTCGGTCACGCTCTTTCCGTCCATCGGGTCCGTCATCCCCATCGGCCCCATCCCGGAGCCCATCATGGTGGAGTCGACCGGGAGGAAAAGGTCGCCGCCGGAGCCGGTCGGAAGCAGGTTCCTGAACACGATGCGTACCGGGCGGTCTTTCTTGGCTACGATGACAGGGCCCAGGTAGCTCGGCTTGGTGACGCCGGCGTAGCCGACGATGGGTACGTCGGGGGTGCCGTCAACCGTGGCGTTGGCCAGGGGGACCTGTGCGCCGGGGACGACCGTCGTGGAGAGCTGCACGTAGCCGCGCAGAAGCGTCGGCGGTAGGTCGGAGTGCATCTTCTGCCGGTACTGCACCAGGCCGATCTCGTAGTAGTCCGCATCGGCGTAGGTGGTCGTGTCCGGGACCGCCACCGGGAGGAAGTTCCCCAGATCGTTGGCGTTGGCTTCGCCCAGCCCCGGCAGGCGGTTCACGAATTTCTTGATGCCGCCGGTGACGACGCCGGTAGAGAGGTCCTTGGAAGGAAGCGGGCTGAGCGCCCAGTTAGGATAAGGCCCGTAGTAGTGAGGGACCTTCGTTTCGTCGATTGCCTGTGCGGTCTGCGGGTAAATCCCCAACGTCATGACCAGCATAGCCAGGCCTGTCATCACCATTTTAGTCAGCCTGTTCATAGTCTCCTCCAATGCCTTGCGAAATAACATCAGGTGTCGGCTGCCTCTACAAGGCGGGCTTTATTTCCCGGCCTGGGCCTGCTGCCTCTTCAATTGCCCTTTCTTCCTCACATCCTGCATCTTCTTGTCTCGCTGCATCCTGTACTGCATCACCTTCTTCGAGTTCTCTATACCGGGCGAGCTCTTGCGCAGGTTCGCTCCCTTGGGAGCGGCGTACGCCGTTGCTGTCAGGGATAGCGCCACGAAAAGCCCTGCTGCCATCGTGATGATCCGCTTCATAACAGTTACCTCCTTGATTGTTGGAGTCTGGTGCAACCAGTGAAGCAACCCCCTTGGCTGGAGCCTCTTCCTGGTTGCGTTGTCGTTGATATTACAGGGACCATGCCAGCCCCTCATTGTGACGATTTTCGCATGTGATTACTGGAGCTTAGAAGGTGGGTACGGGTCGGGCGGGAAAAGGGAGGCCTGCCCCTTTTGAGCAGGGGCACCCCGCCAACAGGACCATGCTGATCCTATTGGCGGGGTGTTGCGTCACGCAGTCTTTTTTTCGCAGCTGAAACTTTTTTCGCACCCTTTCGCAGAAGGGGGAGAGGAAAACCGAAGGAAATGACAGGGGACGGGGGTCAGGCGTCGGGGGAAAGGGTATGCGCCTTCTCCCCGAGAGCCGAACGCACCTTGGCGGCCAGGGACCTGACGTCGAATGGTTTCTGCAGGAAATTTACGCTGTCGTGCAGCACGCCGTGGTCGGCGATGATGTCCGCCGTGTAGCCGGACATGAACAGGCATTTGAGCCCGGGATGCACCGACCTGAGCTCCCTGGCGAGGTCCCTGCCGTTCATCCCCGGCATTACCACGTCGGTCAGGAGCAGGTCTATCATCTCGGTGCCGGAGGTGACCTGTCTGAGCGCGTCTTCGGGCCCAGCGGCGACCATGATCCGGTACCCCAGGCTCTCCAGGATGTTCCGGCTCATCTCCGTCACGCTCGGCTCGTCCTCGACTAGTAGGATGGTCTCCTTCCCACCTAGGATCGGCTCCGGCTCGGCGTCCACCCCTTCGATCTGCGCGCCCCTGGAGATGCAGGGGAGGAAGATGCTGAAGGTCGTGCCGGATCCCGGCTTGCTCTCCACCTTGATCCCCCCCTGGTTCTGCTTCACGATCCCGTACACGGTGGCTAGGCCCAGACCCGTACCCTTGCCGATCTCCTTGGTGGTGAAGAACGGCTCGAAGATGTGCTCCTGCGCCTCGGGCGGGATACCCTGACCTGTGTCGCTGACCGTCAGCATCACGTAGCTGCCGGGGGAGAGGTCGCTGTTGCCGCGGCACTCCCTCTCGGACAGGGTGACGTTTGCGGTGAGGATGGTTAGCCTGCCGATCCCGGATATGGCGTCCCGGGCGTTGACGCAGAGGTTTGCCAGCATCTGGTCTACCTGCGCCGGGTCGATCTTGACCTGTTCCAGCTTGGGCCCCGGCGCCCAGACCAGCTCTATCCCCTCCCCGATCAGCCGCTCGAGCATGCGCAGCATCCCGGACACGGTCTCGTTCAGGTCTAGTACTTTCGGCTCGACCGTCTGCCTCCTGGCAAAGGCCAGGAGCTGCCTGGTCATGTCGGCAGAGCGCTTGCCGGCATCGAGGATCGCCTCCAGGTGCATGCGCTGCGGGTTGTCTTTGTCCATCAGGCAAAGCTCGGCATGCCCGAGGATCACGCTGAGCATGTTGTTGAAATCGTGCGCCACCCCGCCCGCAAGCCTTCCCACCGACTCCATCTTCTGGGCCTGGTGGAACTGCTCCTCCACCTTGCGGTACTGGGTGATGTCCATGGCGATGGAGAGTAGCGCCTTCTTCCCGGCCACGTTGATGATCTCTCCCCAGTTCTTGCAGAGGATCTTCTCGCCTGACTTGGTGGTGCAGGAGACCTCCAGGTCCTGGATCCTGCCGTCGCGCTCTATCCTCCCCCTTGCCAGCTCGTCGTCCGGCGGCGTTATCCACCCAAGTTCCACCGCACTCTTGCCGATGCTCTCCTCGCGGCTGAAGCCGGAAACGGAGCAGAACTTGTTGTTGACGTCCAGATAGCGGCCGTCCTCGAGGGAGAAGATGGTGATCATGACCGGGGCGCTGTTGTAGGCGGCGGAGAACTTCTCGTTGCTGTCGCGCAACCGCTCCTCCATTTTCCATCTTTCCCTTACCTCCGCCTGGAGTTCCCGGTTCAGCACCTCGAGCTGCATGGTGCGCTCGGCCACCCTCTGCTCCAGCCCCTCCTGGGACTGCCTGAGCCGGTCCACCATCGAGTTGAAGGAGCAGCCGAGCTCGATGGTCTCCCTGCTACCTTCCAGCGGGACCCGCTGCCCCAGGTCGCCTTCCTCGATCTCGCCTGCGACGCGCGCCATGTTCTGCAGCGGACGGCCTAGGTAGCGGGCGATGAAGAGGGAGCAGGCGAAGGTGAGGGCGATGCCGCAAAGGCTGAAGAGAAGGGCCCGCTGCAGCTGCCTGCGGATGGGGGCGAGCGCCTCGGCCTCGTCGATCTTGACCTCCATCCCCCAGGCCCGCTCGGGGTCGAGAGGGATGTGCCGGTAAGCGGTAAGCACCGGCACCCCGCGGTAGTCGGCGGTCTTCATCGCCCCCTCGCCCCCCTCTGTGGCAAGCCTGGCCGTCTTGGCCCCGTTGACGCTGCGCAAGGGGGAGGTCGGGGAACCGTCCTTCAGGGGGTGCTTCGTGCTCATGAGAAAGCGGAGCTTGTCGTCGACGAGGACCACCTCCCCCGACCTACCCAGCACGCCGGCTATGGAACCCTCGAGCACAGGCTTCATCACCTGGTCGAGGTCCACGGAGAAGTCGAGCAGCAAAAGCGGCTTCTCGTCCGGCGTCAAGTCCTGCCCGATCTGCCTGACGATGTGCAGCCGTGCCGCGCGGCCCCTTTCCTCCGCCGTCAGGCTGATGGTCTCGTTCATCCCGGTGGCCGTCGCCTCAGCGACAAGCGACTGCGTGGCCGAGGGATCGGGTGCGCCGTTGTCGCTGGCGGCGATTACTTTGCCGCTTTTGGGGTCGATGATGCGGACCGCGTCGTAGCGGTAGGTGGTGCGGATCAATTCCAGCCATGCGTCCAGTTCGGCGTGCGGGTGCGGGCTCGCGGGTTTAGTAATCCTGCAGGCCGCGAGCTCCCTGACGTAGGGGCTCTCGGCGGCAACGCGCGCGTCGCCGCGCCTTTCCTCGAGCCACACCGTGATCAGCTTCTTGTTCACGTCGGCGACGCTGGAGAGGATGGTGAGCTCTTTGGCGGTGCTGTCCGCGATCTTGCCCCGCACCAACCCGAACGGCAGGCCGTACAGCTCGCTTAGCTGGATGGACATGAAAACGAGCAGGGAGAGGGTGCAGAAGGTGATGATGATCCTGCCGCTTATCCCGGAATGCCACGGCATGGGCCGGCGTTCCTTTCCCCTGGGGTCAGTTTTGGTCATAGTCGAACCTGGCGATACGGTACTTCGCCGCGTTGCGCAGGACCTGGTCCACGTAGTCGAGCCTGAACGCCCCCTGGCACATCTGCCAGGGGACCGTGGGGGGGATTTTCCCGACCTTCTTGAGGAAGCGGAATTCTTCGGCCATCGACCCCCCCTCCGCGTCTATACCTTTGGGCATGCGGGGGGTGAAGGCGATGGCTGAGAGTTCGCGGCGCAGGTCCTCGGCCTGCGAGCGCCGCTCCCGTGAGGCCTGCCTGGGCTGGAGCGACTTGACGTCCTGGAGGTTCCATCCCGCCACCCGCTCAAGCGCCCTGTTCTCCTTGGCCAGCCATTTCATGCAGCGCACCAGGGCAGCAGCCATCTGGCGTGGCAGCTCCGGGCGCCTGTCGGCGAGGTTCTTGGAAAAGGCCGCGAAGGATAGGCTGCGATGCTTGCCGATGGCGGCGAAGCGGTCGGGGTAGCGCGCCAGGGTCAGCTCCGGGGTGGGCGCCCACGCCGCATAGGCGTCGACCTTTCCCTTGAGGAGCGCCTCCTCCATCTCGGTCACCTCCAGTGGCACCATGGTGACGTCGGACTCGGTGAGCCCCGAGTTGGAAAGGGTCTTCAGCAAGACGTAGTGGCCGGTGCTCCCGAAGGTGTTGGCTATCCTCTTTCCCTTTAGGTCGCTGGGCAAAAGTCCCATCGGCCCCACCACCGCGCCGTAGTTCTGCTTTATCAGGGCAATGGCGTAGAGGGGAACGCCGGAGGAAACGGCCTTGAGGAAAGGCATGTCCCCTAAAGTGGCAACCTGTGCCTTCCCGGAGGAGAGGTAGCTCGCCGCTTCGCAGCCGTCGCGCACCGGCACCATCTGCAGCGACACGCCCAAGCGCGTGAGCTCCTCGCGCAGCACCCGGTCGTGTTTCAGAGCAGCGGCCAGCGCCCCGCCCGGAGAAGCGAGGGGCTGGTAGGTGAAGACCACCGTCTCGGGTTTGGCGTTGCCTTTCGCGTCGCAGCGGGAAGGGTGCGGCAGTACCAGCGCCAGCAGGATCAGGAGGATGACTGCGAAGCGTGGGAGCATGGGGATTGTGGGCATCGGGGTTCTCCTCAGAAGGCGTAGTCGAAGGTGTCCAGTTGGTGGCGCTTGTGCCTTGCCAGCAGGCGCGGTAAAAGCTCGGGGCTGATGCTACCCTCGAACCTTTCTCGCGAAACCTTCTGGGGGAGCTTGCCGATGGACATGAGGAAGTCGAACTCGCGCGCCAGGGCCGAGCGCGGCTCCTTCTCCGCCGCGGATACAAGCGGCGCGCCCGGCACATCGAGGAGGTCGGTGCGGGTGATCTCGGCGATGTCCTGCGCCGAGAGCCCGGACTGCTTGCCGGAGAAGGCGGTCATGCCGTTTAGCGCCCACCTGCTGGCCAAGGCAAGGTTGTCCCCCTTCTTCATCCAGCGGGTCGAGCGGATCAGCGCCGCGGAGAGCGCATCCGCCGCCGCGGGATCGCTTTCCACGAGCCTGCGGGAGAGCAGGAAATAAGAGGCACTCACCTGGCGGTAAATCGGGGTGAACTGTCCCGGGTACTTCTTCATGGCGGCCGTCGGGATCGGCTCCCATGCGGCGAAGGCGTCGATCTCCCCTCTGGCGAGCGCGTCAGGCATGAGCGCCGTGTCCATCAGCACGATGTTCACGTCGCTTTCGGTCAGCCTGGCGGACCTCAGGGCCTGCAACAGGGCGTAGTGAGAGGTCGAGCCGAAGGCGTTCCCCACCTTCTTCCTGCGCAACTGCTCCAGGACCAGCCCGCTTCGCGCGACGACGGAAGCGTAGCTTCGCTTGATGGTCCCTGCGATCAGCATCTCCCCGGTGCTCGCGGCCTCGATGGCGGGCATGTCTGAGATCAGGGCGGCGTCCACCTTCCCCTTCCTGATGTAGGGGAGGGCATCCGACCCCTTGGTCAGGGTGCGGAATTCGGCACGGACGCCGGCGCGGCCGAGGGTCTTCATAAGCACCCTGTCCCGCTTGAGCACCTCTCCCAGCACCGCGACCGGTACCGCCATCGGGAAGTACACCACCGTTATCACGCGCTTTTGCCCCCCCTTTGCCGGCCGGTCCGGGGACTCCTTCGCGCCGGCTGAACCTGCGCCCAGCCGGGGGACCAGCAGTATCAGCAGCAGGATGATGATCGGCCGCCTCACGATCGACGCTAGCTTTTCCATCGGCACTCCGTGTTCATACAGGGGCTTTGGCGGTATTCACGCACCACCTGCGGGGTGAGCGGGTGTGGCTTTTTACCCACAAACGACGTGAAAATACTCTATCTGGGCCTTTCGCACAAATGCTTTTTCATTTATCGGAACTGTCTAACCCTTTCCTGATAATACTTTACGCCGCCGCCGCTGCTGAATCCCACATGAGGCGGGGGCAGACTTTGACTTGCCACGGAAATGCTGTATCTGAACTACTTGCGCATTGCCTATCAAAAAATGGAGGTTCTCGAATGAACTACATCACGGTGGGTAAGGAAAATTCCTGCAACATCGACCTCTACTACGAGGACATGGGGGAGGGGCAGCCCGTGGTGCTGATCCACGGCTGGCCGCTCAGCAGCAGGTCGTGGGAGAGGCAGGTCCCCGCGCTGCTCAAGGCGGGGTACCGGGTCATCGCCTACGACCGGCGCGGGTTCGGGCAGTCGAGCCGGCCCGGCACGGGCTATGACTACGACACCCTGGCCGATGACCTGCATGCGCTTTTGACCCGGCTCGACCTGAGGCAGGCGGTGCTGGTGGGGTTCTCGATGGGTGGGGGGGAGGTGGCGCGTTACCTGGGAAGGTACGGGACCGAGCGGGTGCAAAAGGCCGTCTTCATGGCCGCGGTCACCCCCTTCCTGAAGAAGGGTCCGGACAACGCGGCGGGGCTCGACGCCAACATCTTCGAGGGGATCAAGCAGGCCATCAGGGCCGACCGCCCCTCGTTTCTGACCACTTTCCTCTCCAACTTCTACAACGTGCACGCCTTCGGCGGCAAGAAGGTGAGCGAGGAGCTGCTTAGGCTTTCCTTCAGCATAGCCGCGACCGCCTCCCCGATCGGGACGCTTGCCTGCGTCGACTCCTGGCTCACCGACTTCAGGGACGACCTGGTGCGGATCCGCATCCCGACTCTCGTGCTGCACGGCGACGACGACCGGATCCTTCCCTTTGCAGCGACCGGGAGCAGGACCCACGAGGCAGTGGAGGGGAGCCGCCTGATAGTCGTGGCCGGCGCCCCCCACGGTCTCAACTGGACCCATGCCGAGGAAGTGAACGACGGGCTGATCGACTTCCTGCAGGAAACGATCTAAACGAAAACAAAAAACCGTCAGCCACGGAGGAAATCTGAGAGATGCTTGACTCCAGCTCATTTCCGTGACTGACGGTTTCGGTTTGTAAGGCGTTACAAGAGTTCCCGCTTCTCTCAGGTCGAGTTTTCCCAGGACTCCTCAGACTTCTCTTGCCACTGGTTTAAGGGTTTAAAGGTTGAAGTCCCTGAACCGTGCCACGGCCTCGGGTATGGTCTCCTCCCTGATGTTGCCGAAGGCAAGCCTCAGGTAACCCTCCAGCCCCGGTCCGAACACCTCGCCGGGCAAAAGCAGCATCCCCGCCTCCTCAACCATGCGCTTCGCGACCTCTCTCCCGGTTGCTTTCGGCAGCGGGTGCCGCACCCAGCCGAAGAACGGGCCGCTAGCCGCGAGCTTGAAGGCGTTCCCCGGCTTCGTGAACTCGGCACGGAAGACCTCGTGCCTTCTCTCCATCATGACACGGTTCGCGGTGACCCATCCCCCCAGGTGCTCGAAGCCGTACTTCACCGCGTGCTGCGCGAGCCGCGGCTGGCATACCGCCATGGTGTCCTGCGCCTTCAGCGCGTGGCTTATGAACTCCCGGGACGCGGCCAGCATCCCGGCGCGGTAGCCGGTGAGCGCGAAGGTCTTGCCGAAGGAGGCGATGTGGACGAAGTGGTCCCCCCAGTCGGGATCCTGGAACAGGTCGTGGGGGCGGGCTCCCCCGGTGATGAAGCTGTTGTAGGTCTCGTCCAGCACCAGGGCGATGTCGCGGGAGACCGCGAGGCGGTGCAGTTCGCGCACGGTATCCGGGGGGATCACGGCCCCGGTGGGGTTACTGGGGGTGACGAGCAGTATGGCGCGGGTCTTATCCGTGATCAGCGCGGCGATGGCGGCCGGGTCCGGGAGCCCGGCGTTTTCCTCCTCGAAGGGGGCGTAGACGCAGCGGATGCCGAGCATCTCCAGTGCCATCGGGTGGTCGAAGTAGGCCGGAAGCTGGACGATGACCTCGTCGCCGGCGCGGCAGAGCGTCACCATGGCGAGCCAGAACGCCTGGCTCGCGCCGATGGTGAGGATGAGCTGGGCGGGGTCGATGCAGGCGCCGTAGAGCTCGCGGTACCCGGTGCAGACCGCCTCCCGCACCTCGGGGAGTCCCTCGTCGATACTGTAGCGCGAGGTGTGCGGGTCGAGCATCACCTGGGATAGGTGGTCGGTGAGCTCCCGCGGCGGCGGGTAGTCGGGGATTGCCTGGCAGAGGTCGATGAGGGGAAGCCCCTCGGGGGCCCCGGCGAGCCACCCCTTGACCTCCGAGATGGGAGGGGGGTGCACGCCGGCGATGAGAGGTGAAGCGGGGAACCGCATCGGCTAATGCTCCGCCTGGGCCGGGAGGTACTGCTCGAACTGCCTCTTGTCCTGGCAGCAGCGGTAGGCCTCCTCAGCCGTTACCTTCCTGGTCTTCAGGAGGTCGAGGATGTGCTGGTCCATGAGCTGCATCCCGTCTTTTCTGCCGGTCTGCATGATGGAGGGGATCTGGAAGGTCTTTCCTTCCCGGATCAGGTTCCCGATGGCGTTGTTCCAGACCATGATCTCCTGTGCGGCCGCCCTCCCCTTGCCGTCGGCGGTCTTGAGGAGCTGCTGGCAGACCACCCCCTTGAGCGATTCGGAAAGGATGGCGCGCACCTGCTCCTGGCCGTCCTTGGGGAAGACGTCGATGATCCTGTCCACGGTCTTTGCGGCGGAACTGGTGTGCAGGGTGCCGAAAACAAGGTGACCGGTCTCCGCGGCGCTCATGGCGAGGGAGATGGTCTCCAGGTCGCGCATCTCGCCTACCAGGATCACGTCCGGGTCTTCCCTGAGGGCCGCCCTCAAGGCGCTGGCGAAGCTGTCGGAGTGCTCGCCTATCTGGCGCTGGTTGAAAAGGGACATCTTGTTCTCGTGGATGAATTCCAGCGGGTCTTCGAGGGTGAGGATGTGCTCGCGCCTGGTGTTGTTGATCAGGTCGATCATGGCGGCGAGGGTCGTCGACTTGCCGCTCCCCGTGGGACCGGTGACCAGCACCAGACCCTTCCTGAGCTTGGTCAGGTTGCGTATCCCTTCGGGAAGCCCCAGCTCGTCGGCGGAGAGAATCTTGCTCGGGATGATGCGGAACACCGCAGCGATGCCGCGGTGCTGCATCATGTAGTTGCCGCGAAAGCGTGCCAGCCCCGGGACCGAGTAGGCGAAGTCGAGGTCGTGCTTCTCCTCGAAGGTCTCGCGCTGCTTAGGTGTCAGGATCTCGTAAAGGAGCGTCTTCAGCTCCTCGTGCCCGAGCGATTTGAAGTTCTGCCGCTCCATCTCGCCGCGCAGACGGAAGATCGGCGGGGACCCGGCCGAAAGGTGCAGGTCGGATGCCCCGGCGTCGTGCAACAGCTTGAACAGCGCGTCTATCCTTGCCATGTCTCTTCTCCGTTACAGTAGTATGGAGGCGACGTACTCGCCCGGGGATATCTCCCCCCGCTCCAGGAGCTCGGCCCCCTCCTCCCCGATGCCGCGGTAGCCGGTGTCTTTGAGGTGGCGGATGATCTCGTCGGCGTCCCGAATCAGCTCGAACGCCTCCAAAAGCCCCTGGTCGAAACGGATCACGTCCAGGAGGTACTTCTTGCCGCTGTAGCCCGTCTGGTCGCAGGAGGGGCAGCCGGCCGGACGATAGTACTCGGGCGCGGTCGCCTTCAGCCGCAGGGCCGCCAGCTCGTCGGCGGCAGGAGCGTAGCTTTTCTTGCACTCCGGGCAAAGGAGCAGCACGCTCTTCAGGGAAACGACCCCCTTCAGGTGGGTCGGTATCAGGAAGTTCTTCTGGCAGAGGTAGAGGAGCTGCTTCAGCACCGCCCCCTTGTTCCCCTGGGACATCCCCGCCACCACCAGCTTCCCACGCATGACGGACTTGCTCGCCTCTATGAAGGCGGAAAGCTCGGTGACGTCCTCGATCGCCAGCGTGTCCGGGTCGTGCTCTAGGGCCGCCGAAACCACCTTTGCCGTATCCTCCGCGCCGCATCTCCCCACCGGGAGCCTGGGCCAGCGGTCCCGGCCGCGCCCAAGCCTTTCCCCCACGAGGAGCACGGTGCGGTCCGCGTGATCGCAGGCGTCCAGGAACAGGTCGATGAGCCGGCTCCGCTCCTCCGGGTCGCGCCCGGTGAAGAGGATCAGCCCTTCCTTTTCGCCGCAAAGCGCCTTGAGGTCGGCCCGCTTCTCCGCCGAGACGCCGAGGTCGTCCAGCCCGGAGATCTTGGGCGCGCCGACGTGCAGCTTCAAGGTAAGGTAATCACCGCCGTTGCCCCGCATGGCCAGAGTCTTGAACGGGATCCTTTTCCCCTGCCAGATGAAGGTCAAAACGCCGCTGGTGGGGTTCTCCTCGGCGGCGTCTATGCCGGAGAGCCGGCGGACGCGTTCGGTGAGCCGTCCGTAGTGGGTCGCCGAGAGCTTGCCGAACTCCGCGGTCCTCCCCTCGCCGCGCGCCAGGACCCGCACCTGGTCCCCCAAAGGCTGCAGCGCGACCGAGGCATACTTCTGCTGTACAACGCGCAATAAAAGGTGGTTCAGGAGCATGGCGCCGGAGAGGTCGGCGTTGATGGCGGAAAGGACCTTGGCGGGGAAGTGGCCTGAGCTGAACCCGAGTTGCGGGAGGTTCTGGTCCGGGCCGTACATGGCGTCGTGCATCTCGCGGATCTCGCGGATGAGGCCGACCGAGATGCTGATCTGGCAGCCGGTCACCCGGGTGATCTCCTCGAGGGCCTCCTTGTTCAGGGGGTCAGCCATGGCGACGGAGAGCTCGTTGCCGGAGAGGAAGATGGGGCAGAGGCTGTAGCGCCGGGCCAGCTGTCCCGGGACCTTAGCCACCGCGGCGTCGTCGATGTTTTCCTTCTTGAGCCGCACGTAGGGGATGTTCAGCTGGTTCGCGAGCGCCCAGTCGATATCCTCCTGGGTCACCACCCCCAGGCGGACCAGCGCCTCGCCCACCCGGCAGCCCGACACCTTCTGCGCCTCGAGGGCCGCCTTCAGCTCCTGCTCGGTGATGATCTGCGATTTGAAAAGGATCTCTCCGATGGATCCTTCCTTGACAAGCCCGTTCATTGCCTACCTCCAGGTGCTGCGGATGGCGGTGCCTGGGAAATGTACCCGAAAACACAATCTAAAACAACGAAAACCAATTGAGGATTGACAATGGACAATTGACAATGGCATTCTGCGATGCGCAGTAACTCGCATCGACGAAGCGGATCCAGAAGCAGACCTTTTTCCCCTCATCCCCAGGTAACTGCCTTAGCAAACCCCGTACGTCAATTGACAATGGACAAATGACTATGCATGCAGCTTCCGCGAGGCGCCACTACTGCTAGCGGCCTACCGTTGTCAATCGTCAATTGTCCATTAGGTTTTCAGGCAGCGTTGTCGGAAAACATATTTAAAGCCGCAGCTTTCGCGAGCCGGCCAAAGAGTTGTCAATTGTCCATCGTCAATTGTCAATTGGTTTTCACAGGAGTTTACATGCAGAGAAAAGCCATAGCCCTTCTTTCCGGCGGGCTCGATTCCACCCTGGCCGTCAAGGTGCTCCTGGACCAGGGGATCGCCGTCGAGGCACTCAACTTCACCTCTCCTTTTTGCACCTGCACCGGTAAGAACGCCGGCTGCAAGTCCGAGGCGGTCCGCGTCGCGGAAGAATTCAAGATCCCCATCAAGGTGATGCACAAGGGGGCGGACTACCTCGAGGTGGTCAGAAACCCCAAGCACGGTCACGGCAAGGGTATGAACCCCTGCATCGACTGCCGCATCTTCCTCCTGAAAAAGGCCAAGGAGTACATGATCGAGTCCGGCGCCGACTTCGTCTTCACCGGAGAGGTCCTCGGGCAGCGCCCCATGAGCCAGCGCCGCGACACCCTGCGCATCATCGAGAAGGAGAGCGGCCTCGAGGGGCTCCTCTTGCGCCCCCTTTCGGCTAAGCACTTCCAGCCGACCATCCCGGAACAGGAAGGGTGGGTCGACCGCGAGAAGCTCCTCGCCATCCAGGGGAGGTCCAGGAAGGAGCAGTTCGAGCTCGCGGCCGAGCTGGACGTGAAGAACTACCCCTGCCCGGCCGGCGGCTGCCTTTTGACCGAGCTCTCCTTCGTCGGCAAGATCCGCGACGTCTTCGACCACTCCGACGAGCTCAACATGAGGGATTTCCGGCTCTTGAAGCTCGGGCGGCACTTCAGGATCGGCCCCCGGACCAAGGTGATCCTCGGCCGCAACGAGGGGGAGAACGAGCTCTTGGAGCGCGCCGTACAGCCCGGCGAGGCGACCCTGCGCTGGGTCGAGGGGAAGAGCCCGCTGGCGGCGGTCATGGGCGAGACGACCGACCTCCTTTTGGAAAAGGCGGGGCAGATACTTCTGCGCTACACCAAGGCGGAGCCGGGTGCCGCCGCCACCCTGAGCGTTCTGCGCGACGGCAGCGAGACCGAGCTTAAGACCGTTAACCTCCTCGACGAGGCGGCCGTGGAGGCGCTCAGGCGCTAGCCGCTCCCGCCGCAGGCGCCCGAAGCCCGGCTAGTTGCAGTGGAAGCGGTAGACGTTCTTCCCTTCCTGCTTGGCCCGGTACATGGCGTAGTCCGCGTAGCGCACCATCCCGTCCAGATCCGTATCGCAGTCGGGATAGACGCAGATCCCGATGCTCACCCCCACCTGTGCGCTTTCCCCTTCCACCAGGAAGGGGAGGGCGAATGATTCCAGCACCCTCTCGGCCACCAGGGCCGCGTCCCGTTGGTCCGCCATCTTGGTCAGGATGATGGTGAACTCGTCCCCCCCCATGCGGGCCACCATGTCACAGGCCCGCACGCACTCCCGCAGCCGGTACCCTGCCTCCACCAGCACCGCGTCGCCGGCCGCATGCCCCAGACGGTCGTTGATCTGCTTGAAGCTGTCCAGGTCCAGGAACATGAGCGCCAGCGCGTGCTTGTAGCGCTTGGCCTCGCACACCGCGTGGCGCAGCCGGTCGAAGAAGAGCACCCGGTTCGGTAGCGAGGTCAGCGAGTCGTAGTGGGCGAGGGTTTCCAGCCTCGCCTTGGCGAGCTTGCGCTCGGTGATGTCGCGGAAGATGACCTGCAGCGCCTTCTCGCCGCGGAAAACGAACGGTCCCACCCCCAGCTCCACCTCCACCGCGGTCCGGTCCTGGCGCAACAGCCTCTCCTCAATCCACGGCGCAGTAGTCCCGGTTTCCTCGGCGCAAACCACCTGCTCCAGGAACAGCTGTTCCGAATCCCGTTGTATGAACTCGCGCATCTCCTTCCCCACCAGCTCGTCGCCCGAGTGGAAGCCGAGCATCTCGCAACCCGCGGGGTTGACGAACACGAAGCGGCGCTCCACCAGGATGGCGATCCCGTCCAGCGAGAGCTCCACCAGGCGCCGGAACCGCTCCTCGCTCTCCCCTATCGCCGCCACCATCCCCCTCAGCTGCTCCTCGGTGTTGGCGCGAAGCGTCATGTCCTGCATGGTCTGGATGGCGGCGATCAGCTTCCCCTCGACATCCCGGATGGAAGCCGCCTCGAAGGCGAGGTATTTCTGCTTTCCCTTGAGCCGGTACCACCCCTCGGCCCGCAGCCCTTCGGGGATGAGCGGGGAATCGGCGTAGCAGGAGTAGAGATCCGCCATCTCGTACAGGGTCCCCTCGATGACGATGTCGGCGAGCACGCGGCGCGGCGCGTCGTAGAAGGCCCGCCACGGTTCGGTAAGCCCCACCTGTGCCTTCGCGGTGAAGCCCGTCAGCTCCTCCATCGCCCTGTTCCAGATGATCACCCGGTGCTCTGCGTCGATGACGAAGCAGGGTACGGCCGAGTGCTGCAAAAGCTGCACGGCGAATCCCTTTTCCGCTTCCAGCGCCCGCCTGTTGATGACCAGTTCCTGCATCATGGCGTTGAACGCCTGGGCCAGGTCGCCGATCTCGTCGCGGCCCTGCACCGGTACCGGCAGGTACTTCCCGGCATCCCCCCCTGTCTCCCGCACGCGACCGGCGAATACCTGCAGCGGAGCGGTGAGGCGGCCGACGAAGAGCCAGACGGTGATCAGGGCCAGAGGGAGCAGCAGCGACAGGCTCCATGCCACAAGTTTCTGCGCCCGGTAGATCGGCGCGTACGCCTCGGACAGGGGGCGCTCCGCCGCGAGGATCCACCCCCGGCTGGGAAGCCTCTTGAAGGAGTAGATCGACAGCGAACCGGAGGGGTTAGGCATCTCGCCGCTTCCCTCGAAACCCTCGATCGCCCGGTCCAGCAGCTCCCGCTGTCCCTTTGCCGAGATAGGTTTGCTGATCCTGTCGTGCTTGCGGTGCGCGATCATCTGCCTTTGCTGGTTGAAGAGGAAGAACTCCCCGGCGTCTCCGAGATTGCGGTGCGCCACGCGGCTCAGGAAGTTCTCCTCCATCAGGTCCACGCGCCCCCCCAGGACTCCGATGATCCTACCCCCCTCTCCCAGCACCGGGACGGTGAACATCACCACCTGGTGACCCTTGCTCCGCTGTGACGGGAACGGGTCGGAGATCAGGGCCTTGCCGGACTGGAGCGCGCGGACCAGGTACTCCTTTTTCGAGAAATCGCCGCCGATGTTGACGCTCTGCCCCGGCGAGAAGGCAAGGAGCCTCCCCTTGGGGCTGAAAAAGGCGGTGCCGTCGCTGAACACCTGGTGCAGGTCGAGACGCTCGTCGAGGAAGTTCTGCATGGCAGCAGCGTCTTTGGCCGTGGCGGCCGGAATGCTCATCGCCACGGCGACCAGCTCGCGCTGCGCCGCCAGAATCTTTTCGTCCAGTTCGCCGGCCATGGCGCCGACGACCGAGAATTGGCGCGAGGCGATGCTCTCCTTGAACTCCCGCATGAAAAACAGCAGTCCCAGGCCGGCAACGGACGAGCTCACGGTACCGATGAGCAGGAAGACGACCAAGCTCATCTTTATTTTCAGGCTGCACCTGGGCATGTTTCGCGTGTTTCTCCGCTAATCGCTGTGGTTTTCGTAGATGGCTTCGAAGTCGTGGGCAACCGCCGAGAAAGCGTGCAGTATCTCGGGATCGAAGTGTTCCGGCATGGTCCTGCCGTCCCCCTCGGTGATGATCCGGACCGTCTTGCTGTGGTCGAAGGGGGGTTTGTAGACCCGCTTGCTTCTCAGGGCGTCGTACTGGTCCACCAGCATGACGATGCGCCCCTCCATGGGGATCCGTTGCCCGGTGAGGCCGTGGGGGTAGCCGCTGCCGTCCCACCGCTCGTGGTGGGTAAGGGCGATGGAGGCTGCCATCTGCAGCACGAGGTGGCTCGAGCCGGCGAGGATTCTGCCGCCGATCTCGGTATGGCTCTTCATGACGCCGAATTCCTCCCCGGTAAGCGGCCCCGCCTTCAGCAGGATCGCGTCGGGTATCCCGATCTTGCCGACGTCGTGCATGGGCGACGCCATGGCGATCCCGTCCACGAAATCCGTGGGGAGCCGCAGCTGCTCGGCAAGCCTCTTCGCGTACAGGCCGATGCGAGCGATATGCTTCCCCGTGTCCTCGTCCCTGAGTTCCGCCGCGGCGGTCAGCCTCTCGATGGTCTCACGGCTCATGCTCCGCATCTGCACCAGCGCCTCTCCCAGCTCGCGGGTGCGGTCCTGGACCTTTTGCTCCAGCTCCGCCTTGTAGTTTTTCTCCACCAGGACCAAACGCTGGTAGTTGATCCCCTTTTCCACGGCGTAGATCAGGTAGGGGGTCTTGAAAGGCTTGATAATGAAGTCGAACGCACCCTTCTTGATGGCCGAAACCGCCATCTCCAGCTCGGCGTACGCGGTCATGAGGATGACCGGGATGTCGCGGTCGATCTCGTGGACCTGCTCCAGGAGTTCGATGCCGGACATCTGCGGCATGTTGACGTCGGTGAGCACCACATCCGGAGGAGAGTGGCGCAAAAGGTGCAGCGCCTCATGTCCGTTGGAAAACTGGTTCACCTCGAACCCGCTGACCGACAGGAGCAGCGCCACGCTCTCCAGCACGTATGGGTCGTCGTCCACCAGGAGGACACGCCCTGATTTTACGTTTTCCATTGCATTTTCTCCTGAAGCCAGCCCGGTGAATCCGGTGCTTTCACCTGTTTCGGCATTTCTAATGGGAACTTGAGGGACAGAATGCTGAGGGAGGGCTAAGAAAGCAGGGAAATCAGGAGCTTTCGGAGGAGGGACGGGGGGATGGAAAGAGCCCCGGGCCTGCGCACCGTATGGCTTCGGACCGCGAAGGCGGGAGGGTGGAGGGTGGACAGGGTGGACAGGGTGGACAGGGTGGACAGGGTGGACAGGGTGGACAGGGTGGACAGGGTGGACAGGGTGGACAGGGGGAATTTGCCCACGAAGCGCTGCACCAGACTGACGTTCCCCCCTTTGCGAAGGGGGGACAGGGGGGATTTGCTTCAGTGCTGCACCATCTCCTCCCTCCCCAAGCCGGGGAGGGTGGAAGATGGCCTTACTGCTTTTCTTCCTGCGCCGGGGGCGGAGTGGAGGCCGGCGCAGGCGCCGCCGGCTCCTGCGTCGGCTCCGTGGCGGGCTGTGGTACCGCTCCTTCCGGCGCGGCGGTCTCCGGCTGCTGTGCGTTCATCTCTTCCTGCGTCAGGGGCTCTACCGGAACGGTGGCCGAGGTGTGGTTCGCCATCACCTCGACCTGTTTGATGCTCATGTCGACCTTGTGCTGCATCCGTCCTATGTTCGGCGACTGCGCCAGCGCTGTGCGATATTCACCCTCGCTTAAGACCCCTTTCTTGGCGAGAAGCCCCAGGATCATGTTGGAGCGTTTCAGCACCTTTCCCAGGTTCTTGTACGGGTTGTAGGCGACCCGGGGGCCCGGGAGCATCGCGGCCAGGAAGGCGCACTCGCGCGGGGTGAGGTTGGCCGGCGATTTGCCGAAGTAGTAGCGCGCGCCGTGGCCGATGCCGTGCACCAGGGGGCCGAGCTCGATCACGTTCAGGTAGAGCTCGATGATCCTTCCCTTGGTGAGTTCCTGCTCCATCCTCTTCGCGAGGTACAGCTCCTTGGCCTTCCTGGTCAGTGTCTTCTCGCGGGACAGGAACAGGTTCTTCGCCACCTGCTGGGTGATGGTCGAGGCGCCGCGGGCGAAGCTCTGCTTCTCCAGATCGTACTTGATCGCCTCTTTGATCGCCTTGACGTCGATCCCCTCGTGCTTGTAGAAGGAGGCGTCCTCGGCGAGTATCACCGCCCATTTCATCTCGGAGGGGATCTGCGACAGCGGGGTCCAGTAACGGTTCTTGGGTCCCACCACCAGCGGATGGTAGTTCCCCTGCCAGTCCTTCACCTGGATGGTCATGTTGAACTTCTTGTCTTTGAGTTCCGTAACCGGCGGCATCAGCGCCAGGGAAACCACCACGTACACCAGGTAAACTGCGAAGGCGATCACGCCCCAGGTAAGGTACTTTTTCATCTTCATCGGATAATCCCGCCTCTCTTTGCAGCTATCGGCAAACCTGTTGTTGCGCCATCCGTGCCGCCATGATCAGCGCGGCCTTCATGCTTTCCGCGCTCGCTTTTCCTGTCCCCGCGAGGTCATAGGCGGTGCCGTGATCGACCGAGGTACGGATGATGGGAAGCCCCAGGGTCACGTTGACCCCGTCATCGAAATGCAAGAGCTTCAAGGGGATCAACCCCTGGTCGTGGTACATGCAGACCACCGCGTCGTACCCTCCCTTCGCGGCGAAGTGGAACAGGGTGTCTGCGGAAACGGGGCCGGCGGCGTCGATTCCCATATCTCTGGCGGCCGCGACCGCAGGCGCTATGATCCGTGACTCCTCGTCCCCGAACATCCCGCCCTCGCCGCAGTGCGGGTTGAGGGCGAGGACTGCCAGGCGCGGCGCGGGGCAGAACCAGCGGCTCAGGGCGTCGTGGGTGATCCTGATGGTGGAGAGGACGCGGTCGAAGGTGACCAGTTCCGGCACCCTGGCCAGCGGCTCGTGGATGGTCACCAGCGTCACCTTCAGCCGCTCGCCGGCGAGCATCATCACCACCTCCGGGGTCCCGGTCAGCTCGGCCAGGAGCTCGGTGTGGCCGGGGTAATCGTGCCCGGCGCTGTTCATCGACTCCTTGTTGATGGGGGCGGTGGCCATCGCCTGCACCGTCCCGTCCAGGCAGAGCCTCGCCGCCTCGCAGATGTAGCGGTAGCAGGCGTCCCCCCCGGCGACGGTCGGGGCGCCGTAGGGGATCTCGTCCAGCTTCAGCTTTGAGAACTCGCGCAGATACAGCGTGCCGGGGGGCGGGTCCAGGGGAGGGAGCAGGTCGGGCGCGGACGCTATATCGAGCTTGGCCCCCGCGACCGCTATGCCGCGCTCCATGGCGCTGCGGTCTCCGAGGACCAGCGGACGGCAGAGCGCCGTGATGGCCGGGTCGGCTAGCGCCGCCGCGATGATCTCCGGCCCGATGCCGCAGGGGTCCCCCATGGTGACCGCTATGACTGGTTTATTCAACATTCTCTCCTGTCTTTTCTTCGGAGTTCCCGTCCATACCCCCTCTTCCTCTGGGAGCGGGGCGGGGTGAGGGAGGTTTCCTACTGTAGATGAAGCTGAAAGTCCCGAACAAACGAATAGGGGCCGTTGGGCCCCTATTGCACTGGTACCGGCAGTCGCTGGGACGCCTATTTCTTTGCCGTGTTCAGGGGGAGGCTCACCTTGTGCACCTGTCCCGATTCACGTTCGCGCACCTGCAGCTTAAGCTCCTTCGCGCTGGTCGCCTCGCCCGGGAAGAAGAGGAAACCGTTGGCGAGAGACCCGGCGGGAATGGGCTTTCCTTCCAGCCCCTTGCTCCTCAGGTCGCTGGAGATGCGCTGCTCGCGCTCGCCGGAGGTCCCTTCCTGCGCCCCGCCGATCAGCGCGCCGCCGGCTGCCCCGAGCGCGACCCCCTTGCCCACCGCCTCGCCTACGCTCTTGCCGGAGGCGATGCCGATGGCGGTCGCCAGGATGCCGCCCGCGGCAGCGCCCAAAACCGCGCCCTTGCCGGCGCCCTTGCCGAAGAAGGAGGCGAACTGGGTCGAGCTTTCCAGCCGGTCGAAGGCGACGTTGTTGGGGACCACGGGCCAGTAGTTACCCCCCTCGTCCACGAGGAATGTCTGGCCGGAGATGAGCTCCAGGTTGTTGCCGCTTTTGTTGTCGAAAACCAGCATGACCGGGAGGAGACCCGCTCCCTTGATGTCGAAACCGAAGGCGTTCTCCGCGGAGTCGGCGTCCGGGTACGCCTCGCCCCCCATCGACACACCGTTCACCTCGCGGTAGTTGGAGTAGGCCTCGGGGGGACGGAAGGAGACGTACTGGCTCTTGTATGAGGTGCATGCCGAGAAGAGGAGCATGGCGATCATGAGGGTGCAAAGCTTTTTCATGGGAAGGCCTCCTTGGAGAATCTCATTATAATGACGCATCTACTATACTACCTATCTCACGCCCGCTCAAGGCCCGCGAAGCGGACCAGGAGCTTCTTCGGCCCTCCCAGGGAGTTGAACCAGACGATCACCTTCTGGTTGTCCCCCTCCCCTTCGATCTTGCGGATGGTTCCGGGGCCGAACTGGGCGTGGCGCACCTTCATGCCGAGGTAGATCCCCTGATCGTCCTCCGGCACCATGCGCACTTCGTTGTCGTCTTCGGGCTCCATCTCCTCCTCGAAGAGCGAGGCGAGGTTATGGGAGGGGAACTCGCGCTGCCGCGAAGGCTCCTGCCAGCTGTCCCCGGTGTCGAGGAGCTCTCGCGGGATGTCGGCTATGAACCGCGCCGGCGGGTTCATCTGCTCCTGCCCGAAGATGTGGCGCCGGCGCACGTTCAGCAGGAAGAGGCGCTTCTTGGCGCGGGTCATCCCCACATAGCAGAGCCTGCGCTCCTCCTCCATCTGGGCGGGATCTTCCAGGGCCCTCACGTGCGGGAAAAGACGCTCCTCCATGCCGATGAGGAACACCAGCGGGAACTCCAGCCCCTTCGCGGAGTGCAGGGTCATCAGCGTCGCCGAGGCCTTCTTCCCCTCCCCTTCCTGCTCCAGGTCGCTTACCAGCGCCACCTGCTCCAGGAAGTCGGCGAGCCCCTTCTCGCCCGGGGCGCTCTCGTAGGCCTGCATCGCGGTCACGAGCTCCTGGAGGTTCTCGATCCGCTCCTGGGCCTCGTCGCTTCCCAAGGCCTTCAGCCTGGCGAAGTACCCGGACTCGTAGATGATGGTGGAGGTGAGCTCGGACAGGGGCATCTGCTCCGCCTTTTCCTTGTAGCCCTCGATCTCGGCGGCGAAAGCGGCGACCTTCCCCTTGGCGGCGGCGGATAAAAGCGGCCCGTAGGCACCCTCCAGCATGGCGTCGTAAAGCGGTATCCCCTTCTCAGCGGCGAACTCGGAGAGGCGCTGCACGGTGGTGTTGCCGATGCCGCGCGGCGGCGTGTTGATGATCCGCTTCAGGGCCACGTCGTCGGAGGGGTTGTCCAGCACCTTCAGGTAAGCGAGGATGTCCTTCACCTCGAGCCTCGCGTAGAAGCGGACCCCCCCCACCATGTGGTAGGCGATACCCGCCGACACCATGGCGTCCTCGATGGCCCGGGACTGCGCGTTGGTGCGGTAGAAGACAGCAACCTCCGAGAGGTCTCCCCCTTCGTCGAGGAAGCGCTCCGTCTCGCGACAGACCGTCCGGGCCTCCTCCCATTCGTTGGGAAGCGTGCGGTAGACGATGCGCTCCCCCTCCGGGTTGTCGGTCCAAAGGCGCTTGGGCTTTCTGCCGCGGTTTTTCTGCACCACGTTCCAGGCACCGTCCAGGATGGTCTTGGTGGAGCGGTAGTTCTGCTCCAGCTTCACCACCTTGACCCCGGGGAAATCCCTCTCGAACTCGAGGATGTTCCGTATGTCCGCGCCGCGCCAGCCGTAGATGGACTGGTCGTCGTCACCAACTACGCAGAGGTTCTTCCGCTCCCCGGCCAGTAGCTGCACCAGGCGGTACTGCACCGGGTTCGTGTCCTGGTATTCGTCGACCATGATCCAGCGGTAGCGCTCCAGGTACTTCTGCCGCACCTCGGGATGCTGTTCGAGGAGCTGCACGGCAAGGAGCAGCAGGTCGCCGAAGTCGGCCGCGTTGCAGCGCTTGAGGCGCTCCTGGTAGCAGCGGTAGACCCGGGCGAGCGTCGCCTGGTAGGGGGAGTCCGTCGGGACCTGGTCCGGTGCGAGTCCCTGGTTCTTGAACTCGTCGATGGCGCCGGCGAGAGCCTTGGCGGGGTATCTCTTCTCGTCCAGGTTCAGCTCGACGGCGCAGTCCTTCAGGAGCTTTTCGCAGTCCTTGTCGTCGTAGATGGCGAAGTTGCTGTCGTACCCCAGGTGGCGGATCTCGCTTCTGAGGATCCTGGCGCAGGTGGAATGGAAGGTGGAGATGAGGGGAAGTTCCCCATCCCCCAGCATCTGCGCCAGGCGCTCGCGCATCTCGCCTGCAGCCTTGTTGGTGAAGGTGACGCCCAGGATCTGCCATGCGGGGACACCGCGCTCGTGGATCAGGTAGGCGATGCGGTGCACGATGACGCGGGTCTTTCCGGAGCCGGCCCCGGCGAGGACCAGCAGCGGTCCTTCTCCGTGGAGCACGGCCTCCTTCTGGGGAGGGTTCAGATTGTGGAGCAGTTTCATGTCGTTCCTTGAAGCCGGGGGCGCTGAAGGGGCCTAGTGCTGGAGCCGATCTTTTATAGCACTTCGGGGGTGGTTGGTCAAAAAAGAAAGGCGGAACTCAAAGGTGGAACACAGAGGACCCGGAGGTTCACGGAGGTCACAGAGCTTAAGCAGGGGAAAACCAAAGCAAAGCAGAGTCACTCACCACTGGGGCACACAGAGGAAACTCAAAGTCAGGCTTGCAAAGCTTTCCTCTGTGCTGCCTCTGTGTCCTCCGTGCCCTCTGTGGTGAAGGTTTGGTTTTATCTCCTAGCGCTTGGAGTTTCCTTCCAGGAACCTAGTCAGGGAGGACCTGACTTCTTTGGGCATGAGCGCGAACTTGACGCCGAGCCCTTTGGGACGGACCACTATGCTTTCGCTGGTCCAGACGATCTTGCAGGGGGAATCGATGACGGTCCCGTCGGGAAGGGTGAAGGAGAGGTTGACCACGTTGCCGGGCTCGCCGGGAAAATCGGTGACGACGAAGGCGCCGTCCGACCCGACATCGTGCAGGGAGCAGGCGATGGCTTTTCCGTTCACGTTCAACACGGCGCCCACGTTGCAGGGGATGCGCCGCTCGCGCCGGTTGATCCCGGGGATGAACTCCCGGGCGATCTCGAGGAAGCGGTCTCTGCCGGCGGGCTTGGTGAGGAAGTAGTTGCAGCCGGCTTCAACGCTGATCTCCTTGTCGTTTGCGTCGGAACTGGAAGAGATGATGACCACGGGGGTGCCGGAGATCTCGGGGACGGACCTGATGGCCCGGCAGCATTGCGCGCCGTCCATCCTGGGCATCTGCAGGTCCATGAAGATCAGGTCCGGCTTGTGACTCTTCGCGAGATCGAGCGCCTCGGCGCCGTCGCGCGCAGTCAAAAGGTTCACCTGTGCATACTTGAAAAAATCCTTTTCGATCTCCAGGAACATCTGCAAATCGTCTACCAGAAGGATGGTGTGGTTCAAGGGCGTCTTCCTTGTCGAGCCGCGGGCGCCAAAGGCGCTGCCGGGTGAAATGGGCCAATGGCCGAACTACATGAAGGGCTTGAAGACCGGGGCCTCGGCTTCTCCCTCCCTGGTAGGAACGGAATCGAAGATGAGGGTCCAGGTCTTCCCGGTAACCGTGTCCAGCAGGAAGGTGTGCCGTGCCGCAAGCCCGGAGGTGAAGATCTGGAACCTGGGCCGGATCGGGGCCTTGATGCGCGGAAGATCGACCACCATCACCTTTTCCCAGACGTTCTCCTTCTCCTTGTTGAGCAACAGCTGCATCACCTCGCCGTTGTACCGGTCAAGTCTGAAGGTCCAGCGCGCCGCAAGCTGCGACTGAATGATCTCGTAGCGGGCTTCCGATGGCGTGGTCGTGCTCTGGTGCACGTTGGAAAGTTCTCCCTGTGCCAGCACCGGAACCAACAACGCGAAGCAAAGAGTGATTGTGCGCAGCAATCTCATTCTCATTTCCCTTCCTCTTGAGCCCGCTGTTTACGTGGCTTTCTGTCACTGTTTAGCGTTTGCAAGTCATTAATTCTCCGGCAAATGACTTCTTCAGTCAAGATAAAATATGGTCAATGTGGGACAACTAATTCGATGTTTCTTGTTGCAACACCGATACCGGTCATGACGGACATTGCTTTTGTCTCTTTATACACCTAAGTGTACAGCCATAGACACAGTATAATTGCTGAGAAATAAAAATAAAGAAATAAAATCACTGTAAGATAAAAATTTGTTGAAAAAATCGTCGCGTTGTCGTATACGAGTGTCGGGAACGGTTATGCGAAAGTAATTAGAAGCAATCAAAACAAAAGATACTGGAGGAGTCATGTTAAAGAAGGCGGGTGTGCTGGCGCTCACGCTGGCGTTAACTTCCGGGTGTGCGAGCACGATCAATATGGCCAACTATGGTGAGCTTGAGTGCGACAAGAAGGATTGCGAGATCTCGCCTCCTGAGTACATCGTAAATAAGAAGAAGCCGAAGGTCGCTATCCTGCCCATAGCCGATGTCACCGACTTTGCCGGCAAGCTCTCGAAACCCGCTCAGGAGACGCTGACCCAGATCATCACCGGCGGAACCGGGCTCGAGGTGGTCGAGCGGGCCCAAATGGAGAAGTTGTTCGAGGAGGCGAAGTTCAAGGAGAGCGTAAGCGGCGACCTGGACACTGAGGCGTTGACCCACCTTGCAAAGGACATCGATTACGTGATCATGGGATCGGTATCGAGCGTCAACACCGGCGCCAAGTTCACCGAAGCTAGCAGCTACGTCGACAAGAAGGGGAGGACCCACCACACCGCAGCCTCTTGTTCGGTTTCCGGTGAAGCCACCGTCAACGTGAGAGCGGTCAGCACTGTGACCGGCAGCATCTACAAGGTATTCACCCCCTTCAAGGGTAGTGTTTCCGGTAGTAGCGAGATCAGGAGCAGCTACGACTGTCGTGTGGGTGACCCCTACCAGCTCGCCTCGGGTGCGACCGCCAAGGCAATCGAGAACGGGCGTAACAGCTTCATCGACGCCTTCCCCAATTACGGATATGTTGCCAAGACCATGACCAACCCGAAAGATCCTAAAGATCGGGTCGCGCAGATCACACTGGGGAGAAACGACGGCGTGAAGCCCGGTGACCGTGTGACGTTGGCGAAGTTCATCAAGTCCTTCGACAGGATCAAGAAGGTCGAGTCAGTCACCCTGCAGGACCTGGCCGAGGTGCAGATCAACGAGACGGGAATCGGCGACGATCAAAGCTTCGTGAAACTCCCCGAGGATCTTGCGGCGGAAGTCACCGCCGGCTATATCGTCAAGACCAAGTCGAAAAGGGGCTTCTTCGGGAGCTAGCGGGAAAGCCGACCTTAGTTGAAAAGAAAGGGGGCCGTCATCAACATGACGGCCCCCTTTTTCTTGCATTCCTTCGAGGCCCCTACTTCGCGCCTCAGAACGTCGCCATTCCCCGCAACATGAGAACAGAGGTCGCTTCAGTTTCATCTCCACTTCCAAGCAGCGGACACCGCCAACAGGTTGTTATCACCTTCGTGTTTGTTAGTATTTCCCAATGTTGTTTCCGGCGGGGAGGCTTTCATGGGAAAAGAACGGGACATTCTGATCGTCGACGACAACGAAGTGGTGTGCGACGTTCTGGCTCAACTTTTCCGCAACGAGGGGTTCGACAGCTGGGGCGTGGCCACCGGCGAAGAGTGCCTCGAGGAACTGAACCGGGCCTCCTGCAAACTGGTGATGCTGGACGTGCGCCTCCCCGGGATCAGCGGCATAGAGGTCCTCGAAGCCATCCGGCGGGATCATCCCGGGATTGAAGTGATCATCATGACCAGCCATGTCTCGCTGGAGACGGCGGTCCAGGCCCTGCGCCTGGGGGCGCAGGATTATCTATTCAAGCCCTTCGACGACCTGGAGATGGTGATTGCCACGGTGAACAAGGTGCTGGAACGCCGCCGCCTGGTCGAGGAGCGCGACAAGCTGGTGCGTACCCTGGCCGACCTGGCCATGGAGAACGGCCGCATCCTCGCCGAATGCCGCCGGGTCAACAGCAGCCTCGAGGAAAAGGTGGCGCAGCGGACCGCGGAGCTCTCCAAGGCTAACCTGCAGCAAAAGGCGATCATCGCCGAGATGCGCGAAGCGAAGGAAGCCGCGGAGGCAGCCAACCGGGCCAAGTCGCAGTTCCTCGCCAACATGAGCCACGAAATCCGCACCCCGATGAACGGCGTCCTTGGCATGGCGGAACTCCTGCTGCACACAGAGCTCGACGAAAAGCAGATAAGCTACGTCAAGATGCTGCACCGCTCCGGAGAGTCGCTCCTAGGCATCATCAACGACATCCTCAACATCTCGAAGATAGAGGCAGGAAGGCTGGAGATAGAGAAGATTCCTTTCGACCTGCATGAAACGGCACGCGGTGCGGTGGAGCTCTACCGGGAGGTCGGCCGGCGCAAAGGTGTCGCGGTGGAACTGCAGATCGAGGAAGATGTTCCCCGCTGCGTGGCCGGCGACCCGAACCGCCTGCGCCAGGTCCTGATCAACGTGGTCAACAACGGCTTGAAATTCACAGAAAAGGGATCGGTGCAGGTTCGGGTCACCCTTGTGGAGCAGAACCGGAACGGCCAGTACGTCGGGTTCGAAGTGAAGGACACCGGCATAGGTATACCGGCCGAGAGCATCGGCACCATCTTCGACTTGTTCGCCCAGGTCGACGGCTCGACCACCCGGAAGTACGGCGGAACCGGACTGGGGCTCGCCATAGCGAAGCAACTGGTGGAGCTTATGGGGGGCGAAATCGGGGTCGAAAGCGAGCCGGGCCAGGGCTCCACCTTCACCTTCATCGTGTTCCTGCAGTACGCTGACGAGGCTCCCAGCGGCGAGGAGGTTGATACCCCTGTCGAGCTGGATAACCCAATGGTGGCTGCCGGTGAGGTGCGGAAGTTCAAGGCCCGTGTGCTTCTGGCCGAGGACAACCCGGTAAACTGCGAGGTGGCGTTCGCCATGATCGCCGCCCTTGGATGTCAGGTGGATGTGGCCCAAAACGGGAAACAGGCGGTCGAGGCGGTTAAGCAGCAGCCCTACGACCTGATATTCATGGATTGCCAGATGCCGGAAATGGACGGCTGCCAGGCCACCCGCGCCATCAGACAGCAGGAGCTCGGTTCCGGCAGGCACACCACTGTGATCGCACTCACGGCCCACGCCATGGAGGGAGCCAGGGAATACTGCCTCAGCGCAGGAATGGATGACTACCTAAGCAAGCCCTTCAACCTCGAACAGCTCCAGGAGCTGATTGCCAAATGGACCATCGCACGCGTATGACGTGGATACAAAGACGATGGCCGCAGATCAACCAAACCCTGTAAAACTTCACGGCTCTACACCAAAGACCTCACACGTCTGAAAAACTTATTAGAGATTAATCCGCGGGTATCCGCATTTTCCGTGTCATCCGCGTGCGATGCGTTTAGGAGCGCAGGGGGGATTTGCCTTTGCTGATGCCGCTCGCCCTAGCGGAGAGGGGCAGTAGTGACGTGATAAAGCACAGTTGCGGATAATCGCAATTTGCGCTTTTTTTCCTTCTTTCACCGTGGAATTTAGTCGTATACTTGGCGAAAATTTCAGTCGTTCTCGTTTAATTAAAGCCATGTCCGTCCAGTGCGGAAGTAAGGTGGGGGATAATGTTTCCAGCAACAAGCCGCAGGTTCGTACAAGCAGTCGGCCTCGTAACAGTTCTGCTTTCCTTGTCCGCATGCTCCACCAAAAAAGAGAAACCCAAGGCCAAGCCGGCGGTGCCGGTCGCCGTCGCCACGGCGGCAAGAAAAGACGTCCCGGTGCAACTGAAGGCAATCGGGAACATCGAGCCATTCAACTCCGTAGCCATCAAGTCGCAGGTGAACGGCCAGATTGCCAAGGTCCACTTCAAGGACGGCAGCGACGTGCAGCAGGGTGCCTTGCTCGTCACCCTGCAGCCAGAGTCGTTCCAGGCGGCCTTGAACCAAAGCGAGGCGGCTCTCGCCCGGGACCTGGCCCAGGCGCGGTTCGCCAGGGAGCAGGCAGAGCGCTACCGGCAGCTGGTCGCGGAAGGGATCGTCACCAAGGACCAGTACGACCAGCTCAGGACCAACGCCGAGTCCGCCGCCGCGGCCGTAGCCGCGGACCGTGCCGCGATAGCCAACGCCCGGATCCAGCTCAACTATTGCTACATCCGCTCGCCCATCTCCGGCAGGACCGGTAACCTCTCCCTGCAGCTCGGCAACCTCGTCAAGGCGAACGACCTGACGCTCGTCACGGTCAACCAGATAAGCCCCATCTACGCGACCTTCTCCATCCCCGAAAGGAGCCTCCCCGAGGTGAAAAAAGCGATGGCTGAGCGCGCCCTTAAGATAGAGGCCATCGTACCCAACGACCCGAACGGCAAGGAGACCGGCACCATCAGCTTCCTGGACAACGCCGTCAACGCCGCCACCGGGACTATCCGGCTCAAAGGGGTCTTCGCCAATGCCGACCGGAAGCTCTGGCCGGGACAGTTCGTCGATGTGGTGATGACGCTTGGCTTAAGGCGCGACGCGGTGGTGGTCCCGACCCAGGCGGTCCAGGTCGGCCAGCAGGGACAGTACGTCTACGTCGTGAAGCCCGACAAGACCGCTGAGATGAGACCGGTCACCGTCGCAGCCGAGCAGGGTGGGGAAAGCATCATCGAGAAGGGTGTCGCACCCGGGGAAACCGTGGTGGTCAGCGGCCAGCTGCGACTGACGCCGGGGGCGAAGGTGGAGCTCCCTTCAAGCCAAAAGGGCACGGAAAAAAGGCCATGAACATAGCGGAGATCTTCATCCGTCGACCGATCATGACGTCGCTGGTCATGATCGCCATCCTGGTCTTCGGGATCGCCGCTTACCGGCTTTTGCCGGTGAACGACCTGCCGAACGTGGACTTCCCCACCATCCAGGTGAGCGCCAGCCTGCCCGGCGCCAACCCGGACACCATGGCGTCGGCGGTGGCCACCCCGCTGGAGAACCAGCTCTCCACCATCGCAGGCGTGGACTCGATGACCTCCACCAACGGCATCGGCTCCACCAGGATCACCATCCAGTTCACCCTGGACCGCGACATCGACGCCGCAGCGCAGGACGTGCAGGCCGCACTCTCGCTCGCCATCCGCGACCTGCCGAAGAACATGCCGACCCCGCCATCGTTTCGCAAGGTGAACCCGGCCGACCAGCCGGTCCTCTACCTGGCGCTTTCCTCCCCCACCCTGCCGCTTTCCGCCGTCGACGAGTACGCCCAGACCATCATCGCGCGCAGGCTCTCCACCATCAGCGGCGTGGCCCAGGTGAACGTCTGGGGGGCTCAGAAATACGCGGTGCGCGCCCAGCTCGATCCGAGGATCATGGCGTCTCGGGGAATCGGCATCGACGAGGTCGCGGCCGCCATCGGTGCGGCAAACGTCAACATGCCTACGGGAGTACTGGACGGGGCGAAACAGGCGCACACCATCGACACCAACGGCCAGCTCTACAAGGCCGAGGCCTACCGCCCCATCGCGGTCGCCTACCGGGACGGCTCACCGATCAGGCTTGAGGAAATCGGCAAAGTCATAGACAGCGTCGAGAACACGAGGACGGCCAGCTGGTACAACAACACCCGGGCCATCATCCTCTCTGTCCAGCGCCAGCCCGGGACCAACACCATCGAAGTCGTCGACAGCGTCAAGAAGCTGCTGCCGGCCTTCCGCGGACAGATGCCCGCCTCGGTGGAGCTGAACGTCCTTTACGACCGCTCAACCATGATCCGCGACTCGATGACCGACGTGAAGTACACCCTCTGCCTCACCATCTGCCTGGTGATCATGGTGGTCTTCCTGTTCCTGCGCAACTTCTCCGCCACCGTCATCCCTTCCCTCGCCGTGCCGATGTCCATCGTCGGGACCTTCTCGGCGATGTACCTGTGCGGGTTCTCGGTCAACAACATCTCCATGATGGCGATTACCCTGGCCGTCGGCTTCGTGGTCGACGACGCCATCGTGATGCTGGAGAACATCGTCCGGCACATGGAAAAAGGAGAGGGCGCCATGGAGGCCGCCCTCAAGGGATCCAAGGAGATCGGTTTCACAATCGTTTCCATGACCATTTCGCTCGTCGCCGTCTTCATCCCCGTGCTCTTCATGAGGGGAATACTGGGACGGCTGCTGCACGAGTTCGCTGTCACCATCAGCGCGGCCATCCTCGTCTCCGGGTTCGTCTCACTGACCCTGACCCCCATGCTCTGCAGCCGGTTTCTCAAGCCGCAGGCCTCGTTGCACCACGGCCGCTTCTACATGGTCATGGAGCGCTTCTTCGACAGGGTGCGCGACCTGTACGGGCGCACCCTGAGCCAGGTCCTTTTGCATCGCCGGGCTACGATGGTGGTTACACTCGTCATCACCGTTTTGACCGTCTGGCTCTTCGTCAGGATCCCCACAGGTTTTCTCCCCAGCGAGGACACTGGGAGGCTGAACGCCGATACCGAGGCCGCCCAGGGAACCTCGTTCGCCGAGATGAAGCAGCTCCAGGAGTCGGTGGCGCAGATCATCGCCAAGGATCCCAACATCGAGGGGTTCATGTCCTCTATCGGCAGCGGCGGCGGGGCGAGCAACACCGGCCGCCTCTTCATGCGGCTGAAACCCAGAAGCGAGCGGAAGCTTTCCGCCGACGAGATCATCCAGGACCTGCGTCCCAAGCTCGCCAAGCTGCGGGGGATAAAGGTCTACCTGAGAAACGTCCCCTCCATCCAGATAGGGGGCACCGCGTCGAAGAGCCTGTACCAGTTCACCCTGCAGGGGCAGGACACGGACGAGCTCTACAAGGCCGCCGCCGACTTCGAGACCAGGCTGCGCTCGGTGCCCGAACTCTTGGATGTCGCGAGCGACCTGCAGATCAGCAACCCCCAGGTGCGCGTGGAGATAAACCGGGACAAGGCCGCCGCCCTGGGCTTATCTGTGCTGCAGGTGGAAGATGCCCTTTCCTACGCCTACAGCACCAGGCAGGTCTCTTCCATACTCGCCCCGAGCAACCAGTACCAGGTCATCCTCGAACTCGACCCGATTTACCAGGGGGACCCGGCGGCGCTCGGCATGCTCTACATCCACAGCAGCTCCGGCGGCCTGGTGCCGCTCGACACCATCGCCACCATCAGCAAGACCATAGGCCCCTTGACCGTCAACCATCTGCAGCAGCTCCCGGCGGTCAATATCAGCTTCAACCTCCGCCCGGATGTCTCCCTTGGGGACGCCATAGCCATAGTCGACCAACTGGCTCCGAGCATCCTCCCCCCCGGCGTGACCAAGCAGTTCCAGGGGACGGCCCAGGCTTTCCAATCCTCCTTCAGCGGGTTGCTGATCCTCTTGGCGCTCGCCATATTCGTCATCTACCTCGTGCTCGGCATCCTTTACGAGAGCTACATACACCCGATCACCATCCTGTCCGGGCTTCCCTCCGCCGGGTTCGGCGCGCTGGTCACGCTGATGCTCTTCGGCAGCGAGCTCAACATCTACGGATTCGTTGGGATCATCATGCTGATCGGCATCGTGAAGAAGAACGCCATAATGATGATCGACTTCGCGCTGGAAGCCGAAAGGACAGAGGGGAAAACGCCGGTCGACGCAATTTATGAAGGCGCGCTGGTGAGGTTCAGGCCGATCATGATGACCACCATGGCCGCCCTCATGGGGACCCTGCCGATAGCCTTGGGGTTAGGGGCGGGTGGAGAAGCGCGTCAACCGTTAGGTCTCGCCGTAGTCGGCGGCTTGCTCACCTCCCAGTTGTTGACCCTCTACATCACCCCCGTCGTCTATTACTACATGGACCGGCTGCTCAAGACGGCAAGGAGTAGAAAGAGCGTCCCGGTGGCAGCTGCCGCGGATACAGCAGATTAACTGCGAGAGGCACGTAAGGTAAGTTTAGTATTGACTATTTTCGCACTAGAACGAGCGACAAAAGCGAGTTGATTTGATTTGACCTGGCGCTTAAACAAGTTGTATAGTGCAACCAATGAAAACCTCTCCTCAAAGTTACCGTCTACACAAATCTCTTGGGCACTTGTCAGCCCGCTTCACACGGATCTTACAACGACGGATCAACTCAGTGCTTTCTCAGCGCGACCTGCCCATAACTGCCGAACAGTACACCTTTCTTATCCAGTTATGGGTTCGCGATGGCCTTTCGCAGGGTGTCCTCGCAGTCAATACCGCAAGGGATAAAACAACTATGGCTCGCCTCGCCTCAGGACTGGAATCTCGCGAGTTGATCGTTCGTCTGCCCAGTCCTGACGATGCTCGAGAACGGCTCGTGTTTCTCACGGATAAAGGTAAGGAACTCATGGTTGAGGCTACGGCATTGGTCAAGGATATTTTGGCTGAAGCTCAAAACGGCATAGATGAAGCACATTTAGAGGTGTGTCGGGATGTTCTCCGCCGCGCCTGCGATAACTTGCAGAAATAATTTTTTTGACTGTATAGTTGTATGATGCAACTATAATCCAGGGGTTATTTATGGAGATGACTACTACCGTCCCGGAGACCAGGCCCGAGGACTTGTCCGGCCGCCAACTGGCACTCATGGTGATGATCTTGGGAGCGTTGACAGCCTTCAGTGCCATGTCTATCGACATGTACTTGCCGGCTTTCCCGCAAATCGCTAGAGATTTGGGCATACCACTTTCTACTGTGCAACTCTCAATCTCGGCTTTCCTATTTGGATCGGCCGGAGGGCAGCTCTTTTATGGCCCTATGTCCGACCGGTGGGGGAGGCGTCCACCTCTCCTCATTGGCCTGACGCTGTATGTCGCCTCGGCAATCGGGTGTGCTTGCGTCCGTACGGGCGAGGGGTTGTTGTTCTGGCGTGTGGTTATGGCGGTCGGGGGCGGAGCCGGCATGGTGATCTCTCGTGCCGTGGTCCGCGATCTGTACGACACCGCTGAGGCTGCAAAGATGTTTTCGCTACTCATGCTGTTGATGGGGGTGGCACCTATTCTGGCACCGATAGCGGGGGGACAACTCCTGCTGGTGACGGGCTGGCGTGGTATCTTTGGCTTTCTGGGGGCCTTCGGGGTAGCAACACTCGTTGCTGCCGCGCTCTATCTTCCCGAGTCGCTGCCGTCGGAGCGGCGTATCCGACGTAACATCACCAAAATGGCAGCTATCTATGGTCACCTTCTTCTCAATCGCCATTATCTGCGTTATTCCATCGCATTGGGGTGTGTTGCTGGGGTCAATTTCTCTTATATTGCTGGGGTGCCTTTTTTCCTGATTGAACTGCACGGCATTTCACCCCAGCACTTCGGGCTGTTTTTCGGCGCCAATGCATGTGGCCTTATCGGCGGATCTCAACTTAACCGCAGGCTTCTACGCCGCTACAGTCCCCAGCAGATACTGAATGTGGCATTCGCCACGAGTGCAACAGCCGGCTTGCTCTTCGCAGCAGCCTTGATAACCGGTGTCGGCGGCTTTTACCTTCAGGTTGCGCTCTTGTTCGTCGGTTTGTGCATGACGGGGTTACTCTATCCCAATGTAACCGCCCTCGCCCTGGCTCCATTTGACAAGTCTGCTGGCAGCGCTTCGGCGCTTCTAGGCACGATCCAGTACACGCTGGGTGCAACAGCAGGGGCGCTAGTGGGAGTGCTTCATAATGGCACGGCGGTGCCAATGGCCGCTACCATGGCAGGCTGCGGTGTTTTGGGCTGGTGTGCAGCAGTTGTTATGAACCGAATACGCCGAGTGGATATCGGTTTAGTGTAAATGGAGAGCCATTAAAAGAAGATGGAGTGCTGGTCTTACTAACACGGAGCGCCCCCTAACTTGCCTGGAGTACCATATGAGTTACATGGAGTGCCGTTCCAGTAAATTGGAATGCCGTCTCAAATAAGATGGATATCCACTTTGGTTTGGGTGGAACCCCGCTAGCTTTTTGATGGAGCTCCATTCAACATAACTGGCATGCCGAAGTTGCGAAATGGCGCTCCAATTTTACTATTCGGGATCACGTTCCTGGTTGGGTGAGCTACCGTGTAAGCTAACCGGACCACCACATCGACAATTCACTGCGCTAGCTCGTTTGTCCTCCGCTACCAATGCCGGAAAAGGGCGCTCTTCTTTCGCAATCCCGTCCACTATCTCTGCAAAACGGCCCTCTGTTACCGCGCAGCGGCCTGCCAGGTATGAGAAAACGGTGCTACGTTACAGTTCATGCGAGCACCACTTATCCTCAACGGACCACTATACCTGTTAAACCTGAGCTTCAGCTTTTTTAAACGGCATGCCATCAAAGTTGACCGGAACATCAGCATCTTCAGTCGTAATGCCGAGTCAATGGTTTGGACGTTCCATTTGAAAGGAACGGAGAGGGGCAAAAAAAAAGTGCCGGCTGCGGTAATCGCAGCTGGCACTTTTCATTTCGAGCACAGGCATCTTTCGTGGAATTAGTAGGTGCTTCCGGCGCCGTGCACGCTATGGCCGCTGCGCGGGGCAGGGTCAATCGTCTTTCGATCCGAGCAACCGGTAAATCGATCCACCTGCCACTGCCCCAATAATCGGAGCCACCCAAAACAGCCAGAGTTGCGAAAGAGCCCATCCTCCGACAAAGACGGCCACTCCTGTGCTGCGGGCAGGATTTACAGAGGTGTTGGTCACCGGAATACTGATGAGGTGGATTAAGGTGAGCCCCAGGCCAATGGCGATTGGCGCGAATCCTTGCGGCGCACGTTTGTCGGTTGCCCCCATGATTATGAACAGAAACATCATGGTCATGACGATTTCAGTGACAAGTGCCGCGGCAAGGGAGTATCCCCCTGGAGAGTGATCACCATAGCCATTCGAGGCGAAGCCTGCGGCAACATCGAAGCCCGGCTTCCCGCTCGCTATCATGTAAAGCACGGCAGCACCAGCGAGCCCTCCAAGCACCTGTACCAAGATATACGGTGCGAGCTCCTTTGCGGGGAAACGTCCGCCAGCCACGAGTCCAATGGAAACAGCCGGGTTAAGATGGCATCCTGATATATGCCCGATAGCATAGGCCATAGTGAGAACGGTCAAGCCAAAAGCCAGAGCGACTCCGTGCAGCCCGATGCCGACATTCGGAAATGCTGCCGCGAGTACCGCACTCCCACAACCGCCGAGGACCAACCAGAAAGTACCGATGAACTCTGCACCAAGCCTCTTTGACATTTCCGTTCTCCTTTCACGAGTGAAATTCCGACGTCATGGAACGCCCAAGCTTAGACACAACGTCCTTCGGAAAAATCCAAAAGGGCGTATGCCGTCTACTTACCAAGTACGGTTGCTGGTGGTTGTTACAGGTGAAGTTGCATATGACACGGCGATTGTTCACTCCGCCTCTTGTTGCTGTCGGGAATGAGCTATCAACCGGCCCCGACAGTCCTTTTGATTACCTCCTTGAGCACGGAGAGCTTGTAGGGTTTCTGGATAAAACCCGCAAGCCCCTTGCCCACAAATTTGGGGGTGACCTCATTCTCGTTGTATCCGCTGGTCATAATAACTTTCAGGTCCGGCTTCAACTGGCGCAATTCCCGGAAGCACTGCTCGCCGTCCATGTGCGGCATGGTCAGATCCAGGATCACGAGACCGATGTCGGGCCTATCCTTGAAGATGTCGATAGCTGCACGCCCGTCGACTGCAGTAAGCGGGTCGAAACCAAGCTCTTTCAGCATGGCGGCGCCGATACCACGGACGGTCTCCTCGTCGTCCACCAGCAACACGGTTCCGCTCCCGTGCCAGTCAACCGTGCTGTCCTTGCCATTGAAGAAGCTGGCAGGCCGATCACTGGATGGGAGCAGAATCTTGAAACTCGTCCCCTTCCCGAGCTCACTGTAGACCTTGATTGCGCCCTTGTGCCCCTTGACAATACCAAGTACTGCAGCCATACCCAGCCCGCGACCGGTAAATTTGGTAGTGAAAAACGGCTCGAAGATTCTGGAACGGGTGTCCTTGTCCATCCCGCAGCCAGTGTCGGCTATTTCCAGATAAACGTAGAGTCCCTCACTGATGTTCTCGATGAGCCAGACATCTTTCAAGTAACTCCTGTCGCAGTCCATGCAGCCGGTTGTTATTGCGATCACGCCGCTTTTGTCCCCGATGGCTTCCGAAGCGTTAATAACCAGATTCATGATGATCTGACGAATCTGTGTGGCGTCGACCTCCACCGACGGGAGAGGGTTGGCCAGATTGAGGCGCAACACCGCTTTTTTGGAAATGGAGACCTGAAGCATATGCATCATCTCTTCGAGTAAATTGTTGAGGTCTATAGTCTCGACCACAAACTTCCCTTTCCCGGAGTAGGCCAACATCTGCTTCGCCAAATCGGCGGCCCGCGCAGCCGCCTTTTCGATATTCTTAAGGTTCTCTAAAGCGGGAGATTCGTTGCTGAGCCTCATAAGGGCAAGGTCGGCGTTGCCAAGGATGGCCATCAATATGTTGTTGAAATCATGAGCGATGCCTCCAGCCAAAACCCCAAGACTCTCCAGTTTTTGTGTTTGCAGCAATTTCTGTTCAAGGCTGCGCCTTTCCTCCTCCAGGCGCAAGCGTTCCCTTAGGTCGCGAGCCACTGCCAGAAGGTATTCCACTCCTTCGAACTCAAACATCCTGATTCCGATTTCCACTGGGATCAACTCGCCGTCTTTGGTCCTGTGGCGGCTTTCTATACTGAACGTTCCGTGCACCTTAACTGTCTCCCAATGCTTCTTCCAAGCCTTACGGGGAAGATCGGGGTCGATATCGTACACGTGCATGCCAGCCAATTCCTGCGGTGTATAACCGAGCGCTGCACAGGCCGCCAGATTGACAAAGCAAAAACGGGCGTCTTTCTGCAACAAAAATATGGAGTCACGGGCGTTATCAAGCGAATAACGGTACAGTTCCAGGGTTCGGTTCGACTCCTTGAGTTCGGTGATGTCATGATGAATCGCCAAGACCATTTTTCGGCCTGCTTGTTCGAACAATCTAAGCGATACCGTCATGTTCAGGTGTTTGCCGTCTTTGGCGCGGTGCACGGCGGTAAAAGTGGCACTACCCTCCTTGGTCAAGGTTCCAATATAACTGTCGATCTGCTTGGGATCTTCACTGAGATGGATATCGTTCACGGTGAGAAGGGCGAATTCATCGCGGCTGTAGCCCAGCAGGGTATGGGCAGTGGTATTGAACTGCATAGGCCTTAGAGATGGCACGCCCCACAGGACGATGCCGTCCGGTGATTGCTCGAACAGGGCTCGATAGAGGTTCTCAGACTCCTGCAGCCGGCGATGGGCTTCTGCCAAAAGCGAGAAGTTGGATATTTCATTGTCCAGCATCAGGCCGGCATAGACGAAGAAGGGTTGCAGCTCTTCGAAAATGCTCAAGTCGTTAAGTTGCATCCCCTCCATGCGCACAGCGCCGATTTTTCGGCCTTGCGACAGCAAGGGAAAGATCCAGTCCTGCGCTGTGACCGTTCCGGCTTCACCCGGGTAGGGAACCTGCACTTCGGTATTGGTGATGCGAAGGGGCTTCCCGGTGGAAAGTGCGCTGATGACATGCGAGTCGCCGGGATCTTTAGATTCGTGGAAAGCGCCGTACACGTCCCGCATCTGCCAGAATTGGCCTAAGTTGTAGGTGACGGAAATGTTGGCAGCGCCTATGGTCTGCATCAGGATGTTGATGATGCGCTGCACCATGTTGTCCAGGCCGACAACGGAACTGAGACTGCCGAGCAGATTGTTGACCAGTTCAAGGCGCGACTTATGCCTTGCCAGTTCAGACAAGCGCCGCTCAGACTCTTCCAACCGCGAAAGTGCCACCTGAAGCTCGTAGTTCATTGTTTCAAGGCCCTCACCCTATCAAGGGTCTTTGCAAGGTTCGCTTCCAGCTGTTCCAATCCCACATCCACCCAGCGCAGTTCCAGCGAAGTCATCAAGCTTATCGCCTCGGCCTCGGCGCGGAAATCGCCCGAACAGGGAGTGCGAACGGCAAGAAGATATTTGTGCGCGCTGCGAAAGATGCTGCGCATGATTTCAGGGTCGCCCGGCATGACGCTGCCCACAATATTCTTCCAGTTGAGAGCCCAATCCTCGAACAGGAAGAAGGCCCCCTGCTCCAATTCCCGGCAGAACATCTCATGCCCAAGGTAGATGTCGACGCAGTTCTGCCCTGGGGTTCTGATAGTGTTGGCCTCGCCCAGGATCTCATCCATGCAGGGATGGCAGGCACCGTAAAAGACAACGGCCGGCTCGTCTTTGTGCATTCGCAGTGCCTTGCTCAGGCTGTTTTCGAGTTTGTCGAAATCCACGTGGAGCCCGGAGGGGATGAATGCGGTTGCCAGCTGCCAGCCATTTTTCACGATCAGAAACTGAATTTCCTTCTGCAAGATGCCGCAGCCGATGATTAGTTTTGGTTCGCACATGAACCCTCCGAACCGTAATTGCCGTACCTGACAGCGGCGGACATCATGGCCCGGATGTTTGACTCCGGAATGCTGAACGGCATCAACAGGGTGCCGAAAATAAACCCGCCGGCTTGCTTGCCGATCTGCATAAGCCTCTCTACCTCTCGATCGATTTCCGGAGGTGACCAGTCGATCAGCCTGATGTCATTGATCGCACCCGCTATCAAGGCATCGGGTCCCAACGTACTCCTGGCTTCCGCAATGTCGTCGAAAGGATTCAGGTAGAAGGCGCCTAAGCCCGTGTGCCGTTTAAGGTCGGCGAGGATAGGGTTTATCTTCCCCCCGCCGTTGAAGAAGATGACACCGGCCGGGCCGGGGTGCTCCAAATCCCTGATGACCCAGGGAAGGGCAAGTTCCCGGAATTTGGACGTCGTGATGAACGTCGCCGAAGCTACCGGGTTGACGTAGACGATCAGATCGGCTCCGGCCTCGCGAAGTGCAATGATCTGTCGAGAACAAAACTGCGAGCACAATGTAAGCAGATGATCGAGAAGCTTGGTGTCGCCGTTGAGGAAGAGATCCATATAGGGGCCTATGCCCATCAGCATGGCAGGAAGTGAAAAGGATGCGGTCACCACACCGAGAACGGGCCAGCGGCCGGCAGACTCCCTTTTCAGTAGGCCGATGCACGCGGTCATCTCGCGGAAACGCGGGTTGTCGCCGAGGTCCTCGGGCAGACAAAGTTTTTTTATGTCCCCAGTCGAACCTATGACCAGATGACCTACATTGGGAGGGCCATCGTCGGCGTATATGATGTTCCGGCAGCCAAGCGCCTCGGCTTCAAGCGCTGAGTAAAACATCCCGAGCAAGGTATCGTAACCATATTTCTCGCGCATCCGAAGTTGGCCTTCAGCCACCAGATCACCGCGGGAGTAGTACTCCTTAAGTGAGACTCCCATCTCCTTTGCCCCCTGGTCGAGGAGATTGCAGACGATTGGGACCCTGTCAGGTGTTTTGCCGGTCAGCAGAGCAGCAAAACGATCCATCCCCGTGGTCATTGCCGCACCTCCTTGACCAGAGCGGCAATTGCTGCAGGCGCGTTGGCCGCTGTGTCGGCCCAAGCGTCCGCCCCCACCTCCCGGTAAAGGTTTTCGTGGAACCGGTAGGGAGCGCCTCCCACGATAAGCCGAATCTTTTGCTCCAGCCCCTGATCCCTCAACAGTTGCCGGACCTTTTTAGGGCCCCTGTCGCTGGTGGCTGTATGAACCATCATCGAGGAAACGCCGATGACCTCCGCCCCTGTTTCAAGAGCTGCCTCAACGAAGCGTTCGGGTGCAACGTTGATCCCCAGGTCGGTGATCTTAAACATCCTGGCGCGCAGGCAACCGGTCACGATTTTCTTGCCCAAGCCGTGAAAATCACCAAAACTGGTCCCGATGACGACGGTACCTTGAATTGCGGGGGCCGAGGCAAAAAGAGGGATAAGGCGGTCGGTCACTTCCTCGGCAATCTGGGAAGCTAGAAAATGCTGCGAGAGCGTGACCAGGTTATCGGAAATCATCCCTCCGATCATCTGTTCCATGCCCGGGACCACCACGTCGAAGATGACACTCTCCGGGGTCAGGCCATTATCCAAAGCCTCTTGGACGATCCGCAAGGCTGTGGCCTTGTCCGTATCGAAAAGGGATTTCAGGTAGGCTTCCAAGGTGTACTGAACGAGTGATTCAGTCATGAAATGGCCCCCAGCAAGGTGTGTCATTTGGTAGTGACTGACAGTATCAGAGGTTGCAGCTTTTGCCGTTACGCGTGAACAACAAATATTGAATTAAGGTGCTGGAATACTACCACATTCCAGTAATTTTTCAGGAAATGTGCTAATGCTGCTGGATCAGGTGAGGAATGAGGTGGAGTAGATGAGTAAGAGAGGGATATCGACGACCATGGTATGTCAGCCATGTGCCAGTTGACGATCGAATTGTCTCAGAGTGAATCAGCCATACCTGCTAAACCATCTGCCATGGAGACAGGGAGACAATCAGAGAGGGGGAAAAGAAAAAGTGCCAGTTGCGGCAATCGCAACTGGCACTTATGTTTCACCTCAGCTTCTTTCGTTGAACCGTTTAGTGCTTTTCGGCGCCGTGCCCGGCATGGCCGCCGTGCTGCTTGCCCGCTTCCTTATGTTCGCCGTGAGCAGCTTTGCCTGTAGCATCCATGTGGAGCTTTTCGACGTAGTGCGTGTACTCAACGTATGCCTCAACGAACTCGCGCCCCTGGGCAACACTTTCGTCCTTGTGTTTATAGGCGGCAGCGGCACGCTCGTAACGGTGCTTAATCCCTGCTGTAACGTCATCGGTAACCAGTTTCACCAGTGCATCAGCTGAACCGCTGGCAAGGGCCTTGTCTGCTTCGGCTACTGCAGGTTCCACCGCTCCTGCGGGTTTCAGCCCCGTGAAAGGAGCACCCTCGCCTGCACGATGGATCTTCACCAGGGTAGCGAAAAATTGGTGGTGGGCAGTTTCAGCATTTGCCCCCTTAGCTGCCAGTGCCTTGCTGAACGCCGCTTTGACAGCTTTTTCATCTTTTGCTTTGACCCACTTGAGAACGGGGGTGATGTCCTTCGCCTCCAGCGCTTTGTGTGCATCCTGGACGACGGGGCCATCGAGCGTGTCGCAATGGGCTGCAGCATTCTGAGCCATCCCGAAGGTTAGCGCCATAACTGCGGCGATCCCTGCCAATGTGGTTCTCAACATATGTTTCGTTTTCATATCAATATCTCCTGTAGTTAAAGTAAGCCTGTCTGTTTAGGAATTGACACTGCTAACAACCGGAGATGATTTTCTGGGAGGCTTGTATACCCTTCTGGCAAAGCCGTCAAGTTGCCTGCCGCTGAAAGCGCCGGTAAGTAGGCCGGTCACGGCAGGAGCCGAAAGATATAGGGAAGATGGGATTACGTAAGGGGTATCGAGCTCGCAGCAGCGGACGTCGGAGTGATGATTACCGGCCGGGCCGTGACCGGCTTCGCCATCCGTATCATGACAACCGCCACCGAGCTCATGCGTAGTCTCTGCTGCCAGCACTTCCAGGGTGTAGGCATGCACCGCGGCGGGCATAGTCAGAACAACCATCAGCATGATGATGGCAAGGTTCCGTATGGTCATACGAAGTACGCTCATGCTAATAGGAATAGCACGGGTGCATCACTTTACCTTGACCTGCATCAATAAAATGGACTCTAGTGATTTTGCTGAAAGAAAAAGTGCCAGCTGCGGCAAACGCAACTGGCACTTCTGTTTTCATCACTTCTTATGTCACTGGGCTGACTATTCGACGGTGACGCTCTTCGCCAGGTTCCTCGGCTGGTCGACGTCGGTCCCCTTGAGGACGGCGACGTGGTAGGCCAGAAGCTGCATCGGGATGGAGAGGATCAACGGATTGACGTCGCAGCCGTCTTCGGGAATCTCCAGCGCGACTTCGACCTTATCTTTCACTTCCTGGTCCCCTTCGCTGCAGACGGCTATGACGCGGCCGCCGCGGGCGATGACTTCTTCCATGTTGGAAAAGACCTTGTCGTAGTTGGGCCCTTTGGGGACCAGCACCACGACGGGCATGTGCTCGTCGATGAGGGCGATGGGGCCGTGCTTCATCTCGCCCGCAGCATACCCCTCGGCGTGGATGTAGGAGATCTCCTTCAGCTTCAAGGCGCCTTCGAGGGCTATCGGGTAGTTCATGCCGCGCCCGAGGTAGAGGAAGTCGCGCGCCTGCAGGTAGTTCCTGGCCACCTTCTCGACCTGCTCGTTCAGCTTCAGCGCCTCTTCCATGAGGGCCGGGACCCGGACCACGGCGGCGATGAGGTCCCTCCCCTGCTCCAGGCTCATCACTTCGCGTGAGCGCCCGAGACGGATGGTGAAGAGGTAGAGGGCGATCAGCTGGGTGACGAATGCCTTGGTGGAGGCGACCCCGATCTCGGGTCCGGCGTGGGTGTAGATGACGCCGTCGGCCTCGCGGGCGATCGAGGAGTCGACCACGTTGCAGATGGCGACGCACTTGCCGCCGCGGCGCTTAGACTCGCGCATGGCGGCGAGGGTGTCTGCGGTCTCGCCGGACTGGGAGATCAGCATCACCAGGGTCTTCTCGTCGACCACGGGGTTCCTGTAGCGGAACTCGGAGGCGATGTCCACCTCGACCGGGACCCGGCAGTGCTCCTCGATCAGGAATTTCCCGACCAAGGCCGCATGCCACGAGGTGCCGCAGGCGATGATGCAGATACGGTTGATCCCCCTGAGCGCCGCGTCGTCGAGGGAGAGGTCTTCGAGATAGACGTCCCCCTGCTCTTCACGCAGTCTGCCGGCGATGGTGTCCCTTACGGCGCGGGGCTGCTCGAAGATCTCCTTGAGCATGAAATGCTTGTAGCCACCCTTCTCGGCCATGTGCGCGGACCAGTCGATGTGGCGCGGCACCTTTTCGAGGACGCCGCCCGCGACATTGCTGAATGTGGCCTTTCCGCCCTTGAAGACGACCATCTCGCCGTCCTCCATGAAGACCATGGAGCGGGTGTGGGAAAGGATGGCAGGGATGTCGGAGGCGACGTAGAACTCGCCGTCGCCGATGCCGACCACCATCGGCGAGCCGAGCTTCGCCGCGATCATCTCGTCCGGGTCGTTCTCGCTCACGATGCAGATGGCGTAGGCGCCTTTGAGGACGGCCAGAGCCTCGCGCACCGCCTGCTCGAAACTGCCGCAACCTTTCAAGTGCTGGTCGATCAGGTGGGAGATGACCTCGGTGTCGGTCTCGCTCTTGAAGATGTGCCCCTGACCCTTCAGCTCCTCGCGCAGCTGCAGGTAGTTCTCGATGATGCCGTTGTGCACCACCACGATGGGGCCCGCCTGGTGCGGGTGGGCGTTGATTTCGGAGGGGCGGCCGTGGGTGGCCCAGCGGGTGTGGCCGATGCCGACCGTGCCGCTGACAGGGTTCGTCGCCAGGAGCTTCTCCAGGTTGGTGAGCTTACCTTCGCTGCGCCTGATGCTCGCCTTGCCGCCGCTTATGGTGCAGATACCGGCGGAATCGTAGCCGCGGTACTCGAGCCTTCTCAGCCCTTCAATGATGATCGAGGTGGCTTCCTGCCTCCCCGTGAATCCTACGATGCCGCACATTTTTACTCCGTGAAACCGCTTTATTGGTTGCAGCCCAGCTGCCAAAGACGTTACAGATTACCATCTTGGATCGGACAGTTACAGTTTTATTTTTTTCTGAGCGTCCAACCTTCCTTGTTCACCTGCGGAGAGCGGGCGATGGCCAAAGAATCCGCGGGGACGTCCTTGGTGACGGTAGTACCCGCCGCGATAAGGGAGTTCCTCCCCACGGTGACCGGCGCCACCAGCTGCACGTCGCTCCCCACGAAGACACCGTCCTCGATCACGGTCTTGTGCTTTTTGACGCCGTCGTAGTTGCAGGTGATGGTGCCGCAGCCGATGTTGACGTCCCGGCCGATGGTGGCGTCGCCCAGGTAGGTGAGGTGTGAGGCCTTGGACCCCTCTCCCATGAACGCCTTCTTGGTCTCGACGAAGTTGCCGATCTTCACCTGGGCGGAGAGCTCGGTTCCCGCGCGCAGGTGCGCCATGGGGCCAATGGCCGCCTGCGGCCCGACCTTGGACTCCTCCAGCACGCTTCCCGCCTTGACCACGACGCCGTCGGCTATGCTGCAGTTCTGGATCAGGGACCCTTGGCCGATCACGCAGCGCTCGCCGATCACGGTGTTCCCCTCGATGGCTGCTCCAGGGTAGATTACGCTGTCGCGCCCGATGCGGACGCCGCGGTCGATGTAGACGGTGTCGGGGTCGATCATGGTGACGCCGGAGAGCATCAGCTCGCGGTTGATCCTTCCCCTAAGCACGCGCGCCGCCTCGGCCATCTGGGCCCGGTCGTTGACCCCGCTGATCTCCCGCGGGTCGGCGACCTTGAAGCTCAGGCAGGCAAGCCCCTGCTGCGCCGCCTGCCGCACCACGTCGGTGAGGTAGTATTCGCCCTGGGCGTTGTCGTTGTTGATGGAGGCGATCGCCTTTTCCAGGAAGGAGCGCGCTATGCAGTAGACGCCTGCGTTCACCTCGTCGATCAGGCGCTCCGTTTCGCTTGCGTCCTTTTCCTCGGTGATGGCGGTGACCTTTCCGCTTGCATCCTTGACGATCCTGCCGTAGCCGAAGGGGTTGGCGAGAGTCGCGGTCATCACGGTGATGCAGGCTTTCGTCTCCCTGTGCGCCTTGAGCATCCCCGCGAGGCTTCCCGCTTCAAGAAGCGGGGTGTCGCCGCAGAGGATCAGCACCGTGTCGGCGTCTGAATCGAGTTCCGGCATGGCGCAGCGGACCGCGTGCCCGGTGCCGAGCTGCTCGGACTGCAGGGCGAAACCGACCTCGCCCCGGCCGGCGAAAAGTTCGCGCACCTTCTCCTGCTGATGGCCGACCACCAGCACGCAGCGCTCCACGCCGGAGGCAAAGGCCGCGGCTACGGGCCATTCGATCATCGGCACGCCGGCCACCGGATGCATCACTTTGACCAGGTCGGACTTCATCCTGGTTCCCATGCCGGCTGCCAGTACAATCGCTGCTATCTTGTTACCCATATGAGGTTTCCTCCGCCAGCAAATTGCTCTTTTTTAACAATATTGCCCCACCCCGTCAAGTTGTTTCCCTTGGTTTCCAGGCGTCGATAACCAGCTTTTCTCATTTACACGGCCGTAACTTACCGTTATAGTCCCCTTTGGAGGTTTCATGGGGATTCCAGAGGACATTGCGCGGCTGGAAATCGATCTGCGCGAGCTCATCATCAAGTACGAGCAGTACTTCTTCGGCATCGAGAAGAGGGAACCGCTCAGACTGCTCGATACGGTGGAGCGCGCGGTGAGGCGCTACCAGAACGTGAGCATCCCCAACACCAGCCAGAGGTTCAAGTACGAGTCGCTGGTCTCCACCCTGAGCGTCCACAAGCAGAAGTGGACCCGCACCAACCGCCTCATCGAGGAAGGGAAGTTCCAGCGTGACCGCTTCAGGATGTCGCTGCACCAGAAGGCAAGTCCCAAGGAGCAGGCGGCAGTCCCCTCGCAGCCGACCCACGACCCGCATCTGGAAACGGTCTACCAGCAGTACATAGATGCCCGCCGGGCCTGCAACCTCCCGGTCGAGAACGTCACCCGAGAAAAGGTCGCCGAGGCGATCAAAAGGCAGAAACCCGCCCTCATGGAAAAGTACCGCTGCAAGGACGTCGACTTCGTCGTAGTGATCGAGGGGGGAAAACCCTCGCTCAAGGCCCGCCCGAAAAATTCATGAAAATAACGCTGGTAGCCATACATCCCGAGCGCTCGCCGCAGGCAGTGCCGCTCGCCTGCGCCTTTCTCAAGGAGGCGCTCCTTGCCGACGCAGCTTTGCGCGGGAGCCTCGAGGTCGAGGTCCTTGAGTTCTTCCTGGGGGACGACCCGGCGCGCTGCGCCGAGAGCATCGCTTTTAGCCAGCCGCAGCTGGTCGCCTTCTCGGTCTACGTCTGGAGCCGGGAGAGCGCCATCGAGACGGCGCGCGAGCTCCGCGCCCGGGTGCCGGGTGTGGTCATCTGCGCCGGTGGTGCCGAGCCTACGGCCAACCCGGCGGGCATCTTGGAGACCGGTCTCTTCGACTTCCTCGTCCGCGGCGAGGGGGAGGGTCCCTTCCTGCAGGCGGTCAAGCTCGTCGCTGAAGGAGCGATGCCGAAGGGGGTGCCGGGCGTGGTCCTGCCCGGGGAGGCGCCAGGAGCGCTCCCCGCTCCGCTCGATCTGGAACAGATCCCCTCCCCGTACCTTTCCGGACAACTCGACCCGACCGTCCCTGGCGGCGCCCTCTGGCAGCTCTCTCGCGGGTGCGACTTCGCCTGCGCCTTCTGCTACGACCACAAGGGAAACGGCGGGGTGCGGCGCTTTCCGCTCCAGCGGATCGAGGCGGAGCTCAGGCTTTTCGCCCGACTCCAGGTCCCCCAGGTTTTCGTGCTGGACTCCACCTTCAACAAGGTCCCGCAACGAGCGAAAGAGATCCTGCGCCTGATCAGGAAACTGGCGCCCAGGGTGCACTTCCACTTCGAGGTGCGCAGCGAGTTCATCGACGCCGAGATGGCGGAACTCTTCGCCTCCATCACCTGCTCGCTGCAGATCGGCCTGCAAAGCGCGGATCCGGCGGTGCTGCGCGGGGTAGGGCGCGGCTTTGACCGCGACGACTTCGTCATGCGCGCCTCGCTTTTGAACCGCACCGGCGCCATCTTCGGCTTCGACCTCATCTACGGCCTTCCCGGCGACAGCTTGAAGCTCTTCCGCTCCTCGCTGGACTTCGCCCTCTCGCTCTACCCGAACCACCTGGACATCTTCCCGCTCGCCGTGCTCCCCGGCACCCGGCTCAACGGCAAGGCGGAGGCGCTGGGGCTCAAGCACCTTGAGGTCCCCCCCTACACGGTCCTCTCCACCCCGACCTTTTCGGCGCAAGAGCTGAAAGAGGCCTCAAGCCTCGCGGCCGCCTGCGACGTCTTCTACAGCCGCGGCAAGGCGGTGGCCTGGTTCAACGCGGTCGCCTCGGCGGTGAAGCTCTCACCGAGCGCCTTCCTCTCCTGTTTTGCGCGCCTTCTGGGGGAACGGGGGGAGAAGGGGGAAAAGGAGATCGCGGAAGGTGAGATCTGGGGGCTGCAGCGTGATTTCTTGACCCTCCTCTTCCAGCAGAAGAAAAAGGGACGCCTGCTCCCGGTGGCGCTCGACCTCGCCGACTACCACCACTACTACGGGGAGGCGCTCCTCGCGGCGCCCCTTGCGCCTGCCCGCAAGCCGCGCAGCTCCGACCTTTTGCAGAAACCGCTCACGCTTTCCGCGGCCGCCACCATCGCGCGCTTCAATTACGAGATCCTGGACCTCCTTGAGGCGGGCGAGTTCGACCTGCGCGAGTTCGCGGAGTGCTTCGAGGCGGCTGGCTCCTGCGCGATCGTCTACCCTGCCCAGGGTGAAGTGGCGACCGAGTCGGTGTCGCCGGAATACTTCGAACTGTTGCGCTCTTTGAACGGCAAACGGAGCGCTGGCGAGATCTGCAAGAAGCTGGGGCTCCCCCTCTCGGACGCACTTCCTTTCCTGGAGTTCTTGGTCACCGAGGGGATCGCCACCTTTGCGAACCCTCTCATGTCCGGCAGCTAATCTTATTTCAGCAACAGAATCACTCTTCCCTCTCCTCATGTCTCATGTCCCGGGCAATTCAGCTCATTGACGAACGCTCTCCAGTATCCCGTCCTGGATTTATTGCCAACTCCAATTAACCTTCTCACAACTCCTTATTTCCACATAGTTTTTGTGGGAACTTATCTCTCTGTAGCTTTGAATTTATTCATTTCATCTCTCTGTCGACAGTTGGAAAGCTCGGACTAGCAGGAGCGGGGCAGATAAAGAAGGAGGGAAAGTTGTATCCTCCTTATTAATTGACGCTTTTTCAGTTGATTTATCCGCCTAACAGTATTACATTAGCCGCCGTTGCGAGCGCCGACCTACATTAAAGCGTTCTAAAACGATGCTAAATACAGGAGATTACAATGGTCCACGTCTTCACACGCCTCATCCCGCTGCTGCTGCTCCTACTGCTAACCCAGCCGGCGTTCGCCGCCCAAGGGCTGGCGATCGACCCGGCTACCTGCCTCGGCTGCCATGGAGATAAGATCTCCGCCGAGAAGATGGCTGTCTCGGTGCACGGCAAAAACGGCTGCACCAGCTGTCACGTCGAGATCGTCGAGCTCGCCAAGCACATGAAGGGCGAGATCAAGGTCGGCAAAGTCCAGTGCGTACGCTGCCACAAGAAGGAAGCTGCCGAGCACGCCCTCAGCGTGCACGCCGAGAAGGGTGTCCAGTGCGCCGGTTGCCACACCGACATGCACAGCCACACCTCCTGGAACAAGGACAAGCGCCGTGTGCTCGCCAAGTGCGTGCAGTGCCATTCCGACGAGAAGGGCTTCCTCACCTCGGTCCACGGCAAAGGGGTGCTCGCCGGGAACCAGGACTCCGCCGCTTGCAACGACTGCCACAACCTGCATGAGATCAAGGCGCTGGGCGACCCGAACTCCCACACCAACCGCGAATTCCACACCAAGGTCTGCCTCCGCTGCCATGCTGACGAGAAGCTGGTCGAGCGCAACCATATCTCCGAAGTTGCCGTGAAGAGCTACATGGAGAGCTACCACGGCAAGAACTACCGCCTCGGCTACCCGGAGAAGGTAGCGGGCTGCGCCGACTGCCACACGGCGCACGGCATCCTCCCCTCCAAGGATCCCAACTCCTCTGTCAACGAGAACAACCTGGTCAAGACCTGCTCCAAGTGCCACGACAAGGCGAAGACTCCGTTCACCAAGTTCTACGCACACGGCGAGCACAACGACCGTGAGAAGTACCCGATCCTCTTCTACACCTTCATCGCCATGACCGGCCTGCTGGTAGGCACCTTCGCCGTGTTCTGGGTTCACACCCTGCTCTGGATGATCCGCGGCTTCGTCGAGAACCGCGAGAAGGCTGCAGCACTTGAAGAAGGGGTCATCCTGCACCACGTACCCGAAGGGCACAAGCAGTACCGCCGCTTCAGGAGAGTCCATGTCTTCATGCACCTCCTGGTCATCATCTCCTTCCTGGGCCTGTCGCTGACCGGTCTGCCGCTCAAGTTCAGCGACCAGGTATGGGCTAAGTTCCTGATGGACCTCTACGGCGGGGCGCCCAACGCGGCGGCCATCCACAGGATTTGCGCGGGCATCACCTTCGTGTACTTCTCCATGGCGCTGGCCATGAGCATCCACTTCCTCTTCATCAGGAAGGACATCAAAGGCAACCCGATCCAGAGGCTCTTCGGACCTGACTCCCTCTGCCCGAACCTGCGCGACATAAGCGACGTCGTCGGCATGGTCCGCTGGTTCTTCTTCAAAGGGCCGAAACCGGCCTTCGAAAGGTGGACCTACTGGGAGAAATTCGACTTCATCGCGGTCTTCTGGGGTATGTTCGCCATCGGCGGCTCCGGCCTCATGCTCTGGTTCCCCGAGTTCTTCGGCATGTTCCTGCCGGGTTGGGCCTTCAACGTAGCGACCATCATCCACTCCGATGAGGCGCTCCTGGCGACCGGCTTCATCTTCTCGGTCCACTTCTTCAACACCCACGGGCGTCCGGAGAAGTTCCCGATGGACTTCGTCATCTTCAACGGCCAGATGTCCAAGCACGAGTTCGTCGAAGAGCGTGGCGATCAGTGGGCACGTTACGAGAAGGAAGGGATCACCGAGAAGTTCGCAGCCAAGAAGTCTTCCGGCATCTTCTACGACTTCTGCCTGAAAGCCTTCGGCTTCACGGCGCTCTTCATCGGCATCACGCTGCTGATGCTGATGGTCTACGCCTTCATGCATCCGCACCACTAAGCGGCTGCTGAACCAACAACTAAAAGGGCCTCCCGCATGGGAGGCCCTTTTTTTTACTGCAGCACCGACCCCGCTTCCCAGGAAGGGGGTTTTCTTTTCTTACCCGAAGATTCTGTTCTCCTGCTCCTGCACCCTAATGAAGGTGGTCCGCTTGGTGAGCTCCTTGAGAGCCGAGGCGCCTACGTAGGTGCAGGCGGAGCGGACACCTCCAAGAATGTCGCGCACCGTCTCGTCGATGGGCCCCCGGTACGGGACCTCCACCGTCTTTCCTTCAGAGGCGCGGTAGGAGGCGACCCCGCCTGCATGCTTGTCCATGGCGGTGGTGGAGCTCATGCCGTAGAAGAGCTTGAACTGCCTTCCACCCCTTTCGAGGAGCTGCCCACCGCATTCGTCGTGGCCTGCGAACATCCCCCCCAGCATGACGAAATCGGCCCCGCCGCCGAACGCCTTGGCGACGTCTCCCGGGCAGGTGCAGCCTCCGTCCGAGATGATTCTGCCCCCTAGCCCGTGCGCCGCATCGGCGCATTCTATCACCGCGGAGAGCTGCGGATACCCCACCCCCGCCTTGACCCGGGTGGTGCAGACCGAGCCTGGCCCGATGCCGACCTTGACGATGTCGGCGCCGGAAAGAAGGAGTTCCTCGACCATCTCTCCGGTAACGACGTTTCCCGCCACGATGGTTTTTTCAGCGAACGCCTCACGCATCTTAGCCACGAACTCGACGAAGCTCTCGGCGTAGCCGTTGGCGACGTCGATGCAGATGAATTCGAGCTTGGGGTGCTTGCCCAGGATGGCCGAAACCTTTTCGAAGTCGGCTTCGGAGGAGCCGGTGCTAACCATGATGCGGGGGTAGATGTCATCGTCGTGGTTGGCGAGGTAGGCGTCCCATTCGGCGATGGAATAGTGCTTGTGGACTGCTGTGAGCATGCCGTGGGCGGCGAGCCGGTCCGCGACCTCAAAGGTGCCGGTTGTGTCCATGTTGGCGGCGATTACCGGCACCCCGGTCCACTCGTGCTTGCTGTGCAGGAACTTGAAGTGTCGCTGCAGATCCACCTGTGAGCGGCTCTTGAGGTTGGACCTTTTGGGCCTGATGAGCACGTCGCTGAAACCTAGCTTCACGTCGCTTTCCAGGAACATCTCTTATCTCCTTTGAACTGTCGGGCGCAGCTATTGTTGACGAGGATTTCCTTCGAAGCACTAAGTCAGCGCAAGGGATGCTTTCCTCAGCGCTGGACGGCACTGGATCAGCAAGTAAAGAGAGTATCGGAAATCTTCGCCAGCACAACATCGAGTGCAGTTGAGGCTGTTGCGATGCAGATAGCCCTATGTTAGAGTGCCGCCGGGGGTACTGACAATGCATCAACAGGAGCGGCTGCGCAGGCAGCGCTGGTTTATCTTCTTTATCCTGGCCCTGGTCTACATAATGGTGTACTTCTACCGCGTATCGCTCGCGGTGGTCGCCAAGGACGTCTCGCGCGACCTCCACCTCACCCCCGCCCAACTTGGGTCTCTTTCCAGCATCCTCTTCTACGTCTACGCCGCCGCGCAGATCCCGCTGGGCCCGATGATCGACCGGCTCGGGAGCCGGGTGGTCATCAGCGGCTCGGGCGTTCTTACCGCTGTCGGCGGCATACTGTTTTCCCAGGCGGCCAGCATAGGGCAGGCGATGGCCGGCCGCGTTCTCATCGGGATAGGGACCGCGTCGGTGCTGATGGCGACCTTCACCATTTTCAGCCACTGGTTCACCAAGCAGGAATTCGGGAAGGTCTCCGGCATGATGGTCGCGACGGGGAACCTCGGGAACCTGGCGGGAACGGCTCCCTTGGCACTGGCGGTCGCAGCGGTCGGCTGGCGCAACTCGTTTCTCGCGGCGGGGGTTCTGCAGGCGGTGGTCACGGTGCTGGTCTTCGGGCTGGTGCGCGACCGCCCCCCGGTCGCCGACCGACAGGAGGAGGAAGTGCCGGTCCGGCTGGGGATGCTGGAAGCATGGAAAAAGATAGTCTCCAACTGGGACTTCTGGCTTCTGGCTGCCGTGGCTTTTTCCTGGTACGGGAATTACCTGGCGGTGCAGGGGCTTTGGGGCGGCCCCTACCTGATGGAAGTTGCGCGGCTCTCCCGGGAGGAGACGGGAAGGATGCTGATGTTCACCTCTCTTGGGTTCATCACGGGGAGCCTCGTTATAGACCAGGTTGCGCGCAGGATTCTCCACTCCTACAAGAGGACCCTGCTTGTCGGGCAAGTGATGCTGCTATTGCTCATGACGAGCTTTCTGGGACTCGCCGACAGTATGCCCACGGGAGCGCTTTCGGCGCTGTTCTTCGCCCTGGGGCTCTGCGTCTCCAGCGGTGTGATGATCTACCCGATCATCCGCTCGATGTTCCCGGTAACCATAGTGGGGACGGCTCTCACTTCATTGAACTTCTTCGTGCTGTTGGGTGCCGCGTCGGTGCAGCAGGGGATGGGGATCGTGATCGGCGCGGTCGCCAAGACGACCCCGGAGGCGACGGCGCAGGCCTACCACTCGGCGTTCCAGCTTCCCATCGGAGCACTGGCGTTCGCCGTGGCCATGTTCTTCTTCGCCAAGGATTACTGGGAAAAGTAGAGGCAGGGGGAAAGGCAGGGACTGGGGGCTAGGTGCTGGGGACTGGGGGGCTACGTGACTACGGGGCGAGGTCTTCGAGCGCGGCGCGGAAGGCTTGCAGGGTCTTCGACCTGGTGAGCTTTTTCAGCTCCCGCTCCAGCTCTGCGTCCTCGACGTTGGAGACCACCCCCTTGATCTTTCCAAGTACCTGGGCGTCGCCGCAGAAAAGGGCGCAGTAAAGGGGGAGCAGGTCGCTAAGGTAGCGGTGGAGCATAGTCTTTCTTTCGGCGAGATCCGGGGTGGCACAGGCGCGCCCACGCAGCCGCTCGAAGAGCATCGGCTCGCCGATCCCCCCCCTGCCAAGCATGAGGCCGGCGGCCCCGCTCTGCTCCAAAAGGCGCAGCCCGGCCCCGGCACTCCTGATGTCGCCGTTGGCGATGACCGGGATCGAGGTTTGGCATACCACCTCCGCAGTCACGTCGTGGTCGGCCCAGCCGTTGTAGGCCTGGCGCACGGTGCGCGGATGGAGCACCAGGAAGTCGACGCCGGATCTCTCGAAGAGCGGCAGAAGCGAGAACACCTGCTGCGGGTCCTCGTAACCGGCGCGCAGCTTGATGGAGAAGGAGCCGTGGATCGCCTCGCGCAGCGCGGGGATGATCTCTTCCAGGAGTTCTGGCTTCTTCAGCATCCCGCCGCCTGTGAGGCCGCTGGTCATGCGGCCGTAGGGGCACCCCATGTTCAGGTTCAGGTGCTCGGCGCCCGCGTCCTGCGCTGCCTTAGCCGCGGAGACCAGCGCCTCCCGCCCGTGCCCGATAAGCTGCACCACAAGCGGAATCCCGTCCTCGCTGGCGCTGATCTCCCGCAGGTCGCCCGGCATGAGGCGCTTTTTCGCGGACACCGGGTTCACCCGCATGAATTCGGTCCAGACCACGTCCGGGCGTACCCACTTGGTGAACAGCGAGCGGAGAGCACGGTTGGTCAGACCCTGCATGGGGGCGAGCATGAGCGGTTTGACCCCGGGAAGCCAGGGGAGCTTCGAGGTTTCGGGCTGAGTCGGTGCAGGGTTCGGCTGGGGGGCTTGGTTGCGCGGGTTTTCCATGGTCATCTATTGCAGGCTTTCGATTCGGTGGCTTAAAAACGGGGGAGGCGGATGGCCCGCCTCCCCGGCATTGTACATGCTGCTTTACACGATCTCGAGGAGCTCGATTTCGTAGGTGATGTCTTCGCCGGCCAACGGATGGTTGGCGTCGACGGTGATGGTTTCTTCGTTGACCTCGACCACGACGACCTCCACCGGCTCGTCGTCGTCGCCGGTGAGCTCCAGCTCCATGCCGACTTCCGGCACGATCTCGCCGGTCAGCTGCTCACGGCTGATGGTGAAGACCTCGTCCTCGTCGTACTCGCCGAAGGCGTCCTCGGCCGGGATCACCACGGTTTTCTTCTCGCCCGGTGCCATCCCTACCAGCGCCTCTTCGATCTGCGGGAAGAAGTCTTCGTTGCCGATGGTGATTTCCAGCGGGCCGGTCTCGCCGCAGCCGCAGCCGTCGTCGTCGCAGCCGCAGTTGTCGTCTTCGCAGCAGCCAGCTTCCTGGATGGTGGTATCGAAAACGGACCCGTCCTCCAGCTTGCCGGTGTAATTGATAAGTACCTTGTCGCCCTGTTTTGCAGTTGCCATTGCTTTTATTTCCTTCTCTTTGGATATTTGAATGCTATCGGGGGATGGTACGTGTGACCGTGCCCGGTAGTCCAGTAAAATCTGTGTTTACAATTCACTTTTTTGCAGCGCTCGGTGTATGGGAGGGGCAACCTGTCGGAAAAAGGAGGAAGAGCCATGGAAGAAAAGCATGAAAAGAAGCGGAAAGTGACCGTGGAGGAATGGACCTCGAGGTTCAGGTCCATAGGGCTCGACGACGAACAGATGGGGCACTGGCACACCCTTTTCGAGCGGGAGAACCCGACCGGCCACCAGAGCTTCCTGGAGTGGCTGGGGCTTCCCGAAGAGCGGATCGCCCAGGTGCGCAGGAAGTCGGCGGAATCGAAGAAGTAGCGGTAGCCGCCGCGTCAGGCGTTTCCGAGCCCCTTGCTCCTTTTACGCGCCGCGAAGTTGTAGCACTGCAGGTAGGTGATGATGGTGAGGACGAAGCTGTAGTAGATGACGCTCAGCACCAGGGTCGGGGTCGTCGGTTTCAGCGCCAGGATGAAGATGAAGTAGAATCCGAAGACGGCCATCTTGATGACGTCCGCCCACCGCTTCTGCTTGGTGAAGGACTTGAGCTCCTCCTGGTTCAGCGTCCTTCCGATGAGCGAGAAGTCACGCTCCGCTTCCTTGCCGGCGAACCTGAAGATCGGGTAAAAGAGCAGCAGCTCGATGACGAACGCCGCCACGACGCCGCTCATGAACTGCTCCCCTCTCCCTAGCAGCTGGAGCCTTTGCTGGAAAAGCACGGCCATGAAAATGAGCAGTGCGATAAGCGCGCCTTGCGCGACGGCAAAAATCCTGATCGTCTTTTTGATTTTCGGCAGGTCCATGATGGGGGGCATGTAAACTCCTGTGATCGGTAGTCCCCGGCTGCAGGGCGAGATGGCGCTACCATAACAAATATAATGATGTTATACAACACAAAGGTCTTCTTCCCTTCGCCCGGTAGGAAGACGTCTCTTTTTCCCGTTTTTAGCGTTGATCCGGCTTCAAGAATCGAGTAATTTTAACGAGCTCTCGGTGGAGGGCATTTGCGCCCACCGGGCGCCGGGGCGTTTTACTCTCCCACTCGTCTTCTATCCGGGCAAGGCTGCCGCGGCGGCCCCGGCGCGAGGCGGCATCAATTCCAGAACAAAAAGGAGTACGGCTCATGGACGCGACGCTAGACGGCACCGAACTGCGGGTGCTGGGCTCTTTGATCGAGAAGGAACTCACCACTCCCGAGTATTACCCGCTTTCCCTCAACGCCCTGGTGAACGCCTGCAACCAGAAGTCGAACCGCGACCCTGTGCTGAGCCTGGACGAGTCCCAGGTGACCCGCGCGCTCGAGACGCTGCGGTTCAAGCAGTACGCGCTGGTTTCGGGGAGCGGCGGCCGGGTGGCGAAGTACCGTCACGCCCTGGTCGAGAAGTTCCGCTTCTCCCCGGCAGAGCTGGCCGTTCTCTGCGAGCTGTTGCTGCGCGGGCCTCAGACGGTGGGCGAGCTCAGGGGGCGGGGGGAGCGGATGCACAAGTTCGCGGACCTCTCCGAGGTGGAATCGGTACTGGAAGACCTGGCGGAGCGGACCCCTTCCCTGGTGGCGAAGCTGCCGCTGCAGCCAGGGCGCAAGGAGCCGCGCTACTGCCAGCTCTTCAGCGGCGAGCCTGACCTCTCGGAGCTTGCGGCGCAGCTCGACGTGCGCGGCGCAGGCGCCGACGCCGAGAAGATAGCGCGGCTCGAGCAGGAGCTCTCGGAGCTGCGCGCGGAGGTGGCTTCCCTGCGGGAGACCGTCGCGGAATTCAGAAAATCTTTCGAGTAGAGGAGCTAGAGATGTCTGCAACCAAGGAAGAACTCGCCACGAAGATCGACACCACGGACTGGATGTCGCTGAGGGCGCACCTGGAAAGAGGCGGGGTCATCATCGTCGACCACATGCTGGATCTGGCCGAGGTCGCAGCCGCGGTGGCGAACGACGAGGTCAAGACGGTGGAGCGCTGGCTCTTGTCGGGAGTCCTCTCCAAGCCGTCCGCGGAGCAGATAAAGGCCTGGGATGCCAACAGCGGCAAGAGCTTTCTCTGCCTGATCGTCTCCCCCTACGTGCTGGCCCAGGAAGAGCGCCCCGCCAAGGGGTGACAAAGGAGGGTTCATGGATAAGGAGCAAGCTGCGGAAGTAACCTGTTCACGTTGCAGCGCCGTCTGGCAGAAAAGCGGTACCACCAACTGCTGGAGCGGCGATCCCAACACCGCCCCTCCGCGCCCCGGCAACTGCCCGGCGGGGAGCTACCCGGCAATAGTGGCGGAATCGGCAGAGATGATGCAGGGAGCGGGCGACGACGCGAAGATGGCCTTCGTCGCCGCCCGGGTGGAAGGGCTCTGCTACCAGCCCATACCCGGCAGCGATGCGGTCAACGCCCGCTGGACCCGCGTCGAGGACACCATCGCCTTCGCGAAACTTATGGGATACCAGCGCATCGGCATAGCCACCTGCATCGGCCTTCTGGAGGAGAGCGACCGGCTGGCAGCCATCCTCAAGGCGCAGGGGTTCACGCCGCTGAGCGTCTGCTGCAAGGCGGGGAGCCTGGACAAGAAGGAGTTCGGGCTGGCGGAAAGCGACAAGGTTAGGCCCGGGACCTTCGAGCCCGCCTGCAACCCGATCGCCCAGGCGCGCATCTGCAACGACATGAAGACCGACATGAACGTCATCGTGGGGCTTTGCGTCGGGCACGACATGCTGTTCAACAAGCATTCAGAAGCGCCGGTCACGACGCTTGTGGTGAAGGACCGGGTCACCGGCCATAACCCGGCAGCCGTCCTCTACGGCCAGAATTTCTACTATAAGCGGCTGCAGAAGGGGCCCATGGTGGTGGAATGACCCAGGGGTCAAACTGTCTCTAGTACATAGGTGAGAATCCCACAGACTGACACCATCAAGATCAGCCCAAAGATGAAAGCGCCGTCGGCTAACCGCTCTATCTTATGCATGCGCCGTCGTTTTCTTGTTCTTAGTGCCCAGTAGGAAAGGCTGCATGAGGTCAGAAATACGAGGGATGCAGCGGACAAAATATCGTCCGCGAGAGTGTTTACCCCTTTAATAGTGATGAATACGCGTACCAGGCCAATTACCGTGAGACAAACACCGACCATCGCCGCAGAGGCGGTGAAGATGTGGACACTTATGTCCTCTTCGAGGTAGTACTCCTCGCACTTGTCATGCTCCATAAAAAACTCCGCTGTTACATAAGGCCGGCCAGTCTGACACAGCCATGGCAAATAAAGGCATAAGCATAGGAACTGTAACAGTAAAAATTTTTATGGCAATATGAGATACCTTGATGACTGGTGGCCTAATCGCAGGGAAAGCCTTTCCTGATGGGGTCGAGTCCGACAATGCTATGGACAGGGGCGTTAAATACAGTGGAGGGACGATTGGGAGAGTGCTGAATCATATGTTGCTGCTTGGCGCTGCCCGGGTCACCTTGACGGCGAGGCGGCTTCCCCGCTGCAGCGGTAGATCTCTTCCTTGCGGTGAATCGCGCCTTTTGGTGTAAGGACGCTGGAATAAAGGATGTACTCCCTTACCGGGAAAGGGGGGTAGTCGAGCGCGCGGTGCAGCGACTCGAAGGAGGCGACCGCGGCGGGCGGGGTCGCCTTCAGGCGGGCCAGCGTTATGTGCGGGGAGAACGGGCGCTCCTCCGGCGGGACCCCTGCCTGCAGCAGCGCGCTTTCGATCCGCTGCTGCAGCTCCATCAGTTCCGGGCGCGGCTCCAGCCCCAGCCAGAGCACGCGGGGGAGCCCACGCGGGGGGAAGTGGCCGACCCCGGCGACCCGCAGGTGAAAAGAGGTGAACTGGATCCCGGACAGGGCCTTCTTGATCTTCGCAACTGTCTGGGGCTCCACGTCCCCTATGAAGCGCAGGGTGAGGTGGATTTCCGAAGGAGAGACCCACCTGGCGCCCGGTACAGCGCAGGAGAGCTGTGACAGAGAGGCTTTTATTTCCTCTGGCAGATCGATGGCGACGAAGAGCCTTGGCAAGGTGACCTCCTCGTGGAAATGCAGGATGAGTATCTGGGAGCGCAAAAAACGGTTGACTAACTGAAAATTGAGTGTTAGACAGTATAGCTTTGGTGATCTGAATGTAAAGGCGCTGACACATGCTCGACGCGAGATACATACGCGAAAACCTGGAAACTGTAGAAGCACGGCTCAAGACCAGAGGCGAAGGCGTTGATATTGCGCTCTTCAAGGAACTGGACGGCCGCCGTCGCGAGCTTTTGCAGCAGAGCGAGACACTCAAGGCGCTGCGCAACAAGGTGACCGAAGAGATCGCGCGCCTTCAGGACAAGAGCCAGGCAGCCGACCGCAAGGCCGAGATGCGCGAGGTCTCGCAGCAGATCAAGGGGATCGACGAATCGCTTAGAAACGTCGAAGAGGAACTGCAGAACTTCCTTCTCACCGTCCCCAACGTCCCCAATGAGACCACCCCGATCGGCAAGTCCGAAGAGGACAACGTCGTAGTGCGCACTTGGGGCGAGGTTCCGACTCTTCCCTTCGAGCCGAAACCGCACTGGGAGATCGGCGAGGGGTTAGGCATCCTCGATTTCGAGCGCGGCGCGAAGCTCGCCGGAGCGCGCTTCACCCTCTACCGCGGGGCCGGGGCGAGGCTGGAAAGAGCTCTCATTAACTACATGCTGGATCTGCATATCGAGGAGCACAAATATATTGAAATGCTCCCTCCCTTTATGGTAAACAGGGAATGCATGACCGGGACCGGGCAGTTGCCCAAGTTTGAGGAAGATCTCTTCCACATGGAAGGGGTCGATTTTTTTCTCATCCCCACGGCTGAGGTACCGGTAACCAACATACACCGCGGCGAGATCCTGAAGGGCTCGGATCTCCCGATTTCCTACGTTGCCTACACGCCCTGCTTCCGCAAGGAGGCCGGTTCCTACGGCAAGGACACGCGCGGGCTGATCAGGCAGCACCAGTTCAACAAGGTGGAACTGGTCAAGTTCACCTCCCCCGAGGATTCCTACCAGCAATTGCAGAAGCTGCTTGGCCACGCCGAGGAAGTGCTGCGCAGGTTGCAGATACCTTACCGGGTGGTGGAGCTTTGCACCGGCGACATAGGTTTTTCCGCCGCCAAGACCTTCGACATCGAGGTCTGGCTGCCGGGACAGAACTGCTACCGGGAGATATCCTCCTGCAGCTGTTTCGAAGATTTCCAGGCGCGCCGCGCCGGGATCCGGTTCCGTCCGGAAGAGAAGGCCAAGCCCGAATTCGTCCACACGCTGAACGGCTCCGGACTCGCCGTAGGCAGGACGCTTGTGGCGGTCTTGGAAAACTACCAGCAGGCAGACGGCTCGGTGCTGATCCCCGAGGTGCTCAGGCCTTACATGGGCGGGGCAGAGAGAATCAGCTAGGCTTTGGAGGAATGGCCGAGTGGTTGAAGGCGGCGGTCTTGAAAACCGTTGAACGAAAGTTCCGTGGGTTCGAATCCTACTTCCTCCGCCATCGCTTTTGCAGTAAGTCAAATGTAGTCATAGCGGCAAAAAAAGCAGTAGTAGTTTGAAACGGAGAGCTGGCCGAGTAGGTCGAAGGCGCACGCCTGCTAAGCGTGTATACTGGGAAACCGGTATCGAGGGTTCGAATCCCTCGCTCTCCGCCATTTTTTTGCAGCAGGCAGCAAGGCAGTCGCAGCAAAAAACCCGGAGGTCTTGGTGAAGCGATTGATGAAACTGCTGGTTTTGTCATCTCTAGTCGCTATTGTTCTCACAACGGGTTGCAACGAGAAGCAGAAACAAGAGCCGGCAGCGTCTTTGCCCCAACCGGCAAAGGCTCCTACTGTAGTCGTTGTCCCCGAGGATGTCAGACGGAAATGGAAGGCGGTGCAAATAGCCGTCTCCGACAAGCATCAAAACCAGCGGCAGGTGTACACCCTAAAGGTGGGAAGCGAATTGAAGCTCCCCGGGTCGAACCTGACGCTCAGAGTGGAAAATTTCCTGCCGCATTTCGTGATGGAGGGGACCACCCTCACTTCCCAGTCCAACGAACTGGTGAATCCGGCGGCGCAGATCGTGATCCGCGAGGACGCGAAGGAAATTTACAAGGGCTGGCTCTTCTCGCTTTACCCCACCACGCATGCGTTCCAGCATCCGTTTTATGGCTTCACACTGGTCGATTACCTGACGTCCAGTTGACATAGTTTGCGCTCGTAGCTCAGCTGGATAGAGCAACGGACTACGAATCCGTAGGTCGGGAGTTCGAATCTCTCCGAGCGCGCCATTTAAAACCGAGGGGTCCCAGGGCCCCTTACCAGATCTTTAGTTTGCGCCCGTAGCTCAGCTGGATAGAGCACAAGACTACGAATCTTGGGGCCGGGCGTTCGAATCGCTCCGGGCGCGCCATTTACTCGAAAGGGACTACAGCGGTTGCTGTGAGTCCCTTTTTCTTTATGCTTTGACGGTGCAGCAAGGGACCGTGAAGAAAAAAGGAGGAAAGTAAAATGAACGTGTCGGTTATCTACAAGGCCAATGTCACAGACGAAGTGCTCGACGCCCTGGCGGGGAGCCTCCCTGCCATCATTTCCGAGCTTCTGGAGGTGCGCGGCGCGAAGATCGCCATCCTGAAGCCCGAGCAGATCTCGCTGCAGTTCTCGCTGGCGAACACCCGCGACGTCGGCGCGGACCTGAGGATCATCGTCCTGGCACGCAGCGTAGGGCCCAGGACCTCGGCCGAGAACAAGCTGGCGACCGCCATCCTGGACAAGGTGCTTCCCCTGGCGGGAGAGAAGTTCTCCGTTGCCGTCCGCCTCTACCTGACCGAGATCGGGGCCGCCGAGTACACCCCCGCCTAAAGTAGAAGCTGTTCTTCTCATGGAAAGTAAAAGGCCACCCGGTTCAATTGGGTGGCCTTTTCTGTCACCGGTTCCCGGTTCGGGATGCATTCCTGCCGAAAATTCCCTTTCACTGAAAATCCCCCTAATTCACAACCGGAATTTGCCGAAAAGTTCCTCGTGATCTGCGACCTGTCACAGCTGCAGGCACAACACGGCGGAACTGATAATTTGTCATTGCCAATACTGCCTGACGAAATGTTGCAATCAGCAAGTGAACAATTGACAAATCGGCGTCTAACTAAGATAGTGAGCGCCTCTTTGAGATTGAATCTTTTGAGTTTGCGGCGGGTAGCCACCGGAAATCGGTTCCGCCAGGAGGACATGGATGCGTAAATGCATCTCCCACCTAGTCACGGGTGTCTTTCTTCTTGCCACGCTGGGCGCGCCCTTTGCCTACGCGCAGGAGGAGGGGGGGGAATCTCCCGCTCCTGACCTGGGTGAAATGGATCTGGAACAGCTGACCAGCCTCAAGGTCGAGAAGGTGTACGGGGTCTCGAAATTCGAACAGGTGGTGACGGAGGCGCCCGCCTCGGTCTCCGTGATCACCGCCGACGAGATCAGGCACTACGGGTGGCGCACCCTGGCCGATGTCCTGAGGTCGAGCCGCGGCTTCTTCACCAGCTATGACCGCAATTACAGCTACATAGGGATGCGCGGCTTCAACCGTCCGGGGGACTACAACACACGCGTGCTCCTTTTGGTCGACGGGCACCGGATCAACGACGTCATCTACGAGACGGCCGCCATCGGGACCGAGTTCATACTCGACCTGGCGCTCATCGACAGGATCGAGATCATCCGCGGGCCGAGCTCCTCGCTCTACGGGGCGGGGGCGTTCTTCGGCGTCATCAACGTCATCACCCGCAGCGCGCGGCAGATCGAGGGGGCGGAGGTCGCCGCTTCCGCGGGGAGCCAGCACACCGGGGCAGGGCGCCTGACCTACGGGAAGAGCTTCGACGGCGGAGAGTTCGTGGCCTCCGGATCGACCTACAAAAGCCGCGGCAACGCCTCGCTCTTCTACCCTCAGTTCGACGACCCCGCGACCAACAATGGCATCGCGAGCGACATGGACCGGGACCGGAACTATTCCCTCTTCGCTTCCGGGCGCCTGCAGGATTTCACCCTGACCGGCGCGCTCGTCTCCCGCGACAAGCGCGTCCCCACCGCCTCGTTCGACACCATCTTCAACGATCCCCGGACCCATTCCATCGACCGGCGCGGCTATCTGGACCTCAGGTACGACAAGGCGCTGGAAGGGACCGGCGTCACCGCCCGGGTCTTCTACGACGAGTACCGCTTCAAGGGGGATTTCGCCTACGAAAAAGGCCCGGACGATCCCGGCTTTTATCCGGCGAGCTACGTGAACCGGGACGACCACCTGGCACGCTGGTGGGGGGCGGAGGTCCAGGCGAGCCGCCAGATACTGCCGCGCCTGCAGCTCACCGCCGGCACCAGTTTCCGGGACAGCTTCCAAAAGCTCCCGAACTACGACGCTGTGCCCCAGGGTCGCCGCCTGGATAACAACCGCAGCGACCTTTTCTGGGGGGTGTTCGGGCAGGGGGAGCTGCGCCTGTTCGAACAGCTCATCGTCAACGTGGGGCTGCGCCACGACAACTACCAGACCTTCGGCGGCGTGACGAGCCCGCGGGTTGCGGTCATCTACACACCTGTCGAGGGGAGCGTCTTCAAGTACATTCAGGGCAAGGCCTTCCGTGCCCCCAACGCCTATGAGCTCCGCTACAACGACGTCTTCGATTCCAACGCCGCCAACCCGGGGCTTAGGCCCGAGACGGTAAGGACCTCCGAGCTGATCTACGAGCAGTACCTCGGGGACGTGCTGCGCACAAGCCTCAGCCTGTTCCAGAACAAGATCGACAACCTGATCAGCTACCAGGATCTCCCTTCAGGGCAGGTCTCCTTCGGAAACGCCGACCGGGTGAAGGCGACCGGAGGGGAATTCGAGGTGGAGGGGCAGTGGAGCAGCGGCTACGCGGCGAGGACCAGCTACAGCTTCGTCTCGGCCCGCGACGAGGGGAAGGACCAGCGGCTGGACTACTCGCCGCGGCACCTGGCCAAGCTGAACCTGACCGCGCCCCTGTACCGCAAGGAGCTGTTCGCCGGGCTCGAGCTGCAGGGAACGGCCCGCCGGGAGTTTTCCCACGAAGGGGTCCAGGCCGTGGCGCCGGGGTATCTTATCGCCAACGCCACCTTGTTCTCCACCGGCTTCGTCCCCTGGCTGGACGCCTCTCTTTCCATCTACAACCTCTTCGACCGGCGCTACGACGACCCGGCCACCACCGATCACAGGCAGAGCGTGATCGCGCAGGACGGCAGGACCTTCAGGGTTCAGGCCACCTGCCGCTTCTAAGAGGAGAAGAGCCCTGTTTCCATACCGACATCTCATACCGGCGGCCGCCGGACTGCGCTTATTCCTGGTAATGCTCTCGCTTCTGCTGGTCGTCTCGCTCGAAACTAGGGCCGAGGGGGCCCAGGAGTACCAGGTGAAGGCGGCCATGGTTGTCAACATGGCAAAGTACGTCGAGTGGCCGGCGGAATCCTTCCCCCGCACTGGCGCTCCGCTGCAACTCTGCAGCATGGGGCGCGGACCCTTCACTCAGGCCCTGGAGCAGTACGAGGGTAAGACGGTGCTGGGGCACCCGCTGTCGCTGCGTGGGGTGGCGCCTGGAGATGACCTCTCCGAGTGTCACGTTCTGGTCTTGAGCGGGGTAGAGAAGAGGTACGTCGCCGGGGTCCTGGAGCAGGTGCGCCGGCGAGGCGTCCTGACGGTGAGCGACATCCCGGACTTCGCCCGCTTCGGCGGGATCATCGGCTTGGTGGAAAACGAAGGAAGGGTGCGCTTCGAGATCAACCTGAAAGCGGCCCAGCAGTCCAGGGTCAGGATCAGTTCGCAACTGCTGAAGCTCGCCCGCGTGATAAGAGAGGGTGACCAATGAGCCGCCGGGGATTTTGTTTCGTGAAGAACCTGCCGCTGCAGCGCAAGCTGATGCTGATCATCATGCTCAGCTGCTGCGGCACCTTGCTGGCGGCGTCCGTTTTCTTCCTCGCCAGGGAGGCCAAGGGGTTGTACCGCGCGCAGCGTGAAGACCTGGTCTCGCTGGCGGAGATCATCGGCGCCAACACAGCCTCGGCGCTCGTCTTCGACGACCCGGAGTCCGCGCAGCGCACCATCACTCCCCTTGCGGCCAAACGCTCCATCCTGGCCGTCTACGTCCTGACCGGCGAGGGGCAGATCTTCGCGCGCCACGTGGCGCCGGAGGCGGGGAACGCGGAACTCCCGCTGGAGCGCCTGGGTCCCTCCGCCACGCCGGACGCCGTGCTCGCGGCCGTGGAACAGATAAGAAGAGGCTCCCAGGGGAGCTCGCTTTTCTCCGGATTCGACTGTCTGGTGCAGCCGGTCTATTTCGACTATGAGCGCGTTGGGACCGTCGTCATCCATGCCGACACCGCCGAGTTCCAGAAGAACCTGCGCTGGACCGTGATGGTGACCCTGTTGTTCATGCTGGCTACTGTCATCGCGGCCTATTTCTTCTCCGCGAGGCTGCAGCGGATGATCTCCGGGCCGCTTTTGGACCTTCTCTCCTCCATGAAGGACGTCTCGGCCAGCAAGAATTTCGCCATCCGCGTGGCGAAGCCCTCCGACGACGAGATCGGGCTTCTCTACGACGGCTTCAACGAGATGCTCTCCGAGATCGAGGAGCGCAACCAGATCCTAAGGCAGCGCCAGGCGCACCTGCAGCAGCTGGCCCACTACGATCCCCTCACCCGGCTCCCCAACCGGACCCTGTTCTACGACCGGCTGGCCCAGGCCCTGTACCAGGCCGAGCGGAGCAGGCAGGTGCTGAGCGTGATCTTCATCGACCTGGACCACTTCAAGGACATCAACGACACCCTCGGGCACCGCACCGGGGACCTGTTGCTGATCGACGTGGCGAGCCGCCTTTCGTCCGTGGTGCGCAGTTGCGACACCGTGGCCAGGCTTGGGGGGGACGAGTTCACCATCTTCACCCAGAATGTCATGAACGCAGACAACGCGGCCATCGTCGCGGGAAAACTGAACGCGCTCTTCGCCAAGCCCTTCCAGCTGGGCGAAAGCGAGATCTACGTCACGGCGAGCATCGGGGTGACCCTGTTCCCGCACGACGGCAAGACGGTGGACGAACTGCTGATGAATGCCGACATCGCCATGTACCACGCGAAAGCCTGCGGCAAGAACGTCTACAAGCTCTTCGACAAGAAGATGAACGAGCACGCCAACGAGAGGGTGACGCTTTTGTCGGACCTGAGGCTTGCGCTGGAGCGCGAGGAATTCGTGCTCCACTACCAGCCCAAGGTGGACCTCCTAACGGGAAACGTCACCTCGGTGGAGGCCCTGGTGCGCTGGATGCACCCGAGGCTTGGGATGCTGGCGCCGGACAAGTTCATCCGGCTGAGCGAGGAGAGCGGGCTCATCGCGGATTTGACCGACTGGGTCCTGCGTACCGCCTGCACCCAGGCCAAGAAGTGGCAGGAGCAAAACCTGGGCTCGGTGCGGGTGGCGGTCAACCTCTCTCCCTACCACTTCCAGCGCCAGGACGTGAAGGAGGCGATTTTCTCGGTGCTGGACGCGACCGGGCTCGAACCTGCGCTCCTCGAGATCGAGATCACGGAATCGGCGCTGATGCAAAACGACGAGTACACCTGCGAGCTTTTGCGGGAGCTGAGGGGACTGGGTATGACCATCTCGGTGGACGATTTCGGTACCGGCTACTCCTCGCTTAGCTACCTGCACCGGTTCCCCATCAACACGCTGAAGATAGACCGGACCTTCATCCTGAACATGATGAAGAGCTCCGAGGACCAGGCGATCGTGACCGCCATCATCGCCATGGCCAAGAGCCTGAACATGCAGATCGTCGCGGAGGGGGTGGAGACGGTGGACCAACTGGAGAAGCTCAAGGATCAGGGTTGCCACGAGATCCAGGGGTTCCTGGTGTCGCGCCCGGTGACGGCGGAAACCGTCGAGCAGTTCTTCACGCCGGAAAACCACCTGCATCAGCACGGCAACGCTACCGCGGGGGGTGGAGCGGCAGCGCCGGGGGCACCTTCTTAGGCTAGGCCGGCCCGGTTTCCCCTTCTTCGGGGGACGGGAGTGACGGGTCGGGAAAGGCCCCTATGCGCAGCGAATTCCCCAGCACGGTGAGGCTGGAGACCGCCATGGCGACGGCTGCCAGAAGCGGGTGGAGCAGGCCCGCAGCCGCGGCCGCGAGCGCTACCGCGTTGTAGGCGAAGCTCAAGGCGAGGTTCGCGCGGATGATCTTCCCGGCGCGCCGGCTGAGCTCGATGAGCCAGGGGATCTGCGACAGCCGCCCCGAGAGGATCACCACGTTTCCCGCCATCCGGGCCAGTTCCATCCCGGTCCCCAGCGCCATTCCGGTATGGGCCGCGGCGAGGGCGGGCGCGTCGTTCACCCCGTCCCCCACCATGGCTACCTTCTTCCCCCGGGCGATGGCGCCGGCGATGAACTCCAGTTTGCGGGCGGGCGCGCAGGGCGCCTCAACCCGGTGCATCTTAAGCCTCCTTGCCGCGGCCTGCGCGGAGGAAAGCCGGTCCCCCGACAGGAGCACGCTCGACAGCCCCATACGGTGCAGCGCGTCCAGAGACGATGCGGCATCGCCGCGGAGCGCGTCGGCGAAATGAAGTTTTCCCCGCAACCTCCCGTCCCAGCCGACGTAGACCACCGCACCCTCTCCCCCCGGATCCTCACCCCCCTCATGCTCACCGGCGAATGCGGCGTTTCCCGCCCGCACCTTGGCGGCGGCACCTTTCCAGGTCACCGTGCCGCTGATGCCGCTCCCAAGCCGAACCTCGACCTGCGCCGCCCTCCCCGGCGCCACCCGGCAGGCGGCCGCAGCTGAAATCACCGCTTGCGCCAGCGGGTGCTCGCTGGCACTTTCCAGGGCAGCGAGCCTCCCCAGCATTTCGACGCGGGTGGTGAGAGGATCCAGAAGCTCGACCTCGGTTAGTTCCGGGACCCCGGCGGTCAGCGGCTTCAATGAGAGGCCGGGCGAAAAAACATTAAGATTGTTTAACAGGCTAAGCGTACTTGTCAAGACAGAGACTAGAAGGTCGACTTGCGTTGACGGAGGCTCAAATTGCGTTAGCCTGAAACTCTGTCAGTCAAAAGGAGGCGGCAATGAAGATAGACGTGGAGCAGTTTTTGGTTAAGGCCAAGGAGAAGGTGTCACTGAAGAAGCGCCCCACCGATGTCCCCCCCTTTTACCACTCGAAGGAACAGTACCAGGAATGTCTCACCGAGCAGATCGAGAGGTTGAGCGCCCTTCAGGGGCTGCTCTATGCCAATAACAGCTACGCGGTGCTGTTGATCTTCCAGGCGATGGATGCCGCCGGGAAGGACGGAGTAATAAAGCACGTGCTTTCCGGGATTAACCCGCAGGGGTGCGAGGTCTATTCCTTCAAGCATCCAAGCGCCGAAGAGCTGGACCACGATTTCCTGTGGCGCAGCGTGCGGCGGCTCCCGGAACGGGGACGCATCGGGATCTTCAACCGTTCCTACTACGAGGAGGTGCTGATAGTGCGGGTGCACCCGGAGATCCTTGCAGGCGAGGGGCTCCCGGGGCAGCTGGTCAACGGCCATGTCTGGCGGGACCGGTTCGAGTCGATGGTCAACCTGGAGGAGCACCTGCACAGAAACGGTACCCGCATCGTCAAGTTCTTCCTGCACCTCTCCAAGGAGGAGCAGCGCAAGCGTTTCCTGGAGCGGATCGACAACCCGGAGAAGAACTGGAAGTTCGACAAGGCGGACGTGGAGGAGCGGAAGCTCTGGAAGCAGTACATGGAGGCGTACCAGGAATGCCTGGGGGCGACCAGCCGCAAAAACGCCCCCTGGTACATCGTCCCGGCCGACGACAAGAAGAACGCGCGCTTGATCGTCGCCCAAGTACTTTTGAACCTCTTGGAGGAGTTGAAGATGGAGTATCCCGAGACCACCGAGGAGCGACGCAAGGAACTGCAGGAGATACGGAAGGAACTGGCAAAGCCGGAGAAGGAGCAGACATGAAAAAGGCGGCTTGCGCCGCCTGATTCGATAGTTGCATGGCAACTGTATCTATCGTGTGATGTTCCGGCCCGCGAGAAGAGCCGATACCAGCATGACGACTGCGACCACCAGGAACAGGTAGAACAGGATCTTGGCTATCCCGGCCGCTGCTGTGGCGATACCGCCGAATCCGAATACCGCGGCGATAATGGCGATAATGAAGAAAATGAGGGCCCAACGTAACATGACATCTCACCTCCCTGCACTTTCATTAACTTCCTTAAACAAAGTATAGCATGGGCCAAAAAGGGTTTAAAAGCTTGTAATTTTCCAATTTTTGAAGGTTGGAAAGAGACAGGTGGCGGGCACATGAGCGCTGGAGCCCGGCAAACTAACCATTTTGCAGCCGGTCCAGGCAGCGCTCAATGTCGATGCCGGGACCGAGAACGCCCTGGAACAGGTCGCCGACCCGCTCCAGCCGCTCTCCGATGCTCCTGATGGTGAACTGGCGCGGGTCCAGGCCCGGCTTCACCTCCTCCCACTTAAGCGGCGTTGAGACGGTGGCCCCGGGGCGGGGGCGGATGCTGTAGGGGGCGGCAAGCGTCTGGCCCGGTTTGTTCTGCAGGAAGTCGAGGTACACCTTTTTCTGGCGCTCTTTCGGGCTGCGCAAGAGGCTGGTGAAGCCGGGGACCTTGTGGTGCGCGAGGGTCGCCACCAGCTTCGCGAAGCCGCCGGCCGTTTCGTAGTCGTAGCGGGCTCCCAGGGGGACGTAGATGTGGATGCCGGTGGCCCCGGAGGTCTTCGGGAAGCTTTCCGCCCCCGCGCTCTCCAGTACCTCGCGCACGGCGATGGCTGTCTCGACCACCTTCTCGAAGGGGATGTCCTCGGGGTCCAGGTCGATCACCAGGTAATCCGGGTAATCGAGCTGCTGCAGCCGCGACAGCCAGGGGTTGATCTCGATGCAGCCAAGGTTGGCCATGTAGACGAGCGTCGCTTCGTCCTGGCAGACCAGGAACCTGATGTTCTTGTCCACGTGCTTGGAGTAGATCTCCTTCGCCGTGATCCAAGGGGGTAGCAGGTCGCCGGCCTCCTTCTGGTAGAACCCTCCCTCAGTGATGCCGTGCGGGGTGCGGTACATCGACTCCGGGCGGTCCGCCAGGTAGGGGAGTATCACCGGCGCCATCTTGCGGTAGTAGTCGACGACGTCCCCCTTGGTGTACCCCTCCTCCGGCCAGAAGACCTTGTCCAGGTTGGTCAGGGTGAGCTTCTGCCCGTCGATGACGACGCTCTCCTCACCTTTTTTCGTGCCCCCTTTTTTCGAGGAAGTCTCAGCTGCAGCGGTCTTCTCTGCAGCCGGCTCGCCAGCATCCGCATCAAGGTCCGTGCTTTGCTCATGGCGGGCCTGGGACTGCACCTCGGCTGGAAAGATCTCCCGCACAACCGACCGTGGGTCCTTGTCCTCTCGCAGCCCCAGGAAGATGGGCTGGCGCATGACGTTCTCGTCGGTCCACTCGGCGAACTCGACCTCGCAGACCAAAACCGGCTTGACCCAGGTGACCGGCATGCTCGTCTTAACCTGCTGCCGGAAAGGTGATTCCGGCTGGACGAGCGGCTGCAGCGCGGCGTACATCTCCTTCAACCCGGCTTCGTCGAATCCCCCCCCGGCAAGCCCGATGTAGACCAGCTCTTCGTTTTCGTAGACCCCCAGCACCAGAGAGCCCAGACCTTTCCTGCTCCCCCGGGGCTGGGTGAACCCGCAGATCACAGCCTCCTGTTGCAACCGGATTTTGATCTTCAGCCAGTCGCCGCTTCTTCTCCCCGCGAAATACAGGCTGTCGGCCCTTTTCGCGAGGATCCCCTCCAGGTTGTTCTCGCGGGCGAGCTCGAAGAACTGCTTGCCGTATTCCGTGATATGGTCGCTGAAGCGGACCCAGGGAATTTCGGGAAGCATGGAACGCAGCCTCTCCTTGCGCGCCAGGAGCGGTTCGGCGCGCAGGTCCTTGCCGTCCAGGTAGAGGAGGTCGAAGGCGAAGTAGTAGATGTTTGGCTCGCCGGTGCGCTGGCTGTTCTGCAAGAGCTGGAAGTAGGACCTTCCCTTTTCGTCCAGGGCAACCACCTCGCCGTCGAGAACCGCCGTCACCGGCAGGGAGGCCAGTGAGCTGACGATGGCGGGAAAGCGCTTGTTGAAGGAGAGGTTGTTGCGGGAGTAGAGCTGCACCTGCCCGTTCTCGATCTCGGCGATGGCGCGGTAGCCGTCGAGTTTTATCTCGAAGAGCCAGCCCGGATCGTCGAAGGGCTCGGCCACGGAACCGGCCAGCATCGGGGTGATCCGGTGGGGCATCGGGTCGGGGTCGGGGCCGACAGGTCCGACAGGTTCCGCGGCCTCTGCCGCGGCAGCCGGCGCAAGCCGCGGAATCTGTCCCGCCCTCACCTCTTCGATGCTCAGGTTGCTGACCACGGAACGGTCCTGCAGCGTCACGTCCACGGCCGAAGAGAACTGGTCCTTTTTCTTGATCAAGAGCCAGGTGTTGTCCTTGTCCCCCTTGATGCGCACCAGTGCGTACTCGCCGTTGAGCTTCGTGCCGGAGAGCACGAACTTCAGGTCCCCCTTCCTCAGCCCCTCCCTCAGCTGCCGCTCACCCAGCTCCGGGTCGGCCGCTCCGACTGCCGCATAGGTTCCGGCGTCCCAGATAATCACCTCGCCTGCCCCGTAGTTCCCCTTGGGGATCACCCCCTCGAAGTCGCCGTAGTCGTACGGGTGGTCTTCCACCATCATGGCGAGCCTTTTCACGGACGGGTCCAGCGAGGGGCCCTTGGGGATGGCCCAGCTCTTCAAAACGCCATCCAGCTCAAGCCTGAAGTCGTAATGCAGGTGCGAGGCCGAGTGCTTGTGCACCACGAACCGCAAGGACTTTGCCGACTTTCCAGCTCTGGCCGGCGGCTCGGGTGTCGTGCCCAGATCACGTTTGCGCTGATACTCTTCCAGTCCCATGAGAACCTCCCGTTTTCCAGGTCATGAGTTTATCACAATGACAGATTAGCTATTGCTAATTGACAACGCGTCGACAGCGGCTAGATTGTTAGACGTTGTAAATTCTGGGTCCTTCCCCTTTGACCATCGCGGTCGAGGGGCGCTGGACCGGGTTACGGAACACGGCTCGAAGCCGAATCAAATGAAAGCCCAGAGAGGGCGCAGGAAAGGAGAAAGAAGCATGAAAGTCCAGGAGATTCGGGAGATAGCCCAGATGTTGGCTATCCCCACATCAAAACTGAAGAAAGGCGAATTGATCAGGGTGATACAAAAAACCGAGGGGAATTCTGAGTGCTTCGATTCCGGGCAGTCGGGAAAATGCGGCCAGCGGGAATGCCTGTGGGCAGAGGACTGCAACTGAGGTGACCGCCGCAGCAAAATCCCGACGACGGCAGTGATGACACGAGGTCGATGGAGGAGGCGCCGAGATGGACTTTGACTACACCGAATACGAATACCTTCCCGAGTGCAAGGACGGATGCGGCGCCATCACCGACTGGCTGAACAGCAGGGAAATGGCCCGCGAGGTGGGCGAGAACCACGGCAGGCAGACCGGCCACGAGTGGATCGTGCTGGAGAAGATGAGAGAGGAGCAGCCGCCTAAAAGGTGAATCAACACTCCCGGCGCACGCTGCCCGGGACCAACAGGAACATGACAATCCGGAGGAGGTAACCGAATGAACAGAGACGACATACTCGACCACTTGGAAAAACTGATCCAGCTCGACGTGGATGCCACCCATGCCTACGACCAGGCGATCAGGAACGTGAACGAGGTGGTCATCAAGGACAAGCTGATCCAGTTGCAGGCCGACCACAGAAAGCACATCGACCTCCTCTCTGCGAAAATGCTGGAGTTGGGTGGGACCCCGCCTGAGCTTACCTCCGACTTCAAAGGGTTCCTGATCTCGGGCTTCACCGCCCTGCGCAGCCTCACCGGCTCGAAAGGCGCGCTGGAGGCGATGGAGACCAACGAGCGCCTGACCACCAGCCGCTACGAAGAAGCATCGAAGCTCGACTTCCCGGTGGACATCTCGGCCATAGTCCGCGCCAATTACGCCGACGAACAACGCCACCTCTCCTTCATCCGCGAGGCGATATCGACGCTGAAATAGGTGAAAGGTAATTGACGATGGACAGTTGACAATTGACGATTGACGAAACAGGCAGGTGCTTGGCGCCTGCCTCCAAGGGCCCGGATCAGCGACGATTCCGGGCTCTTTTTGTTAATGAGTGGCATACGGGGTTTTTTTTACTCAAACGCACTGCCGCCATTTACGGGCATTGACAGGAGAAAAGTCTAAAGTATCTTTAATAAATCTTTCCGTTAAGCAATCAAATGTTAAACCAATGCGTGCTGGAGATGTCCTATGGTAGCTGCTGCATGGAAATTCGACTTGGGGGCGACCGTGTTCAAGGAAGGGGGAACCCGCTTCCGTGTCTGGGCGCCAAAGTCGCAATCGGTGAACCTCCTCATCCTGTCCGGCAAGGCGGCCGGAGCGGTACCCATGCAGCAGGAGGAAATGGGCTACTACTCGGTTACCGTGCCGGGGGTGGGCGACGGGGACCGCTATCTCTATCAGCTCGACAACGGCAAGACCTTCCCGGACCCGGTATCCCGCTACCAACCGGACGGGGTGCACGAGCCTTCCCAGGTGGTGGACCCCGATCTCTTCGAGTGGGGGGACGAAGGGTGGGCCGGCATCCCGCTGGAGCAGTACCGGATCTACGAGATCCACGTGGGGACCTTCACCAGGGAAGGGACCTTCCAGGCGGCGATCCCCTTTCTCGATTACCTGGTGGATCTCGGCATTACCGCCGTCGAAATCATGCCGGTATCGCAGTGCCCGGGCAAGCGCAACTGGGGTTACGACGGCGTCTTTCACTTCGCTCCGCAGAACAGCTTCGGCGGGCCGGGCGGGTTGAAAAGGCTGGTGAACGCCTGTCATAAAAAGGGGCTCGCGGTGCTCCTGGACGTGGTCTACAACCACTTCGGTCCCGAAGGGAACTACCTCTGGGATTTCGGCCACTACTTCACCGACAAGTACCGCACCCCCTGGGGACGGGCCATGAACCTGGACGGTGCCTACAGTGACTCGGTGCTCGAGTTCTTCCTGCTGAACGCCGGGTACTGGATCAACGAGTTCCGCTTCGATGGACTGCGGCTGGATGCGGTCGACTGGATCTTCGATCAGACCCCGAAGCCCCTCTTGCAGCGTCTGGCCGAGGAGGTGCACCTGCACAGGAAACGGCTGGGGCGGGAAATCTTCCTTTTCGCCGAGAACGACACCAACGACGCCCGGCTGATCAAGCCGCCGGAGCTCTGCGGTTTCGGCCTCGATGCACAATGGCTGGATAACTTCCACCACGCGTTGCGTACGATGCTCACCAGGGAGACCACAGGCTACTACGAGGACTACGGCCAGTTCGGCCAGATGGTGAAGAGCTTCGAGGAGGCCTTCGTCTTCACCGGCGAATATTCTGCGTACCGCAAGCGCCGCCAGGGGGGATCGGCCAAGGACCGCCCGACCTCGCAGTTCGTGGTCTTCTCGCAGAACCACGACCAGGTGGGGAACAGGAAATGCGGGGACCGGCTGAGCGCAAGCCTCCCGTTGGGACAGCTCCTTCTGGTCGCCGGGGTGGTGATCCTTTCCCCCTACATCCCGCTGCTGTTCATGGGAGAGGAGTACGGAGAGAAGGCCCCCTTCCACTACTTCATCGACCACAGCGACCCGGAACTGATCGAGCTGGTCCGGAAGGGGAAGCACGAGGAACACGCATCCGGCATCTGCGAGGGAGAGATTCCCGACCCGGCGGCGGAGGAGACTTTCCTTGAGTCGAAGATAGATCTCGTCAGCGAAAAGGTGGGGGAGCAGGCGGTCATCCTGGAGTTCTACAAGAAACTCTTCTCCCTGCGCAGCACCCTTCCCGCATTGCAGGTGTTCCAGCGCGAGCAGATGGAGGTCTTTGGGCTCAACCATGAGAGGGTCCTCTGCTTCAGGAGGTGGTCCGGCGAGAACTCAGTCCTTTGCCTGTTCAGCTTCAACAACATGCAGCAAGAGATCTCCCTGCGGCTTACGGAAGGGAAGTGGGAGAAGCTGCTCGACTCGTCATCCCAGCACTGGCGCGGCCCGGGGGACGAATCACCGACGAAGATCGAGGTGACAGGAGAGCCGGGGGATATTCCGGTGTCGATCAACCCATTCAGCGTGGTGGTTTACGCCGCCGACCTGACAGGAGGAGCACATGGAGCAAGCTAACCGGTTCGTCTGCATTCACGGCCATTTCTACCAGCCGCCGCGCGAGAACCCCTGGCTCGAGGCGGTCGAGATCCAGGATTCCGCCTTCCCCTACCATGACTGGAACGAGCGCATCACCGCCGAGTGCTACGCTTCCAACTCGGCGTCTCGTATTCTCGACGGCGACCAGCGGGTCATGGACATCACCAGCAACTACGCCAAGATCAACTTCAACTTCGGCCCCACCGTCCTCTCCTGGATGGAGGCGGCAGCGCCGAAGATCTATCAGGCGATCCTGGAGGCGGACAAGCTGAGCATGCAGTGGCGCTCCGGGCACGGCTCGGCCATCGCCCAGGTCTTCAACCACATGATCATGCCGCTGGCCAACTCCCGTGACAAGCGGACCCAGATCGTCTGGGGGATCAAGGACTTCGAGCAGAGGTTCCAGCGCTTCCCCGAGGGGATGTGGCTCGCCGAGACCGCCGTGGACCTTGAGAGCCTGGATCTCCTGGCGGAGTACGGGATCAAGTACACCATCCTCGCGCCGCACCAGGCGGCGGGGTACCGCGAGCTCGGCGCAGAGGAGTGGACCGAGACCGAGATCGACCCCACCCGCGCCTACCTTTGCAAGCTTCCATCCGGGCGCGAGATCAGCCTCTTCTTCTACGACGGCCCAATCTCCCGCGCCGTCGCCTTCGAAAACCTCCTGGACAGCGGCGAGGCGCTCGCCAACCGGCTGGTCGGAGGTTTCACCGAGGACCGCGACTGGGAGCAGCTGATGCACATCGCCACCGACGGCGAGACCTACGGCCACCACCAGAAGTTCGGCGACATGGCGCTCGCCGCGGCCCTGAACCACATCGAGCAGAACAACCTGGCGCGGCTCACCAATTACGGCGAGTATCTGGAGCTCTGCCCCCCGATCATGGAGGCGAAGATCCACGAGCGCACCTCCTGGAGCTGCGCCCACGGCGTCGAGCGCTGGAACAGCGACTGCGGTTGCTCCGGCGGGGTCCCGGGATGGAACCAGCAATGGCGCCGCCCGCTGCGCGCCTCGCTCGACTGGCTGCGCGACCGCCTGGCCCAGGGGTTCTCGCGCAAAGGGGCCGAGCTCTTCAAGGACCCGTGGCAGGCGCGGGACGCGTACATCGAGGTCATCCTGAACCGGGACATGGAGCGGGCCGAGAGCTTCCTGGCCCAGCATGTGAAGAAGGAGTTGGACGCCGCCGGGAAGATCACCGCGCTTAAGCTTTTGGAGATGCAGCGCCACGCCATGCTGATGTACACGAGCTGCGGCTGGTTCTTTGACGAGCTTTCGGGGCTCGAAACGGTGCAGGTGATCGATTACGCGAGCCGCGCTCTGCAGCTTTCCGACGGGATCGTGGAACAGGGCGTGGAAAAGGCGTTTCTGGACCGCCTCAAGGAGGCGAAGAGCAACATCCCCGCGCACCAGGACGGCCTTTGGATCTACCAGAACTTCGTGCTTTCCATCCGGCTCGACCTGGTGAAGGTCGGCGCCCACTACGCCTTCAGCTCCCTCTACGAGGAGTACGAGGACCATTCCCAGATCTACTGCTACGCCATCGCCAAGGAGGAGTACAGCAAGATCTCCACCCCGGACGCGGTGATCGCCATGGGGCGCATCCACGTCGCCAGCGAGATCACCGAGGAAAACGCCTGCCTCACCTTCTGCGTCATGCGCCTTGGGAGCCACGACTTCAAGGGGGGGGTGATCGAAAGCTGCGACGCGCAGGCGTATGTGGCCATGCGCGAGGAGATGAGCGCCACCTTCGACAAGGGGCTCTACACGGAGCTCGTCACCTTGATGGACAAGCACTTCGGCACCCACAGCTTCTCGCTTTTGAACCTCTTCGCCGACGAGCAGCGCAAGATCATCAACGTCATCATCAACCAGAACATGGAGGAGAGCATCTCCAGTTACCAGGAGATGTTCGAGCGCAGCCGCCCGCTGATGGAGTTCGTCAAGGAGACCCGGGTCCCGGTGCCGCACATCTTCCTGGCCGCGGCCGAGCCCGCTCTGAACCAGGCCCTGAAAAAGGCGATGAGCGAGGAGGAGATCGACGACGAGGCGGTGCACCGCATCATCGGCCAGATCAAGAAGTGGCAGGTGGGTATAGACGGCGGGGACACCGAGTATTTCATGCGGCGGCACATGGAGGTGATGTCGGCGCAACTTATGGAGACTCCGGAGGACGTGAAGCTCATGGGGAGGATGCTGAAGTACATGAACCTCCTGAACGAGATCCCCATCAACCTGGTGCTCTGGCAGATGCAAAACGACTACTACATCCTGGCCAAGAGCGTCTACTCCGACTACGCCGCAAAGGCGGCCAAGGAGGAGGGGGCGGGCGCCTGGATCGAGGCGTTCCAGAAGCTCGGCGAAACTTTCCGCTTCAATCTCGGCGCGGTGCTGCCGCAGGGGTAGCCAGGGGGGAGCATGGCAGAGAATCATAAGCCGGCTGCGAGGATCCCGACAGCGACCTACCGGCTGCAGTTCAACTACGGCTTTACCTTCGCCGACGCCACCAGGATCATCGGCTACCTGGACGATCTCGGCATCAGCGACGTCTACGCCTCCTCGTACCTCGCCGCGAAGGAAGGGAGCGTTCACGGCTACGACGTGGTGAACCAGACCGTGCTGAACAGGGAGGTGGGGGACGAAGAGAGCTACCTCACCATGGTGGAGGAGCTGAAGCGGCACGGGATGGGGCACATTCTGGACTTCGTCCCAAACCACATGTGCATCGAAAGCGGCGAGAACCTCTGGTGGATGGACGTCCTGGAAAACGGGATGAGCTCCCCCTACGCGAGGTTTTTCGACATCGACTGGGAGCCGGTGAAAAAGGAACTGACCGGGAAGGTGCTGTTGCCGCTTCTCGGGGACCAGTACGGCAAGGTGCTGGAAGGAGGCGGCCTGCAGCTCTTTTTCAAGGAGGGAGCCTTCTACGTACAGGTTTACGCGCTGCAGATACCGCTGGAACCTGGGAGCTACCTGCAGCTCCTCCAGCACCGCCTGGACGCCCTGAAGGAGAAATTCCCGCCCGAGGCCGCACCCCTCGAAGAGCTCTTGAGCATCGAGACGGCGCTGCAGCACCTGCCGCTTGCGACCGAGCAGGACCCGGAGAAGATGGGGGAGCGGCACCGCGAAAAGGAGATCATCAAGAAGAGGCTTTGGCAGCTCTGCCAGGAGTCGCCAGAGGTGGCGGCGTTCATCGCGGACAACGTGAAGAGCTTCAACGGCAGTAAGGGCGACCCGCGCAGCTTCGACCTCATGGACAAACTCCTGCGGGACCAGGTGTACCGCCTCTCTTACTGGCGGGTGGCGACGGAGGAGATCAACTACCGGCGCTTCTTCGACATCAACGGCCTTGCCGCCATCAGGATGGAAGACCAGGCGGTGTACGACCTGACCCACACCCTTTTGTTCCGGCTGATCCGGGAGGGGAAGGTCACCGGCGTCAGGATCGACCACGTGGACGGGCTTTACGACCCCGTCTCCTACCTGCAGAACCTCCAGAAAAGCAGCTACTTCCAGCTGCGTCAGGCAGATGAGCCGATTCCCTCGAACAACGGGGAAGAGCAGAAAGAGGCGCTCGAGAAGGAATATAACGCGATCCTGGAGACGGACCCTTGCTACAAGCCCTTTTACGCCGTGGTCGAGAAGATCCTGATGAAGGGGGAGCTCCTCCCTGATCAGTGGCCGGTCTTCGGGACCACGGGGTACGACTTTTTGAACAGCGTGAACGGCATCTTTGTTGACACGGAAAAGTCGAAGCAGATGGACCGGCTCTACGACCGCTTCGTCAAGTGGGGGGGAGATTTCCCGGACCTGGTCTACGAGAAGAAGAAGCTGGTAATGCAGGTATCGCTCTCCGGAGAGGGGAACATGCTGGCGCACCAGTTGAACAACATCGCCGAGCAAGACCGGCTCACCCGCGACTTCACCCTGAACAGCCTGGCCCGAGCCATCAGCGAGGTGATCGCCTGCTTCCCTGTGTACCGCACCTACGCGAACTCCGCCTCGGTGCGCGACAAGGACGTGCAGTACATCGAGGCGGCCGTCTCCAAGGCCAAGCGGCGCAATCCCGCCATCAGCGGCTCCGTGTTCGACTTCGTGAGGGACGTGCTGCTCTTGAAATCCCCGGAGCGGGCCAGCGAGGACGACCGCCGCGCCTGGTTCTACTTCGCCATGCGCTTCCAGCAGATAACCGGGCCGGTCATGGCCAAGGGGCTCGAAGACACGGCCTTCTACGTCTACAACCGGCTGGTCTCGTTGAACGACGTCGGGGGGATGCCGGGGAAGTTCGGCACCACCCTGGAAGCCTTCCACGGGCAGAACCTCGACCGCAACAAGACCTTCCCCCACGCCATGATCGCCACCGCGACCCACGATTCCAAACGCGGCGAGGACGTGCGCACCAGGATAGACGCGCTCTCCGAGATCCCGGAGCTCTGGCAGAAGGCCGTGGTCAGGTGGAACCGGTTCAACAAGGGGAAGACCACGACCATCGAGAATCAGCCGGTGCCCGACCGCAACGAGGAGTACCTGCTGTACCAGATCCTCTTGGGGGTATGGCCGGCTGGCGAGATGGACCAGGAGGCATACGAGGGCCTCAAGGGACGGGTCCGGGACTACATGGTCAAGGCGATCCGGGAGGCGAAGGTCAACACCAGTTGGGTGAGCCCGAACAGCGCCCACGAGGAGGGGGTGACCTCATTCGTGGACCGGGTCCTGGAACCGGGGCCGGGAAACGTCTTTTTGCGCGAGTTCCTGCCGCTGCAAAGGCGGCTGGCGCGCTGCGGCATCTTCAGTTCCCTTTCCCAGACCTTCCTGAAGATGGTCTCCCCCGGGGTTCCCGACTTCTACCAGGGGACCGAGCTTTTCGAATTCACCCTGGTCGACCCCGACAACCGTCGCCAGGTCGACTACGGAAAGAGAATGGAAGCGCTGGCAGGGCTTAAGGCGCGAGAGGCGGAGGTGGGGCCGCAAGCGCTCTGGCGCGAGCTTATGGAAAAGGCTGAGGACGGGAGGATCAAGCTCTACCTCATCTACCGAGTCTTGAATTACCGCAGGAACAACCGCGGCCCCTTCGAGGGGGGGGAGTACCTGCCGCTGGAGGCAAAGGGAGCTCGGCAGCGCCACGTTTGCGCCTTTGCCAGGAAGGGAAAGGACAAGACCGTGATAGCTGTTGCGGCGCGCCTGGTGGCGACCCTGGTGCCGGCGGAAGTAAGCCTGCCGCTGGGGGAGGAGGCCTGGCAGGACACGGTACTGGCGCTTCCGGAAGGGTGCGGCGGCAGGTTCAGGAACGTCATCAATGGCGAGGAACTGGAAGCGCAGGAGCATGAGGGGGAAAAGGTGATCAGGCTTTCGCAGCTCTTCGGAGAGGTGAGCGTGGCGCTGCTGGAATCCACCTCCACCTCCGCGTAAAGCTACGGTGGACAGGCGTCATCCCCGCCCCTGTCCCAGAGGGCGAGGGGAGACAGGCGGAACCCCTCCTCTTCATCATCAGGAGAACTTATGGAAGGCAGAGCGCGGATAGCTATCGAGGCGGTCCACCCGCAGATCGACTGCGGCAGGTTCGCGGTGCAGCGGGTGATGGGCGACGAGATGGTGGTGCAGGCCGACATCTTCAGCGACGGCCACGACGAGGTGGTGGCCGTGCTGCTCTACCGCCGGCAGGGGGATGAAATCTGGCAGGAGACCCAGATGCAGCGCCTGGAGAACGACCGCTGGCAGGGGAGCTTCAGGCTGGGGGACCCCGGGTTCTACGAGTACAGCCTGCTCGGCTGGGTGGACCATTTCCGTACATGGCAGCGCGACCTCCAAAAAAGGTTCGAGGCGGGGCAGGACGTTTCGGTGGACCTGAAAATCGGCAGCAGCATCCTCGCTAAAGCGGCTAAAGAGGCCAACGAGGAGGATGCGGCGAAGCTGCGCCAGGCGGTGGAGGCGCTCAACCAGGAACCGGAGCATGAAGGGGCGGTGGCGCTCGGACTCGACCCCCGGCTTGGCGACCTGGTCAGCACCTGCTGCGCCCGCGGCCTCGCCACCCGCTACCACAAGGACCTCGTAGTCCGGGTGGACCGGAAGAAGGCGCTCTTCAGCAGCTGGTACGAACTCTTTCCCCGTTCCCTGGGAGGGACGGAGGGAAGGCACGGCACGCTCAAGGACTGTGTCGAGATCCTCCCGGACATTGCTGAACTCGGTTTCGACGTGCTCTACCTCCCTCCCATACACCCCATAGGCAGCAGCAAGAGGAAAGGGAAGGCGAACCGGGTCGAGGCCCAGCCTGGGGATCCGGGGAGCCCTTGGGCCATAGGGTCGCCGGAGGGGGGGCACAAGTCGATCCACCCGGAACTGGGGACCCTGGAGGACTTCGAGGACCTGGTCCGCGAGGCGGAGCGGCACGGCATCGAGATCGCACTCGACATCGCCTTCCAGTGCTCGCCGGACCACCCCTACCTGAAGGAGCATCCGGAGTGGTTCCTTTGGAGGCCGGACGGCACGGTCCAGTACGCGGAGAACCCTCCCAAGAAGTACCAGGACATCGTCCCGTTCAACTTTGAGACCCCGCAGTGGCAGGAGCTCTGGGAGGAGCTGAAGAGCATCTTCTTCTTCTGGATAGACCGCGGGGTGCGCATCTTCCGGGTGGACAACCCGCACACGAAGCCCTTTCCCATGTGGGAATGGATCATCGCGCAGGCGAGGGAGAAAGACCCCGACGTCATCTTCCTGGCCGAGGCGTTCACCAGACAGAAGATCATGTACCGGCTGGCGAAGCTCGGCTTCTCGCAGTCCTACAGCTATTTCGCCTGGCGAAACAGCAAACGGGAACTGACCGATTACCTTACCGAGTTGACCCGAAGCGACGCGAAAGAATTCATGCGCCCCAACTTCTGGCCCAACACCCCGGACATCCTTACCGAGTACCTGCAGTACGGCGGTCGTGCCGCTTTCATGATCAGGGTGACGCTGGCTGCGACCCTTTCCTCCAACTTCGGCATCTACGGCCCCGCTTACGAGCTCTGCGTCCCGACGGCAGAAGCCCCCGGATCTGAGGAGTACAAGGACGCCGAGAAGTACGAGATCCGCCCCTGGGACCGCAACGGCGCCGGCAACATCAGGGAGCTGATCGTGAAGCTGAACCGGATCCGGCGCGAGCATGCGGCGCTGCAGGAGACGAACAACGTGCAGTTCCTGGAGTCCGACAGCGACAGTGTCCTCTTCTTCGTGAAGACAGCAAAGAAGCAGGGGGACTCGCTCCTCGTCGCCGTGAACCTCGACCCCTTCCGGGTCCGCAACGTGAAACTGCGCATGCCGCTGGGGCTTCTCGGCGTCCTCCCTGGGCAGTCCTACCTGTTGCACGATCTGCTGGGGGGGGAGCGGTCGATCTGGCAGGGGGAGTGGGCCAGTGTGATCCTAGACCCGCAAATAGGGCCCGCCTGCATCTTCCGCCTCAGCACCTGGCTCCGCAGAGAATCCGATTTCGATTACTACTTCTAGCCGGCGACAGCGTCGTCTCCCGCAGTCGGACAAGGAGGGTGCCTTGCTTCGACTTAACAACTATTCCCCCTCCCCCTGCGGGAGGGGGCAGGGGGGTGGGGGTAGGCGCCATTTCATCGGCGGGCGGCTTCACCACCGCCCTTCCTGGTAACAGAAACGAGGTATGCCATGCCACACCGCAGCGACAAAAACCCGCTCTGGTTCAAGGACGCCATCATCTACGAGGTGCACATCAGGAGTTTTTGCGACAGCAACGGGGACGGCATCGGGGATTTCCGAGGCCTCTTGCAAAAGCTCCCCTACCTGCGCGACCTGGGGATCACGGCGGTCTGGGTGCTCCCGTTCTATCCCTCGCCGTTGAAGGACGACGGCTACGACATAGCCGACTACCGCAGCGTCCACCCCGAATACGGCACCCTCAGGGACTTCCAGGATTTCCTCAAGGGTGCCCACGCCCTAGGCATGCGGGTCATCACCGAGCTGGTCTTAAACCACACCTCGGACCAGCATCCCTGGTTCCAGAAGTCCCGCGCCTCGAAGCCCGGCTCCCCCTGGCGCGACTTTTACGTCTGGTCCGACACCCCCGACAAGTATCTGGACGCCCGCATCATCTTCAAGGATTTCGAGGTCTCCAACTGGACCCGCGATCCCGTCGCCAAGAGCTACTTCTGGCACCGGTTTTATTCGCACCAGCCCGACCTCAACTACGACAACCCACGAGTGCACGAGGCTATGTTCCGGGTCATCGACTTCTGGCTCGGGATGGGGGTGGACGGCTTGAGGCTCGACGCCGTCCCCTACCTGTACGAGCGGGAGGGGACAAACTGCGAGAACCTCCCTGAGACCTACGAGTTCCTGAAGAAGCTGCGCGCCTACATCGACGCCAAGTATCCTGGCCGGATGCTTCTGGCGGAGGCCAACCAGTGGCCGGAAGACGCCGCCTCCTATTTCGGGGAGGGCGAAGCCTGCCAGATGTGCTTCCACTTTCCGCTTATGCCCCGCATGTTCATGGCGCTGCAGATGGAGGACTCCTTCCCCATCATCAACATCCTGCAGCAGACCCCAGTCATCCCGCAGCAGTGCCAGTGGGCGCTCTTCCTGAGAAACCACGACGAGCTCACCCTGGAGATGGTGACCGACGAGGAACGGGACTACATGTACCGCATCTACGCCCGGGACCCCAGGGCGCGCATCAACCTGGGAATCCGGCGCCGGCTGGCGCCGCTCATGGGGGACGACCGGCGCAAGATCGAGCTGATGAACGTGCTCCTCTTCTGCCTCCCTGGCACCCCGATCATCTACTACGGCGACGAGATCGGCATGGGGGACAACTACTATCTCGGCGACCGGAACGGCGTGCGCACGCCGATGCAGTGGAGCCCGGACCGAAACGCCGGTTTCTCTGCGGTGAACCCGCAAAAGCTCTACCTCCCGGCAATCATCGATCCGGAGTATCACTACGAGGCGCGCAACGTCGAGAACCAGGCGAAAAACCCCTCCTCGCTCCTTTGGTGGATGAAGCGGATGATCGATCTCAGGAAGCGCTTCAAGGCCTTCGGCTGGGGGAGCGTCGAGTTCATGCCGCTGGAGAACTCGAAGGTGCTGGCTATGGTCAGGAAGTACGAGGACCAGGCGATTGTGGTGCTGATCAACCTCTCCCGCGCCACCCAGTTCGTCCAGGTGAACCAGCCGCGATTCGTCGGCTTTTACCCCGAGGAGATGTTCAGCCGCAACCGGTTCCCGGTGATCAAGGACTCGCCCTACGGGGTCATCCTCGGTCCTTACGACTACCACCTTCTGCTCATGAAGGACGGGCGCGAAGAGGTAAAGCCCAGGGAAGAGGGAGTGCTGGAGGAGGTGGCGGTTGCCGGCAGCTGGGAGAACGTCCTAAGGTCGGCGGGGCTGAGGCAGCTGGAGCAGTCGGTTCTCCCCGACTACCTGAAGCGGTCCCGCTGGTTCCAGGGGAAGAGCCGGATCATCGTCCGCTTCTCCGTGATCGAGAAGATTCCAGTGCCGGTCAACAGCTCCTCCGTGATCCTCACCCTTTTGGAGGTGAGCTACAGCGAGGGGGCGCCGGAGGTCTACCTGCTGCCGCTGCACTTCGCCCCCATGGACGGGGGAGGCGAGACGATCCTCACGGAGGCGCCGGCCGCCGCCGTCTGCAAGCTGCGCATCGGAGAGAAGGTCGGGGTCCTCTACGACGGTACCTACAACTCCCATTTCCGCTGGACCCTGTTCGAGATGATCTGGCGCCGCAAGGCGATCCGCACCGACAGCGGCAGGCTCTCCGGGCGAGCCGCCTCCGGGATGGGAGCCCTCATGGAAGGGAAGGAGCCTCCCTTCGTCTCCCAGGTGGGGAAATCGGAACAGAGCAACACCTCGGTGCTCTTCGACAAGCACTTCTTCTTGAAGCTGTACCGGCGCCTGGAAGAGGGGGCGCATCCGGAGGTCGAGATCGGGAGGTTCCTCTCGGAGCGGATCCATTTCCAGTACGTGGCGCCCCTGGCCGGGACCATCGATTACCGGCGCTCCGGGCAGGAGCCGGTTGCCATCGGGATGCTGCAGGCCTTCGTCCCCAACCAGGGGGACGCCTGGGCTTTCACTCTCGGGGAGGCGGGGCAGTTCGTCGACCGCGTGCTGGCCCATCGCGAGGAGGCGAAGGAATCAGGGAGTCCCGCAGTCACCCAGCCGGACACGGCGTCCGCCGGCTTCTCCGCGGTGCTCCTCGACCTGATCCAGGGTTTGTACCCGGAGATGGTGGCCCTGATCGGGAAACGCACGGCGGAACTGCACCTGGCCCTTTCCTCCCGCAGCGACGACCCCTCCTTCGCGCCGGAGCCCTTTGCGTTTCTGTACCAGCGCTCGGTGTACCAGTCGATGCGCAGCCGCACCAGGAAGGTCTTCGACCTCTTACGCCGGAACCTGGGCCGGATCCCGGAGGAACTTGTGCAGGAGGCCGAGGCGCTCCTGGGGCTGGAGCCGGAGGTGCAGGCGGCCCTGCAGAAGTTCACCGTCAGCAAGTTCTCCGCCATGAAGACGCGGGTGCACGGCGACTACCACCTGGGGCAGCTCCTCTACACCGGGGACGACTTCCTGATCATGGACTTCGAAGGGGAACCGGTGAAATCCCTGGGGGAGCGAAGGATCAAGCAGTCGCCGCTTCGGGACGTGGCGGGGATGGTCCGCTCCTTCGAATACGCGGGTCACGCGGTGCTCATGCAGAGGCCCCAGGTCCGGGACGAGGACGTGGCCTTCCTGCAGCCGTGGATCCAGGCCTGGTGCCGGTACAACTCCTCTATTTTCCTTGCCTCCTACCAGAAGGGGGTGGAAGGATCCTGCTTCATGCCCGATAACCCGCAGGACGTGGAGACCATGCTGCGCTGCTTCATGCTGGACAAGGCGGTCTACGAGCTGGGGTACGAGCTGAACAACCGCCCGGACTGGGTCTCGATCCCGCTGCGGGGGATAATGAACCTGCTGGCGTCGGATAAGAGCGTTCCGAGGCAGGAGGGGCAATGATGGAGAGGCGCGGGGGTGTTGATGCAACCTAGCTTCTCCTTGCCGCATTTGAACGGGTGGGAGGCCGTCGTCACAGCAGGCGCGGTGCTGCTGGCGACGCTTTTGACGGCCGTGGTGCTGAACAGGCTCTTTTTCCACTTGGCCGCCGGTTTAGCCCGCAGGACGGGGCACCCCCTGGCCCTTTTCCTCGTCGATCGCCTGCGTCTGCCGTCCCGCCTGCTGGTTCCACTTTTGGCGCTCATCCTGGTCCTTCCCTCCCTCAATCTCGCGGCTGTTGCCCAGGCGAGTGCGGAGCACCTGCTCACCCTGGTCTTCATCGCCGCGCTAGCCTGGCTCGCCACCGGCGTCATCCTGGCCTCTCGGGATTACCTCCTCACCCGTTACGGCAACAACGGCAGCGACGATTACAAGGCCCGCGCCCTGGAAACCCAGCTCACCGTGGCAGTCCGGATCGTGGTGGTACTCGTCGTCGTGGTGGCGCTCGCGGCGATGCTGATGACCTTCGCCGCCATCCGCAGCCTTGGCATGAGCATCCTGGCCTCGGCGGGAATCGTCGGCATCACGGTCGGGTTTGCCGCCCAGCGCAGCATCGCGACCCTTTTCGCGGGGCTGCAGATCGCGGTCACCCAGCCGATCCGGATCAACGACGTGGTGCTGGTTGAGGGGGAGTACGGAAACATCGAGGAGATAACGCTGACCTACGTGGTGGTTAAGATCTGGGACCAGCGCAGGCTCCTGGTTCCGGTGACCTACTTCCTGGAGAAGCCGTTCCAGAACTGGACCCGGCGCTCCTCGGAACTTTTGGGGACGGTCTTCTTCCAGGCGGACTTCTCGCTTCCGGTGGAGCGGGTGCGGCAGCAACTGCACGAGATACTGTTGGCATCCAAGAAGTGGGATGGGCGGGTCTGGAGCCTGCAGGTGACGAACGCTACGGAGAGGAGCATTGAGCTGCGAGCCCTGATGAGCGCGTCCGATGCCCCTTCCGTCTGGGACCTGCGCTGTGAGGTGCGGGAGAAGCTGCTTCATTTCATGCTGGACACCTTCCCGGAGAGCCTACCCAAGGCCCGGGCCTATCTCAGCTCCGACCGGACCGATTGAGCGATCTGCGATGGACTTCCCCCTCCCTGACCCTCCCCATCCGGGGGAGGGAAGCCTTTAGCCGCCGGTGCACGCAGGATCTTTCCGCTCCTGCATAGCCGATGAAGCCACTTCCCTTTTTACTTTTTTAACTGCGCTTCTCGTCTTTTTCTTCCTTCATCTCCTCGTTCACGTCCTCGCGGGGCGCGCTCACCTCTCCCGCCACCTTCTCGCCCGGCTTCTTCCCCTCCGCGGAGCTGTGCTCGATGACGGAGTTGATCACCGCGCCGGCCAGGATGATGAGCCCGGTCAGGTAAAGCCAGAGCAGCAGCACGATGACGGCACCGATGCTGCCGTAGGTCTTGTCGTAGGAGCCAAAGTTGTTGATGTAGTAGGAGAAAGCGAGTGACATCACGATCCAGCTCGGGATGGCGATCACGGCGCCGGGGCTGATCCAGACCCACTGGTGCTCCACGTCGGGGGTGAAATAGTAAATGACGGCGATGGCGAGTATGAGGACGAACAGGGTGACCGGTACCAGGGCTGCGAACCAGACCACCTTGAAGGCGCCGCCGAAGTTGATCAGTCCTGCCACGTAGTCGCCGATCTGGTTGCCGAACATGAGCGCCGCCATCGCCAGCAGGAACAGCAACGAGAGGCCGACGACCAGCCCGATGGCGATCAGGCGCACCTTCCAGAAGGGGCGCCCTTCCTTGACGTCATAGAGGTTGTTCATGGCGTCCATGACGGAGACGATGGCGTTGGATGAGGCCCAGAGCGCGAGCACGATCCCGGTCGAGAGGAGTCCTTGCTTCTTGTTGGTGAAAAGGGCCTGGATGTTGTCCTTGATCAGCGCGAAGGTTTCGCCGGGAAGGAACCTGGACGCGTTGTCCAGCACGTACTCCAGCAGGTGCGGGACCGGCAGGTACGCGATCAGCGTGGTCAGGAAGAGGAGGAAGGGAAAGGAGGCGAACAGGAAGTAGTAGGCCATGGCGGCGGCGTGCTCGGGGCAGTCCTCCTCGGAGAACTTCTTGTAGGCCCTTTTTGCCAATTCCTTGTAGCTCGTGTCGCCCAGCTTGAAGTATCTGCGCAGTGAGATCATGGTCGACTCCTTGATGAGGTCACCCTGCCACCTTGCGGGGCAAGGGTTAGCTACCCTCCTACGATGGTCCCGCCGTTTGGATGCAAAACTTGGCCGGTCATGTAGGAGCCACCTTCGGAGGCGAGGAAGACGTAGCTGTGGGCCACTTCCACCGGCTGCCCCGCCCGCTTCAAAAGCACGTTGCCGCCGAACTGCTCGGTCTTCTCCTCCGGGAAGGTCCCGGGGATGAGCGGGGTCCAGATTGGACCGGGCGCCACGGCGTTCACCAGGATCCCCTTTTCGGCGAGCGACAGGGCGAGCGAGCGGGTGAAGGCGACGATGGCTCCTTTGGTGGAGGAGTAGTCGATAAGGTTGGGGTTTCCCTTGTAGGCGGTGACCGAGGTGGTGTTGATGATCCGGGAGCCCTCCTGCAGGTGCTTCAGCGCGGCCTTAACCAGGTAGAACTGCGCGAAGATATTGGTCCTGAAGGTCCGCTCCAATTGCTCTGAGGAAATCTCTTCGATCCCCTGGCAGTAATGCTGCTCGGCCGCGTTGTTCACCAGCAGGTCCAGCTTGCCGAACGCCCCCACAGTTTTGTTGACTATGTCGAGGCAGAACTGCTCCTGCCCCACGTCCCCCCTGAAAGCGAGGCAGCGTACCCCCTCGCGCTCCACGATGTCGCGGGTCTCTTTCGCGTCCTGGTCTTCCTCCAGGTAGCAGAAGGCGATGTTGGCCCCCTCGCGGGCGAAAGCGATGGCGACGGCCCGGCCGATGCCGCTGTCGCCGCCGGTGATGAGGGCGGTTTTCCCCTGCAGCTTCCCGGACCCACGGTATTCGAACTCGCCGCTTTGCGGCCTGGGTGTCATCTCGGCTTCTTTTCCCGGTTGCGCCTGGCGCTGCGGCGGGAACTTCTTTTCTTCCTCGGTCGGCATCTGGTATCTCCTTTGGACTGCGGTCGGGTCACGCGGAGGCCGGTTCGCTCTTCTGGGCGGCGTGCTCCGGTTTAAGCGCGATCTTGATGCAGGAATCCTGCTTCTTCACGAAGGTGCGGTACCCCTCCGGCGCGTCCTCGAGCGACATCCTGTGGGTGATGATGGATGAGGGATCGATCTGCTGCTCGGCGACCAGCTTTACCAGGTGCGGGAGGTACTTGTGCACGTGGGCCTGCCCTCCCCGGAGCGTGAGCCCCTTGGCGAAGATGGCTCCCATCGGGAACTTGTCGATGAACCCGCTGTAGACCCCGGTGATGGAAAGGGTCCCCCCCTTGCGGCAAGCCTTCACCAGCTGGCGCAGCGCCGAGGCCCGGTCGGTCTCCAGGTGCAGCGTCTGCTTCACCAGATCGTAGACGTCCTCGATGCCGGTGCCGCGTGCTTCGAGCCCCACCGCGTCGATGCAGGAGTCGGGGCCGCGGCCGCCGGTCATGTTCTGCAGCTGCTCGGCCACGTCCACTTCCTCGTAGTTGAGCACCTCCGCCTGGCACTGGCTGTGCGCCATCTGCAGGCGGTCGGGGAAGCGATCGATGCCGATCACCCGCTCGGCCCCGAGAAGCTTGGCCGATTTCATGGCCAAAAGCCCAACCGGTCCGCACCCCCAGACGGCGACTGTGTCGCCCGGATTGATGTTGCAGTAGACCGCGGCCTGGTAGCCGGTGGGCATGATGTCCGTTAACAGCACCACCTGCTCGTACGGTATCCCGTCCGGTATCTTCTCGAGCCCCACGTCGGCGAAGGGAACCCGGACATACTCGGCCTGGCCGCCCGCGTACCCCCCGTAGAGATGGGAGTAACCGAAGATCCCGCCGCCGGTGTCGCCGTAGATATGCTCCATCATCCAGGAATTGGGGTTCGAGTTGTCGCAAAGCGACCAGAGCTCATGCTTGCAGTACCAGCACGCGCCGCAGCTGATGGGAAAGGGGACTATCACGCGGTCGCCGACCCTGAAGCGGGTGACGGCGGGACCCGCGGCGACGATCTCGCCCACGAACTCGTGCCCCAGGATGTCACCCTTCTTCATGGTCGGGACGTAGCCGTTGTAAAGGTGCAGGTCGGAACCGCAGATGCAGGTGAGGGCGACCTTGACGATGACGTCCCCCTTCTGCACGATCTCCGGGTCTGGCACCGTGTCCACCCGCACGTCCTGCTTGCCATGCCAGCATACTGCCCTCATATCTCCTCCTTGTCGCGCCCAGGTTCCGGGGCGCCCGGCCCTGAGTTACTCAACGGTGCGCCTGGCGGTAGTCTCCTCGCCCACCTCGAGGATCTGCTTCAGGCGCTTGAGATCCTCCTCCAGTTGCTGGGCGTTTAGGCCGTGGGCGATCCTGGCTGCGGCCCTTCCGGCAGTGCCGCCGGGGGGGTAGTAGTCGATGATCACCCGCACCTCGGTGCCGCGGTTGCCGGGGGCCTCCTTGAACTCCACCGTCCCCTTGTTCGGGATGTCGGCGCTTCCCACCGAGTGCCAGCTGATCTGTTGTCCCGGGGTGTCCTCCATCATCTCCGCGTCCCATTCCGTGCTGAGTCCGCCGGGGCCAACCGCTTTCCAGTGTGAGGTCCGCTCGCCGGTGACCTGCACCGACGCGAGGTGCTTCATGAAACGCGGCAGGTTCTCCAGGCGGCGCCAGAACTCGTAGACCTGGTGCGGCGGCAGGCCTATGGTCACCACCTTCTCTATGCGCAGTCCCGACTCTTGTGTGTGCACGGTGTCAACCCCTATAGCTTCGTACAGGCCGCAGTGCCCGGTTTGCCCCCGGTAAAGGAGCATCCCTCCGCTCGCGATCATGGCCAGGCCGGAGAGGTAGTTTCTCCTCCCTACGCTCCAAAGTCCGGAGAGCGCCAGGGCCGCGCCTCCTGCAAGCGATGCCTTGCGCTCCGCCGGCCCCACGTTAACTCTCGTGTGTGCCTGGCCGCGGTAAGCGCGGCCTTGCTCAGTTGTGCTGGTTTCCATGCTAATCCTCCTTAGAAGCAGTAGTGCTGCTTTTTATTAGTGGCTTTTAAGAATTCAAATAAGCTAACACAGCGACTTTGGATTGCAATAGAGTTGGGGGATTTTGGACGGGGAAGAATGGGGGTGGGATCGTCGGGACGCGGGAGAAGCTGTGACAAAAGGGACGGGCCGGTTCTGGAAGAGTGGCCCGTCCCCTTTTGGCGGCTCTAGGCCGCCTCCTTCCTTTTCTGTTTTATGCTCTCCTTCAAAAGCGCCATCATGTCGGCGACCTTCGGCGGAGGAGGCTGTTTCGCCTGGGGCGCGGGCGTCCTTCCCTGGGCCTTTTCCTCGATGATACGTTTCAGGTCGTCCACGTACTGGTCCTTGTATTTTTCCGGGTCGAATTTCACCGTCAGCTGGTCGATGAGGGAAAGCGCCAGCGCCACCTCCTGCTCGCGCAGGTTCTCGTCCCCGGGGAGTTTCAGGTCGGCCGCGTCCCGCACCTCTTCGGCGTACCTGATCTGGTTCAGCACCAGCACCTTGTCCAGGGGCCTCAGAATCCCGATGCTCCCCCTGTTCCTCAGCACGTAATGCGCCACTCCCACCTTCCCTGAGCGCTTCAGCGCCTCTCTCAAAAGGGCATACGCCTTGGGACCGGTCTTCTCGGGCTCCAGGTAGTACGGCTTCTCGAAGAACCTGGTGTCGATCTCCCGCTCGTCGATGAAGTCGACGATGTCGATGAGGTGCGTCTTTTCAAGGCTCGCGTTCTCGAAGTCCTGGTCGGTCAAGACGATGTACTCGCCGTCGCTGTACTCATACCCCTTCACGATCTCCTCGTAGGGGACCTCCTGGTTGTCGTTCTTGCAGACCCTCAGGTACTTGATGGGGCAGAGATCACTCTTGCGCAACATGTCCAGATCGAGAGTGTTGCTCTGGGAGCCGCTGTAAAGCTTCACCGGTATGTTCACCAGCCCGAAGCTGATTGAACCTGACCACATCGCCCTCATGTTTCACCTCCTCACCTCGCCGTACTTTCCCAGCCTGGGGACGGCGCAGGTTCTCATTTGACGAATTAGCAGAAACAGGGGGAATTTTACCATGAATGAGGCGCTTCGCCCTCTGCTTGCCTGCTCTTCTGCCTGGGCAGCGCTATTCATGAAGCATTCGCAAAGGGCATTGCACAAAGTTCAATGCCGGCCACATTTTTCTGCCGTCGGGATCGGCAGTAAAAGCGCCCGCGAGCATTGACAAAGCAAAGCGACCGCCTACATTTGTTAGCGGCATTTAATCTTGAGGTGACAGGGAGCGGCGCGGGCCCTGGAGATAGACATGGCTGAAGAAAGCGGGAACAAAGCGCCCGGCGCCGGTAGAAAGCTGTTGAGCGCGAAGCCGCTGCTCATGATAGCGGACGTCATCGTCGCACTCATCGTCGTCGTGTTCATCGCCAGCTTTTTCATCGACGAACCGCTGCGGCGCATCACCGAGAAGAAGATGAACCAGAGCCTCAAGGGGTATTCTGTCCGTCTTCCCAAGCTCCATTTCAGCCTGATCGGGCTCTCAATCACGCTCAAGGGGCTCACCGTTTCTCAGCAGGCGCACCCTGAGCCGCCGGTGGCGGAGTTCCCGTACCTGCGGGCCAGCGTCCACTGGCGCGAGATACTCGCCGGGAAGCTCGTCGGCGAGATGAGGCTCGACGAACCGAAGATCCACATCAACCTGACCCAGCTGAAAGCCGAGGCACAGAGCAAGGTTCCCATCAAGGAAAAGGGGTGGCAGCAGGCGGTGGAGGCGATCTACCCCTTGAAGATCAACCTCTTGAAGATCAACGACGCCAGCATCACCTATATCGATCAGGACCCCAAGCACCCCCTCGTGCTGAGCAACCTGGACCTTGAGGCGAACAACATCCGCAACATCCACCTCCCTGACAAGGTCTACCCCTCATCCTTCCACCTCGAGACCGACATCTTCAAAACCGGCCACGGGACCGTCGACGGGAAGGCGAATTTCCTCGCCGAGCCGACCCCGGCGGTGAAGGCCGACCTCAAGCTGGAAAAGGTGCCCCTCGACTACTTTCAGCCGGTGCTGGCCCGCTACAACATGTCGGTCAAAGGCGGCGTTTTGAGCGGCAACGGGGACATCGAGTACGGGCGGAAGGTGCAGACCGCGCGCCTGAAGAAGCTGGTGATCAGCGGGGTCACCATGACCTATCTCCACTCGGAAGAGACGGCGGCGGTGGAGAAAAGAAGGGCGGAAAAGGTGAAAGAGGCGGCCAAGGAGGTGAGCAACAAGCCGAACCTGGTGCTGAGCATCGACCGGTTCGACCTGGTCCGCTCCGACCTCGGGATGTTGTACAACGCCGGCGGCAAGAAGTTCCGGATCTTCGTGGCCGACACCGATTTCAGCCTGAGCAACTTCTCCAACCAGTTCTCGCGCGGTCCCGCGAAGGCGAAACTGACCGGCAAGTTCATGGGAAGCGGCGCGACAGAAGCCTCCGGGGACTTCCGCCCCGAGAAGAACGGGCCGGACTTCGACCTCTACTTGAAGATCTCCAACACGCAGCTCACCTCCCTGAACGACCTGCTCCGAAGCTACGGGGATTTCGACGTCACCGCCGGGACTTTTTCGCTGGTGACCGAGCTGCATGTGAAAAACGAGAGGGTGGACGGGTACATCAAGCCCTTTTTCAAGGACATGAAAGTCTACGACCGGCGCCAGGACAAGAACAAGGGGTTCTTCAAGCAGGTGAAGGAGATCCTGATCGGGGGGATAGCGAAGCTTCTGGAAAACAAGCCGCGGGAGCAGGTGGCGACCAAGGCCGACATCTCCGGCCCTCTGAAAAACCCGCAGACCAGCACCTGGCAGATCGTGGTGCAGCTTGTGCGCAACGCCTTCTTCAAAGCGATCCTCCCCACCTTCGAGAGGGATGTTACGGCGCTCGGTAAAAAGCGCTAGATAAGGACGCCGCAAAGGTAAAGGAGGTGGCTATGAGAAACGTCTTGCTGCTGATTCTGATCCTGCTGGTCATCGCGGCACTCCCTGCCTGGCCCTACAGCGAGGGATGGGGGTACTTCCCGAGCGGCGGCCTCGGAGTGGTGCTGGTGGTTCTGCTGCTGCTGGTTTTCATGGAGCGGATCTAGCCGCGGCCGTCTGGCGCGGGAACTACGGGATACGGGGAGGCCACATGCCTAAGTACGGGAAGAAAGCACAAGAAACGGTGCATGAAGTGATGGACAAATACAAAAAGGGCGAATTGAAAAGCGGCAGCGGCAAGAAGGTGACCGACCGCAAGCAGGCCGTGGCAATTGGCCTGTCGGAGGCACGCGAAAAAGGGGCCAAGGTGCCGGAACCTCCGAAGAAGAAGTAGCCAGGCACCATAACCGGAAGGAAAGCTAAAAAGGAGGCTGTCATGGCAAAAAACATTGCAGTATTCGGTATCTATCACAGCAGGGAGAGCGTGGAGAACGCCGTCGACGCGCTTAGGGCGGCAGATTTCCGCAACACCGACATCTCTGTCCTTTTCTCCGAGAACGTCGGCACCAAGGATTTCGCCCACGAAAAGCACACCAAGGTCCCCGAGGGGTCGAGTGCAGGGGCTGGGACCGGCGCGGTCATCGGCGGCGCTCTCGGCTGGCTCACCGGCATCGGCGCCTTGGCGATCCCCGGCGTAGGCCCCTTCATCGCGGCGGGCCCGATTGTGGCAGCGCTCGCCGGCGTCGGTGCAGGCGGCGTGATCGGCGGCATTGCCGGTGCGCTCGTGGGGATGGGGATCCCCGAGTACGAGGCGAAGCGCTACGAGGGGCGGGTCAAGGAAGGGGGCATCCTCCTCTCGGTACACTGCGACAACGCCGACTGGAAAAAACGGGCCATGGACATCCTCAGGCAGACCGGCGCAGGCGACATCGGCTCCGAAGGAGAGGCAAAGGCAGATTTTGCGAGCTCCGACAAGCCCAAGCCGAGGGGGAGCGCCTGACGCCATGCCCTGAACCCGCTTCGCGTCCCTCCTCGCGAGCGGCGGGGACCGTCGCCAGGGAAGGTGAGGCTCCATCAGGCGCGGGAGGAAAGCGGGCGGCTTAGGCAAAAACAGGAGGAAAGGAGATGCCAACTAGCAAATCAAGCAGCGAATCGCACGGCAAATCGGCGGAACTTACCATCTTCGACGTGCTGAAGCAGGATCATGAGAAGGCCCGTTACCTGTTCGACAAGGTGCAAAAAGCCGGCCGCAAGGAAATCTCCACGCTGCAGAAGCTGTTCGCCCAGTTGGAAGAGGAACTGGAAATTCACATGGAAGGCGAGGAGCGTTTCTTCTACAGCGTGCTGGAGCAGAACGAGGAGATGCGCGACAAGGTGCTGCAGGCGTTCGAGGAGCACCAGGTCGCAAAGACCATGCTCGGCACCTTCCAGGCGCTCGCAGTCGATGACGAGCGCTGGACGGCGAAGCTGCAGGTCCTGAACGAGATCGTCGAGCATCACATGCAGGAAGAAGAGCGCGAGGTGTTCAAGCTGGCCAGAAAGGCACTGGGGAAAGAGCAGCAGCACGAGATCGCGCTGCAGTTCCAAAGAAACAAGCGGGAGGGTCGCAAGTCCTCCCGGGGAGCCCCGGTAGAGGGGTAGGGGACAAAATACAGCTAAAGAGGCGGCAGCGCACCGGGAAGGAAAGCTCTCCGGTGCGCTGCCGCCTTTTTTTATGACAGTTAAAAAGAATGCTTGTGTATACGTTAATGTATGTTATAAAATTATCGCGTACTCAGGAGATCGTTACCTATCAGTGACAAACAGCTCCCAAGAACTCGGGTAACTGCTGATTCGTGACAGAGCCTTCTGTCCTTTAGAGAGAAAGAAAAGCGCTATGACAGACACAACCCGGTTGCTGAGTCGTCCAGACATTTGCAGCAAAGCGGATGGCAGAGTTCCTTCAGGTGCAGCCAGACAGTGAGACCGAGAACCGCAGTTTGTGGAGGCCCTTATGCAAGACGCTGAGATTTTGCTCGTAGAGGATAACAGCAATTGCGAAGAACTTGCACTGCGTGCCTTGAGGAAAGCGGGGTACAGCAACGTCGCTGTCGCGCGCGACGGTGCTGAGGCGCTAGGTATCCTGTTGGGAGAGGCCACGGAGGGAAACACGCATAACGAGCCTGATTTCGTGCTTCTCGACATGAAGCTGCCCAAGATCGATGGTGTCGGCGTGCTGCAGAGGATCCGTAGTGACGAGCGGACCAAGAGGCTGAAGGTCTTCGCCCTCTCCTCCTCGGAAGACCCGAAAGATCTGGAGGAGTGCAGAAATCTAGGGGTGCTGGCGGTGCTCCCGAAACCGTTGAACCCTGATATCCTTAGGTTCTGGTTATCGGAAGACCTGGGGCTGAACCCCAGGCAATAGGAAGTTTAGCTGCTCATATATCTGCAGGGGAGCTTCAGTTTCGCTAGTGCGGTCATTCTTGCCTGGTGCTCCCTTTAGCCCCTTCTCCCGGTACACCTCATCCATGCACTTCAAGAGGAACAGCTTCCCAAGATCGTTCAGCCCTCACAAGCACCTCCTTGGCCTGCACTACGACGGTCTGTCAGTCGCAGCCGGCGCTGAGAGCGCCCCTTGGCTGATTTATTCGATGCTGCAGTGTGGCTTGCCGTGCAGCTGAAAATAGAAAAAGGTCCCCCTGTGCTGCGGGGACCTTCGATCGTCGCCAGTGGCTCCGAGGTCAGTTTGGCTTCTTGTCGTCCTCGGGGCGTCCGGCTTTAATCTCGATCTCTTCCTTGCCACTTGAAGCCTTCTTGAAGTTCCTGATGCTCTTGCCCAGCGCCCCTCCGATTTCCGGGAGACGTCCGGCACCGAAGACGACCAGCACGATCACCAATATTATTATGAGCTCCGGCATGCCGAATCCAAACATAGGCTTCCTCCCTTTCAGATAGCTGAAGATGCTGCAGTATGGCATCGGCGCCTCAAAAAATCAAGGCAGGATTAAAATCAAGTTTAGAGAAAGATTATTAAAAATATTGCGTTAATATATTTACTTTGTTATATGCTTATTGCTGTTAATGCTGTAAGTAAGGAGAACCCCGATGAATAAGACGATCCTGCTGGTCGAAGACAACCCTGACGACGAGGCTCTGACCCTGCGGGCGGTGCGAAAGCACATGCCGCACGGCATCGTGGTTGCGCGCGACGGCGCAGAGGCGCTCGATTACCTCTTCGCAACCGGCGGCCACTCCGAGAGGGATACCCTGGCAAACCCGCTCCTCGTGCTCCTCGATCTCAAGCTCCCCAAGGTGAACGGCCTGGAGGTGCTCAGGCGCATGCGCGAGGACGGCAGGACCCGCTCCATCCCCGTCATCGTCTTCACCTCCTCCACCGAGGAACAGGACATACTGGACAGCTACCGCCTGGGGGCCAACAGCTACATCCGGAAACCCGTCGACTACGGCCAGTTCTGCGACAACATGAAGCAGGTGATGAACTACTGGTTGAGCGTCAACCAGCTCCCGCCCCAGAGAAATTGCGCGACCGCCTGATCACCCTGTTGCCAAGCCGCGCCGAGGCCTGCTAATATCCCCGGCATGGACAAATTCGAACTGGTAACGAACTTCGAGCCCCGCGGCGACCAGCCCAGGGCGATTGGAGAACTGGCCGACGGGGTGCTGAGGGGCGACCAGCACCAGGTGCTTCTAGGTGTCACCGGGTCGGGCAAGACCTTCACCATGGCCCAGGTCATCGCGCGCTGCAACTGCCCAACCCTGGTGCTTGCGCCCAACAAGACGCTGGCCGCCCAGCTCTACGGCGAGTTCAAGGAACTCTTCCCGAACAACGCCGTCGAATATTTCGTCTCCTACTACGACTACTACCAGCCTGAAGCCTATATCCCCTCCTCCGACACCTTCATCGAGAAGGACTCCTCGATCAACGACGAGATCGACAAGTTCCGCCACTCCGCCACCAGGAGCCTCTTGACCCGCCGCGACGTAATCATCGTCGCCTCGGTTTCCTGCATCTACGGCATAGGCTCGCCTGAATCGTACCAGGAGATGCAGATCCGCTTCCGGGAAGGGGACGAGGTGGGGCGCGACGAGCTTTTGCAGCGGCTGGTGGCGATCCAGTACCAAAGAAACGACGTCGATTTCCACCGTGGCTCCTTCCGGGTCAGGGGGGACACGGTCGAGGTCTTTCCCGCACACGACGACGAGCGCGCGCTAAGGATCGAATTCTTCGGGGACACGGTCGACGCCATCTCCGAGATAGACCCCCTGCGCGGGGTGCAGCTGCAGAAGCTTTCCCGCTGCGCCATCTACCCCGCCTCCCACTACGTCGCCAGCCGGCAGACCCTGGAGCGGGCCGTGGAGCAGATCCGGGTCGAGCTGGAGGAGCGGATCCGCTACTTCAAGTCGCAGAACATGCTCCTGGAGGCGCAGCGCATCGAGCAGCGGACCTTCTTCGACATCGAGATGATGGAAGAGATGGGATTTTGCCAGGGGATCGAGAACTACTCGCGCCACTTCGACGGCCGTGCCGCTGGAGAGCCCCCCTACACGCTGATCGACTACTTTCCCAAGGACTTCCTGCTGGTGATCGACGAGTCCCACATCACGGTTTCCCAGGTGGGGGGGATGTACCGCGGCGACCGCAGCCGCAAGGAGACCCTGGTGAACTACGGCTTCAGGCTCCCCTCCGCCCTCGACAACCGCCCGCTCACCTTCCAGGAGTTCCAGAAGAAGCTGCACCAGACCATCTACGTTTCCGCAACCCCGGCGGACTACGAGTTGAAGCAGGCTGAAGGGGTGGTGGTCGAGCAGCTGATCCGCCCCACCGGCCTCATCGACCCGGCCATCGAGGTGCGCCCTGCCGCAGGGCAGGTGGACGACCTGCTGCACGAGGCGCGCGAGACGGCGGCCAGGGGAGAAAGGGTGCTGGTCACCACCCTCACCAAGCGCATGGCCGAGGAGCTCACCGACTACTACCGCGAGCTCGGGATCCGCGTCCGTTACCTGCACTCCGACATCGACACCTTCCAGCGCATGGAGATCCTCAGGGACTTAAGACTCGGTGAGTTCGACCTCCTGGTCGGGATCAACCTGCTCAGGGAAGGGCTCGACCTCCCCGAGGTCTCGCTGGTGGCGATCCTCGATGCGGACAAGGAAGGTTTCCTGCGTTCCACCAGGTCGCTGATCCAGACCTGCGGGCGCGCGGCGAGGAACGTGTCGGGGCGCGTGCTCATGTACGCGGACAAGGTGACCGGCTCCATGCAGGCGGCGATCGACGAGACCCTGAGAAGGCGAGCGCTCCAGACCGCCTACAACGAGGAGCACGGCATAACACCTGAGAGCGTGCGGCGGCTGATCGGGAACGTGCTGCAGGCCCCCGAGGAGAAGGACTGGGTCACGGTGCCGGCCTCGGCCGAGGAGTTCGTGAGCGTCAAGGAGCTGGAGAAGACGCTGAAGAGGCTGAGAAAGGAGATGCTGGCGGCGGCGAAGGCCCAGGAATTCGAGCGTGCGGCGGAGCTGAGGGACAAGATCAAGCGGCTGGAGGTCAAGGAAATCCTGAAAAGCAATTGACGCAAACCCGAGAAGCAATTGACAATTGACGATGGACAATTGACAACAAAAAGCCCCCTCGCGACTGGCGCATGAGGGGGCTTCGTTTTGGACAGTTCTGACTATTCCGCGGGCATGGGGGAGGGCTTCCTCCGCCTCCTTCTCCTGCGCTTTTTCTTCGCGGGGGCTTTCTCTGCCTCGCCTGGAGCCGCGACGTCTGCCGCTGGCAGCCCCGCCGTCTGCTGCAGCGCGTAGCGCTCCCACCAGTCGGCAAGCGACTTCTTCGGCGGCGTGAGTTTTTCCAGGAAACGCAGGTACTGCAGTGCGTCCAGAAAGGAAGGCCTGCCGATCACGCCGCGACCGTTCCTCCCCGGGGTCTTCTGGAAGCGGAGCTGAAGGGAAAGGATGTCCCGCACGGCGACCAGTACCCGGTTGGGGACGGTCACGGTGGGGCTCAGCTCCCCGGCAAAAGCGGCTACCGCGGCATCGGCCGCCTGCTGCGGCGGCAGCCCGGTCTCCCGGAACTCGGCGATCTTCTCCTCGAGGTACTCGCCGAAAACGAGCGCGATGAGCAGCGGCTGTGAGACCGGCTCGTCCTGCCCGATCAGCTCGTCCACCCATTCCAGCCCCTTGCTCACCCGGACATGGGGATACCCTTCGGACTCACGCTCCAGCCAGGCGTCGAAGTGGGGGAAGAGCGGCGCGAAGAGCCCGCTGTGGCGCATCATCTGGTAGGTCCTCTCGCCGGCCCCAAGAAGGAGGAGTTTCAGCACCTCCTCGTAGAGCCGCGGCGGCGTCGCCTTGCTGATGGTGCCGCAGAGCTCCTCGATGGCGGCTTCGGTACGCTCCTCGATGTTGAAACCGAGCATGGAGGCGAAGCGGATGGCCCGGATCATGCGGACCGGGTCCTCGGTGAAGCGGACCAGCGGGTCGCCGATGGTGCGGATCAGTCCCTGCTTCAGGTCTTCCATACCGCCTACGTGGTCGATGATGGAGAAGTCGGCGATGTTGTAGAAAAGGGCGTTCACGGTGAAGTCGCGGCGAACCGCGTCCTCCTCCGGGGTGCCGAAGACGTTGTCCCTGAGCACCATGCCGTCTTCGCTCTTCAGCATGCTGGGGCCGTGATGGCCGCGGCGGCGGCGCCCTTCGCGCTCCTCTTCGGGGAACTCGGCTTCTGCGGCCGCTTCCCGGGGGAGCTCCTGAGCCGCTTCTGAGAGCGTTTCAGCGGCTTCCTCGGCTGGGGCTTCGGCTGAAGGATCGACCATGGAACGGAATGTTGCTACCTCTATGATCTCATCGTGGAAATGCAGGTGCGCCAGCCGGAATCGGCGGCCGATCAGCCGGCAGTTACGGAACATCTTCTTGAGTTGGGCCGGGGTGGCGTCGGTCACCACGTCAAAATCCTTGGGCTCGCGCCCCAGCAGCAGGTCGCGGACACCGCCTCCCACCAGGTAGGCGGTGAAGCCTTGTTCCTTCAGCTTGTAGAGTGTTTTTACCGCGTTGGGGCTCAATTGGGAGCGGGAGACGCTGTGCTCTGCGCGAGGGATGATGACTTTTTCCATATTGGTATTCATTCAAAGGAAAATAGCACAAAGAAGCTGCAAAGGCAAAGGGTGCAATGTTTATTCTCTTGACTTTGGTCATGAGGAAATCCACGCTCCTTTGTTATGGTGACAGACATGGAAAACAAGCAAAAGCAGGAAAAAGACATCAGGGTCCTGGAGACCTTCATCAGCTGTTACTGCCGCAGCAAGCACAAAAGCGAAAAGGGCAAGCTCTGTGCTGAGTGCGACGAGCTTCTGAGCTACGCTAAGCTGAAGAGAGAGAAATGCCCGCTCGACCCAAAACCGACTTGCAAGCATTGCCACGTGCACTGCTACGGGAAGGTGCAAAGGGCAAAGATCAAAGAGGTCATGGCCTATTCCGGAAAGCGTCTCATGCTGCGCGGCAGGCTCGATCTCCTGTGGCACTACTTCTTCTGACAGACGACTATAAATCAGGAACAAATTGAGACATTGGGGGTAAAAGATGATCAGGAAAATAGTTAACATCGACCAGGACAAGTGCGACGGCTGCGGCCTCTGTGTCCCTTCCTGTGCGGAAGGAGCCATTAAGATCGTGGACGGCAAGGCGCAGATCTCCGCCGACAACCTCTGCGACGGACTGGGGGCCTGCCTGGGCGACTGCCCGCGGGACGCCATCACCATCATCGAGCGCGAAGCGGATGAGTTCGATGAAGATGCGGTGGAGAAACACCTGCAGGCACAAGGTGTGACGCCCAAGGCGCAGGCGCACGGCCACGGCGCGGGACACGGACATGGCCACGGCGCAGGTCATGGGCACGGTCATGGTCATGGTGGAGGCTGCCCTGGATCCAGGATGCAAAGCTTCGCCCCCGCTCCTGCTGCAAGCTCCCCCGCCGCAGGCCCGGTGCAGAGCCAGCTGGCGCAATGGCCGGTGCAGCTGCACCTGGTGCCGGTGACCGCGCCGTACTTCAAGGACGCAGAGCTCCTCATCACCGCCGACTGCGTACCCTTTGCCTACGGCAACTACCATCAGGATTTCCTGGCCGGCAAGGCGGTAGTGGTCGGCTGCCCGAAGCTGGATGACAACAACGCCTACCTCAACAAGCTGACCGAGCTCTTCAAGGTCTCCGGCATCAAGGGGATCACCGTGTTGAGGATGGAGGTTCCCTGCTGCGGCGGCATCGTGATGGCGGCCCGCCAGGCCCTGGCGGCGTCAGGTATGGAGATCCCCTTCAGGGAGGTAACTATCAGTATCAGGGGCGAAATTATCGAGCGTTAGTAGTCGAAAGACAAATAAGATGCTTTTAGTCCTTTTTTTGATTGACACCCAATGTGGCTGCTGGTACAGTTCTCCACATTAGATTTCCAATCAGCACTCAAAGGAGAACAGCGCTTATGAGTCTTACAACCTTGGTTACTAAGGAAGCCCCCGATTTTACTGCGCAGGCGGTGCTGCCTGACAACTCGTTCGCCGAGCTCACCCTCTCGAAATACCGCGGCAAATATGTCGTGCTCTTTTTCTATCCGCTCGACTTCACCTTCGTCTGCCCCTCCGAGATCCTCGCTTTCGACAAGCGGGTGGCGGACTTCAAGGCGAAGAACTGCGAGGTGATCGGTGTTTCCGTCGACTCCAGGTTCACCCATCTCGCCTGGAAGAACACCTCGGTCGAGAACGGCGGCATCGGCAACGTCCAGTACCCGCTGGTTGAGGACCTGGACAAGTCGATTGCGAGGTCCTACGGCATCCTGTTCAACGAATCGGTCGCCCTGCGCGGGCTCTTCCTGATCGACACCAAGGGCGTCGTCCGCCACACCGTCATCAACGACCTGCCGCTGGGCAGGAGCGTAGGCGAGGCGCTCAGGATGCTGGATGCGCTGCAGTTCGTGGAAACCCACGGCGGCGAGGTCTGCCCGGCCAACTGGCAGGAAGGCGAGGAGTCGATGAAGGCTTCCACCGAAGGGGTTGCCGAGTACCTAAAGAAGAAGCACGGCAAGTAGCTCCAACCGCTGTTTAGTCGATATTGAAAAAGAAAGGCGCGGCTCACATGAGAGTCGCGCCTTTCTTTTTGACAGTACCACCCTCACCCCCGCCCCTCTCCCAGAGGGCGAGGGGAGATCACCTGTCCCAAAGTCGATCCGCCTCTACCAACAGCTCCTCCGGTCATGAAGGTATCGACCGCGTTGGCGTCGGTCGCGGCGTGAGGCCGTTCTTGCCAATGAGAGGCATGTATGTTAAAAGAACATGAGTTTTTACCGACCCGTAGCCCGAAGAGGAGCCAAAATGCGCACCAAGGTGACCGTGTTATCCCTGTTGCTTGTCATGCTCTTTGCCACGTCTTCTTTCGCGATGGAGGGGCAGCAACCCGAAGCCATAGCCGAAAAGATGGCGTTCAAGCTGGTCCGGGGGGTGACGAACGTCGCCACTTCGGTCGTCGAGATCCCGAAACAGTCGTACCTCACCGTGCGGGACCGGGGTGCTGTCGGTTACGTGGTCGGGCCGCTCAAGGGGATGGGGATGGCTGTCTACCGCCTCTTCACCGGTCTGACTGAGACCGTTTTCTTTGCAGTGCCGCAGCCTGGCTACTACGATTCCATGATCCAGCCGGAATACGTCTGGCAGGGATGGGGGGCAAAGAGGGTCGAACCGAGAGCGGAGCCCGTCGACGAGCCAGCCGAACCCGCAGTTAACAAGGGAGAGTAGATCTATATGCGCAAGTACGTCGTGGTGATGGCACTGTTGGTGCTGGCCCTGGCAGGTTCGGTAGAGATGGTGCAAGCCGATGACCGCAGTGTGGACAGCGCTTCCCCGCAGGAGGTGGTTGACGGCATGGCCAACAAGCTTGTGCGTGGCGTGGCCAATATCGGCACTGGGTGGATGGAGTTCCCCAAGCAGATCTACCTGACCTGCAGGGACGACGGCTTTGCCAAGGGGCTCACCGTGGGGCCGCTGAAGGGGATCGGCATGACCGTTGTGCGCACCGTAGCCGGCGCCGGGGAGACCGCCACATTCTTCCTCGCCTATCCCGGCTTTTACGATCCTTATTTCGACCCGGCTTACGTCTGGCAGAAAGAATAAGGTGCAGGTGGCGGCTTAGCCGTCGCGGCACTGTAGCAGAAAACAAAAGGGGCAACCGTGTGAAACGGTGCCCCTTTTATTTTTACGCTTGCCACTGGTTTGGGAACGGCATAAAAAAAGGCCGCATCTTGCGATGCGGCCTTCTGAATTTCCTTTAAAAGGAAATTACTTTGCAGCCGGAGCAGCTGCCGGTGCTTCTTCTTTCTTCTCTGCTTTTTTAGCAGCGGCTTTCTTAGCAGCTTTTTTCTTCTTCGGAGCAGCTTTCTTAGCCGGAGCTTTTTCTTCTTTCTTCACTTCTGCAGCCGGAGCAGCAGCCGGTGCTGCGTCAGCAGCGAAAACAACGCCAGCGAAAGCAACAGCAACGAGAGCAGCAACTACGGAGGAAATAACTTTTTTCATGGTGAATCTCCTTTTTGAAAAGTAAGCAACTCCCTACCCATTAGCAGGTACCGTGCCACATCCTCATTATAATGCAAAGTACCGGAATTTAAGGAACTCCACTTGGACAGCTTCCTGTCGCACATTAAAATGCAACCTCATTTCCTCCAATGAGTACCGCAAATGAGGTACCATTTGGTTCGGATCTCCCCTTTTGCGGCGGCATCGGGGCATATTACCTTGCCAGTGCTGAAGAATATTTGTTATCATGCCCGGTCTTAGCTGAAAAGCGCACTTGGGGGTTTTTTGAGCAATAACATACTTTTGTCAGTAGAAAAGCCCGCCCGCTACATGGGCGGGGAGATGGGAACGGTTTCCGGCAGGGAGGGGGCGCTCGAGTTCGTGCTCGCTTTCCCTGACGTCTATGAAATAGGGATGAGCCACCTGGGCCTGCAGGTTCTCTACGGAGTGCTGAAACAGGTCCCCTGGATCATGCCCGAGCGCGCCTATGCGCCCTGGCCCGACCTCGAGGAGTCGCTCAGGAGTCAGGGCAAGCCGCTGGTGACGCTGGAGCGCGGCCTGCCGCTGATCGAGGCCGACATCGTGGGCTTCACGCTGCAGTACGAGCTCTCCTACACCAACATAATGAACATGCTGGACCTGTCCGGAATCCCGCTGCTCGCCTCTGAGCGAAGCGAAGGGTACCCCTTGATCCTGGGCGGCGGTCCCTGCGCCTACAACCCGGAGCCCCTGGCCGACTTTTTCGACGCCTTCCTGATCGGGGACGGAGAGGAGGCGATAGTTGAGATCGCCGACTGCGTTCGCAACTGGAAAGAGGAGAAGCTGCCGAAGAGGGTGCTCCTGGAGCGCCTCGCCCGCATCGAGGGGGTTTACGTCCCTTCTTTCTTCGAAGTGAGCTATCTCGCCGACGGCAGGATCGAAAAGGTCACCCCGCTTCTGGAGGGGTATCGGAGCGTGAAGCGGCGCTTCGTGGCAGACCTGGAGAGCGCCTACTACCCGACGTCTCCGGTAGTCCCCTTCCTGAAGACCGTTCACGACAGGGTGAGCGTCGAGATTTCCCGTGGCTGCACGAGGGGTTGCAGGTTCTGCCAGGCAGGGTATATTTACCGGCCTGTGCGCGAGCGGAGCCCGGAGCGGGTGCTGGAGATCGTCGAGGAGACCCTGGGCAACACCGGGTACGACGAGGTATCGCTCTTGTCGCTTTCCACCGGCGATTACGGCTGCCTCACTCCGCTATTGAAGGGGCTCATGGACCGCTACGCCTCCCAAAAGAAGGCGGTTTCCCTCCCCTCCATGCGGGTGGGAAGCCTCAGCCCCGAAATGGCCGAGGAGATCCGCCGGGTCAGGAAGACCGGTTTCACCCTGGCACCCGAGGCGGGGAGCGAGCGGCTTAGAAAGGTGATCAACAAAGGGATCAGCGAGGAGGCGCTTCTGGAGAACGCCCGCGCGGTCTACAGCAACGGCTGGCGGCTGATCAAGCTCTACTTCATGATCGGCCTTCCCACCGAGACCATGGAAGACGTGGACCGCATCGTGGAGATCTCCCGCGAGGTGAAGCGCCAGGGGAAATTCGCCGGTAACGGCGGCGACGTAAACGTATCGGTCTCCAGCTTCGTTCCCAAGCCCCACACGCCGTTCCAGTGGGAGCCGCAGATCACGGAGGAAGAGATCGTCGACAAGCAGCGCCACCTGCGCGGCGAGCTGAAAAAGAAAAAGCTGATCATGAAATGGCAGGACGCCTCCCTCTCCGGGATGGAAGGGGTGTTCGCCCGCGGCGACCGGCGGCTGTCGCGCCTGCTCATCGAGGCGCATCGCCTGGGCTGCCGCTTCGACGGTTGGTGGGAGCACTTCGACCGGCTGAAGTGGGCGCAGGCCTTCGAGAATAGCGGCATCGACGCCGCGTTTTACCTGCGCCGGCGCGAGGCTGACGAGCCGCTTCCCTGGGATCACATCGACTGCGGCATCAAGAAAGAGTTCCTGCTCGCCGAGCGCGCGGCGGCGCTGAAAGAGGAGGCAACCCCTGACTGCCGCTTCGACAAATGCACCGGTTGCGGCGTCTGCGATTTCGACAAGATCAAGCTGAGATTGAAGGACCCCGTCCCCTTCGACACCTATGCCACGGAAGCTGCGTCCGAGGCGCCGGTCGAGGAGGCGCAGCGGATCAGGATCCGCTTCGAGAAGGTGGGACGGATGCGCTTTTTGAGCCACCTGGAGATGCTCACCCTGTTCACCAGGGCGGTCGGACGCTCCAGGATCCCGATACGCTACTCACAGGGGTTCCACCCGCACCCGAAATTTTCCTTCGCCACGGCGCTATCGGTGGGTATCGTCTCCTATGCGGAGTACATGGATTTCGAGGTTAATGCCGGCTATACGGCGGCCGAGCTGGAGCGAGCCCTGAACCGGAGCCTCCCCGAGGGGGTCCGGGTTCTGGAGGCGGTTGAAATTCCGCTGCGGGCGCCGGCGCTCTCCGTAATCATGGACAAGGTGCGCTACCGGGTGACTCTCCCGGAAGAGCTTGCGCATGACCTGCAGGCGAAGGTAGACGCGTTCCTCGCCCTGGAGTCGTCGCCGCTTAAGCGTGAAAAGAAGGGGAAAGCCACCGAGTTCGACCTGCGCCATGAACTGGCCGAATTGAAGGTCGATGGGAGCGCGCTGGAGATGGTAGTCGGCCGCGGCAAGCCGGTCGAATTCGCCTGCGCCATCCTTGGCGTGGAGCCCGAGGCGCTGAAAGAGGCCCGGCTGGAGAAGCTGGAAGTCCTCTTTACCGAATAAAAGCCGTTCCCGGTTCGACGCTCGACCCAAAGGCACGGAAACCCGAGCCCTTGCGGTAGGACAAGCTGAACCTGGAATGCTGAGATTTCGCACATGTTTTGAAATTTAAATATAGGAAGGGGTTAGCATGGGAAACGAACTGGTAATAAACACCACCTCCCACGAAACCCGCATCGCGCTCATCGAAAATGGCACCATTGCGGAGCTGTACGTCGAGAGGAGCAGGGTGAAGGGGATCATCGGCAACATCTACAAGGGAAGGGTGGTCCGGGTGCTCCCCGGCATGCAGGCGGCGTTCGTGGACATCGGGCTGGAGAAGGCTGCATTTCTCTACGTGGCGGACGTATTCGACGCCATGGACGAGTACGACAGCTACATTGAAGGTGAGCAGGGCGAGGAGCCGATGCCGCACCCGCTGCATCCGATCGAGGAACTGCTGCAGGAGGGACAGGAACTCCTGGTGCAGATCTCCAAAGAGCCCATCGGGACCAAGGGAGCGCGCATCACGGCCCATATCTCGCTTCCGGGGCGCCACCTGGTGTACATGCCGACGGTGGATCACGTCGGCATCTCCAGGAGGATCGAGGACGAAGCGGAGCGCGAGCGTCTGAAGGAGATCGTGGACCGCATCAAGCCGGTCGGCGGAGGTTTCATCGTCAGGACCGTTTCCGACGGCAAGAGCGAAGAGGACCTGGTGGCGGACCTGCACTACCTGACCAAGCTCTGGGACGAGATCGCCAAGAAGAAAGACAACGCGGGGGCTCCCACCCTGATCCACTCCGACTTGGACGTGACCCAGAAGGTGGTGCGCGACATCCTGACCGAGTCGGTGGAGCGCATCGTGGTCGACTCGAAGCCCGAGTACGACAAGATTGTCCAGTTCATAAGCACCTTCATGCCGAAGATGAAGTACTCCATCGAGCTCTACGACGAGGAGGAGCCGATCTTCGACCACTTCGGCCTGGAGGTCGAGATCAGCCGCGCCCTGGGGCGCAAGGTCTGGCTCAAGAGCGGGGGCTACATCATCATCGAGCAGACCGAGGCGCTGACGGCGATAGACGTCAACACCGGGCGCTACGTGGGCAAGCACAACCTGGAAGACACCATCCTGAAGACCAACCTGGAGGCTGTGAAAGAGATCGCCTACCAGCTGCGCTTGAGGAACCTGGGCGGGATCATCATCATCGACTTCATCGACATGGAGAAGGAGGTGAACCGTGAGAAGGTGTACGGCGCCCTGGAAGAGGCCCTGAAGAGCGACAAGTCCAAGACCAACATCCTGAAGATCTCGGAGCTGGGGCTCGTGGAGATGACCCGCAAGAGGGTGCGCGAGAGCCTGGGGCGCATGATGTGCGAGCCCTGCCCCTACTGCGAGGGGCGCGGTTACGTGAAGTCCAAGATCTCCGTCTGCCACGAGATCTTCCGCGAACTGCGGCGGGAGATGCTGGACATCCGCGGCACCAAGGTGATGCTCACCGTGCATCCCCAGGTGGCCGACCTCCTTTACGACGAGGAGCGGCGCGGGCTGGAGGAGTTGGAGAAGAACTTCAAGAAGCGGATCACGGTCCGCGCCAAGCCCGGCTTCCACCAGGAGCAGTTCGAGGTCGCCGTAAGCTAGGACCCCAATGTGCGCTCCCCTTAGCGTCATCCCGCAAGGAGAAGAGCGGGCCGATAAGCTGTTCCCTCTCCCGGAGGGGGAGGGTGGGGGAGAATATACAGATTCAGGAGAAGCGATGATAGGGACACCGCTCAAAGATGGTGCGACGAGGATAATGCTGCTGGGCTCAGGCGAACTCGGCAAGGAAGTGGCCCTGGAGGCCCAGAGGCTGGGGGTCGAGGTGATAGCGGTGGACCGCTACGCGGATGCTCCGGCGATGCAGGTCGCACACCGAAGCCACGTGATCGACATGCTGGACCGCGAAGAGCTGGACCGGGTGGTCCGCCTGGAGGACCCGTCGCTGATCGTCCCAGAAATCGAGGCGATCAATACCGTGTACCTGCTGGAGCTGGAGAAGGAAGGGTTCAACGTCATTCCTACCGCGCGCGCCGCGAACCTCACCATGAACCGTGAGGGGATCCGCAGGCTCGCCGCCGAGGAACTCGGTCTTCCCACCGCCGCCTACCGTTTCGCGACCAGCATGGCGGAGTTCCGCGAGGCCGTGGCCACCATAGGGCTTCCCTGCGTGGTGAAGCCGATAATGAGCTCCTCGGGCAAGGGACAGAGCGTCCTGCGCGACGCTGCCGACATGGAGCGCTGCTTCAAGTACGCCATGGAGGGGGCGCGCGGCGCCTCCGACAAGGTAATCGTGGAGCAGTTCATCCCGTTCGACTACGAGATCACGCTCCTCACCGTCCGGCATGCAGGCGGCACCAGCTTCTGCCCACCTATCGGGCACCGTCAGATCGACGGAGACTACCACGAGTCCTGGCAGCCGACCCCGATGGTCCCCGCGGTGCTCGCCGAAGCGCAGCGCCAAGCAGAGGCGGTAACCGGTGCTCTCGGCGGGCGCGGCATCTTCGGCGTCGAGTTCTTCGTCACCGGCGACAAGGTCTGGTTCTCAGAGGTCTCCCCCAGGCCGCACGACACCGGGATGGTCACCATGATCTCCCAGAACCTATCAGAGTTCGAGCTGCACGTGCGCGCCATCCTGGGGCTGCCGGTCCCGCAGGTGGAAAGCCTTGGCTGCGCGGCTTCGCACGTCATCCTCGCGGAGGGGCAGGCCCAGGAGGTCACCTTCGAGGGTGTGGCAAAGGCCCTCGAGATCCCGGGGAGCAAGCTGCGGCTTTTCGGCAAGCCCGACACCAGGAAGGGGCGCCGCATGGGTGTGGCACTCGCCTTCGGCGCCGACTGCGACGAGGCAAGGCAGAAGGCCGAGCAATCGGCCCACTGCGTGGGGATCGTGAAACGCTAGACCCACGAGGGTTGTCACAGGATTCACTTTAACCGCACGACGTACAGGAGGTTCCATGGTCTTTGCTGCGAAGCTGTCCGAGGTCCCGGAGTTTGGCAAAAAGCTGGTCGAGGCAGGCGGGGTGCAGGTGCTCCTGGTGAAAACCAAGGGGACGGTGTACGCCTGCGAGAGTGAGTGCCCGCACCAGGGGGCGCCCCTGCAGGGGGCCTTCATCAAGGAGGCCGGGCGGCTCTCCTGCCCGAGGCACGGCTACCGTTTCGACCTCGCCACCGGCGCCTGCGCCGACCATCCGGAGTGCATCCTCAAGGTGTACCCCGTCGAGATTCGGGGTGACGAGATCTTCGTCGAGGTCGCTTGACCCTCAGCTCCGACCTGGCAGAAAAATAGGCTGAGGCGGAAAAAAGCCTTGACTCCAAAAACTTTTCAAGATAAGTTTGACCGCTCAATTGTAAATCCAGGGTAAAGGTGGTGAAGTTCATGTACGCAGTAGTTAAAACCGGAGGGAAGCAGTACAAAGTTTCCGAGGGCGATTTTCTGAAAGTCGAAAAATTGGAGGGCGCGGTAGGCGATACCGTCGAGTTCTCCGAGATCCTGATGGTTGGCGGCGATAAGGTTGTTATCGGAACACCTTTAGTGCCCAGCGCCTCTGTGGTCGGCAAGATTGTCGAGCAGGGCAAAGACAAGAAGATTCTGGTCTTCAAGTCCAAGCGCCGGAAAAACACCAGGAAACTTAATGGGCACCGTCAACTCAGAACGATCCTCAAGATCGAGAAGATCAACGCCTAGGCAATATTTTACAGGACGGTAGGCGAGCCCTCGATCGACAGGGAGCTACCGGCAGAAGGAGCAGAAAATGGCACACAAGAAAGGCGTCGGCAGTTCCAGGAACGGCCGCGACTCCGACGGCCAGAGGCTTGGTTGCAAGAAATTTGGCGGCGAAGCCGTCAAAGCCGGCAACATCATCTACCGTCAGCACGGCACCAAGATCCACCCGGGGAACAACGTCGGCCTTGGCAAGGACTACACCCTGTTCGCCCTGATCGAGGGCGTGGTGAAGTTCGAGCGCATGGGCAAAGACCGTAAAAAGGTCTCCGTTTACCCGGCCAACTAGCCAACGCAGCATAAAAGAGTGTGAAAGCCCGGAGCCGCAAGGTCCGGGCTTTTGCCGTTTCCACAGGAAAGTTAATGAGTTTTATAGATGAAGTTAAGATAAACGTGAAGTCCGGTGACGGCGGCGCGGGTTGTGTCTCCTTCCGCAGGGAGAAGTTCATTCCCCTGGGAGGCCCCGACGGCGGCGATGGCGGCAAAGGTGGCGACGTGGTGGTCAAGGTTTCCTCGCACCTCTCCACGCTGCTCGACCTGCGCCAGCACCCGCACCAGAAAGCCGGCCGCGGCAAGAACGGCATGGGGAGCGACCGTCACGGCGCGAACGGCAATACCCTGGAGATCCTGGTGCCGCAGGGAACGGTGATCAAGGACGCCGAGACCGGAGAGATCCTCGCCGACCTCACCGAACCGGACTCCTCCATCGTGCTCCTGAAGGGGGGGCGCGGCGGGCAGGGGAACGCCCGGTTCAAGACAGCCACCCACAAGGCCCCCAAGTTCGCGCAGCCCGGCGAGCCGGGGGAGGAGCGCTGGATCCGGATGGAGCTGAAGCTGATGGCGGACGTGGGGCTGCTGGGCATGCCCAGCGTCGGCAAGTCTTCGCTGATCGCGAAGATATCCGCGGCCCGCCCGAAAATCGCCGAATACCACTTCACCACGCTCAAGCCGAGCCTCGGCGTGGTCCAGTACAAGAACTACCGTTCCTTCGTTATGGCCGACATCCCTGGCCTGATCGAAGGAGCGAGCGAGGGGGCGGGGCTCGGGCACCGTTTCCTCAAGCACCTGGAGCGGACCGGGCAACTGCTGCACCTGCTCGACCTCTCCTGGATGCCGGATCGGGACCCGATCGCCGAGTACGAGGCGATCAATCGGGAACTGGCGCTCTTCAACCCTGAGCTCGCCGAGAAGCGCCAGACCGTCGTCATCAACAAGATCGACCTCCCGCATGTGAAGGAAAACCTGAAAGAGGTACTTCCCTACTTCGAGGAGCGGGGGATAAAGGTCTTTCCCATCTCCGCCGCGACCGGGGAGGGGATACCGGAGCTCCTGGACGACATCGCCTTCAACCTGTGGGGCGAGCCGGAAGAGACCTGGTAGAGAGTTAAATTGTCGAAAACGGGGGGCAGCCGAAAGGTTGCTCCCCTTTTTTTATGCGCGACAACGGAGGTGAGCGCTGTGGTCTATAGGCGGCAAGCTGGAAAAGTCGTGGTAGACTAGGCAATGTTTTAAAAAACGTTAATATATCAGACGGCGATCAGGTGGCCCGGATTCTATCACATGATGTTCTGCAACGCGTAAACCCGAATATTCCAGGAGGGCAAGCATGTACAGAATGATCCAGCTGGAGTCCCTGGTACCCGAAACCCTCCCCGGCGTGGCTCTCTTCATCAAGCATGGCGACAACCATGTCCTCTATAAGAATCCCAACCTTTCTTTCACCCAGAACGATAAAGAGCGGCTGCTGGACAACAACGTGAACCAACTCTTCATCAAAGCGGCAGAGATGTCCACCTACAACCAGTATGTCGAGGCGAACCTCCCCATACTGCTCAGCGATGACGATATCGAGCCCATCGTGAAACAGAACATGCTGTACCAGGCATCGATAAACTATGTTCAGGAGATCTTTGACAGTCCCGCCATCGCTATAAAGCAGAACGTCGAACGCTGCAGGAACCTCATCAGCCTGATCCTGAACGACGTGATGAACTCCGACGGCGTCATCAACGCCCTGAGCAGCCTAGTGGATCACAACACCTACACCTACGTGCACTCGGTGCAGGTCGCCGCGTATTCCATCGCCCTGCACGTGAAGATGCTTGAATTGAGCAGGGACGAGCTGATGGATGTCGGCATCGGGTCGCTGTTTCACGACTACGGCAAGGTGTACGTCCCTAAGGAGCTTCTGGACAAACCAGGCAAATTGACCGCGAGCGAGTTCATGGAGGTGAAGAAGCATCCCGTCTATGGCTACAGCACGCTGAAGGACCTGGAGATCTTCACCCCCGTCGCCCTAGGGATCGTGAAGCATCATCACGAAAAGGAAAACGGCAACGGGTATCCCGACGGCCTCTTCAGCTACGACATCGCGAGAAGTTCAAAGATAACGGCCATAGCCGACGTTTTCAGCGCGCTGACAACCACCCGTTCCTATCGAAACGCCCTCTCCAAGGAGAGCGCCTTGGAGATCATGTACGGAGAGATGGAAGGGTCGTTCGACATGCAGTACCTGGACACCTTCAGGGAGAGCCTCAACTGATCCAGGATCGGGAGTGCAGCGACAAAAAGCCCCTCCGGCAGCAACCGGCGGGGCTTTTTTATTGATTATCGGTGGGAGGTTTCGAGCTGCTCAACAGGCAAAAAAATTGGGGAGCTCAGACCATCAATCCACGAAGCGTGGCACGAGAACTAGCGTCCCCCCCTTTGCGAAGGGGGGACAGGGGGGACTTGCTTAAAAGGGGGGGGCTTACTGCAGCGCGGCATCCACAAGTTGGATCAGCGGGGCCGGGAATACCCCCAGCACCAGGATGAAAGCCGCCGCGCAGCATAATGCAGCGGCGTCGGCAGCGGAAGCGGCCCGGGGTGCGGGATCGGAGGAGCGGTGCATGTAGAGCTGCGCTACCACCTTGAGGTAGAAAAAGGAGGAGACTGCAGCGCTCAGGATACCGATGATGGCGAGCGCCGTTTCCCCCCCCCTGATGGCCGAGTAGAAGATGAAGAACTTGCCGATAAAGCCTCCGGTGGGTGGCAGGCCGGCCAAGGCCAGCATGGCGAGGGCCAGCACGCCGCCGCGCAAAGGAGCGCTGAAGCCGAGCCCGGCGTAGTCGGTTATCTGGTCCCTCTCCTGTTCCAGGGAGAGCGAGGCAATGGCCCCGAAAGCGGCCAGGTTCATAGCGGTGTAGATGGTGCCGTAAAGGAGTAGCGCGGCGTAGCCGTCCCTGGTGCCGGTGAGAAGCGCGAGGGTGAGATAGCCCATGTGCGCCACGGACGAGTAGGCGAGCATCCTCTTGATGTTCTGCTGCCGGAGCGCCGCGAGGTTTCCCACCACCATGGACAGTAGCGACAGCAAGACAAGTGGGATGCGCAGCTCCGGCATCGGGGGGGAGAAGGCGAGGAGCATGAGCAATAGAGATGCTGCCGCCACCTTGGAGCTGGTGGAAAGAAAGGCCGCGACCGGTGCGGGAGCCCCCTGGTAGACGTCTGGGGTCCAGAGGTGCGCCGGGACCAGCGATAGCTTGAATGCCATGCCCATGATCACCACGCCCCACCCAGCTGCGACGATGGCGCGGTTGCCGGCATGCGCAACGGCACCGGATAAGGCCAGCGTGCCGCTGCCGGCGAAGATGAGGGCGAAGCCGAAAGCGGTGAAGGCGGCGGCGACCGCTCCCATGAGGAGGTATTTCAGCCCCGCCTCGCCTGACTCGGCCCGCTGCAGGTCCATAGTAACGAGGATATAAAAGGCGAAGGAGACCGACTCGATAGCCAGGAAGAGGATCAAGAGGTTTGAGGCGCACGGGAGCACGCAAAGGGCGAACAAGGCGAACAGGACCGTCGCCGGGTATTCCTCCCCTTTGATGGCGCGGTTCTCGTTGTAGCCGTGGGAAAGGAGCAGCGTCAGCAGAGCCGCGGCGCAGAATAGCGGGATCAGGAACTGCGCCAGCGGCGTGAAGGTAAGTCCGGCCACAGCGGGCGCGGCAGAGGGGGCTGTGAAGACGGCCCACAGGCCCGCAGCCGCAGCAGTAACCACAGCGATCGAGGTGGTGGTCCCGCTAAGGAGCAGCGGTCCGCAAAGTAGCACGACCAGCGCTCCCAGCCCGGTGATGATGATCGGCATCATGGTATGTAAATCCGGAATGATCATTTAATCTCCAAAAGTACTCACCACAGAGGCTACCTCTGTGGTCAGCGCCTTTACCTCGAAACCAATAACGCGATAGGGGCCTTGAAGAGGTCCAGCACCGGGGTTGGGTGAACGCCCAGGTACACGGCGACCAGAGCGAGAACGGCGAGGACGCCGGCTTCTCTCATGGTCAGGTCTTTCAACTCAAGCGGCTTTTGCTCTTTGACGAACAGCACCTCCTGCACCAGCCTGACGGTGTAGACCAGCGTCAGCACGATACCCAGGAACGCCCCCAGGGCGGCTACGGGCGCAACCTTGAAGGCTCCCACCAGCACCAGGAACTCCCCTACGAAGTTGTTCAACCCCGGCAACCCGGCGGAGGCCATGCAGAAGAACAGGAAAAAGAACGACAACGCCGGGACCTTGCCCCATATGCCGCCGTAGGCGGCGAGTTCCCTGTTGTCGCTCCGCTCGTCCAGCATCCCCACCACTACGAACAGGGCCCCGGTGGTTACGGCATGGTTGACCATCTGCAGCAGCGCCCCGGACAGGGCGAGGGGACTCCAGGCCGCTATCCCCAGGGCGATGAATCCCATGTGGCTGAGGCTCGAGTACGCCACCAGCCGCTTCATGTCCTTTTGCGCGAAGGCTATCCAGGCGCCGAAGCTGATCACGAAAACGGCGGCCAGGTAGAGCACGGGGGTGAAGGCGCGGGCGGCTTCGGGGAAGAGCGGGAAGGCGAAACGGATGAGGCCATAGGCGCCGGTCTTGGAAAGGAGGCTCGCCAGGAGCAGCGTCCCGGCGATGGGGGCGTCGGCGTAGGCGTCCGGCTGCCAGCTGTGCAGCGGGAAAAGCGGGATCTTCACGGCGAACGCCACCAGGAACCCGGCGAAAAGCCAGAGGGCAAGACCGTAGGGAACGCTGGTCTGCACCAGCGCTGGGAGGGCGAAGGTATAGCTGCCGGTCTGTGTTCCGTGCATCAGGTAGAGCGTGACGATGGAAACCAGCATGAGCAGCGAGCCCACGAAGGTATAGAGGAAGAACTTGATGGCGGAATAGACCGGACGCCCGTTCCCCCAGATACCGGACAGGAATACGATCGGGATCAGCATCGCCTCGAAGAAAAGGTAGAAAAGAAACAGGTCTAGGCTTAGGAACACGCCTTGGATCGTGCACTCCAAGGCGAGCAGCAAGGCGTAGTAAAGAGGCGTACGCTCCTTGATCTGTCTCCAGGAGATGAGGACTGCGACGACAGTGATGAACGAGGTCAGAAGCACCATGATCTGGCTGATGCCATCCATGCCGAGCGTGTAACGGATGCCGAAACGCTCGATCCAGGGTAGATCCTCGAACAGGAAGAACCCGGCGGGGGCGCCAGGGTAGGCCGCGGGGAGCCTGGAGCTGAAAAACGGTAAAGCGGCGAGGACGAGTTCCGCCAGGGCAGCTGCCAGGGCGAAGCCACGCGCCAGCGCCTGCGAAGGGCGCAACGCCACAAGGAGCAGCGAAGCTGCAAGCGGCAGGAAAATCAGCACGGAAAGTATCGGGAAATCAGGTGTCATCGCAGGTCCCGTGTCAGATGAAAAGCCAGGCGAGGTAGCCGATCATGAGGGCCACCCCGGCAGCGAAACTAAGCAGGTAGATGGAGACGCGGCCGGTGCTCCAGCGCCCGAGCCAAGTGCCGGTCCAGCCAACGCCGCCGGCCAGGCGGTTAAGCGAGCCGTCTATCATCCCTTCGTCCACCTTTTGCCAGAGGACACTGGACAGCGCCTGGTAAGGGCGGACCAGGATCATGTCGTACAAGGCGTCGAAATACCACCCCTTCAGAAGGAATACGAACAGCGGGGACTGGTCGTCCGCCTCCTCTATCCGTCGCTCTCTGCCGCGGCCATACCGGAAATGCGCGGCCACGAGACCCGCAAGGGCCAGCGCGCCGGCTATCGCCTGCAGTGCAACTTCTTCCCCGCCCGGGCCCTCTATCGTTTTTCCGCCCGGGACCGCGGCGAACAGGCGACCCAGGAACCCTTCCCCGAGGTAAGCGGGAAGGTCGAGAAGACCTCCGGAGAGGGCCAGGAGCGCCAGCGGGATCAGGACGGCCTGCATGGTCTTCAGCCCACCGGTCTCATGAGCTTCCTGGCTGGAACCTCCGAAGACGAGGTAGACCATGCGGAAGGTGTAGTAGGCGGTGACGAGAGCGGTGATGAGCGCAAGGAAGTACAGGGATTGGTACAAAATTCCGCCCTTGCTCCAGACGGCAAGGAGGATGCTGTCCTTGCTGAAAAAACCGCCGGTAAGCGGAATCCCGGCCAGGCAGGCGGCTCCGGCGAGGAAGCTCCAGAAGGTGACCGGCAGGGTGCGCCTGAGCCCGCCCATCTTGAAGATGTCCTGCTCGTGGTGCATGGCGGCTATGACGCACCCCGCGCCGAGGAAGAGGAGCGCCTTGAAGAAGGCGTGAACCAGCAAGTGGAAGGTTGCGGCGGTGACGGCTCCCGCGCCGACTCCGAGCATCATGTAGCCGATCTGGCTGATGGTCGAGAAGGCGAGCACGCGCTTCAGGTCACGCTGCGCCAAGGCGCAGGTGGCGCCGTAAAAGGCGGTCACCGCGCCGGTGACGGCGATGGCGGCCATGGCCGTCGGGGACGAGCCGACTAGGGGGAGCATGCGCGCCAGCAGGTAGACGCCGGCGGTTACCATTGTGGCCGCGTGGATCATGGCGGAGACCGGCGTCGGGCCGGCCATGGCGTCCGGAAGCCAGACCATGAGCGGCACCTGGGCCGATTTCCCCATGGCCGCAATGAGGAAGAGGATGCCGATGGCGGTGATGATGGAGCCTGGCATGAGGAAGCCCATGCCGTTTAGCTGGGTGACCGAAAGGGTGCCGAAGAGCTGGAACAGCCAGGCCAATGCTACCATGAGCGCTGTGTCGCCGATGCGGGTGGTGATGAAAGCCTTCCTCCCTGCGTCGGCGTTGTCCTTCTCCCGGTACCAGAAGCCGATCAGGAGGTACGAGCAGAACCCGACCCCCTCCCAGCCGAGGTAGAGGAGCGGCAGGCTTTCAGCCAGGACGAGGGTGAGCATGGCGAAGACGAAGAGGTTCAAGAGCGCGAAGTAGCGTGCGTAGTCCTCGTCGCCTCTCATGTAAAACACCGAGTAGATGTGGATCAGGCCGCAGACGAAGCCGACCATCAGGCAAAGCGAGAGCGAAAGCGGATCGAGGTAGAGCGAGACCGGGATCTGGAGTTCCGCGGAGGCGAACCATTCCGTGAGCGTCACCGTTTGCGGCCCGCCATAGGCCGCGGCCGAAAGCACCGCACAGGCGAAGCTCCCCCATACCGTCGCGCAGGCGAGCGCCTCCACCAGCACGCGCGGCAGTTTGCGCCCGGCCAGGGCGCAGAAGACCCCGCCGAGAAGCGGTAACAAAAGCATGAGGGATAGATAGGTTTGCATCAATATTCCTTGTCCGGTTGCGAGAAAAGCCTTTGCTTTCCCCCAAAAAACCTCAGTGACCTCTGTGAACCTCGGAGACCTCTGTGTTCCGCCTTTGGGTTTTCCCTACCCTTTCATCGAGCTGAAGTCGTCGGTGTCGACCGACTGCTTGCGCCGGTGCAGGTAGGCGACCATGGCGAGCGCGAGCGACACCTCCGCCGAGGTGAGCGCCATGATCATCAGCGAGAAGACCTGCCCCTCCGCGACCCCCCAATGGGCGGAGCCACCGACGAAGGTGAGCATCACCGCGTTCAGCATGATCTCGATGCCGATCAGCATCATGATCACGTTGGCGCGCCAGGCGACGACGCAGGCAAGCCCCATGGCGAAAAGGATCGAGGCGAGTATCAGCACTTCGTACAAAGGTATGCTCATCTGCGCCTCCCGAGGTAAAGTGCGCCGACCAGGGCGAAGAGAAGCTGCATGGAAACGAGCTCGATGGCGACGCCGTAGCGGGTGAAGAGGACCTTGGAGAACTGGCGCACCGTGTGCGATCCTCCCCCCGGTACCGGTGGCGCTTCCCCGGCTAAGAGGACCGTCAGCGACGCGACCACGACGAGGACCAGGAGCAGCGCCGGCCACCAATCGGAAAGCGTCGGCTTGGGGAGCTTCTCGGGGGAGGCCAGCTCCACCATCATGATGACGAAGAGGAAAAGCACCATGATGGCGCCCGCATAGATGATGACCTCGAGGGCGGCGACGAAGGGCGCGCCCAGGAGGTAGAAGATGAGCGCCAGGGCGAAGAACGAAGTCACCAGGTAGACGATGGCGCGTACCGCCTGCCTTGCCGTGATGGCACAGAGCGTCCCTATCACGGTGACCGCTGCAAGTATGTAGAAGATGATCCGTTCCATTTCGCTCCGGTGGTATTTGTTACGGCAAGAGGCTGCGCGGGTCGGTCGGTTCCTGCTCGCCGGGGGCGCTCCCCCGCGGCTGCACCACGCCGATTCCCGCATGCCTGTAGTAGTTGTATTCAGGGTCCTTCCCGGTGCTGTCTATCAGAAGGTCCTCCTTTTCGTACACCATGTCCATCACATCCCGCTTGCAGCGGAACATCTCCGGCGACATCTGGATGGCTAGCGTCGGGCACGCCTCGGCGCACAGGCCGCACAGGATGCAGCGGGAGAAGTTGATACGGAACCAGGCGGCGTAGCGGCGGCCGTTCTCCCCTTCGGCGGCGGCCATGGAGATGCAGTCCACGGGGCAGGCTCCGGAACAGAGGTAGCAGGCGACGCAGCGTTCGGCGCCGTCGGGGTCCCGGGTGAGCACGATGCTGCCGCGAAAGCGCGGGGGCATCGGCCTTTGCTCCTCGGGGAACTGCACGGTTACCGGCTTCCGCCAGATGTGGCTGAAGGTGATGGAAAGGCCGGTCAGGATCTCTTTTATGTCGGTCAGAATGGGCATCTTTTCCTGTTCGCGGCACTGCCGCTCGGGAAGATCGATTTCACCACCCGGAGCGCTTGGCGCCTGCGGGGGCGGAGGCCCGGCAGACAGCGCGGGCTGTCTGCCGGAGAGGGCGATTAATTGGGCCGTAAAGATTTCAAAAGTACGTCCAGGGTCTGCTTGTGGCAATTGTTCTCAGCATAGGCGAGCGCCGTGCTCCCGCTGTAGGACATGGCCATCGGGTCCGCACCGCTGGCAACCAGAAGCTGCGAGGTTGCAGTGCAGCCGTAGTTCGCTGCCAGCATCAGCGGGGTGTGGCCGTCCCGGTCCCGCGCGTCGACTTCCGCGCCGTTACTCAACAACAGCCGGACTACATCGGCGCTGCCGTGAGCCGCGGCGAAATGAAGCGCGGTCTTTCCTTTGTCGCTTCTCGTGGACAGGTTCGCTCCTCTTTCCAGCAGGTCGTTGACTTCCGTGACGTTACCGGCTTTCGCGGCGTCCATAAGCGCGGTGTGGCCGTTTTTGTCCACGGCGTCGACCTGCGCCCTGAACCCTGCCCCCAACTCGACTTCCACGGTTGTTGTCATCGCAGTTCCTCCTTTGGTGAGAATACATTGCCCAGTACAACGCCTCTTATCGTAAAGCCAGCCACCATCCGGTGGCCAGAATGTTGAGAAGAGCTAGCGGTGTCAGGAACTTCCAGCCCAGGTGCATGAGCTGGTCGTAGCGAAGACGAGGGAGGGTTCCCCTGACCCAGATGAAGACGAAAGCGAAGAGCGCGACCTTGATGAAGAACCACAGGATCGGCGGCAGCAGCGGCCCGCGCCATCCCCCCAGGAAGAAGAGGGAGGCCAGAGCGCTGAGCGAGATGATGTTGATGTACTCGCCGACGAAGAAAAGGCCGAAACGCATCCCCGAATACTCGGTGTGGAACCCGGCTACCAGCTCTCCCTCTGCCTCGGGGAGGTCGAACGGGATCCTGCGGCACTCGGCCAGGATGCTGACCAGGAAGATGGCGAAGGCCAGAGGCTGGTACACGATGAAAGGCATCTGCGCCTGCGCGTCGACTATTTCCGAGAGCCTGAGCGACTTGGCGAGCATCACCACGGGGACCAGCGAAAGCCCCATGGAGAGCTCGTAGGAAATCAGCTGGGAGAGCCCGCGGATGCTCCCCAGGAGCGCGTATTTGGAGTTCGACGCCCACCCCCCGAGCGCGACGCCGTAGACGGCGATGGAGGAGAGGGCGAGAAACACCAGCACCCCTACGTCCAGGTCGGCGATCTGCAGGTGAACCTGGCGGCCGAAAAGGACTTCCGGCGCCCCCACCGGGATGATGGCGAAGGTCAGGATGGCCGGAATCGCCGCCATCGCCGGGGCCACCGAGAAGAGAAAGCGATCGGCGGCCTTGGGAATCATGTCCTCCTTGGTGAGCATCTTGATGACGTCGGCCAGCGGCTGGAGCAGCCCGAAGGGGCCGACCCGGTTTGGGCCGATGCGGTCCTGGATCCAGCCGAGGATGCGCCGCTCCGCCAGCACCATGTAGGCGGCGAGCGTGAGGATGACGGCGAAGAGCACGACGATCTTCCCCAGCATCAGCACTATGTCCAAGGCGTCCCAGGTCATCATGACAAGTCCTGTGTAGATAGGAGATCGTAGATGCGCACCCCTTCGCCCTCGGGGTCAAGGTCTCTCAGCTTGCCCCAGCTTCCCGTGAGCGGCTCGTTCACCGGCTCCCCGCCAAGTTCCAGGATCAGGTCGGCCATGACCCGCCAGGCCTCCCGTTCCGCTCCGCCCGGTATCTCATTTCGGTGCACGCGGGGCGGGTGCAGGGAGACCGCCTCGGTCTCGCTCGAGTAGTACTTGGAATCCAGCCCCTTGAGCGGAAGCCCCGCGGGCCTGCTGCTAAGGAAGCGCTGGGCTCTCCCCTCGTAGTTGATGCTGGTGCCGTCGGACTCGATCCAGGTGGTGGTGGGGAGGAACACGGAAGCCTTTTTCGCGGTGGCGCCGAGTTTCCAGTCGGCACAGGCGAGCACCTCCACACGCTCCAAGAGCCAGGGGGGGGGCTCCGCCTCGAAACAGGCCACCGCTTTCACCTGGCCCGACTCGACCAGGTCGGAGAGGGTGGCGGCGCCTCGCTCCAGGGCCACCAGGGAGGCGCCGAAACCGTTCGCCGCCGGTTGCAGCATGACGAGCTTCGCCCCGCTCGACGCCAGGTAAGAGAGAAGCTCCGGGGACTTCCCCCCGGCGCCACAGATGACGACCCCCTTGGAGCCTCCCTCGAAGGGAACCTCGTCGAGCGTCGCCACCTCCTGGTACCGAAAGGGGAGCGGGTGCGTTTCACCCTCCCTCGCCCCTCCCACGCGGAAGACCTGCGCCCCGGCAAGCGAAGCCTTGCGCACTGAAAGCGCGAGCATCGCCCCTTCTTCCATCAGGTCCAGCTCGAAGAGGGTGATGCACTCCGCCTTCTCGATGTCGCGCACGCGTGCGGCGTTTTCCTCGTTCAGGAGCCGGACCGCCGCGAGGCTTCCCTGCGCCGGCCCAGCTTCGGCGAAATAGCAGGCCTGCGCCCCTATCACCCGCGCCAATTCGGAGAGGACGAGGCAACCCTCCAGCGAAAGGCGCCCGGAGCCTAAGAAGGCGAGGCTTGCCGCGCCGTTTTGCAGGCAGAACTCTGATATGCGGTTCGCCGCCGACTCCAGGGCATTACGGTAGTCGCATGGGGCGCCGTCGACCTCTGGGTCGCGCGGGCGCTGCGGGCCGTTCAGGTATTCCTTGTCGTAGCGCCCCCGGTCACAGATGAACCAGCCGTTCACCTGGTCGTTCCTGCGCGCGACGATCTTGATCAGCTCGCGCTGGAAGTTCTGCGGCGAGGTGTTGCAGCCGACCGAGCAGTGCTGGCAGACGGCAGGGGAGAACCGGTAGTCCCAGTAGCGCGCCCGGAAGCGTCCCGTCTTGTCGGTGAAGACCCCTGTAGGGCAGATGTCGACCAGGTTCCCGGAGAAGGGGGACTCCAGCGCCCCTTCAGCGAACCTGCCGAAATAGACCCGGCCGGCGCTCCCCGTGACGCCGAAATCGGTGCCGCCGGCGTACTCCTGGTAGAACCTCGCGCAGCGGTAGCATTCGATGCAGCGGTTCATCTCGTGGTGGATCCGCTCGCCCAGGTACTGGTTCTGGAAGGTCCGCTTCTTCCCCTGGTACCTGCGGCGGCTGTGCCCTCCGGCGATGGTGAAGTCCTGCAGCAGGCATTCCCCCCCTTCGTCGCAGACCGGGCAGTCGTGAGGGTGGTTCAGCATGAGCCATTCGATGACCAGCGAGCGCATCTTGAGCGCCTCGGGATCGGTGGTGGAGACCACCATCCCGTCCTGGGCCGGAAGCGAGCACGACATCTGGATCCCCTTCACCGGCCCGTCCAAAAGCTTTACGGCGCAGAGGCGGCAGGCGGCGGCGATGGCGAGCGCCGGGTGGTAGCAGAAGTGCGGGATGGTGATCCCGACGCTGCGTGCGGCTTCCAGGACGCTGGTGCCCGGCGGCACCTCGACCGGTATGTCATCGATGATCAGCTTCGGCATGTGATGGCTCTGAGGTCCTTTCGCCCTATTTCTTCAGCGGGCACTTCTTCTTCACGATATGCTCCCGCACCTCGTCCTCGAAGTGCCGCAAAAGTCCGTCCAGCGGCGCCATGGCGCCTGGGGCCAGGGCGCAGAAGGAGTAGTTCAGGTACTTTACGTGCTCGCGCAGGATGGCGATGTCGTCTTCCCTGCCATACCCCGTCTCGATCCTGGTGAGGATCTCCTTAACGTAGGGAAGCCCCTCCCGGCACGGGGTGCACCAGCCGCACGACTCGCGGGCGAAGAAGGTGATCAGGTTGAGCGTCGCCTCCACAAGGCAGTGGTCCTGGTCGAAAACTATGACCGCGCCGGAGCCGAGCCGGGAGCCGACCTTGGCGACGGTGTCGTAATCCATCGGCACCTTCAGGTGCTCCGCGGTGAGAAACTGCGTCGAGGCGCCGCCGGGGATGCAGGCCTTGAAGGTCTTTCCCAGGCGCATGCCGCCGCAGGGGCCGTCGATGATGTCGGAAAGCGGAATGCCGATGGGAAGCTCGACGCAGGCGCGGTCCTTCACCGAGCCGCTCACGCAAAAGAGCTTGCTTCCCGCCCCTTCCGGGTTCATAGCGAGCCCCTTGAACCAGGCCGCGCCCCGGGCGATGATAGCCGGGATGTTGGCCAGGGTCTCCACGTTGTTCACCACGGTTGGCCCGCCCCAGAGCCCCTTAACCGCGGGGAAGGGGGGCTTTTGCCGCGGGTTCGGGCGCTTCCCCTCCAAAGCGTTGATCAACGCCGTTTCCTCGCCGCAGATGTAGCGGCCTGCTGAAAGGTGCAGGTCGATGTCGATGGAGTGTTCGCTCCCGAGGATGCGCTCGCCCAGGAATCCTTCCTCTTTCGCCTCCGCGATGGCGCGGGCGAGGTTTTCGGCGGCCTTCTCGTACCCCTTGCGGATGAAGATGAAGCCGTGCCTCACCCCCAGCGCGTAACAGGCGAGCGTGATCCCCTCGACTAGGCTGTAGGGGTTATGCTCCAGGAGCACCCTGTCCTTGTAGGTGCCGGGCTCCATCTCGTCGCAGTTGCAGATGATCCAGCGCGGCCCGGGGAGGTCCCGCGGCACGAAGGACCACTTCTTCCCCGTCGGGAAGCCGGCGCCCCCGCGCCCGCGCAGGCCGGAGTCGATCACGGTCTGCTGCACCTCGGCCGGGGTCATCCCCGTGATCGCCTTCCTGAGCGCTTCGAAGCCCCCTTCGGCGCGGTACTCCTTGAAGACTACCGAGCGGTCCCGGCGGTTATGTCGAAAGAGAGGGAGTTCCATGTCGTCCTTTTAACCCCGCTCCTTTTCCAGTATCTCGTCCACCAGATGCGGCGTCAGGTGCCCGTAGGGGGTGTCCCCCACGGACATCGCTGGGCTGTCGCCGCACCTTCCCATGCAGGCGCAGGGCAAAAGGGTGTACATCCCGTCCGCCGTGGTCCCGCCGAGCTCCACCCCCAGGCGCTTTTTCAGGTGCTCGATGATGCCGTCGCAGTCGGCGCACCAGCAGGAGATGGAGTCGCAGACGTGGATCACCTTCTTCCCGACCGGGCGCCGGTAGATCATCTCGTAAAAGGTGGCGAGCTCCTCCACCTGCAAAGGCGACAGCCCAAGGAGCCCGGCCGCCTCGACGACTGCCTCGTCGGTGAGCCAGCCGTAGTGGGCCTGCAGCTCCTTCATCACGTCGACCGCCGCCTCGCGGGGGGTGACGGCGGCCTGTACCCTGTTGGTCAGCGATTTTTTCAGTGTTTCGGGTATCATCAACGTTTCCGTTCCTCTCTTGTCAGCGGTCCAGGTCCGAGAGCACGAAGTCGAGCGACCCCAGGATGGCCAGGAAGTCGGAGACCAGCCAGCCGCGGCTCAATACCGGGAGCGACTGGATGTGCGGAAAGGTGGCGGTCCTTATCCTCATCCGGTAGGCAGTGTGCAGCCCGTCCGAGACGGCGAAGTAGCCGTACTCCCCCTTGGACCCCTCGATGGGGGCGTAGCACTCCCCTTTCGGGGGGGACATGCCGCGGGTAGCGTTGACGAAGTGGTGGATCAGCGACTCGATGTCCTCCAGGGTGTCGCGCTTCTGCGGCAGCGTGTAGCGGTAGTCGGGCGAGATGAAGCGTCCACCGGGCATCCCGGCCGCGGCCTGCCTCACGATGGAGAGCGACTGCCTCATCTCCTCCATCCGCACCTGGTAGCGCGCGTAGCAGTCTCCCCCTTTAGCCGTCGCCACCTCGAACTCGAAGCGCTCGTAGCCGCCGTAGGGCATCTTCTTCCGGAGATCCCAGGCGAAGTCGCAGGCGCGCAGGTTGGGGCCGGTGATCCCCCACTCCAGCGCCGTGTCGAGGGTGATGGCGGAGACCCCCTTCAAGCGGGCCGTGAAGATGGGATTTCCCGAGAGGAGCTTGTCGTACTCGGCGAGCCTTGCCGGGAACCATTCCAGGAACAACTGCACCTTCTCCTGCCACCCTTCGGGGAGGTCCTCGGCGACCCCGCCGATCCGGAACCAGGCCGGGTGCATCCGCCCGCCGGTGATGAACTCGACGATGTCGAAGATCTTCTCCCGGTCGGTGAAGGTGTAGAAGACCGGGGTCATGGCGCCGAGATCGGAGGCGAAGGTGCCGAGCCAGACCAGGTGGTTCGCGATCCGGAACAGCTCGCAGAGCATGACCCGGATGTAGAGCGCCCGCTCCGGGATATCGATGCCGCAAAGGGTCTCCACCGAGTTCAGGTAGGCGAGGTTGTTCTGCACCCCGGAGAGGTAGTCGACCCGGTCCGTGTAGGGGATGTACTGGTGCCAGTTCTGCCGCTCCCCGGTCTTCTCGGCGGCGCGGTGGTGGTAGCCTATGTCGCTGTCCATGTCGACGATCTCTTCGCCGGAGAGCTTAAGCACGAACCTGATGACGCCGTGGGTGCCGGGGTGCTGCGGTCCCAGGTTAAGGATCAGGGTGTCGTCGTCCACCCGGTCGAAGAAGTCGCCGCCGGGAAGCGCCTTCTGCCTCCTGGCGTCTTCCGCCGTGTAAGGGGGAAGCTCCGTCGCTCTGGCCGGGTGCTCCTTCCTGAGCGGGTACCCCTCCCAATCCGGCGGCATCAGTATCCTGCTCAGGTTGGGATGGCCGGCGAAGCGGATGCCGAACATGTCGTAGGCTTCCCGCTCGTACCAGTTGGCGGCGGGGAAGACGGAGGTGACGCTGGGGGTCTCGGGGTAGCTCCCTTCCAGCTCGGTCTTGATCCTGATCCGGCCCGGGGTGTCGAAGCAGGTGAGGTGGTAATTGACGGTGAAATCCTTGTAGCTTTCCCGGTCGCGGCGGCAGGATTCGTCCACGCAGGCGATGTCTTCAAGGCGCCGGAAGCGGGACTCCTTGCGCTCTTTCAGGTGCCTCAAGAGCTCCGGCACGAGCCTTGCCGGCGCGCGGTAGGTGAGCATGTCGCAGGCGCTCTCGTCGAGGACCACCTCCCCCCCGAACGCCGCCTCCAGCTCCTCCCTGAGGTTGAAGTCGGGGTAGGGGAGCCGGGGCTGTTTCGGGCGCCAGAGCTCGTCGGAGCGCGGGGCCGGGAAGTAGGGGTGCTGCATCTCGGTCCCCCGGATGGCGATTCCCTCCATCCCGGGGCCGCGGGTGTCGCGCGACTTGGTGACGCCGTCCACCAGGATGGGAGCCACCGTCCCCTGGGTTCCCCCCTGCATCCTCAGTACCGGACGGGTCGGGCGCTCTTCGCTCCTGATCTTTTGCTGCAGCAGCATCAGCCCTTCCAGGAAGGACTCCGGCCGCGGCGGGCACCCCGGGATGTAGAGGTCGACCGGGAGGATCTGGTTCACCCCCTGGACCACGCTGTAGACGTCGTACATCCCCCCCGAGTTGGCGCAGCTCCCCATGGAGATCACCCACTTCGGCTCGGCCATCTGGTCGTAGAGCCTGAGGATGCTGGGGGCCATCTTCTTGAAGACGGTGCCGGCTATCACCATGAGGTCGGATTCGCGGGGGGTGCCGCGGAGCACCTCCGCCCCGAAGCGCGAGACGTCGTAGCGGGAGGTGAAGGAGGTCATCATTTCGACGAAGCAGCAGGAAAGGCCGAAGAACATCGGCCACAGGGAATTCGCCCTCCCCCAGTTGATCAGGTCGTCCAGGGAGGTGAGGAGGACGTTCTCCGGTATTTTGTCGTCGTCACCCTGGTTCAAGGTCGTTTACCCCGCATGGCAGAAGGACCCCAGTCCAGTCCCCCCTTCATCCAGAGCCAGACCAGCCCCAGCATGAGGACGGTGATGAAGAGGGTGATGTGGACCATCCCCGGCATGCCCAGGAGGTCCCACGAGGTGGCCCAGGCGATGATGAACGCCCCTTCCACGTCGAAGACTATGAAGAAGATGGCGATCAGGTAGAAGGGGACTTGGGAGGCGTGCCGGGCGTTGCCGGTGGGAACCATCCCGGATTCGAAGGGGATGTGCTTTTCGGCGGTCTCCCGCCCGGAACCCAGGTAGCGGGCAGCCAGCAGGAGGACGCCGATGAGCCCCACCGCGAAGAGGGTGTAGATGGCAAGGGGAATCAATTCTACCTGCTGCGGTGTGACGGGCATCATTTGCCTTTCAATGAGGAGATTGGGGGATTTCGGCACCCGTATAATCTAACGTAGAGCCGATGAAAGTCAATTTGGCGCGGCGCTTATTTTCGTCGCTCATTGATGCTATGTCATTAAAATCTTGCTCTTGAGGATAAGGATCTCGAACGCCATCGCGGCCTTCGCCATCAGCTTCTGGAGCTGGGGAAGCTCGACGTCTAAAGAGGTGCTCCCGCCGCCTATGTAGAGCACCGCCACCACCCGTCCCATCATCGTCAGGGGTACCAGGAGGTTGTGAGGCGGGTTACCGCCGCCCAGGGCTCTCAAAAGGCGCACGTTGCCGGCCATGGCGGGAAGAGGACCCACGTAGAAGCTCTTGGTTTCGTCGACGACCTGCAGCACTGAGGGCTCCGTCGGCGGGATCTCCACCGCTTCGAAATCCGGAACCGGCTTCTGGTCCACCTGCGCGAGCCACCCGGTCGCCTTACCCCCCCTGAGCAGGAAGAAGGCGACCCGGGGGAACCGCTGCGCCAGGTGCCCCACGACGAGGTCGGCTATCTGGTCCCGGTCCTCGGCATGGGCAAGTCCTGTCAGCACGCCGTCCAGCGAGTAATCCTTCTCCGGCGCGTTCTGGTAGAGCGAGCTTCCCGCCAGCGGGTCGAGGGTCGGCTCTATGCTCAGGTCGCCGAAGCACTCCAACTCGTCCAGGAGAGGAAGTTCCAGTATCTCGGCCTCCTCCGCCGACAGCCACGGGTCGTCCTCGGGAGGCGATGGCGGGGCTGCCGCCTTGGCGGTCTTGGGTTGAGCCGCAGGCGTAGCGTTCTGTGCCCGGTTCCTGCTGAGCCCTTCGACGCTGATGTAGCGCAGCTCCCGCTTGATCCCGTAGTACTTCTCCATCGCGCTCAAAAGCCGCAACTCCGGCGCGATGACGGGGACCACTATGTAGCCGGTGGCAAAGGCGATCTCATCTATGGCGTGAAAGTCGCTGGGGTCCAGCATGGCGAGGGTGAGCTTACGGTTGTTGAGGGCGACGGGGATCACCCGGTGCTTGCGGACGTATTCCTCGGGGACCGCGCCGACCACATGGGGTGGGATATCGATCAGCTGACCGGGGGAGGTGTGGGCGATGCCGGTTTTCTGGCTCAGGAAGTGCGCGAGTTCCTGTTCGTCCAGGTACCCCATTTCGACGAGGTTGGTGCCGAAGCGCCCCCCGAAAATCGCCTGGCCTTTCAGCGTCTCTTCGAGTTGCGTCGGCGTTATCTTCCCGGCATTTACCAGCAGCTCGCCCAATCTCATTGTTTATGCACCCTCCGCCCATGGCATTGCACCGCATTAAAAGCATTGCTGCTGCGAAGACATTGACAGAGGCATTCCGCAAGATGGAACAGGAACAATCATGCCGGGAGCACTGGATCCTCACAGAGCAAACGAATCAGGCGTTAAAATAGAGCCCACAGGTTGAGTTGTCAATAATGATAGTTCTTAACAAGGTTAATCGGGTGCAAGAGCCATCGGCGGTTAAGATCGTTACTGGCCGGGGTCGAGATTGACTACTGTGCGGCCGCGCGATTCGCCCTTCAGCATGGCGTGGAACCTCTCCTCCAGCTCAGCCAGCGGCACTTCCTGCGCCTGCGCGAGAATCCGCTGCGGCTTCCAGTCGCTTGCCAGCAGCTGCCATACCTCGTTCCTGGCCGCGGAGGGGCACTGCGCGGAATCGACCCCGAGAAGCGATACCCCCCTCAGGATGAACGGGAAGACGTTCAGGGGAAGTTCGGCGGAACCCGCGAGTCCGCAGCAGGTAACTACCCCGCCGTAGCTCGCGGACTTGATCGCTGCCGCCAGCATGGGGCCGCCCACGACGTCGATCACCCCGGCCCAGCGTTCCTTCAGGAGCGGGCGGTCGGAGTTCTGCAGGAAGGCCTCGCGGCTTAGCACCTGACGCGCCCCCAGCCCGGTCAGGTACTCGGTCTCCTCGATCTTGCCGGTCACCGCCACGACCTGGTACCCCGCCTGGGAAAGGATCGCTACGGCGACGCTTCCCACCCCGCCGGTGGCGCCGGTCACCAGGATCTCGCCGTGCTCGGGCCTCACCCCCGCCTGGACGAGCTTTTGCAGCGACAGCCCCGCGGTAAGCCCGGCCGTTCCCAGCGCCATGCTTTCCTTGAGCGACAGCGCCTCGGGGAGCCGGACCCCCCAGGCGGAGGGGACCCGGATATACTGGCCGTACCCGCCGGGGGTGTTCATGCCGAGGTCGTAGCCGGTGACGATGACCTTTTCGCCCTCGCGGAAGGCGCCGTCGGCACAGGAAACCACCTCGCCCGCCGCATCTATGCCGGGTGTGTGGGGATAGTTCTTGGTCACCCCCGGGCGCCCCAGCGCGGAGAGGGCGTCCTTGTAGTTGAGCGAGGAGGAGCGAACCCTGACCAGCAGTTCCCCCGGCGGCAGTTCGTCGATCGATCTCTTCTTGATCTGCCGGGTAAAAGTCCCGGGCGCCTCTTCCTCTACGACCAGTGCATCGAAAAGTTCCGCTGCCATGCTCCCTCCTGTTTGCTCCGGTCAGGACACCGCGACTACCTCGTATGCCACTGTCCCGATCCGGGCCTCGTCGCCTTCGCTTTTGCCGATCAGTTCCTGCCCCAGGGGCGACCCGGGGGTGATCACCACCACTTCCTCCCCCTCGAGCTCCAGCTTCAAGCCACCCTCCTGGGGGCCGATGAAGAAGGTTTTGCTGCCGCCGTCCGCTCCCTCCAGCGTCACCAGCGCCGTGAGGCGGATCGCTGCGCCGGAGTCGAACTGTTGCAGCTCCAGGGAGCGGTAGGCGTGCAGCGCGCGCCGGATCTCCTGGGCGCGGTTCGCCTGCCCTTGGGCCACGTATGAAGCCTCCAGGCTCAGCGTGTCGTATTTGTTGTCGGGGATGTTTTCTTCGTGGGTGGCCGCTTCATGTGCGGCCCGGGCCGCGTTGGTCAATACGGCTAGATCCGCCGCGAGCCTTTCGACTATGAGCTGGTGCACCAGCCTCTTTTTATCCGTTGCGATGAGCTATGCCTTCCTCTGCGATGGTTTACCGCCCAGGCGGTGGGCGTGGAGGCGATACTATAACTTCCCATCTCATCTGTCATCGGAAAAAAGACCGATTTCATCGGGCCGGGTACCAGTTGATGCCGAAGAGGTGCAGGTTCAGGCCTGGGTTTGGACTGCCGTTGAAACCGGCGTGGGACATGTGCTGGAACCGGTAGGAAAAGGCGAATTGGCGGCTGAAGTGGTAGATTAACCCGCCGTGGGAGACGAATTCCTCGATGCCGTTGTAGTCCCAGGTGCCGAACTTGTCGCGGGTCAGGAGGGCGACGCTCAGTCCGAGGTCGAGTTCCAGGGGGAAACGTTCAGGGTTCCCTATGGCGAAAGAGGGGCCCAGGGAGCCGATGAAGCCATACTCCCCCTGGCTTTTCAATGCGCCTGCCGTGAGTGCTATACGCGTCGATATGCCCCACCCCCCCTTGCTGCGCAGGCTCCAGGGTAGTTCGTATTCGCCGAACGCCTCGTATTGGGTGGTGTTCCTATCCTTGGAGTCGGCAGCCAAGCCCCCTCTTATCCCGAAGGGACCCCAACCTCCTTCCGCGCGAGCCTGGGGAGGGTGGTACAGGCCGAGGACGAGCAGTGCGAGGAGCAGATAGATGGTCGTTTTCATGGCCGTCTCCCTTGGTTGGACGCATTTAATTTAGCTGAAATCCTACTGAAAGCAACCGGGGCGGGAAAAACTCCTGGACTGGCGCCGGGGGTGACTGCGGAGGGGACCGCCACGCTGGAAAAGTAGCTGTTCTTGCGTATTAGTTGGGGCGGTTGTACTATTTAAATTGACCGGTGGAGCTGACATCCCTTAAGGAGATGGGCAACCCGAAGGAGGCGGCTATGAAAGGGTACGAATTGGTAAAGCAAATACGTGAGGAGAGGAGTCATCACCCGGAGCGGATGTTTATCAAGTGGTGGCGCAATGAGGAAGACTTCATCGATTTCGATCTTGTTGCCAGGTTCCTCGACACTCTCAAAGAGAGCAGCAAAATCGACGGATTCGAACTGATAGACCAGGAAGAGATGTGGCGTACCGTGCAGTCCCGTTGCGAAGGAAGGGTGACCAAGGAACAGCGTGACGGTGACTGGGTGCTGCGCTGGACACCTCCTGAAGGGAAGAAGCTTGAGGAGATGCAGACAGATTTCCCGTACACGCCTGAGTCGCTGTTGAAGATCCTGGACCAGGAGACGAACTACAACTATGTCGACTAGAGCGATCCTGACAGGTGAATAAACGGGCCTCGAAACTGGGGCCCTTTTTTTATGCCTTTAACTGGATGGATCCGAACTGCGTTCCCCCCTTTGCGAAGGGGGGACAGGGGGGATTTGTCTCCGTTGCAAATTCAGTTGTTACAGCATGTCCACCGGGTCCACGTCGATGGTGAGCCTCACGGTGGAGGGGTGGCTGAAGCCCCCTCTGAAGTGGAACAGCAGCCGGTGCAGGTCGGCCCTCTCCCTCCCCTTCAAGAGTATCTGCCACCTGAAGCGCCCGCGCACCTTTCCAAGCGGCGCCGTCACCGGGCCCAGCACCTCCACCCGCAAGCGGCATTCCCTCTTGATCTTCTGGAGCAGCGCCGCGGCCTCGTCGGCGGAGTGCTCCCCCTGCGAGGCCGCGACCGCGGAGAGGGTGAGCGAGGCGAGATGGGCGAAGGGGGGATAACCCACCTCCTCGCGGAAGGCGATTTCCTCCCGATAGAACCCTTCGAAATCGTGGGCCACGGCGCGGGTGAGCGCGTAGTGCTCGGGCGCCAGGGTCTGCACCAGCACCCGCCCCGGCTTGTCGCCCCTCCCTGCCCTCCCCATCACCTGGGTCACCAGCTGGAAGGTGCGCTCGGCGCTCCTGAAGTCAGGCAGGTTCAATGAGGCGTCGGCCGACAGGACCCCGACCAGGGTGACGCCTGGGAAGTCGTGACCCTTGGCGATCATCTGGGTCCCGATCAGGATGTCGACCTCTCCATCCTCGAGCTCCTTCAGAACCCGTGCGTGCCCCCCCTTGCCCCTCGTGGTGTCGCGGTCCATCCGGGAGACCCGGGCGTGCGGGAAGAGCTGCTGCACCTGCTCCTCGACCCGCTCGGTCCCCCGCCCCAAAAGGGTGATCTCCCCGTCGCCGCAGTGGGGGCAGTTCTTCGGGGGGAGCATGGAGAAGTCGCAGTAGTGGCAGACGTGCTTTCCCTTGAGGCGATGGAAGGTGAGGGTTACCTCGCAGTTGGGGCAGCGGAGCACGTGGCCGCAGCTCTCGCAGACGAGATAGGTGGCGAAGCCGCGCCGGTTCAAAAAGAGGAGCGTCTGGCCGCCGTTGTCGAGGTTTTCACCCATGGCCTCGATGAGCTGCGGCAGGAACACTTCCCCCTTCTGCTTGCGCGCGTCCAGCATCTCGGTCTGCGGCATGGGGAGCTCGCGCACCCGGTCCGGGAGCTGGAGGTAGCCGAGCTTCCCGTTCATCGCGGCATGGTAGCTGGTGACGAGCGGGGTGGCCGAGCCGAGTATCACCACGGCGCAGGCAAGCTTGCCACGCACCAGTGCCAGGTCCCGGGCGTTGTAGCGCACCCCCTCGGACTGCTTGTAGGAACCCTCATGTTCCTCGTCCACCACGATGACGCCGACCTGCGTGAGCGGCGCGAAGAGGGCGGAGCGGGCTCCGATGACGATCGAGGCCTCGCCGCGGCGGATGCGGCGCCACTCGTCGTAGCGCTCCCCGTCGGAGAGCCCGGAATGCAAGACGGCTATGCCGCAGTCGAAGCGCCTCTTGAAGCGCCCGACGAGCTGTGGGGTGAGCGCTATCTCCGGCACCATGACGAGCGCGCTCCGCCCGGCCGCGAGCGCCACCGCTATCGTCTGCAGGTACACCTCGGTCTTTCCCGAGCCGGTCACGCCGTGCAGCAAAAACGGCGCGAAGGTTCCCCCCTCGACCGCCATCGAGAGCCGATCCAGCGCCTGCGCCTGCGCCGGGTTCAGCGGCAGCGGGCCGTCGTGCTGGTACTGCTGCGAGCGGAAGGGATCGCGGTAGACCTCGCGCGCCTCGACCCGGGCGGCCCCAAGCTGCACCAGGCGGGTCAACTGCGGGGTGCAGTTGCCGAACCGCGTTCTCAGCTCCGCCGCCGCGCATTCCCCCATCTCCATCAGGTATTCGAGGATCTCCAGCCCCTTCCCCCGGGGGCGCCTCTCCGCGTCGGTGATAGGGATGAAGTAACGCTCGGTCCTCACCTTCCTGCCGCCGGCGAGAAATTCCTTCAGCACCGGCGTCCCGTCCTCACCCTGCTCGCAGCGGTAGCGGCTCACCAGGTTGATCCCGGCGGGAAGGGCCATCTTGATCACCTCTCCCAGCGGGTGCAGGTAGTACCCCGCGATCCAGCGGAAGAATTCGAGCTCGGAGGCGGTGAAAAGAGGCTCCTCGTCCAGGATGTCGAGCACCTCCTTCAGCTCGCCTGCGCCCGGAACGTCGGCATCTCCCAGGAGATAACCGGTCACCTTGCGCCTGCCGAAGGGGACCAGCACCCGCTTGCCGGCGGCCGCCTGCGGCGATAGCCGTTCTGGCACCAGGTAGTGGAAGCTTCCCTCAAGCGGGAGCGGGATGGCTACCTCGACTATGTGCGGAACCCGTGTCTGCATGCGGTGTCGTTGGAGGTTTCGGTTTTAAAGGGTTGAAGAGCGCGAAGGGGAAGGGGGAGCGTCCATGGTGAAACACGGGGGAGCGGCGCGCCGGCGGCCGCCGCTCCCCCACAGGGAAGACTTCTTTGCCGCTATTTCTTGAGGACCTCTTCGGCGACCGCGCGTCCCAGCGCCTCGCACTCGGCGAGCACCTCGGGCTTGGGCATGAAGGGGGAACGGACGAAGGGAGCGGGAAGCTTGAAGTTCATGCTCTTCAGCCTCTCCTCCAGCATCCGGCACGCCTCGCCGCTCCAGCCGAAGCTGCCGAAGACGCCGCCGATGTTCCCTTTCAGGCTCACGGTGGAGAGGTAGGCCAAGACGTCCCACATCGGCTTCGGGATGTCGCGGTTGATGGTGGGGGAGCCGAAGATGAGCCCGTCGCACTCCTCCATCAGGTCGCGGATGTCGGCCACCGAGGCGTGGTTTATGTGGCACAGGGTCACGTGGACCCCGGCCGCGCTGACTCCCTTGGCGACCGCCTCGGCCATCTGCTCGGTGTTGCCGTGCGGGGAGATGTAGAAGATGGCGACGCGCCGACCCGCAGCCTTGGGCATGGACCACTTACGGTACAGCTCCACGGCCTTGCGGGCGTCGCTGCGGTAGATGGGGCCGTGGCTAGGGCAGAGCATCTTCAGCTCCACGTCGTCGAGCTTCGCGACTGCCTGCAGTATGCGCTCCTTGAAGGGACGCATGATGCAGTCGAAGTAGAAACGGGTCTCACCGGAGAAGTCGGGCATCTCGTCGGCGAAGATCCCCTGGCCGGAGTAGTGGGAGCCGAAGGCGTCGCACGGGAAGAGCACCCCCTCCTCCTCGATCAGGGTGAACATGGTGTCCGGCCAGTGCAGAAACGGCGCGGCGATGAAGCGCAGCGTGCGTCCGCCAAGGTCCAGCGTGTCGTTGTCCTTCACGATGCGCGAGTCGAACTGGGTGTGGATCTGGTTCCCCAGGAAGGTGCGGGCGGCCTGGCTGGAGACCACCGTGGCCTTGGGGCACTGCTCCAGAAGGAGCGCGAGGGATCCGGAGTGGTCCGGCTCGGAGTGGTTCACCACGATGAAGTCGATCTTGGAGAGATCGGTGACGGAGCGGATGTTCTCGAGGAACTCGTCGAAGCGCTTCCTTTTCACCGTGTCGATGATGGCGGTGTGGGTATCCCCCTGCACCAGGTACGAGTTGTAGGTTGTGCCGTACTCGGTGGGAAAGAGATCGTCAAAGACGGTGAGGCTGGGGTCCTTGACCCCGATCCAGTGAAGGCCCTTACCTAACTCAACAGCTCCAGACATCTGCCACCCCCTGTGCTATCTATCATGGCAGCCGCTTCCAACCTGCCGCGGCTGACCCTGTTGAACAAGCGGCCCCCGGGGAAGCTTCCTCGGGGGCCTTTTTTCGCTGCAAACGATACCAAAATCACCTGCTGAAAGCAAGGAAAAGGGCTAATTTCCGGCGCTGCCCTGGCCGCGGCGGTACTCGACCACGACCTGGTTGTCACGCCTGCCGCCATTTCCACCCTGCCCGGAACGCCCGGCGTATCCCGGACGCCCCTGGTCGGAGCGTCCCTGGTCGGTGCGCCCTTTGGGGCCGAACCCTTTCTTGCGCGGGTCGAAGGAGGGGCGCCCCTTCCTGGCGCCGGGGCCGCCGCCGTTGCCTCTCCTCAAGGGACGGGTCGGCTCGAACCCTTCAACGACGTGCATCGGGAGCTTCTTACCGGTGAAGCGCTCGATGCGGTCCAGGTAGGCGACCTCGTTCATCGAGCAGAAGGAGATGGCGATGCCGGTCGCACCGGCGCGGCCGGTCCTGCCGATCCTGTGCACGTAGTCCTCGGCGAACTTGGGAAGGTCGTAGTTGATGACGTGGCTGATGCCGGAGACGTCCAGGCCGCGTGCGGCCACGTCGGTCGCCACCAAAAGCCGCACCTTGCCGCGGCGCATGTTGGTGATGGTCTTGTTGCGCGCGCCCTGGGACATGTCGCCGTGCAGCGCCGCCGCCGCGTGCCCCTGGGAGTAGAGCTCGAAGGCGAGCTGGTCGGCGTCCTTCTTGGTGGCGGAGAAGATGATCGCCTTGGTGACGCTGGCGTCGGAGACCAGGTGCTGCAGCAGGCGGTTTTTATGGCGCATGTCGTCGGTTACGTGCAGGCGCTGCTCGATCTGCAGGTTCGCCACCTCAGTCCCTTCCACGGCCACGCGGACCGGGTCCTTGAGCAGGCGCTGGGCCAGTTTCGCCATGGCGTCGTCCATGGTCGCCGTGAAGAGCAGCGTCTGGCGCTCGGCCGGCGCGGCCTCGGCGATGCGGTCCACGTCGTCGGAGAAGCCCATGTCCAGCATGCGGTCCGCCTCGTCGAGCACCAGCATCTCCAGCCTGGAGAAGTTGATGGAGCGGCGGTCAAGGTGGTCGATCAGGCGCCCGGGGGTGGCCACGATGATGTCGACCGGCTGTGCCAGGAGCATCATCTGGTCGCGGTAGGGCATCCCTCCCAGGATGGAACCGCAGCGCACCCTCATGAACTTGCCGTAGCTTCTCACCGCGTCCACCACCTGGATGGCGAGCTCGCGGGTGGGGGTGAGCACCAGTACCCTCGGCCCCTTGCCGCGCACCGGCGACGGGGTGAGCAGGCGCTCCAGCGCCGGGAGCACGAACGAGGCGGTCTTGCCGGTCCCGGTCTGGGCGCTGCCGATCAGGTCGCGCCCAGAGAGCGCGAGCGGAATGGACTCGGCCTGGATCGGTGTGGGCTGCGTGTAGCCGCAGGCCTGGATTGCTTTGAGGATGGGTGCGGAGAGGTTCAGAGTTTCAAAAGACATGTGTTTCCTTTGCTTCCTTTCTGGCGCAAGCGCACGGCGGCACAGCCCGAAGATCCCCGGGGGCGGCGGTCGGCTCTTTTCGCAAAAAGGTCGGTGAAGTGTTGGGCGTGAGACGGCCGCTGCGACAGCACTTGTCGCGAAGCAATTAAAAGCTGGAACGGCAACACGCCATATGACCGGCAAACCAAACATCGTCGCCAACCATAGCTGCTGCCGCATTTCTCGTGGGGATTAACCTGAATGCGAAGGGGTTGGATCGATGGGAAGGGGGAGTCCCCCAGATGGAACTGAGTCAGTCAGAGGAACAGCTTTACTACAGCCATCCACATAAGGCAAGCTTTTATTTGGGACAAGGCGTATACCTTCGGCAAAAGAAAACCCCGCATAAGCGGGGTTTTCTGTGCGTGCCGGGGACGATGCGACAGTCACGGAGGGGCACGTCTGACCTGGTCCAGTGCTACTTCTTCTTGGCGGCGATGGCGTCTTTGAGAGCCTTGCCGGGGCGGAACTTGGGCACCTTGGCCTCGGCGATCTTGATCTCCTTGCCGGTCTGCGGGTTCCTGCCGGTGCGTGCCTGACGGGAGGCGACTTCGAAGCTGCCGAAGCCGACCAGGGTAACCCTGTCCCCCTTCTTCAATGCGCCGCTGACGCTGGAGATGAATGCACCGACGGCCTTCTCAGCTGCGCCCTTGGGGATGTTTGCGGACTTTGCCACTGCTTCGACCAGTTCTGCTTTAGTCATGTGAAACCCTCCTTGGCTGGATTAAATTAGGGTCACTATAATCATATATTCGCAGTTTGCAAGGGTTTTATTGAAATTGACGCCATTTTCTCCAGAACTGGTGCGGTTTTAGCCCCTGCTTTGAGGCGTAGAACCGCGCCTGGCAGCCCTTCGCGGCGCTGCCGCCGTCGTCTGCCGCGCCCGTGTTTGGCCCAATCAAACCGTGTAAAAACGGTAGGTTACGGCGCTGTGTCCGTTTCTGTCTGCGGCTCGGCGCCGTAGCTCGTCGGCTCGGTCCCTGCGATGAAGCATTCCTGCACCGCACCGGGGGTCCCCTCGCGTGCCAGGTGCCCTGTGTGCGGGTCGATGAGGGCGAAGGTCACGTTTCCTGGGGTGGGGAACGACCTCACCGGCAGGCCGGCAAGGGCCTGCTGCATGAACTCGGTCCAGATGGGCGCCGCCGCCTGCCCCCCCGACCCCCCGGCTCCGAGGCTCCGCTCCTGGTCGTATCCCACCCATACACCCGCCACCAGTTGCGGCACGTACCCCACGAACCAGGCGTCCTTCATGTCGTTGGTGGTCCCGGTCTTGCCGGCGACCGGCCTCCCGACCGCGCGCGCACGACCGCCGGTGCCGCTGGTGACCACGCTCTGCATCAGGTTGGTCATGATGAACGCCGTCTCCGGCGGGATCACCGGGAACGCCCCGCCGGTCGACGAAGTCAAGACCGGCTCTTCCGGCTTTTGGGGGGGCTGTTCCCCGTCGCCTTGAGGCGGGTTCCCTTCCCCCTCGCCGGCAGACGACATCCGGCGGAAAACGGGGATCTTCGGCTCCGCGGTCTCCTCGAGCACGTTACCCTCGCGGTCCAGCACCTTGGTGACGAAGTAGGGGGTGGTCCGGTAGCCGCCGGAGGCGAACACGCCATAGGCGCTGGTGAGCTCCATCGGGGTGACCGAGGAGGAGCCAAGCGCCAGGGTGAGGTTGCTCGCCATAGGCGAGGTGATGCCGATCTTCTTGGCGTAGTCGATGGCCGCTCCGACCCCGATCTGTTCCAGGATCTTCACGCTCACCACGTTGATCGACTCGGTGAGCGCCTCGCGCATGGTTACCGGTCCGCGGTAGACGTTGTCGTAGTTCTTTGGCTTCCAGGCCTTCTCCGCGCCGCTTTCGTACTCGACCTGGGAGTCGTCGATGACGCTTGCCGTCGTCATGCCGTTGTCGAGGGCCGCAGCGTAGATGATCGGCTTGAACGCCGAACCCGGGTTTCTTTTCGCCTGCATGGCGCGGTTGAACTGGCTCTTCTTGAAGTCGTACCCACCTACCATGGCGCGCACCCCTCCGGTCAAGGGATCTAGGGCGATCAGGGCTGCCTGCGCCTCGGGGACCTGGTCCAGCGCGAACACCGCGCCGGTCTTGTTCTGGTCCGGGACCTTCACCTGCAGCTCCAGGACGGCGCCAAGGCCAATGGCGCGCTTTGCCTCGGGCTTGCCGAACCGGGGGATGAGCTCCAGCTTCCCGGCCCACTCCATGTTCTTCCTCGGGACGGTGCCGGTCCGCTCTCCCACCTGCACGGTGAGCTCACGTTTCTCAGGGTCGACGCCGGTCACCACCCCCTGGTAGATGCTCCCCTCCTTCAGGGAGAGGTCGTCGATCTCGTCCTCGACCTTCTTGCAGAAAGGCTCCACCTCGGCTTCCTGGAGGTACTTCGCGGCGCCCCGGAACCCCTGGCGCTTGTCCACCGCCTTGAGGCCGTTTACGACCGCGGTATAGGCGGCCTTCTGCATCTGGGCGTTCATCGTCGTGTAAATCTTGAGTCCGTCCTTGTAGAGCCGCTCCTCGCCGTACTTTTGCACCAGCTGCTGCCGCACCTGCTCCAGGAAATAGGCCGACTGCTCCGCGTTCACCTTCTTGAGCGGCTGGATCACGATGGGTGTCGCCTTCGCGTACTGCGCCTCGGCCTGGGTGATGTAACCCTCCTTCACCATCCGCTCCAGCACGTAGGCCTGACGCTCCTTGGCCCGGTCCAGGTGCTTGATGGGGGAGTAGCTGTTGGGGGCCTTGGGGAGCCCGGCCAGCATCGCCATTTCGGCGAGGTTCAGGTTCTCCACTTCCTTGCCGAAGTAGGTCTCGGCGGCAAGCTGCACGCCGTAGGCGCCCGCGCCCAGGTAGATCTGGTTCAGGTAGATGTAGAGGATCTCGTCCTTGGAGAGCCGCTCCTCCATCCGGGTGGCGAGGATGGCCTCTTTGAGCTTTCTGGAGAACTTCTTTTCCGGGGTGAGCAGCATGGACTTGGCGACCTGCTGCGTGATGGTGGAGGCCCCCTCCTTCTTCCGCATGGAGATCAGGTTCTTGAAAGCGGCCCTGGCGATCCCGAGATAGTCGATCCCCTTGTGCTGGTAGAAGTTGGAATCCTCGGCGGAGACGAAGGCCTGGATCAGCCGCTTGGGCATCTTGTCGACCGGGACCACGGTGCGCCGTTCCAGGTAGAACTCGCCGACGAGGGTGCCGTCGGCGCCGTAGACCTGGGAAAGGATCGGCGGGCGGTAGTCGGCCAGGCGGTCGACCTTGGGAAGCGCCCCCAAAAGGTAGAAGAAATAGCCGGCGAAGGCCAGGAGCACGATGGTGGATACTGCCGCGAACGTCGCGAGGACGACCTTCCCTCCCGAACGCCGCTTGAGCCTCCGGTTTTGCTGCCGGGACTGCGCCTTATAGGTTTCCATAGGTGTTGTCTTTCTCCAGTGGTCGGATGCGCCCGGCAAAGGCGGGGCGTGGCGCCCTAGAAGGTTCGGTGCGGCGGGGAAGCTTAAGCTTCTAAGGCGGTGCATCTGGATGTGCAGGGCAGGGGGGAACCGATGCCAGAGCGAGATTATCCTAGAACCATCTACTAATTCAAGGTTATTGTGCACGGCACCCGTTCCCTGCCGGGGGCGGCGGCCCGGCGCCCGGCTAAGGATGAAATATCTATAAAGTTTTCCCGGCAATGCCCGATTGACTCCCTGTCGAGGCAGTTCCTGGAAGACCGGCTCAGTAACGTGCCGCAAAGCCGGGGGGAGGGCGGGGATAGCGTATACAGGTTTATTGCGGGCCAGAAAAGGTGCTAAGATGACGCGCTACAGCTGGCAACCTGCGACGGATGACGAGGTGAAATGCGTAACTATCTGGAAAAGCTGGCCCACAACCTGGTGCGTGGCGCCTTCATGGAGCTCTACCTGACCCCGAAGCCGGGGCTCGTGGACCTTGCCGACAGCGGACCGCTCCGCGGCCTGGACCTGCGGAGCATGGAGGAGTCGCTCAAGATCGTGGCACTGTACCTGCTCGACCTGAGCCAGGCTGTCGCCGATGGCGCCGACCTGGCCGAACAGGTCCGGCTCGGTGCAGCGGCGGAGCGGGCGGTGCACCGGGCCATCGGGAGTAGCTGCCACAAGGGGTACATCTTTCTCGGCGGGCTCCTTATCTGCGCCAGCGCCTGCGCCCCAAGCCGGGACGAGACCGCCCTGCGCGCGTCCATCGCGGCACTCGCGGCCAGGTTCTTCGAGCACGGAGAGCCCGGCTCCTCCACCCGCGTGCGCAACCGCTTCCAGGGGGGCGGCATCAGGGAGGAGGCCCTCGCGGGGCTCCCCTCCCTGTTCGAACAGGCGCTCCCGGTGTTCAGGCGCGAGGTCGCATCCGGCAACCGCGGCAGCGCCGTATTCGCCATGCTGGGGCGCCTGATGCAGACGGTGGAGGACAGCACCACCTTGAAAAGCGGCGGCAGAAGCGGCCTTAAGACGGTTAGGGAGGACGGCAGGTACCTGGAGCGGATGGTGGCGCAGCGGGACGATTTCCTCGGCTTTCTCGCCGAGCGGAACTCCCACTACACCAGCGCCAGGCTCACCATGGGGGGAGTGGCAGGGGTGCTCGCACTGGCCCTCGCCTGGCTCAGCCATACCGGGGAACTCGAGGCGGCCTGAGGTTACCGTTTACTTGACCGTTTACGCATGCTAATATCACGCCGCTTGCCAGCTCTTGGGCCGTCGGCGGGGAGAGTCCTGCGGCCCGGCTCCCGGCAGAACCGTGGAACGCTCCCATACCCGCACCACCATCCAAGATAAGGGTACCTGCATGTCATTTGACGGCGATTTAGAGCACCTGCCCATAGTCGACGTGATCCAACTGCTGCACGCGACCGGCAAATCCGGCACCTTGACCCTGAAAAGCGCCAAGGGCGAAAGCCAGCTGGTCTTCCTGGACGGGTTCGTGGTGAGCGCGAACCACGTGAACAACAGCGTACGGATCGGACAGATCATGCTCGGCATGGGGCTGATCACCAAAGAGAACCTCGACCTGGCGCTCAAGGAGCAGCGATCGGCCGGCCCCCAGCGCAAGCCCATCATCCAGACCCTCATCGAAGGTGGCATGGTCAAGACTTCGGACGCCTACAAGGGGCTGGAGGCGCTGATCGAGATGACCATCGTCGAGGTGCTCACCTGGACCAGGGGCACCTTCTCCCTCGACGTAACCAAATCAATAGTTTCCGACGATTACCGCTACTTCCCCGAAAAGGTCAAACAGGAGATCCACCTCAACACCCAGAACCTGCTGATGGACGCCCTGCGCATCTACGACGAAAGAAAGCGCGACGGCACCCTCACCCCGGAAGCGATGTTCGGCACGGCCGAGCCCTCGTTGGCGGAAGCGCCGACCGGCGCCGGCGAGATATCCGCGGCCGACCTGGGGCTGGAAGAGCTGGACGAGCTGGAAAGGCGCATCCCCCAGCACTTCGCCCCGCTGACCCAGGAGCTTCCGGACACGCCCGCAAGCCGGCTCCGGGACGAGCTTTCCGGGATCTCCGCCGAGGAACAGCAGAAGCTTCTCCGCTACCTGGAGCAACTGGCGTCGCGGCCGGAGAAGGGCGGCGCAACCGGGGTGGTGCTCTACACCGGCGACAAGGTGCTGCGCGAATGTGTGGGTGCTGTCTGCGGTGCGAGCTTTCTCTGCGCTACCGACGATCCGTCGCAGGTTGACGCCGTCTTGGACCAGGCCCTTTCCAGGCAGCGGCTACCCTTGCTGCTGGTCGATGCCGGCGACTCCAGGGAGCGCGGCGAGGGGGCGGATTTTCTAGCCCTGTTGCAGCAAAGACGAGGGCGCTACCCCGATCTCCCTGTCGTCGTTCTCGCTTCCCCTGGTGATTACGGGCTCTTCGCCCGGGTGCTGGAAGCCGGCGCTAGCGCCTTTTTGCCCCGCGCCACCAGGAAGGAGCGCCCCGAAAGCTTCATCGCGGACACCGTCGAGAGCTGCCGGACGCTCGCCGCCTACCTGGAAAAGCGCGTCGAGGAGCCCGGGCCCGCGCTTTTGCCCAGGTTCAGGAGCAGCTTCCTGGACCTCTCGGAGCAGCGCGACCCGCCGGAGGTCACCTTCTCGCTCTTGCAGGCCGCCTGCGGCTTTTTCCAGCGGGGGGTCACCCTCGTGGTGGTGCGCTCCGAGCTGATAGCGGAACGCGCCATCGGGACGAGCGACACGGGCGCCGTCACCTCGGTGAAACTGCGCATCCCGACCGGGGAGCCCAGCCTGTACCAGAGGGCTCTGGAGGGCGAGATCTATTACGGCGACGCCGACCGCGCGGTGCGCGAGACCATTTTTCCGGCCATCGGCGCTCCCGCCAGCAGCAGGATCCTGCTGCTTCCGGTCAGAAGCTTCGGCAGGGTGATCGCCGTCATCTACGCCGACTTCGGTTCCAGCGCCGGGGCGGACCCGCAGTTGCAACTGCTCGAGATTCTCTCGCTGCACGCAGGGCTCATCATAGACAACGTGCTGTACCGTAAAAGGTGCGCGCAAAAATAAGCAGCAAGCTTCGCTGTCATTACATTCAAGCTACAGGGGGGGGCATGGATTCCAAGATCTTCGTCCAGATTCTTGAAATAGCCTTCAACAAGAAGGTTTCAGACGTGCATTTCGAGGTGGACAATCCCCCGTTTTTCCGCGGCAAGGGGCAGATCATCCGCTCCAAGCTGCCGAGCCTCACCTCCGATGACACCGAGTTCATCGCCTCGCAGATCATGGCGCATCACAACCGCCGCTGGGAGGTCGACCAGAAGGAATTCGACACCTCCTTCTCCCTGCCAAGCGGCGCCCGTTTCCGCGTCAGCATCTTCAAGCAGCGCGGGAACTTCGGCATCATCATGAGGGTCATCCCCGCGAACATCGGCACCTTCGAGGAACTCAGGCTCCCGTCGGTGCTGGGCGAGGTAGCCAAGGCGCCCAACGGCCTCATCCTGGTCACCGGTCCCACCGGCAACGGCAAATCGACCACCCTCGCCTCGATACTGCGCTACATCAACGAGAACCTCGCCTACAACTGCATCACCATCGAGGACCCGATCGAATTCCTGTTCAAGTCCGAGAAGAGCTGCATCATCCAGCGCGAGGTGGGGATAGACACCGACAGCTTCAGTTCCGCGGTGAAGGCCGCGCTGCGCATGGACCCGGACCTGATCATGGTCGGCGAGATGCGCGACACCGCCACCATCGAATCCTGCCTCATGGCCGCCGAGACGGGGCACCTGGTTCTCTCCACCCTGCACACCCAGGGGGCGGTCTCCACCATCAACAGGATCGTGGGGCACTTCCCCCCGGATGCCCAGGAGATCGTGCGCCAAAGGCTTGCTGACATACTGGTCGCCACCATCTCGATACGCCTGGTGATGAACAAGACCGGAGAGGCTATCCTGCCGGTCCTTGAGATCATGCGCGCCACCACCACCATCCAGAGCTGCATCAGGGAAGGGAGGCTGGACGAGATCGAGGCGCACATGGAAAACGGCCGCAGCCAGTACCAGATGCAGACCTTCGACCAACACCTGATCCAGTTGCACGAGCAGGAGCAGATCACCATGGAGGACGCCAAGCGGCTCTCCCACTCCATGGATCTGGAGCGGAAACTGCTGTTCACCAACTAGCCTCCCCTTTAGCCGCATGAAAAGGGGGTGCCGCTTTTTGCGGCACCCCCCTTTTTTTACTGTGGCACTCTCTTCTTTCCTGCCTGAAAGAACGTCTTTTGTGTAACTCTGAACATTAGTAGTGTAGCTAATGTAAACACTGATGGTGCCTTTTTGCCCAAAAAGAAAGCATGGTTTTCCTGGCGGGAGGGAAAATTTACCTGCTAAATCGGCCAGGTAAGAATCTGTGCATCTTTTTCGGGCACGGCTGCACAAAAATGGTTCAGCGCGTGCATATATATGTGGCACCGGTCAGGGGGGCTCCCCCTGTCAGGGCAAAAACTGATTAAAGAGTGATCAAAACACTCTGACTCAATGCCACTAGGAGGTAGTATGTCGCCACAGATTGACGAGAAGGTAGAGCCGATTTTTCAGGAAGTTCTCAAGCGCAACCCCGGTGAGGTAGAGTTCCACCAGGCGGTCCGCGAGGTCCTCGAGTCCCTCGGACCGGTGCTGGTTAAGCACCCGGAGTTCGCAGAGCGCAAGATCATCGAGAGGATCTGCGAGCCGGAGCGCCAGATCATCTTCAGAGTGCCCTGGCAGGACGACAACGGCAACGTCCATATCAACCGCGGCTTCCGCGTCGAGTTCAACAGCTCCCTCGGACCCTTCAAGGGCGGCCTGCGTTTCCATCCCTCCGTATACCTCGGGATCATCAAGTTCCTGGGCTTCGAGCAGATCTTCAAGAACTCCCTGACCGGCCTCCCCATCGGCGGCGGCAAAGGTGGCTCCGACTTCGATCCCAAAGGTAAGTCCGACAACGAGATCATGCGTTTCTGCCAGAGCTTCATGACCGAGCTGTACCGTCACCTGGGCGAGCACACCGACGTTCCCGCCGGCGACATCGGGGTGGGCGGCCGCGAGATCGGCTACATGTTCGGCCAGTACAAGCGCATCACCAACCGCTACGAGCCCGGCGTCCTCACCGGCAAAGGCCTTGACTGGGGCGGCTCGCTGGTACGCACCGAGGCGACCGGCTACGGCGCCACCTTCTTCGTCGACGCCATGCTGAAGGTGCGCAAGGAGGCCTTCGACGGCAAAATCTGCTCCGTTTCCGGTTCCGGCAACGTGGCTATCTACACCATCGAGAAGATCCACCAGCTGGGCGGCAAGTGCATCACCTGCTCCGACTCCAACGGCGTGATCTACCACGAGAAGGGCCTCGACCTCAACCTGATCAAGCAGCTCAAGGAAGTGGAGCGCCGCCGCATCGCGGACTACGTGCAATACCACAAGGACGCGAAGTACATCCCCAACGGCAACATCTGGGAGATCCCCTGCCAGGTGGCGATGCCTTCCGCGACCCAGAACGAGATCAACGGCAAGGACGCAGCTACCCTGGTCAAAAACGGTGTCATCGCGGTCGGCGAAGGCGCCAACATGCCGACCACTCCGGAAGGGGTCAAGGTGTTCCTCGAGGCAAATATCGCTTACGGCCCGGGCAAGGCTGCCAACGCAGGCGGCGTAGCCACCTCCGCTCTGGAGATGCAGCAGAACGCCTGCCGCGACGCGTGGACCTTCGAGTACACCGAACAGCGTCTGGCGCAGATCATGAAGAACATCCACGACACCTGCTACCAGACCGCGGAAGAGTACGGCACCCCGGGCAACTACGTGAACGGCGCCAACATCGCCGGCTTCATCAAGGTAGCCAAGGCTATGGTCGCACACGGCCTGATCTAGTACCGCACTTCAACACCGCTTCAAAAAAGAAGGCCCGACAGAGATGTCGGGCCTTCTTTTTTGCCTTTTCGCCAGGCTGGAGCTTCCGGGGGGGCTCAGGCGAATGCGTCCATCATCTCCTGCACCTCCCGGTGCAGTGCGGCGATCTCCTGCCGCAGGGAGCCAATTCCCTCCTCCAGCCGCTCCAGCCGCTCGTTTCCCGCAGCGGGGCTTGCGGTAGTCGCTCTAGGACGGACCGCGGCCGCAGGCTCCTTCTCCTCCGGCGCTTCCGGCAGGTCGGCCAGGTCAGGCATCCCGGCAAAGAGCTGGAGGTAGCGCGGCTCTTTGCGCCCGGGCTGGCGCGGGAGCTTCGCCACCAGGGGCGGGCCGTGCTGCTGCAGCTTCAAAAGGGCCTCCTCCACCACCTCGATGTCCACGAGCGCCGTCATCCGCTCCGCCCGGCTGCGCAATTCGGCCGCCGTCTGTGCGCCGCGAAGCATCAGTTCCGCCAGCACCGCGCACTCGGCGGCTGCAAGGCCGAGTTTCTCCGCGACAGAATGGCAGTACTTGGGGACGCGCCCGCCGGTGGTGGTGAGGCGGGCGAGCCCTCGCCCTCCCAGCGCCTCCAACCCGCGCAGGAGCTCCGCCTCGGTGACCGACATCACCGGGTCGCGGTTCGATTTCTGGTTGCAGGCGGCGGCCAAGGCGTTGAGGGTCAGGGGATAGATCTCGGGAGTCGCGAGTTCCTTCTCCATGAGGCACCCCAGGATCCTGATCTCCAGCTCGCTCAGGTTCATTCTCATCGGCTGCTCCTTCTGCGGCGGTTGCGCTGAGCGCCGCACGACAGGGTGCGGGGGGCTTCGGCACATTAGCAGGTGACATCATCACCGGGAAAAGGTATTATTGGCCGGATTGTGCCGGTCGCGGAACAGGCGGCGGGCAGACATCGGCAGGGAAAACCCGCCTGAGCCTCCTCCTGCAGATGACCTTACACCCCCAAAAGAGGTTCCGATGACAGGTAAAGCCAAACTGCTTCTAGCGGTTGCCGCCTTGAACCTGGCGCTGGCAGCGGATGCATCCGCCTTCTGCTTCGAAGAGGCGGGCCAGCAATACGGCATCAACCCGCAGATCCTTCGCGCCATAGCCAAGGTTGAATCCAACTTCAACCCCGCCGCCGTCAACTACAACACCAACGGTTCATATGACTTCGGGCTGATGCAGATAAACTCCATCTGGGCCCCCACCATCGGCAAGGAACGCTGGAACTCCCTGGGCGATCCGTGCAACAGCGTGAAGACGGGTGCCTGGATCCTTTCCATGTGCATGGAGAAGTATGGCTACACCTGGAAGGCCATAGGCTGCTACAACAGCCAGACCCCCGACAAGCGGGACAAGTACTCCAAGAAGGTCTTCGACCAGTTGCAGCGTGTGAAGCCGCTGAAGCAGGAAGCGGCCTATACGCCGCTGAACAGGAGGATCGAGGACCTGGTCCGGGAGAAGGTCGACGGCTGGGTCGACCACGCCGCCCAGGGAAAGGGAGAAGAGTTCACCGTCAAGGTTAAGGGAGCGATCCCGTCCCCCAAAGAGGTGCTGAAGGAGGAAACTCCGTCCCTGGCTGACTCCTCGCTGCAAAGCGCGCTCGGCAGCAGCATCCAGCAGAACTCCCTGGCCCCCCAAAGCGGCGATCCCGCCATGGAACAGGGGGACGCCGCAGCCCCCCCCATCCCGTAACTCACCCTTTTATTTCGAGCCGCATCCCTGGGGCAGCACCCATTTGTGCCCCGGGGGCGGCGCACCTTCCGTAACCAAAATCCGTCTCCCCCCTGCGTCTTCCTGCTGGAGCAGGTACCCTGTCGCCTGTGCCCCCCCCGGCAGCAGATGAGTGCCGAACTCAGGCTGGATGCCGACGAGCTTGAACAGCTTGTCCGACGTCGTCTTGAAGTCCTCGTTCCCGTTCAACATCAGTACGCGGTACCCTGCCGCCTCGAGCAGCCTGATCAGCGTGTAGTTGTAAGGGTCGTTCTCGCCGATGCTGACGATGTAGCGCCCCCCCTTGTACTCGAAGTAGCGGTCCACCCTGATGCTGAAAGTGGTGGGGGCTCCGCTGCCGGAGTGGATGATCCTGTTCTTGCTCCAGGAGGCGGAGATGGCGCTGAGCAGCGAGTCGACGATCGCTGCCGTGTTCTGCCTGGGCGCCGGGCAGACCCAGGTTGCGGCCTGCGGCACAGCAGGTGGAGCCGGTACTGCGGGGGCAGCCGGAGCGACGGGGACCGGAGCGGTGGGCGCAGGTTCTGCTGGGCGGGACTCAGGTGCCGGCTCGGGTGCCCGCGGTGCGGCTTCGGGTGCCTGTGACGCGGCTTCGGGTGCCTCGGGGGCAGGGGCGGACGTCGCGGCAGGCGCTTTTTCCTGGGAACTGGACGGCTGCGCCTCGGGAGCCGCGGCTGTCAGCGGTTTTCCCTTGTGCCGCTCTTTCCTTTTGTGGTGTCCGCTCTGCACCTGTTTCCCCTTTGCCGGGATCAGCAGGGTGCGTCCCACCGTCAGCGCCTTGATGTTGCTGATGTCGTTGATCCGTACTATCTCCGGGATCATACGCTCGGCCGCTTCGTTGGACATGCCGAAGTTGACCATGAGGATCTTGAAGATGTGGTCGCCCGGCTTCACCGTGTAGCGGACGTACTCCCCTTTGGGCGCGGTGGCTGTCGCTCCCTTGGCGGGACGTGGGGTCTCCTCGGGTGCTCCCTTTTTAGCTGGAGCCTGCTTCTTGGCGGGGAGCTCCTGCTTTGCCGGCTTGGGTGCCGGGGCGGGCTTTTGCCGGTCCAGCTCCTTCAGGTCGATTTCATACTGCGGCGGCGCTGCGTGCAACTGGTACGGCAGCGAAAGGAGTGCCAGCAGGAGCATTCCCTTGGCCTTGGTCGGATTGATCATCAACTTACCTCACTTGCCTTATTTCAGGACCGGCCATTCAACGGTAGTAAACGACTAAGCCTTTTACCTTGCGGGTATTCAGGTTTCGATAGATGGTGAGAGCGGTGTTGCCTTTGGTGCTGGCCTGCTCGATGAGGTAGCCGCCCTTCTTTTCGCTGGACTCGACGCGGTAGCTGTCCGCCCCGCCGAACTCTCTCAGTATCCTGTCGAAGAGGTCGTCGGAAATGGTCCCGCCGGCGACGGGGACCACCTGCAGCGCCTTGTAGAGGTTGTTTTCCCGGTATAGCTTGTACTCCGCCAGGCGCCCGACGTAACGCTCCCAACCCGGGTGGGTCTTGCCGTACTGCGGGTCAGGCTTGGTCCCTTCCAGCGTCGGGGGGAGCCGCTCGGCTCCGCGCTTTGCCAACGGTTTGGCTGCAGTGGGGGCGGGGGGGGCGGCCTTTTGCGCCGGCTGCGGCTCCGGTCGCACGGCCGTAGCGGCGGGGGGCATGGCTGGTTTTCCCGTTTGCGGGGGTGCCGGCTCCGTCTTTGCCGGGGCCTTCCCGGAGCTATCCGCCAGAGCGCCGGGAAGCGCGGCAGGCGCCTCCTTGGGTTTCGGAGCGGGAAGAGTTGCAGGGGCTTTTTGCGCCGACTTGAAAGAAGGGGAAAGTTCGAGATTGAGGGGCGACCTCTTCCCGACGGTGTACGAGATCAATGGGATGGCGATCAGCACCAAAGCCGGCACGATGAGAAGGTATGGGCGACGGCTCTTTTTCTTTTCGATCCGGCGCATCGCTTCCTGCAGGGTCTCGCCGGCAAAGAAATCGTCATTTTCCGGCCGCACCGGGGCCTCGGCGGTGGGCGGCGGCGAGGCCGGTTCTTTCCTGCCACCGGGACCTCCTTTGCCAATTTCCACCCGGTCCTCGACCTCGAGCAGGCTTGCCTTGATGGGGGTAACGCCAGCCGCGGCGCGTTGCATCGCCTCCTCAAAAGGCGACGCGAGAGGATCGGCGGCCTCTTTTGGGGAGGCGTCTGGTGCGGCGGAAGGCTCGGCTTCCTCGTCTTTAGCTTCTGACGGCACGGGTTCCTGTTTCGGGGCGGGCTTGGGCGCAGCAGGAGCTTCAACAGTCTCCTCCGCCGGGAGCGGCGCGCCGGTCACAACGGCCGCAACGGTCTGCGCCAGAAGCTCGTCTGAAAGGGTCAGGTCGACCGACTGCCTGCCGTACTTTCGCGCCTGCCCGGCATCCTCGGCATCCCCCAAAAGGACCAGCGCGGCCCCCTTTTGCAGCATCTTCTCCAAGTGCCGCAGCAGTATGTCTCCGGAAAAACCAGAGATACGGCTCTGCACGAAGGTGAAGTCGCAGGGGGAAGAAGCTATCTGAGCCTCCCCGGAAGGGAGGGTCGATGCCGACTGCAGCTTCAGCACTCCCTTTTCTTCCAGGCCTTGGAAGATGCGCTGCACCCTTTCGCTATCCGATATTAAGAGGACGCTGGTCATGTTTTCCTTCTGGTATTCGAATTCGGCGACATTTTAGGGTAGGGGAGCGCAATAATCAATATTATTCAGCCCATGGGATGAAAATGAGCCGGCTGTCGGCTACCGGACGAAGAGAGCGGTGGTTGCGCTTTAATAAAATAATGTGGTAGATTGCGCAGGGTCTTCCCGTCGCGCTGACAGCGACGGGGCCGGGGTAACGATGCCGTCTATGGTTAAAATGCGGTCGCTTTTGCTCCTGGCCTTGCTCTCCAGCGGGTGCGCTACGACCTATGTTCCGGTCAGCTGGGGCTTTGGAGAGAAGGTGCAGCAGCTTTCCCGCTCCGACCTCTTCCTCGCCACCCTTTTCGACCGCTACGACCGCGACCGCAGCACCTTGAGGGTCGCCGGGGACTCCTTCGACGAGCCGATGATGCCCAGCGAGGTGAAGCATCGCCTGGGCGCGTACCGCCCCGACACGAAGCTCATCTACCGGAACCTGTACCAGAAATACAGCGACCAGGAGTTGCGCTCCATGATGCTGCACGAGTTGGCGCACCACGTCTGGTACACGGGGATGACCAACGACCAGCGGCGAGAGTGGGAGGAGCATCTGTTCGAGTACCCGTCGCCGCTGCAGGTGATGGTGCGCAACGTCTATCCCCGAGGCTCGAGCTATGGTACCGAGGACTTCGCCTACACCGTGGAGCATGCCAGAAAGGTCGATATCGAGGCGCTCGCCAGGATCAAGGTCATCACGGATACCGAACGGGATGCCCTTCTAAAGCAGGGTGTCCTGACGCATACAGGCGCCGTTGCCGACGCCGGCACCATGGCCGTCAGAACCCAATCGCCAACTCCCGGCAGCGTGCTGCCGGCTCAAAAAGGACCCGATCCCGCGCAATGAGAACCATAGACCTGCTGGAGAAAAAGCTCGGGCGCTTCGCAATCCCGAACCTGACCCTGTACCTGATCGCCGGACAGTCGTTTTTCTACGTCATGTACCTCTCCGGGAAGCTGGAGCGGAGCTCGACCTACTTCTCCGCCGACCTGCTGCTGGCGGGTGAGTGGTGGCGCATCTTCACCATCCCCTTCGATCCGCCGCGCTCAGGAGTCCTCTTCACCCTCGTCGCCTGGTACTTCTTCTACATGCTGGGGTCCGCGCTGGAGGAGTACTGGGGGGCTTTCCGCTACAACGCTTACCTTTTCCTGGGGTGCCTGATCACGCTGGGGGCTTCCTTCCTGGTCCCTTCCTACCCCATCAGCAACGCCTTTCTCGCCGGTTCGGTCTTCCTTGCCTTTGCAGCCCTGTTCCCGGAGTTCGAGATCCTGCTCTTCTTCATCCTCCCGGTCAAGGTCAAGTGGCTCGCCCTGCTCACATGGCTCGGCTACGCCTATCAGTTCGTCTTCGGTGACTGGACCGCGCGGGTGATGGTGCTGGCGGCGACCGCGAACTTCCTCATCTTTTTCGCCCGGGACATCGCGCTGAACTTGAGGCACGGCAGGCGGCAGATCGCCAAGACCGTGGCCAAGGCACCCAGGAAGGAGCAGCCTTTAAGCCACAAGTGCACCACCTGCGGCATCACCGACAAAACCCATCCCGACATGGACTTCCGCTACTGCCCCAAGTGCAACGGGCAGCACGGCTACTGCAGGGATCACATCTTCAGCCACGAACATAAGAAATAGCGGCGCACGACGAAAACGGAGGCCAAATGCTGCACCAGCTTAACAATATCGGAGACGAAGTCTACCAGACCTGGAGCTACGAGAAGCGCCACGAGGAGATCGGCAAGTTGGTAGAGGGGTTCAAAAACGGCCTGCCGGTGCAGATCCTTTGCCACCTCTCCGCTTCGATCGCGGGAAGTACCGCCGAGGCAGCGGAGCACCTGGGCGCCTTCCTGTCGCGCAGAGAGCGCAAGGCGATCGTGAACCGGGAGTCGGGCGCCAACAGGGTGCTGCGCGAGCTCCTGGAAGCGACACTTTTGCCGGCTAAGAACTGACCCAAACCACCTCCTTCGGTTTCACCTCCTGTTTGCCGCCGCCTCAAGGGTGGGGAGTGCGGAGGCTGGCTCGAGCAGGAAATCCTGTCCCGAGACCATGTCCCCGCCATCGGGCATCGCCACGCGCAGCGGCTGGGGCGGGGCCGCGTCCAGCCTGGCCAGCTCCTGGTCCGGGATGACGACCAGGTAATCGCCGGGCTTCACCGCCTTGAACAGGTAGTAGCCGCTTTCCTGGGAAAGCGTGCTGGCGTGCAGCTCGACCCCCTCCCTTCCCGCCCTCAACAGATCCACCCGCACCCCTTTCGCGGCACTGTATAGCTAATTTGTTTTCGCTCGCCAGTGGTTTTAATGTTCTGGAAGCCCTATCTTTGCCGGAACTTCCCGGCCTGCTTTCACATTAGTTGGTAATATTCTTGTCGCTGGATGGTATTGCGCACAGAAGGGCACGGAGCCCATGAGGGAGCAGTTATGCAGGCGATGGCACTGATAGGGATGCCCGGGGCGGGCAAGAGCGCTGCGGGGAGAATCGTGGCAGACAGGCTTGAGTGGGATTTCCTGGACACGGACCGGCTCATCGAGCAACGCTTCGGGCTGAAGCTGCAGGCCGTGATCGAACTGGTGGGGGCGGAGGCCTTCGGCCTGATAGAGGAGCAGACAGTGCTGAGCCTGGAAGCTGCGCAGCGGACCGTGATTGCCACCGGCGGGAGCGTCGTCTACTCAGAGGCGGCCATGCTGCACCTTCGCTCCATCGCCACGGTCGTTTTCCTCGACCTACCCGTCGGCGCCATCCGGAGCCACATCGCGCTCGAGGCGCCGCGCGGCATAGTCGGGATGGATCAGGGCGGGTTGGAAGAACTGTATGCCCAGAGGTTTCCACTTTACAGAAAGTATGCGCAGATGGTGGTTCTGCTTGACAGCTGCACCCCTGAAGAGGCGGCAGCGCGGGTACTGTCACAGTGGCAGGAGTACCATGCCGCGGACCGTCAAAGTTGACTTTGCTTTCAGCGTCCTCTAATATCTAGCCCATGTCATCATCGATGGACACAAATGCTCCTGCGAAATTCAACCTGCCCAGGCTGACGCTGATACAGAAGATCGGCGCGGGCTATGCCGCCATGGCCTTTTTCACCATGGCCGCGCTCGTCTTCTCTGCCTTCAACATCTACAAGAGCAACAACACCTCCCGGCAGATCGCAAACAACGACCTGCCGGTTATGAGCGCCCTGATCGAACTGCGCACCTCCTTGCTGGCCCAGGAAGGCTTCGCCGGTAAATACGCCATCCTGCACGACCCGGCTTTCATCGATCTGTTCCGGCAGCGCGAGTCGGAAGCGCTGCAGAATCTGGCGGTGTTGGAGACCTCCGGCGCCAAGCAGGACGCAAGCCAGCTCAGGCGGCTTTATCAAAGCTACCAGGGCGCTTCCGCGAAGCTTTTCTCGGGGAACCCGGGGAGTGAAGTTCAGCTGCGGCGGTCGGCACGGCAGCTGCTTCAGGCGGTGGACGCGACCTACGTCAAGCGCAAGGCCCATCTGCACACGGTGCTGGCTAAGGCGAACCAGCAGCAGAAGGCGACGATCTGGTGGACGGTGGTGATCTCCCTGACCGGGTTCCTGTTGGCCATAGGGGTCGCGCCTTTCGTCACCTATCGCATCTTCGGGGCGATCAGGAAGTTGCAGCGCGCGACGGACCGGATCGCCGCCGGGGACTTCGACTACGACCCGCAGATCCCGCTCGGCGACGAGATCAGCGACTTGGCCAGGGACTTCACCAAGATGGCGGCGCGGCTCAAGGTCCTCGAACAGATGAGCCTGGACGCGAGCCCTCTGACCAGGCTTCCCGGCAACGCCGCCATCGAGCGCGAACTGGAGGAGCGGCTGAAAAGCGGGGCACCGTTCGCCTTTTGCTACGCCGACTTGGATAACTTCAAGCCCTTCGGGGACCACTACGGTTATGCCAAGGGGAGCGAGCTGCTCCGGCTGACCGGCGACCTGATCCAGGCCGCGGTAAAGGAGCATGGAGGCCCCGCCGGCTTCGTCGGGCACGTGGGGGGGGACGACTTCGTGATGGTGCTCCCGACCGACTGGGCAAGACCGGTTTGCGAGGCGGTCATCGACAGCTTCAACGCGGAGGTGGTGAAGCACTACAGCCCGCAGGACCTTGAGGCGGGCGGCATCGAGGGGTGCGACCGCTACGGGGTGCAGCGCTTCTTCCCGGTGGTCACCATCTCCATAGCGGTAATCATCTGCGGCAGCGACCAGTTCTCTTCGGCCGTAGACATCGCCAGGGCCGCGGCGAAGGTGAAGGACAGCGCCAAGGAGACCCCTGGAAGCAACTATCTGGTATGGACATCGGGGGATGCCGCGTGAAAAAGCTACCGATTTGCTTTATCGTCATCGCGCTCTGCCAGGGATGCGCCAGCACCGGGAAAGCCCCCCAGGGGAACCTGGTGCAGCGTTACACGGCGTCCAGGCAACTGGAGCAGGCCGACGAGATGCTGGGACGGGGAGATGCGGCAGGCGCAGCCAAGGCGCTACATGCCGTGGTCAGCGCCCCCCCGGCCCCCGGTGTGACTGATCAGGCGCTTTTCCGTCTGGCCCTGCTCACGCTGAAGCCGGGGCTGGAGCGGTCGGCATCGGTTCAGTCCCAGCAGTTGCTCCGGCGTCTGGCCAAGGAGTACCCCAAAAGCCCCTGGAACGCACAGGCTGCCCAGCTTAACGACCTGATCGAAGTGGCGGACGATCTGAGGCGGCAGAACAAAAGCCTCAAGGGAAACAACCAGTCCCTCACCAAGGAGATCAACGACCTGAACAATAGCCTTGAGCGGTTAAAGCGCCTCGACCAGGAACTGGAAAAAAACGTGCGCTGACAGGGCTGCGGGAAAACAAAGGGATGATCTGGCTGCGGGAGCTGCCGGCGTGAAAGGAAAAAGGCGATCGACTTACGACCGCCTTTTTCTATTTTCAGGGAAGTTCCAGTGGAGGGTCGTCGAGCGCCGACAACTGCTCGCGCAGCTGCAGGATATGCTCCCCCCAGTAGCGCACCGTGTTGAACCAGGGGAAGGTGATGGGGAAGGTGGGGTCCTCCCAGCGCCGCGCCAGCCAGGCGCTGTAGTGCAGCATGCGCAGGGCGCGCAGCGGCTCCACCAGCCTCAGCTCCCCCGGGTGGAAGTCCCGGAACTCGGTGTACCCCTTAACCAGCTGTTCCAGCTGCACCAGTTGGCGCGACCGCTCGCCGGAAAGCATCATCCAGAGGTCCTGGACCGCAGGGGCCATGCGGGCGTCGTCGAAGTCGACGAAGTGCGGCGCGCCGTCGCGCCAAAGGATGTTGCCGGCATGGCAATCGCCGTGCGCCCTGATCTGGGAGACACCCTGCGCCTTGGCAAAGGCCTCGTCGATGGCGGCCAATAGCTGCCCGGTGACAGCCTTGTAGCTCGCGCGGTACTCCTCGGGGATGAAGCGCTCCTCGATGAGGGCCACGCTTTCGTGCCCGAAGCTGCGGCTTTCGAGGGCCGGGCGGTGCAGGAAGGGGTGGATTGCGCCGATGTTGTGGATGCGCCCCAGCATCCTGCCGAGGATCACCAGGTTCTCGTCGTTGTCGAACTCGGGGGCGTGCCCACCCTGGCGCGGGTAGAGGGCGAAGCGGAAGCCGTCGTAATGGAAGAGCGTATCACCGGCGGAGTTCGCCCAGGGCGCGACCACGGAGAGCTCGTGTTCCGCCAGTTCGAGGCAGAACTCGTGCTCCTCCCTGATCTGATCGTCGCTCCAGCGCCCCGGGCGGTAGAACTTTGCGATCAGCGGTTTCTCCTCCTCGATCCCCACCTGATACACGCGGTTCTCGTAGCTGTTCAACGCGGAGGTGCGGCAGTCGCAACGGAACCCCTGGCTTTCGACGGCGTCCATGATGAAGTTGGGGGTGAGGGCGGAAAAAGGGTGGGATGATTCTTTCATAAATGGCGCTTCTCCTCTGTGCTGCGGCCTGGCCGGCGCAGCGCCCTAACATAGCACCATTCATCGTGGAAAACCAAGAGAAGAGACGGGTGCAGCCGCATGACCCGTCGGGGGACCTGCTGGAAAGAGTTCCTGCGGTGAAACCGCAGGCGGGGCGCTACAGCGCCCGGGTAACCATGTCTGCCGGGGCTTGGAACGGGCCGAGGGGGTTGACCTGGTCATTGACCTGGTCGATTTGAGGCTCTCCGCTGGAGAGCTTGTAGGCCACGTGATGGTTGACGAAGACGATGAGGGCCTTGTAACGCCACCCTGTCTCGTGGCTCTTGCGCTTGAAGTTGAAGATGTCGAGCCAGAAGTTTCCCACTCGCTTGGTGTAGGTCCTTTTGGGCTCGAAGAGGTAGGCCCGGCAGTTAGCCCTGGCCTTGAGGCAGGCCTGCAGGCCGGGGTCGAGGTCCTTGTTCGGGATCGCCTGGACCGTCGCGGCTATGTCGAGGTAGTTCAAGAGCTTCAGGTTGGGAGCAGAGGTCACGTCGAACCCCAACTTCTGCAGGTCCTCGACGGTGGTCTTGCCGATCTCTATCTGGTCGAAGGCAGCCTTAGCGTCGGAATAGTTCTGGAAGGGGGACTCGGTGATGCTCTTCCCCCGCGGCAGCAGATGGCTGCACCCGGCCTGGGTGAGCAGCAGCAAAAACAGCACGGCTTGGACGAAGATGAACTTGCGCATGGTAAATGCCTTATAAAAAGACCACTTACGCGGCCAGAAAGACGACGTGGCAATTATAGCGCAAAAATTTTCAGCGTCAGCTTCCGTTAAAATTAGTTCAATTTTTGTTGGGAGGCCCTCCCGTTCCCCCTTTCTTCTTCTTTGCCTTCAGCCCGCAGTACGGGCAGCGCCCTGTAGAGACGGAACGGCTGCAGGTCTGGCACCAATAAGGGAAAAGGTCCTCGCAGCGGCAGGCGGCGCAACCTTCTTTTCCGAACTCGCTGCCGCAGCCGCCTTGCCTGTCGTGTGCGGTCATAGGCTTCTCCTTGATTCACCGCGTGCCGCTACCCTTGCGGGAGCATCTTCTTCAGGTACTGTCCGGTGTAGGAGCGTTCCACCCGGGCGACCTGCTCCGGGGTACCCACCGCTATCACCTCGCCGCCGCGGTCACCCCCCTCAGGGCCCAGGTCGACGATCCAGTCCGCCGTCTTGATCACGTCGAGGTTGTGCTCGATGACCACGATGGTGTTTCCCGCGTCCACCAGCTTGTGCAGCACCTCGAGGAGCTTGGCGATGTCGGCGAAGTGAAGCCCGGTGGTCGGTTCGTCCAGTATGTAGATGGTGCGCCCGGTGGCCCGCTTGGAAAGCTCCTTGGCGAGTTTCACGCGCTGGGCCTCGCCGCCGGAGAGGGTGGTGGCCGACTGCCCCAGCTTGATGTACCCGAGTCCTACCTCCTCCAGTGTCTGCAGCTTTGCCTTAAGGCGCGGGATATGCTCCAGGAAGACCAGGGCCTGGGAAACGGTCATGTCCAGGACCTCGGCGATGGAGCGACCCTTGAAGCGGACCTCCAGCGTCTCCCGGTTGTAGCGCGCCCCCTTGCAGACCTCGCACTGCACGTACACGTCGGGGAGAAAGTGCATCTCGATCTTGATGATGCCGTCCCCGGAGCAGGCCTCGCAGCGTCCCCCCTTCACGTTGAAGGAGTAGCGCCCCGGCTTGTAGCCGCGCATCTTCGACTCGGGGAGCTGGGCGAAGATTTCCCTGATCTCGGTGAAGAGCCCGGTGTAGGTGGCGGGGTTGGAGCGCGGGGTGCGGCCGATGGGGGACTGGTCGATGTTGATCACCTTGTCCAGGACTTCCATGCCGTGGATGGCCCGGACCGCCCCCGCCTTTTCCCGGCTCTTGTAGAGCCGCTGGTTCAGGGTCTTGTAGAGCGTGTCGATGATGAGCGAGGATTTGCCCGACCCTGATACCCCGGTGATGCAGGTCATGACGCCGAGCGGCAGGTCGACCGAGACGTTCTTCAGGTTGTTCTCGCTTGCCCCCTCGATGGAGAGAAACCGGCTCCCTTTCCTGCGCTTCTTCGGGATGGCTATGGAGAGTGCGCCGGAGAGGTAGCGGCCGGTTAGCGAATGGGGGTTGGCCATGATCTCGGCGGGCGTTCCTTCGGCCACAACCTCGCCGCCGTGGATACCTGCGCCCGGCCCCATGTCGATGACCCAGTCCGCCTCGGAGATGGTTTCCTCGTCGTGCTCGACCACGAGTACCGTATTGCCGATGTCGCGCAGGTGCCTCAGCGTGGACAAGAGCCGACCGTTGTCGCGCTGGTGCAGCCCGATCGAGGGCTCGTCCAGGATGTAGAGCACCCCGACCAGCGAGGATCCGATCTGGGTGGCGAGCCTGATACGCTGCCCTTCCCCGCCGGAGAGGGTGCCGGAGGAGCGGTCCAGCGACAGGTAGTCGAGGCCGACGTTGACCAGGAAGTTCAGCCGCTCCCGGATCTCCTTCAGGATCCTCCTGGCGATGTCCTCTTCCTTCTCGGTGAGGGCCAGCGAGTCGAAGAAAGTGAGCGCGTCCTGGATGGAGTAGGCGGTAACCTGCTGGATGTTCTGTCCCCCCACCAGGACGAAGAGCGCCTCCTTCTTGAGCCTCGCCCCCTGGCAGGTGGGGCAGGGCATGACGTCCATGTACTTCTCGAGTTCCTCGCGCACCTGCTCCGAGTCGGTCTCGCGGTGGCGCCGCTCCAGGTTGTTCAGCACCCCCTCGAACGCCTTCTTGTAGGTGTGCCTTTTGCCGGCGTCGTCCACCCACCAGAAATCGACCAGCTCGCCTTGCGACCCGTTCAGGATCACGTCCTTGGCCTTCTTGGAGAGCTGTTTGTACGGGGTGTCGAGGTCGAAGCCGTAGCTCTTCCCCAGGGCGGCGAGGGTCTGCTGGTACCATCCCGAGAAACGGGTTTCCCAGGGGGCTACCGCCCCTTCAGCCAGGGTGAGGTCGTGGTCCGGGACCACGAGGTTGATGTCGAGGTACATCCTGGTTCCGAGGCCGGTGCAGTCGGGGCAGGCACCGTACGGGTTGTTGAAGGAGAACATGCGAGGGGTCATCTCGGGGTAGGAGATGCCGCACTCGATGCAGGCGGCAGACTCGGAGAAAAGGAGGGTTTCCTCCTTGACGCCGCGCTCCTCGTCCGGAGAGAGCGCCACCTTGACGATACCCTCCGCGTGCGAAAGCGCGGTCTCCAGCGAATCGGCGAGGCGCTTCTCTATCCCCGCTTTCACCACCAGCCGGTCGACCACGATGTCGATGTCGTGCTTTTTCTTTTTGTCGAGGGTGATCTCTTCGGAAAGGTCGTGGGTTTCGCCGTCGATGACGACACGGGCGAAGCCGTCCTTTCTGAACTGCGCCAGCTCTTTTTTGTACTCCCCTTTCCTGCCGCGCACGATGGGGGAGAGTAGGGTGAGCTTCGCCCCCTGCGGCAGCGCCGCTATCTGGTCCACCATCTGGGAAACGGTCTGGGAGGTGATCGGGCGGCCGCAGTTGTAGCAGTGCGGTTTGCCGACCCGGGCGAAGAGCAGGCGCAGGTAGTCGTAGATCTCGGTGACGGTCCCCACCGTCGAACGGGGGTTCTTGCTGGTCGTCTTCTGCTCTATGGAGATCGCCGGGGAAAGTCCCTCTATCGACTCGACGTCGGGCTTTTCCATCTGCTCCAGGAACTGCCGAGCGTAGGCGGAGAGCGATTCCACGTAGCGCCTTTGCCCCTCGGCGTAGATGGTATCGAAGGCGAGGGTGGACTTTCCCGAACCGGAGATGCCGGTGATCACCACCAGCTGGTCCCGGGGGATTTCCACGTCTATGCATTTGAGGTTGTGCTCGCAGGCACCCTTAATGATGATCTTGTCCGTTGCCATGATGCTCCCGTAACTGTTTGTCTTCGGCCGTGCCGAACCCGCGGCACGACTGACAAATATAGCACAGCGCCCGCAGCTTATGCACCATCGGAATATAATGAGCCGCTGCAAGCGCTGGGGCTAACGTAAACGTTTTCAGTTTTTTCGGCTGCTGCCGATAAGAAGGGGAGTTGCGTCCCTACCCCGCTGGCTCCGGGGAGAGCAGCACCGTCACGGAGGTATCTATGAATCGTCGACTTCTACGCCACACCGCTTCCTGTTCGCTGGCAGTGTGGCTTTTCACCGCAGCCCTTCCGGCGGGCGAGGCCGGAGCCGCCGCCCCTGCAGCTCCGGCTGCTCCTGCCGCCCAGGCAAAGGGCGACTCCGTTGGCGCCAAAACCGACGCTACGTCCAAGGACGCCGCCGCCGAAGCCCGTGCGCTGAAGGAGGCGCAGGCGAAGCTCGCGGCTTTGGCCAAGGAGGGAACCACCGAGGGCCCCTCGGTCGCCGCAGACAAGAAGGCCCCGGCGAAGAAAAAGGCCACGGCTAAAAAGAAGAAAAAGGGACCGGGCAAGGCGGGTTCGAAAGCTAAGGGGAAGATCAAAAAAGGTACCAAGTCAGCCGGGGCAAGCGGGAAGATCCTGAACCGCCACCTGACGCAGGGCGAACTTCAGGGGATTCTTGCCACGACGCGCGACTTCTCCGGCACCGACCTGAGCGGCGCAAACCTGGTTGGTTACGACCTGAGCGGGGCCAATTTCAGCCGGGCCAACCTGCAGGGCGCGAACCTTGGGCGGGCCAAGCTGGATGAGACTGATCTGGAGCTGGCGGATCTTACCGGCGCCGACCTGCGCGGCGCCTCCTTGAACCAGGCCAGGCTGCGCGGAACGAGGATGGTGGGGGTGAAGCTTGAGGGAGCGCTTTGGACCGACAAGACGGTCTGCCGCAAAGGCTCGGTCGGAAACTGTATCGAGTAGAGCCCGGGCAGGCGCGCAGGCAAAAAGAAAAAAGCCCCCGGAGCCAAGCTCCGGGGGCTTTTTCGTCGTTTAAAGCTGTCTTTAAACCCTGGTCACGTTAGCGGCCTGCAGGCCCTTGGGGCCCTGCTGGACGTCGAAGGTGACGGAATCGCCCTCTGCCAGAGATTTGAACCCCTCGCTCTGGATCGCGGAGAAATGCACGAAGACATCCTCGCCGTTGTCCTGCTCGATGAACCCAAACCCCTTGCTGTCATTGAACCATTTCACTACGCCTTTTGCCATTACCACTTCTCCTGTTGCTGCTCTGCGGTTGATCTGCCGGGACCGGCCCCGGCACTAGGTGAAGATTTTATGCACCACTTTTACCGGTGTCAAGCGGTTTTGTCGCAATTATTTATTCTCGAAATCCATTTCCGCCATCCGCTTGTAGAGGTCGAAGCGGCGCGCGGTGAGCTCGGAGGAGCGGGCCATGAGGGTAGCGGCCGCCTCCGGGTTGCTCTTTTTCAGCACGCGGTAGCGGTTCTCGCCGTAGGCGTACTCTTCGAGCGATATGCTGGGAGCTTTGCTGTCGAGCTGGAGCGGGTTCTTGCCCTGCTCGGCGAGGTCCGGGTTGTAGCGGACCAGCGGCCAGTGGCCGGAGGCTACCGCGCGCTTCTGGGTCTCGACGGCCGTCGCCATGTCGATGCCGTGGGCGATGCAGTGGCTGTAGGCGAGGATGAGGGACGGCCCGTTGTACGCTTCCGCCTCGATGAACGCCTTGACCACCTGGGCCGGGTTGGAGAGGGAGACCTTGGCGACGTAGACGTTGCCGTAGGCCATGGCGATCATGGCGAGGTCCTTTTTCGCCTGCGGCTTGCCGCCGGCTGCGAACTGCGCCACGGCGCCCATCGGGGTGGACTTGGAGGCCTGGCCGCCGGTGTTGGAGTAGACCTCGGTGTCGAGGACCAGGAGGTTCACGTTCTTGCCGGAGGCGATGACGTGGTCCAGGCCGCCGTAACCGATGTCATAGGCCCAGCCGTCGCCGCCCACGATCCAGACCGACTTCTTCACCAGGTAGTCGGCGATGGAGAGGAGCTTCTTGGCCGCGGCGTCCTTGGACGCTGCCAGGAGGTCCTTCAGCTTGGCAACGCGTGCGCGCTGTGCCTCGACGCCCGCCTGGGTCTGCTGGTCGGCGCCCTTGATCTCGGCGACGAGCTCTGCCGGGAGCGAGACCACATCCAGGAGCTCGGTTGCTGCCTGGTTGAACTTGTCGACGGCAAGCCTCATGCCGAAGCCGAACTCGGCGTTGTCCTCGAACAGGGAGTTGGACCAGGCCGGACCGCGGCCGTCGGCGTTCTTGGCCCACGGGGTGGTCGGCAGGTTGCCGCCGTAGATGGAGGTGCAGCCGGTGGCGTTGGCGATCATGGCGCGGTCGCCGAAGAGCTGCGACATGAGCTTCAGGTACGGGGTCTCGCCGCAACCGGCGCAGGCGCCGGAGTACTCGAAGAGCGGACGTGCCAGCTGGCTTCCCTTCAGGGTATCGAGCTTCACCAGCTTGGGATCGGTCTCGGGCATAGCCAGGAAGAAGTCGTAGTTGGCAGCCTCAGAAGCCCTGAGCGGCGCCTGGAACTGCATGTTGATCGCCTTCTTGTTGGGGTCTTCCTTGGATTTTGCGGGGCAGTTCGCGACGCAGGCAGCGCAGCCGGTGCAGTCTTCGGGAGCGACCTGTACGGTGCACTTCATCCCCTTGAACTCGTTGCCGCGCGCGTCGGCCGACTTGAAGGTTGCCGGGGCGCCGGAGAGCTTGTCGGCGTCGTAGACCTTCATCCTGATGGAGGCGTGCGGGCAGACGAAGGAGCAGATGCCGCACTGGATGCAGAGCGACTCCTCCCACACCGGGATGTCGACGGCGATGTTGCGCTTCTCGTACTGCGAGGTGCCGGTCGGGAAGGTGCCGTCGGCCGGGATCATGGAGACCGGAACGTCGTCGCCGTAGCCGGCGATGAGCTGTGCGGTGACTTCCTGGACGAATTTCGGGGCATGGGCGCCGACGACCGGGGGCTTCCTGAGGGCGCTGGTAGCCTTGGCCGGGACGGTCACCTCGAAGATGTTCTCAAGGGCCGCGTCGACCGCCTTGTTGTTCATGTCGACGACCTTGTCGCCGGACTTGCCGTAGCTCTTCTTGATGGCGTCCTTGATGGCGTCGAGCGCGGTGTCAAGCGGCATGATGTTGGAGATCTTGAAGAAGGCGGTCTGCATGATCACGTTGATCCTGGCGCCCAGGCCCAGCTTCTCGCCCAGCGCGATGGCGTTGATCACGTAGAACTTGAGCTTCTTGTCGATGATCTGCTGCTGTACTTCGACCGGCATGGAATCCCAGACCTGCTCCTTGTCGAACGGGGAGCAGAGGAGGAAGGTGCCCCCCTGCTTGGCGTTGGTGAGCATGTCGTACTTCTCCAGGAAGGAGAAGTTGTGGCAGGCGATGAAGTCGGCCTGGTCGATCAGATACGGGGAGCGGATGGCCCCCTTGCCGAAACGAAGGTGCGAGGTGGTGACGGATCCGGCCTTCTTGGAGTCGTAGACGAAGTAGGCTTGGACGTTGTTGTCGGTTTTCTCGCCGATGATCTTGATGGAGTTTTTGTTGGCGCCGACGGTGCCGTCGGAGCCCAGGCCGTAGAACATCGCCGCGTAAGTCCCGGCAGAGGGGTTCACGAAGCTCTTGTCGAAGTCGAGCGAGGAGTTGGTCACGTCCTCTTTGATGCCGATGACGAAATGGTTCTTCGGTTTGTCCGCTTTCAGGTTGTCGAAGACCCCTTTGGCCATGCCGGGGGTGAACTCCTTGGAGCCCAGGCCGAAGCGGCCGCCGACGATGATCGGGTAGTTCTTGAAGGAGGTCTTGCCGTCGGCCATGGCCTCGCCGATGGCGGTTCTCACGTCCAAGTAGAGCGGCTCGCCCAGGGAGCCCGGCTCCTTGGTGCGGTCGAGGACGGCGATCTTCTTGACCGAGGCCGGCAGGCAGGCAGCAACGGCGTCCACCGGGAACGGCCTGAACAGGCGCACCTTGACAAGGCCCACCTTCTCGCCCTTGGCGGCGAGGGTCTCGATGGTCTCCTGCACGGTGTCCGCGGCGCTACCCATGACGATGATGACCCGCTCGGCGTCGGGCGCGCCGACATACTCGGCGACCGAGTACTTGCGGCCGGTGACCTTGGCGAACTTGTCCATCTCCTCCTGCACGATCTTCAGCGCGGCGGGGTAGTAGGCGTTGACGGTCTCGCGCCCCTGGAAGTAGACGTCGGGGTTCTGCGCGGTGCCGCGCATCACCGGGCGGTCCGGGGTGAGGGCGCGCAGGCGGTGCGCCTGAACCAGGTCGTCGTCGATCATCGCACGCATGTCGTCGAAGCTAAGCTCCTCGACCTTCTGCACCTCGTGCGAGGTCCTGAAGCCGTCGAAGAAGTGCATGAACGGAACGCGGGCGCGCAGCGTGGCGGCCTGGGAGATCAGGGCGAAGTCCATAACCTCCTGCACGTTGTTGGAGCAGAGCATCCCCCAGCCGGTGGCGCGGGCGGCCATGACGTCGGAGTGGTCGCCGAAGATGTTGAGTGCTGCGGCCGAGATGGCGCGGGCGGAGATATGGAACACGGTGGAGGTGAGCTCGCCGGCGATCTTGAACATGTTCGGGATCATCAGCAAAAGGCCCTGGCTGGCGGTGAAGGTGGTGGTCAGCGCGCCTGCCTGAAGTGCACCGTGGACGGCGCCGGATGCGCCCCCCTCGGACTGGAGCTCGGAGACGGAGGGAACCGTTCCCCAGATGTTCTTCTCGCCCCGGGCGCTCTTCTCGTCGGAGATCTCTCCCATCACGGAAGAAGGGGTGATCGGGTAGATCGCAATCACCTCGTTGGTGGCGTGCGCCACGTGCGCTGCAGCAGTGTTGCCGTCAATCGTTACCATTCTGCGGGACATTGATTTCCTCCTGTAGGTGAAGATTACTGGACTTGGATAAACGCTTTCGGAACCTTGAAACCGTGACTGAAGACCGAGCACGGGGTGCAGCAGCGGCAGCTCATCCCCGGTGTTGCAAACGATGTTTTTGTTCCTTACAGCTCCGAGCGCCCCTCGACTGCGCGCTGTACAGTGGCAGCATCGACGTATTCGAGGTCGCTCCCCACCGGTATGCCGTGCGCGAGCCTGGTGACCTTGATAGACAGCGGTTTAATCAGCCTGGTGAGGTAGAGCGCCGTGGCTTCCCCCTCGACGGTGAAATTGGTGGCGATCAGCACCTCGCGCACCTCCCCACCTTCCAACCGCTGCATCAGCTCGGCGATACGCAGGTCCTTGGGCGTAACGCCGTTTAAAGGTGAAAGGGCCCCCTGCAGCACGTGGTAGCGGCCGCCGAAGGCGCGGCTTCTTTCCAGTGCCAGAAGGTCCTGCGGCTCCTCAACCACGCAGATGGTGCCGCTGTCGCGCTCGCCGGAACAGATCCAGCAGGGATCGTCCTCGGTGATGGCAAAACAGACGGAGCATAGATGCACCCGCTCGCCCACCTGCAAGAGGCTCTGCGCCAACGCCTCGATATTGCTGGGGTATTTCAGTAAATGAAATGCCAGCCTCAGCGCGCTCTTCTCGCCCACCCCGGGCAATTTCTTCAGCTCCCCCACCAGCCTGGTCAGGGAGCCCGAAAAATGTAGCATATTCCCACCGCGGATAAAACAAGTTTTTACTGGTTAATTTGACGAAAAAAAATTTAAACCTAGAGAAGGATAATTAAAGGGTGCACACCTTGCGGCGTGCACCCTCCACTTTCTGCCTGTCCGGATGCCGTAAGCGGGGCCTCTAGAAAAGGCCGGGGATGCTGAGCCCGCCGGTGATCTTGCTCATCTCCTCGCCCATCGCGGCGTGCACCTTCTTGAGGGCCTCGTTGATGGCGGTCATCACCAAGTCCTGAAGCATTTCGACATCTTCAGGATCCACGGCTTCCTTCTTGATCACCAGGGAGAGGACCTGGTTCTTGCCGTTCACCACGACGGTGACGGCGCCGCCGCCGGTGGTTACTTCCGCGGTCTTGGACGCCGCTTCTTCCTGCAGCTTTCCCATCTTCTGCTGCATCATCTGAGCCTGTTTCATGATCTGCGCTAAACCTTTCGACATCTTATCCTCCGATTTCCTTTTATTGATCTCAGCGTACCGCGGAACATTGTTATGATTGTATGACTTTCTTGTCGGAAATTTCCCTCACTTCAGCGATCTCCCCGTCGAACAGCGCCACCGCCGCCGCCACCAGCGGGTGTTCCTCCGCCTCGCGTCTCAGGGTTGCCTGGCGCTCGGCATCTTCAAGGCTTTTTTTTTCCGACAGGCTCGGCGGTGCGTCCTTCGGCACTTCGCTCAGCACCGTAATCTTGACCGCCGGGGCCTGGCCGAAGTGGACCTTGGCAAGCTCCTTCAGTTCGGTCACCCGCTCCGGGTCCTGCATCCGCTTCAGTTCGTAGGTTCCGTTCAGGCAACCGATCTCCAGCAGCTCCCGGGAAACCTTGACCGGGTGGACCTGTTCCAGTTCGGTCCCCAGCATCGGTCTTTTCCCCTTGACGAACTGCACGAAGCTGCTCCAGAGGTCGATGCCGTCTCCGGCTGCAACCGGCGCTGCAGGCGTGGGCGGGGGAGCCGAAGCAACGGGAGCGGCGGCAGGACGCTGGGGCTGTGGATCCCGCGCTGCGGGGGGCGCCTGGTGCGGGGGGGATGCTGGGCGGGAGGGGGCGCTTTCCCGGTGGGGCGGGCGCGGGGCGGGGTCTCCCGACTCCAGCGCGTCCAGCCTGGACAGGAGCTCCTGTACGGCGATCGCAGGCGCCAGGGTCGCCATCTTCATCAGGGCCATTTCCAGCACCAGGCGCGGGAAGCTCGCGTGCGCCATCTCCGCCTCAGCCTTCAGGAGCAGGGTCAGGTGGCGCTGGAGATCGTTACCCGAGGCGGTGCCGGAGAGCTCGCGCAACTCGCCAAGCTCGGCCTCGGAAAGTTCCAAAAGCTCACCTGGTTCCCCGACCGCCTTGATGATGGCGATGTTGCGGAACAGGTAGATCAGCTCGCGGCAGAACTGGCGCATGCTGTAACCGAAGGAATCCACCTGCGCCACGATCTGCAGCGCTTGGCGCACCTCCTTTGAGAGCACGGCGCGGCAGCCGTCCATGATCAGACGGCGGTCGACCACGCCCAAAAGCGCGGCGACGTCGGCGTCTGCCACCTGGTTGCCGCAGAAGGCGAGCACCTGGTCCAGGGTGGAGAGCGAGTCGCGCATGCTCCCGTCCCCTTTCCTGGCGACGACCGCCAGCGCCTCGTCGGAGACCTGCACCCCTTCCTGGTCGACGATATAGCGCAGCCTGGAGACGATGCGCGGCAGCGCGATCCTCTTGAAGTCGAAGCGCTGGCAGCGCGATAGGATGGTGATGGGGACCTTGTGCGGTTCAGTGGTGGCGAAAATGAACTTTACGTGCGGGGGGGGCTCCTCAAGCGTCTTCAACAGCGCGTTGAAGGCGTTGGTGGTGAGCATGTGGACTTCGTCGATGATGAAGATCTTGTAGCGGGAGCGCGAGGGGAGGTACTTGATGTTGTCGCGCAGCTCCCTGATGTCGTCCACGCCGGTGTTGGAGGCGCCGTCGATCTCGAAGACGTCGACCGAGTTCCCCTCGGTGATCTCCAGGCAGGTGGAGCAGGTGTTGCACGGTTCCACGGTGAGGCCGCTCTCGCAGTTGAGCGCCTTGGCGAGGATGCGCGCGGAACTGGTCTTGCCCACGCCGCGGGCCCCGCTAAACAGGAAGGCGTGCGCGACCCTCCCCCCGTCGATGGCGTTTTTCAGGGTCTGACTGACATGCTCCTGGCCGACCAGATCGCTGAAGGTCTGGGGGCGCCATTTTCTAGCGAGTACGAGATAGGACAAGGGGGCTTACCTCTATGGCGTCGTAATTCATGGTGTTTGCTTAACGGTTCGCGTGGGGCGGGGGAGGCTGGGGGATTGCGGAAAGAGCTGATAGCTGGGCTACCCCGCGGCACACGGTGGCGGTTACTGCCGCTGCTTCCTTCCGGACCTGACGGGGTTCATAACCTTCCGTTGCGCGGGACCCAGCTATCAGGTCTATCCGCAAGGAATTAATAAGTATGGCGGAGAGAGAGGGATTCGAACCCTCGGTACGCTATTAACGTACACACGCTTTCCAGGCGTGCTCCTTCAACCACTCGGACATCTCTCCACGACAAGATGGAGATATATAATATACGACGCGGTAATTGTAAAGCGTTTTCTTCACGGGGATGAAATGAGTTGCCGGGGCGGCTTTCTCGCAGGCCGCGCCCGGCGACGATGGGAGAGTTCAGCCGGCCGCCTCGTCTGGCTGGCGCACCCCTTTGCGCTTGGCGGTTATGGCCTGCAACAGCGACTGCTGGTCCTTTTGCTGCAGCAACTGCTTTTCGATGATCGATTTGACCGACAGCAGATCCTTCTTGAGCCTGTCGGCGCTTTTAACCAGGTGCCTGGCCCTGGGGTCGCTGCGAACGTAGGGTGCGAGCAGATGCAGCGCTTCGGCGATCTTGCGGCTCACCAGCACGCGCTCCCGGTAGTCCTCCAGACGGCCCGCCTTCAGGCGTTCTTCTAGTGCGGCAAACTCACCGGTGAAGTAGTTGATCACGTCGGAGTGCAGTATGTCTTCTTGTTTCATCGGTTCACCTATGTGTGAGGCTGTAAGCACCGGGGTTCTCCCCTGAAAGGTCGTTCACGGCGGTTTCCTTACTTAGGAGACTATTCGGCCTTCTCAGTTTTTTCTTTATTTTTATTTGTTGCGCGAAGCAAAAGTTGTCCACCCATTTTCTGGATAATCGGCCCCGTTTTTGCTATGCTCAACCGGTGCCACCCCACCATCCGAGAAAGGCTCTGTCTCTACCGATGACCATACCCGAACCCGGTTACCTTAAGACCATCAAGGAAAAGCTCGCCCCCGAAAAAAGCCGGATCAGCGTCACGGGGGTGGACGGCTCCGCCCCCGCCTACCTGTTGTCGCGGCTCGTCACCGAGTCCGGTCCACCGCTTCTGGTGCTGACCGCGGACCAGGACAGCGCGGACGAACTCGCCCGGGAGCTGCGCTTTTTCAGCTGCAGCCACGGGACGATCCTTTCCTTCCCCTGCTGGGACGTGACCCCCTTCGAGGCGGCGAGCCCGCACCCGGACCTGGTGGGGGAACGCCTCAAGGCACTGGTGCGGCTTATGGACGGAGGCGCGCGGGCCGTCGTGGCACCGCTTGCCGCTGCGCTGCAACGGGTGCTCCCGCGCGAGACGCTGGGCGGGGTCTGCCAGTACCTGGTGGCGGGGGAGGAACTGGAGCGCGAGACCCTGGTCGAGAAACTGGTGAAGCTCGGCTACTCGCACGTCCCGATCGTCGAAGACCGCGGCAGCTTTTCGGTGCGGGGGGGGATACTGGACATCTTCCCGCCGGACCAGGAGAAGCCGGTGCGCATCGAGTTCTTCGGCGATCTGGTTGAGACCATGCGCCTTTTCGATCCGGTCACCCAGCGCTCCCTGGAGCCGCTTCCCGAACTGGTGCTCCTTCCCTCGCGCGAGGTGATCCTGTCGGAGGGGGTGCTGAAGGAACTGACGCCTAGGCTCAAGCGGCGCTGCGATCACTTGGGGATCGGGGCCGACCGGCGTCGCGAGCTTTTGGAGCAGCTGCAGCAGGCCATCTACCCGCCCGGCGTGGACTTCCTGCAGCCGCTCTTTCACCCGGGGCTCGAGACGCTCTTCGATTACGCCGGCCCCGGCGCCACCTGCGTCCTCGTAGACCCTGCGGCCATCGCCGAAGCGGGCGAGCGCTTCGAGGTGGATCTGACCAAGGCGGCTGCCCGCGCCGAGCTGCGTGACGCCATCACCTGCGACCCCGCCGAGCTCTACCTTGCCCCCGCAGAGCTGGACGGCATGCTGAGCGCCGGGCGCCTCCTGGAATTCCCCCGCCTGGAGCTGGCAGGCGAAGGGGGGGATACGCTCCGGCTTAGATGCTCGGCCAACAGCGACCTGAAGCTCGGGGTGAGCCCCGAGGGTGACCGGGTCCTGGCCCCCCTGACCGAGAAGATGGTCACCTGGATCGCGGCGGGAAACCGCGTCCTCGTCCCGTGCCACCAGGCCGGGCAGGCCAGAAGGCTCTACGAGCTCCTCTCGCACTACCGGCTTCCGCTCGATTCCACCCAGGACTGCTTCGCCGACGCGGCGGGACGTCCCCCGGGCCGGGTCGAGATCCTGACCGGCGAGATCTCCCGCGGTTTCCGGCTCGAGGAAGAGCGGCTGGTGGTGGTCGCCGAGGAGGAGATCTTCGGCAAGAGGGTGAAGCGGCGCGGACTCTCCGAGGCGAAGAAAAAGCAGCTCCTCACCTCGCTTGCCGAGCTGAAGCCGGGCGACCACATGGTGCACGTCGACTTCGGGGTGGCCATCTACCGTGGGCTCGAGCACTTGAGCCTCACCGGGCTGGAGGGTGACTTCCTCCTCCTTGAGTACGCCGGCGGCGACAAGCTCTACCTCCCGGTGGACCGCATCAACCTGGTGCAGCGCTACGTGGGCGCAGAGGGGATCGAGCCGAGGCTCGACCGTCTCGGCGCGGCCGGCTGGGAAAAGGCCAAGGCGAAGGCGAGGGCCGAGGTTCAGGAGATGGCGGCGGAGCTTTTGAAGATCCACGCCGCGCGCGAGGTGCAGCAGGGATTCAAGTTCTCCCCCGCCGACGACCTGTACCGCGCCTTCGAGGCCTCCTTCGCCTTCGAGGAGACACCGGACCAGGCAGCGGCCATAGACCAGGTGATAGCGGACATGGAAAGCCCGCGCCCCATGGACCGGCTGGTCTGCGGCGACGTGGGCTACGGCAAGACCGAGGTCGCCATGCGCGCCGCCTTCAAATGCACCCTGGACGGAAAGCAGGTGGCGATCCTGGTCCCCACCACGGTCCTTGCCCAGCAGCACGCCGAGAGCTTCGCGGCGAGACTCAAGGATTACCCGGTCCGGGTGGGGATGCTCTCCCGCTTCAGGACCGCCCAGCAGCAAAAGCAGATCCTGGAAGGGGTGAAGAAGGGGGAGGTCGACATCATCATCGGCACCCACAGGCTGTTGCAAAAGGACGTGGTCTTCAAGGACCTGGGGCTTTTGATCGTCGACGAGGAGCAGCGCTTCGGCGTGGCCCACAAGGAAAGGCTCAAGCAGTTCCGCGCCGTGGTCGACATCCTCACCCTCACCGCGACCCCGATTCCGCGCACCCTGTACATGTCGCTCATGGGGATCCGCGACCTCTCCATCATCGATACGCCTCCGGTGGACCGGCTCGCCATCAAGACCTTCGTCTCCCGCTCCTCGGACGAGCTGATCCGGGAGGCGGTGCTGAGGGAACTCAGGCGCGGCGGGCAGGTCTTCTTCGTCCACAACCGGGTGCAGACCATCGGTGCCATGGCCGAGGAACTCAAACGCATCGTCCCCGAGGCGAAGATCGCGGTGGGGCACGGGCAGATGGCCGAGAAGGAGCTGGAGCAGGTGATGCTCTCCTTCATGCACGGCGAGACCAACCTGCTTCTTTGCACCACCATCATCGAAAGCGGCCTCGACATCCCGACCGCCAACACCCTGATCGTGAACAGGGCCGACACCTTCGGGCTCTCCCAGCTCTACCAGCTGCGCGGCAGGGTGGGGCGCTCCAAAAGCCGCGCCTACGCCTATCTCCTCATCCCCGGAGAGGGGTCGATCTCGCCGGAGGCCCGGGAGCGGTTGAAGATCCTGCAGGAGCTGACCGAGCTCGGCGCCGGGTTCAGGATAGCCACCCACGACCTGGAGATCCGCGGCGCCGGCGACCTTCTGGGGGCGCGGCAGAGCGGGGACATCGCGGCGGTGGGGTTCGAGCTCTACACGGAACTCCTGGACGAGGCGGTGCGCACCCTCAAGGGAGAGGCCCTGCCGGAGCGGGTCGAGCCGGAGATCAAGCTGAAGATCCCGGCCTTCATACCGGAGGATTACGTAAGGGACCCGAACCAGCGCCTGATGATCTACAAGAAACTGACCCAGCCAAGCGACGAGGCGGAGATAGACGATATCAGGGCGGAGTTAGCCGACCGCTTCGGTCAGCTCCCCATGGCCGCGCTCTACCTTTTGGAGGTGATGCGCCTGAGGGTGACGCTGAGGCGGCTCCTGGTGAAGGAGATCGAACTCGCCGGAAGCGAGCTGGTGCTTTCCTTCCACGAGCGGACCCCCGTTTCCCCGGACGCCATCATGGCTTTGCTCAGGAAAGAGAAGGGGAAATACCGCTTTACGCCGGATTTCCGTCTCTACGCCCGCATCGCCGACAGCTCCTTCGACGAGGTCCTCGCCGAGGCCAGAAAACTCTTGAATTGCCTAGGCTGATATGCTAGCGTTCTGCGGATTGGAAGATACTTACATTTTTTTAAAAAAGGAGCGAACCGTGCATTTCACCAAGACCGCCGCAGTGCTGTTACTCGCGCTTTGCGTAGCTGTGACCGGATGCAAGCAGAAGGCAGAAAGCGAAGCGAAGAAGGGACCGGGTAAGGGTATCGTTCTGGCCGAGGTCAACGGTGCCAACATCACCGATAACGACTTCTACAAGGAGCAGGCCGCTCTTCCCCCCTACCTCAAGCCGATGACCGAGACCCCGGAAGGGAAAAAGGAGATGCTGGACACCATGGTGGTGCGCGAGCTGATCCTGCAGCAGGCTAAAAAAGACGGCATCGACAACAGCCCCGAAGTGGCGGCGAAGCTGGAAGACCTGAAAAAACGCGTGATCGTCGAGGCGTACCTAAAGAAGAAGGTCGAGGAGTCCTCCAACATCAGCGACGCCGACATGAAGGCGTTCTACGAAAAGAACAAGGACAAGTTCCAAAGCGGCGCACAGATCAGGGCGAGCCATATCCTGGTTAAGAGCGAGGCAGAGGCAAAAGACATCCAGAACCAGTTGAAGAACGGCGCGGGCTTCGAGGAGCTGGCCAAGAAGCACTCCATCGACGGCGCAGCGCAGAAAGGTGGCGATCTGGGGTGGTTCGGCAAAGGCTCCATGATCCCCGATTTCGAGAAGGTGGCTTTCGGCCTGAAACAGGGTGAGACCTCCGGCATCGTCAAGACCCAGTTCGGCTACCACATCATCAAGAAGACCGGCGAGCGTCCGGCTGGTGCCCGCTCCTTCGAGGAGGTCAAGGACCAGATCAAGGCGGCCATGGTCCCCGAGCGGCAGCAGGAGACCTTCAAGAAGCTCAAGGACGATCTCAAGAAGGACGCGAAGCTCTCCATCAAGGAAGACGCCCTGAAGGAGCTGAAGGGTGCCCCGGCTGAAGCGGGCAAGGAAGCAGGCGCCGCTTCCGGCGCGGAGCCCGCGCAACCGGCACAGCCGGCACAGCCGGCACAACCCAAGGCGCCCTAGCGTCTGCGGGATCAGGCAGCATCAACGGCGGCCGGGCGTGAGCCCGGCCGTTTTTACTAACCGGCAGCAAAGAAATAGAGAGAGCACCATGTCCAAGATATTGATCGGCATCACCGCGCTGGCGCTTCTGGCGCTGCACCCTTATCCAGCCACCGCCAAACCGGTGAGCGGCATCGCCGCCATCGTGAACGACGAGATCATCACCACCCAGGAACTGGACAAGGAGTACCTCCAGCTCCAGAAGGAGGCGGACAAGGCCCCGGTCTCAGACAAGAGCGGACTGCGGGGAGCGGCTTTGAACCGCCTTGTGGAGAAAAAGCTGATCGAGCAGAAGATACGCGAGCTGGACATCAAGGTCACGGACGAGGAAGTGCGGCTTGCCATTGAGGACGTGAAGAAGCAGAACAACCTGACCCAGGAGAACCTGGAGCAGGCGCTCGCCGCACAGGGGATGACCTTTGCCCAGTACCGCGGCCAGCTGAAGGAGCAACTGGAGCGCCTGAGACTCATGAGTCAGGAGGTTCGCTCGAAGGTCCAGGTGGGCGAGCGGGAGATGCGCGACTACTACCAGGCGAACCTCGCAAGCTACGGGGGGAGCGAGCTTTACAGCGCCCGCCACATCTTCTTAAAGGTGGACAAGAAGGGTGGCGCCGAGGAGTTGGCAAAGGCCCAGGCGCGCGCCGCCGAGGTGTTGGCCAAGGCGCGTGCCGGCGAGGATTTTGCGGCGCTTGCCAAGAAGTACTCCGACGACCCGGCAGCAGCCAAGGACGGCGGCGATCTGGGGACCTTCAAGAGAACCGACATGCTGCCGGAGATCGGGGACACCGTGGCCGCGCTGAAGCCTGGCGAGGTGAGCGCCGTGGTGCAGAGCCCAGCGGGGCTGCACATCATCAAGCTGGAGCAGAAAAAGCAGGAAGCCGGACGTCCCTTCGAGGAGGTCAAGGACGCCATCGAGGACGTCCTGTACAAGAAGAAATCGGACGAGCGCTTCGCCCAGTGGGTGAAGGAGCTGCGTGCCGGCGCCGCCATCGAGCTGCGCTGAAGTTTCTGTTAGCGCCAGATCAAACAGAAAAAGCCCCCACCGGGTTCCGGTAGGGGCTTTTTTATCGCTGCTGCAGTTACAACCCCTCTGCCGCCAGCTGCTCCACCAGCTCCCGCTGGCGGTGGCTCAGCTTTTCCGGGACATGGACGGCGATCCTGACATACATGTCGCCGCGTGCCTGTTCCCCGACCAGCGGGAACCCGAGTCCCTTGAGCCTCACCTTGGTGCCGGACTGTATCCCTGCGGGTATCTTGATCCGCTTGGTTCCGGACATGGTGGGGACTTCGATCTGCCCGCCTAGCACCGCCTGCGAGAACCTCACCTCGTGGTTCAGCACGAGGTCGGCCCCCTCGCGGGTAAAGAGCGGGTCCTGCCCGACGTTGACGGTGAGGTAGAGGTCCCCGGGGCTTCCCCCCATGCGCCCAGCCGCGCCGCGCCCGGCGACCCGGAGCTTGGCGCCGCTCTCGATTCCTGCCGGGATCTTCACCGACAGCTCCTCGCGCACGCCGTCGCGCATGAAGGCGACCCTTTTCTCCGCGCCGTCGTAGGCATCGCGGAAGGTGACCTGGACCTCCATGGAGAAGTCCTCGCCCTTCGCAGCCATCCGGCCGTGACCTCCGCCGCGCTGGCGCCTTAGTGCGTCGCCGAAGATCCGGGAAAAGATGTCGTCGGTGCCGAACCCCTGGTCGCGGAACATGTCGTCGACGTTGAAACCCCTGAAGATGTCCTCCTGCGAGAACTTCTGGTGGAAGTTCGTAGAGCCGAACTGGTCGAACTGCTCCTTCTTCTTCGGGTCAGAAAGGACCGCGTACGCCTCGTTTATCTCCTTGAAGCGCTCCTCCGCCTGCTTGTCCCCCGGGTTCTTGTCCGGGTGGTATTTCACGGCGAGCTTGCGGTAGGCCCGCTTTATTTCGTCGATGGAGGCCCCTTTCTTAACACCGAGAACCTCGTAGTAATCCGTTTGTGCCATGGTCGATGTCCTCTCCAGCTGCTATGGGATAAGCTGCCCAGAATGTAATAGCTGGAACCGGCGTTGTCAACATGTTGTAAACCTTGACAAGCTGCAGCAGCCGGGCTTATATAAGCGCGTGATTAACGACTCTTTAACACGAGGAGCTGCCAGATGAAGCAATTCGACGCCATCGTCATAGGTGCAGGGATCAGCGGACTCAGCTTTGCCAACTATGCCGCTGCTGCGGGACTGAACACGCTGGTCCTCGAGAAGAGCGGCCGGGTGGGGGGATGCTTCCATTCGCACCGGTTCGACGGTGAGGCGGCTGGATTCTGGCTCGAACTGGGCGCGCACACCTGTTACAACTCTTACCAGGGGCTGATCGGCCTGATGGAGCAGCACGGCATGATGGGGAGCATCCTGTCCCGGGAGAAGGTCTCCTTCAAGATGCTGGTCGACAACGAGATAAAGAGCATAACCTCGCAGCTCTCCTTCCCCGAGCTGTTCGGGTCGGCATGGCGCATCTTCACCCTGAAAAAGGAAGGTGAGAGCGTCGCCTCCTATTACGGGCGCATCGTGGGGCGCAAGAACTACGACAGGGTCTTTGCGCCGGCTTTCAACGCGGTCATCTCGCAACGCGCCAACGACTTCCCTGCCGACATGCTGTTCAACAAGCGCCCCAGGAGAAAAGACGTCATCAAGAGCTTCACCCTGCAAGGAGGGCTCAACACCGTGATCGACAGGCTCTCCACCACTGCCGGCATCACCGTCCTGACCGGCGCCGACGTGGTGCGTGTCGCCAGGGGGGGGAAGGGCTATACGGTGGAACTCGCTGGCGGCGAAGGGTTCGAGGCGCCGCGGCTGGTGCTCGCTACCCCACCCCCCGCAGCCGCGAAGCTTGCCGGCGAAATCTCACCGGAGCTCTCCCGCCTCTTCTCGCAGGTCAAGGTTGAGAACATAGAGACGGTAGGGGTCGCGGTCAAAAAGGAGAAGCTTTCGCTTCCCCCCTTGGCCGGCATCATCCCGATTGGCGAGAACTTCTATTCTGCAGTATCCCGGGACACGGTGCCGCACGAAAGCTACCGCGGCTTCAGTTTCCACTTCAAGTCCGGCGGTTTCCCGCTGGAGGCGAAGCTCAAACGGGTGGCGGCCGTTTTGCGCGTGAACACGGCTGATCTGGAGCAGGTAGTGCAGCGGGAAAGCCAGCTTCCCTCGCCGGTAGTCGGGCACAAGGCGCTGACCGATCAGATCGACAGTATCATTTCAGGGGAGCAGCTTTTCGTCACCGGCAACTACTTCGCCGGCATGGCGATCGAAGACTGCATCGTGCGGTCGAGAAAAGAATACGAGAGGTTCTCCGCGGCGCTTTAAGCTTCAGGTGGAACTATCGGACAGACAGCTAAGACAAGGCCTCCCCCACCTCAGGTGCTGCGGAGGCCTTTTTGCGTCCTGGGGGCGTGACATTCTGTGTGGTAAAATCTGGAACTTCGCGAGCATGCGGTGAAGGTTCAGGCGCAGGGAGGGAGGCCACATGGAGAAAGAGGGGCTGATACCTGCCCATGGCGGGTATCGCAACCTGAAGAGCTTCCAGGTAGCACAACTGGCCTACGACGTGACAGTCCGGTTTTGCGACCGGTACATAGACAAGAGGAGCCGGACCCACGACCAGATGGTCCAGGCGGCGCGCAGCGGCGTGCAGAACATCGCCGAAGGGAGTCAGGCCTCGGGTACATCGAAGAAGACCGAGCTGAAGCTGACAAACGTGGCCCGCGCGAGCCTGGAAGAGCTGCGCCTGGACTACCAGGATTTTCTGCGCCAGCGGGGGCTTCCGCTTTGGGACCGCTCCGACCCGCGCCGTGTTGCGCTGATAGCCAGGAGGTGTCGAACCGCCGACGACGTGGCACGGTGGGTGGTAGAGATCGGCAGGGGAGGGGGTGGACGCGGTGGACTGGATGGACGCAGTGGACATGGACCGAATGGACAACATGGACCTGATGGACGCCATACCGCCACTGGGTCCACTGGGTCCACTGGGTCCACTGGGTCCACTGGGGCTGCTGGGTCCACTGGGGCTGCTGGGTCCACTGGGGCTGCTGGGGCTGCTCGCCCCGGCTACGCCGAGATTGCGGCCAATGCTGCGCTCACGCTCATCGCGGTGGCTTGCTCGCTGCTGGAAAGGCAGCTGGCTGCCCAGGCTGCGGCTTTCGAGAAAGAGGGTGGCTTCACCGAAAGGCTCTACCGCACACGCACTCTCTCCAGGAACAAACCATGACCCCGCCTCACGTTACTAAATACCACGCACCACACCCCAACAGGGCGTAAAGCGCGACCCCCGAGGGCCTGGAAAAAGCCACCTTGAAATCCTGCCCGGAGGGGACGGAGCTGTAGCAAAAAACGTAGATGACGACATACATGAGCAGGGTGTGCGCCAGGTCGGACGGGAACCAACTCGCCCACTGCAGGTAAAGATAGTAGGCGACCAGGTTCAAGAGCAGGGGGGCCAAGGCCGAGGGGAGAGCGGAAACCGGACCCGGCCGGCTGATGGTGACGGAGCCCAACACCCACCTCTCCCTCCCCTCGCGCCGCGGAAAGATGCTGAACCCCACGGGCCTGCCGCCGCTCACCGCGGCGACAATCAGGTGGGACAGCTCGTGCAATATTGTCCCCGGCAAGGCCCAGCAGATCTGCCAAAACGCCCCGGCCCGCCCGACCCTCCCTTGAAGCACCGCCAGCATTATCACCAGCAGCACCCCGGCAAAATGATGCCAACGCTCCGGATCCATCTCCCCCTCCTCCGATCGCGCGCAGCATAACCTGATTCAGCCGCGGTTACAACGGGACAAATGCAAATCGTGCGTTGCTCCCCCTCTTGCTCTCTGCTATGGTTTACCCGTTCATGAAAGGCGAGCCGCGCAGCCGCTCATGCTGCGTCTATCGCTGCTCCAAATCAGCAGCAGACAGGAGGAATCATGTTTTTGGAAGGACAACCCGCACCGAGTTTCTCCCTGCAGGGAAGCGATGGAAAAACCCATACGCTCAAGGATTACGCCGGGAGGATCCTGGTGCTCTTCTTTTACCCCAGGGACAACACCCCCGGCTGCACCGCCGAGGCGGTCGGCTTCGCCAAGCTGCAGCCGCTGTTCGAGCAACTGGGGGCGGTCCTCGTGGGGGTGAGCAAGGACTCCCTAAAATCGCACGAAAAATTCAGCGCCGATTTCAAACTCCCCTTCACCTTGCTTTCCGACCCCGACGCCTCCGTGATGAAGGCCTATGGCGCCTACGGAGAGAAGGTGCAGTACGGTAAAACCACCGTCGGCAGCATCCGTTCCACGGTCGTGATCTCACCTGACGGGATGGTGATAAAGCACTGGCCCAAGGTCCCCAAGGCATCGGAACACCCGGATAAGGTGCTGGATTTCTTCAAGATGCTGGCGAAGGGAAGGTAGCGGCCAGATTTCCCATTTCTGTTCCCCTTTAACTTGCACCCTTGCCATCTCAACTAGATGCTGGGCCTTCCCTCAAGAATCCCGGGGCGGTGCCGATACGCTGGAGAGTGTCGCAAACGGTGCCGCATCATGGTTGAAGGGGGGAGAGATGGAAAAGACAGTTATGACTTTAGGTAAGAGGCTCAAGGTCGGATGTGCAGTCGCACTGCTGATGATCATGGCGGTTGGTGCGACGGGGTACTGGCAGATCCAGTCGATGTCGCAGGCGAGCGACTCGATGCTGCACGTCGAGGGTAAGATTGCCGAAAGTTCCGCACGGCTGAGGGCAGACGTGCTGGGGCTGCGCCGGTACGAGAAGGACACTTTCATCAACATAGGCTCCCCGGAAAAAACCAAGGAGTACATGGCTAAATGGCAGGAACAGTTGGGGCACGCTTCGGCAAGGATCTCCGACCTGGAAAAGGTAGTGGTCACCTCGCAGGACAGGGAAATCGTCAAGTCGATGAAGACCCACCTCGAAACCTACGTAAACGGTTTTAAATCCATCTGCGCCGGATTGGAGGCTGGTAAAATCGCGAGCACCAAGGAGGCAAATGCCGCCATCGGGGAATACAAAGACGCCGTCCACGTCCTGGAAACTACGGCTAAGACCTATGCTGAGGATGGTGTGGCGCGCATGGCGCAAAAGGAAACGGAACTGGATCGAACCGCTGACCGTGCCGATGCTTTCATCATCTCGCTGGTGCTATCGGCGCTAGCCCTTTTGGTCCTCTCCTTCTACATGCTGATGCGCAGCCTTGCCGGGCCTGTCGCAGATCTCAGGTCCGCCGCGAGCAATGTCCAGGCCGGCAGCCGTCAGGTTTCCGCCGGTTCGGAGGATCTAAGCGAAGGGGCAACCGAGCAGGCCGCCGCCGCCGAGGAGGCCTCAAGCAGCATGGAACAGATGAGCGCCAACATACGCAACAACGCCGACAACGCTTCCCAGACCGAGAAGATGTCCCGGCAGAGCGCCGAGAGCGCCAAAGAGGGGGGCAAGGCGGTCGCTGAAACGGTCGTCGCGATGAGAAAGATCTCCGAGAAAACCTCCATCATCGGCGAGATTGCCAGGCAGACTAACCTGCTGGCGCTGAACGCCGCCATCGAGGCGGCCCGCGCAGGAGAGCACGGCAAAGGATTCGCAGTAGTTGCCAGCGAGGTGAGAAAGCTTGCGGAACGGAGCCAGGTAGCGTCGGCCGAAATCGAGGCGCTGTCGACTACCAGCGTACAGGTCGCGGAAAAAGCTGGTGACATGCTGGCCCGCATCGTCCCCGACATCGAGAAAACAGCTGAACTGGTTCACGAGATAAGCGTGGCATGCCGGGAACAGGACCAGGGTGCGGAGCAGGTGAACCAGGCCATCCAGCAGTTGGACCAGGTGATCCAGAGAAACGCCATGGCCTCCGAGGAACTGGCCGCGACCTCCGAGGAACTCGCGTCCCAGGCTGAGCAGTTGACCGACACCGTCTCCTTCTTCAGCATGAACAGCAACGGCGAGGGTGCAGGTGTCGCAGCATCGGGGATACGGCCTGTTGCGCGCAAAAAAGTAGTGGCCGTTTCGGGGGACCCGGTTCCCAGGACGAAGAGGCAGCTTACCAAGAGCGGCGCGCTGCCGGGTTACCAATACGAGTTGCAAGACGAGGATGAGTTCGAAAGGATGTAGCTAAGAAGCCGCGATTCAATGCGCATATGGCGAAGGCCCCCGGAGTTGAACTTCGGGGGCCTTTCGCGCGCTAGAGGCCTGCCTCCCCCCCCGTCCCTCTGACCCCACGATTATCTTCGAAACTGCACCTTTATTTCGGGGCAGATTCGCCGTATCTTTCCAGATCAGGACCATGCCTGTGACAGCAGCTTGACGCCCCGGTCTATGTCATCGAGCCGCAACCCGCCAAAACCCAAGATCACCCTGCTGCCGCTGCTGCCTTCGGCAAGGGTGGCCGAATAGGGAAACAGCTCGATCCCCCTGCTCCTGGCTCGGGTGATGAGCTCCTTTTCGCTTAGCTCGTGCCCGGAGAGTTCCAGTACCAAGTGCAGCCCCGCACCTTGTCCGAGTACCATGGCTTTTGAGCCGAAATGGGTCTCAACCGCCCGCAGCGTGGCATCGTGCTTCTTTTGGTAGAGGGTGCGCATCCGCCGCAAGTGCCGATCCCAGTGCCCCTGCTCCATGAACTCGGCGAGGGTCTTCTGTTCCAGCAAAGAGACCGAGCAGGCGTAGTCGCGGAAAAGCCGCTGGTAGGAGGAGACCAGCGGGTAAGGCAGCACCAGGTAGCTGACGCGCAGGGCCGGCGACAGCACCTTGGAGAAGGTGCCGAGGTAGACGATGTTCCCTTCGGGATGCAGCCCCTGTAGAGAAGGGATCGGCTTGCCGTGGTAGCGCAACTCGCTGTCGTAGTCGTCCTCGATAACGAAGCGATCCCCTATATTCGCCCATTCGATCAGTCTGAGCCGGTTGGCGATGGGCATCACGCACCCGGTCGGGAACTGATGGGAAGGTGTAACGTAGACGAGGGAAGCGCCGCTTGTTTCGAGGGCGTCGAGGTCGAGGCCGCCGGGTCCAACTGCTATGGGAACTGTGTCGAAGCCGTGGTTGCCGAAAATGGACCTGGGCAGGTGGAAGCCGGGGTTCTCGAGGGCTACCGCGGGATGCCGCTCTTTCTGGATCTGCGCGATGATGTCGAGGCTCTGTTGTATTCCGGAACAGACGACGATCTGTTCAGGGTCGCAGGCCACTCCGCGCGAACGCTCCAGGTAGAGCCGGATGCTGGAACGCAGTCTCCGCTCGCCTTGGGGCTCGCCGTACTGAGCCAGCGCGCCGCGACCCTGGCGCAACGAGTCCAGGAAGCATCTGCGCCATAGCGATGCGGGAAAGGCGTCCGGGTCGAGCCTCGCGGGGTGGAAGTCGATGTTTCCCTTTGGTTTTGGCTCGGGGAGAGAGGCGCGCCGTCGCATGGCTCGCTGCGGCGACAAAGGCAGGGCATCCGGCGTGAGCGCGGAAACGAAGTACCCGCTTCGCGGCTTGCTGTATATGTAACCTTCGGCGCAAAGTTCGAGATAGGCGCCTTCGACGGTGTTGCGGCTGACGGAGAGCTCGGCGGCCAACTCCCGCACCGAGAGGAGCTTCGAGTCCGATGGCAACTTCCCGGAGAGGACGCCTGCTTTCATCTGCTCATAAAGCTGCCTGTAAAGCGACGGTTTCCCGCGGTGGTCGAGGATGAACATAAGGCTCCTGGTCCAAAAAAACAAAAGGGTTGTGACATCGACCACGGCAGTTTAATGCAGCGGCGACAAAGTCGTCAAACGCAATCAGACCCTGCCAGTCGGGCAGGTTGAGGCCGACCCTTGAGGGGCAGTGCCCGATGGAAGGACCCGCAGATAACACTGGCCCTGCCGCAAACCGGCAGAGTCGAAACGTAAAAAAGGAGGATCTATGTTTTCGGAAAAGCTTCTCGAAGTGATGAAACATCCAGGCGTCGTCGCCATCGCTACCCAGGGGGAAGACGGCCCGCACCTGGTGAATACCTGGAACAGCTACCTGCAGCTGCCAAGGGAGGGATGCCTGCTGGTCCCTGCAGGGTACATGCACAGGACCGAGGCCAACATCGCGCGCGACAACCGCGTCCTGCTCACCATTGGCAGCCACGAGGTGGCGGGCAATATGGGCCCGGGAACGGGCTTCCTAATTAAGGGGACCGCAGGATTTGCCACGTCCGGACCCGATTTTGACATCATCAAGAGGAAATACGCCTGGGCAAGGGGGGCTTTGGTAGTTACGGTCGAGTCAGCTACCCAGACGCTTTAGGAGCCGGGGCAGATTCGAGCGGGCTGCCCCTCCCCGCATAAATTGAAAGCCCCCGGCAACGGCAGGGGGCTTTCAATTCCTTTGTCTGCGCCGTGCAGTACGGCAAGATTCTTTTTGCCGGCTGCTCCGCCGGCGAACCACTGTGGCGGTGGCACCCTCAGTTGGTGGCGGCTATTCCGACCTTCTCCATCGATGCCGCACCTGCCGCAAAAGCCCGCTTCCAACGGCGGTGCACCCAGTACCACTGGGTCGGGTGCGCCACGACGAAATCCTCCACGTAACGTGAGAGAGCCTGGATGTCCTTGGTGATTCCAGCCTCGCTCTCGTCGCCGCTGAAGCTGTACTCGGGATGAAAGGTGATTACCTGCCGCCCCTCCTCACGATGGATGAATACCGGCACCACCGCTGCTCCGCTTGCCCTGGCAATGATAGCGGGAGCCTTGGAGGCCCAGGCAGGACGCCCCATGACCTCTATGAGCACTCCTTCTTCGGGGAGGACGGCTTGGTCAGCCAGGATCCCGACCAGTTCCCCCTTCTTTAGCGCTTTCAGAATCCCTCTGAGCGCCCCCTGCTTGTCCAGAACACGGCTGTGATAGCGCATGCGCATCCGGGTGATCATCTTTTCCAGAAAGGGATTTTTCTGGCGCCGCGCAACTACGACCCCGTCGCCGAAAATGCTCCCCAGCGCCAGCGCCATCACTTCCCAGTTTCCGCAGTGGCCGCTGAAGCAAACCACCCCCTTACCTTTGGCCCGGGCACGATCGAGATTTTCCCGGCCGCGTAGCTCGATGCTGTCCAAGACGCCTTTTTCCTGGCCGTGGTAGAGCCGGCTGATCTCGACCAAGTGGCGACCCAGGTTTTTGAAGTTTTTTCGTGCCAGTTCTTCGACGCTTGGATGTTCAGGGTTCCAAAGGGGGTGGGACTGCATGAAAGGTAGTGCGCGGCTGATGTTTTCGATCACAACATCTCGGCGTCTGGGGAGTATCCGGGAGATGAACACCCCCCCGCAAGCGCCTAACCGGCAGCTCAGCGATATGGGAATACTGCTGGCAAGGAGGGTAAGGGCGTAAAAAAAAGCCGATTGTACGCCCCAGAAAACAAAAGCCGGTGCAACTCCGGTGCGGCCACTTTTGCGGGATGCTTGATCACTCACAACGGTCCTCCGTGAAAGGAAGCCTGGAAGCCTACGTTTGTCAGGCGCTTGCCAAGAGGCGGGTACTTCTTATTAATGAGACGCGTTGCTGCACCATAGGCCATAATTGGTCAACTCTCAACCGAAAAATTCTTGGAGCCGTGTTCGGCATCGGTAGCCTCTACCGGTATAAAAAAAAGGCCCTTGGCGAGCGCCAAGGGCCTTTTTTCGCGGGGAACCTCTCTGCGGTTCCCGCCGGTTCAGCCGCTGGTATTGGGAGGACCCGGTTTGTGATGCCTCCAGCCCCCGCGGCGAAAAGCCTTGAAGGAGCCGGCCACCACTTCCGCCGGGACGGCCAGCAGCCACACGGTCAGTACGATGGCTATGATCGCCAGTATTATGAGAATGAGCGTTGTCATAATGAACCTCCTGTCTTTCCACCCTAATAAGAACTTACCACAGGGGTGTTCACATGAACAAGCCCGGCCACGGTCAAGGAGCTAGCACCGTAAAGCGGTCTTCGATCCCCTCGTCGTATGCATGTCTGGAATCTACGGTATCATTCCTAACTGTTCGCCCGAAGCCGGAGCGCCGGTAAGGAGGCACCCACCGGATGACCCCGCGCCACTCCCCCGTGAGCGACACCTGCAAACCCTGCAAAAAGGTTCGACCACGTGAACGGGGGCTGAGTGTCGACACGAAAGCGGCGGCTGCTTTTGCGGAAGGGATTGCGGCATTGCATATCCTTGATTGCAGACGGAAATCGGAAAAGACCCAGGTGCGAACTACATATTGCACGACGCCGTTTCTCCTGCTACTATCCAGGTCATTTCAGTCTTTGACCAAAGGGTTGGATTAACGGGGGGCCGCTTGAAACAAACGGATCAAAAGGTCGTTGCGTCGCCGGATGAAAGGAAGAGGGACTATATCCTCGTCCCCTTGATCGGCGTCTACCTTCTTTCCATGCTGATCACCCTTTCCCATCTGGGCCAACCGTATCCCTTCATGGGGAAGATATACACCGGCGAAGCCAGCGAATCCCTGATCTTTGTCGACAGCGTAGTGAAGCTTTATCTCATAGTCGGCATTCTTAAACGGCAGCGGCTCACCCTCTGGCTCCTCATTGCCTACAACTTCGTGGAGAGTGCCAGCGGGATCTCGAACCTGCTGCTGCTCCCGGTCCAGCAGATCGTCACCGCTTCCGGCGCTCTTGCTCCGGACTACCACTACCGCATCAACGCCTTCTCGGTTTTCGTGTTGTTCCTGCTGCTGAACGTGTTCCTGTTCTTCAACAGGGACCGTTTCGACAACAAATCCATCTACCTGTGGTAGCCGGCCCATAGGAATCGCCTGAACACCCATGCGGTAGACTGGCCGCCTCCCTTGATCCAAATCCATTGCCCCTCTTATGCCTCGGCCGGTGCCAGGGCGTCCCATACTGTCCGACAGAGCATTGACTTCACCAATTGGGGGGAAGCCTGTTCCAGGCTTTGCCCCTCATCCTCGCACTGCAGACCCCCTGAGCTTGCCCTCCCGAACCTGAAGCAAAGAAAAAGGGCCATGCGGTTCGCACGGCCCTTTTTCTAGTTGTTTTTATCGCGCAACTGGCGCTTTCAGCAGAGTAGCCCTATGCGGTAGCCTTGCTGGCCGCGAGAGCCTCCTCGGTCTGGGCTTTGTCCTTGATCCAGGGCTCGCCTACGGGAAGGGCGATGCCGGACTCGGCATACACGGCGACTGCCATCAGGTAAAGTGCCGAGAAAGCGCAGATCAGCAGGTCATAAGCTGCAAAGGTTCCGGCAAGGGCGCTGCCGGTGAATTCCTTGATGTCCAGACCGATGAAGCCGAGAAGCAGGGTGAGGAAGATGAAGGCCAGCGTCGCGTGGTGCTTCATCGAGGCGATGAAGAGGATGAAGGTGAAGAGGGTCCAGGCCACCAGGTAGAAGCCGAGGTCGTTGGCGTTGAAGGCCAGGGTCGGGTAGGACGCGACCAGGGTCGGGTTCTTGCCGAAGATTATCATCAGGCAAAGGGAGATCCAGAAAGCCCCATAGCCGGTGAAGGCGCAGAAGCCGAAGTTGTTGCCGGTCCTCATTTCCATCAGTCCGGCGATGAGCTGGGCGGTGCCGCCGAAGCAGAGTCCGAGCCAGAGGACGGGGGCGATACCGCACCATCCAAGGTTGTGGCACTGCAGCACGAATGTTGTCATACCAAAGCCAGCGAGGCCGACTACCGCAGGGTTTCCCAGTTTCAAATCACTCATTACATCCTCCTATTTCCCAGTATTTGCTTCGCGATGATTTCACTTCGCCGCTGGCATGGTAGAAGCAATGAGCATACCAATGTTATATTCTGTTGTATTCGCTTTATTTATCTCTTAAAAACAGATACTTATGTCTCTTTGGGGGAGGCCTTAATTCCTGCCGGTTTTGCAGTATTGCGAAAAGTCTTTCTCGGTATTGCGCGGGCCCAGGCGAAAAATGCGAAAATCTAGCTAGTTCAGCCTTGCAGGCGGAAATGATCGGATTTTCGCAAAAATGCAAAACACCTTTTCTACACCCTGAACCAGGAGACCATGACGTTGAGTTCGCCGGCTAGCCGTGAGAGTCCGTCGGAGGATTCACGGATGCCGCTACACGAGGCGCGGACCTCGCGCGTCAGCATGGCGATCTCGTCGACGTTCCCGGAAACCTCCCTGCTTGCGGCGGACTGCTCCTCGGTCGCTGTGGCGATTCGCCGCACCATGTCGTTCACCTGCTCCACGTACTGTGCGATCCGTTCGATGGACCCCACAGTCGTGTGGACGCGGGCCAGTATGGTCCCCACCGCCTCCCGTTCCTCGCCCATCTTGGCCACGGAGCGCCCTACGCTCCCCTGCATGTTTCTCACGGTCTCGGTGATCTCGGCGGTGGCTGTCGCGGTCCTTTCCGCCAGCTGCCTCACGCTGTCGGCCACCACTGCGAAGCCGCGCCCCTGCTCGCCGGCGCGGGCCGCCTCAATGGCTGCATTGAGCGCGAGGAGGTTGGTCTGATCCGCGATGTCCCTGATGAGGGTGCCTATCTCGCTGATCTGCGCCGACTGTCCGCCTAGCTCCTCCACCATATGAGAGGTCTCGGTGAAGCTGTCGGCGAAAGCCTGCAGCTCCTTGGCTGTCAGCTGCATCTCATTTTTGCCTTCCCCAGCGATCTCCTTCATCGTGTCTGCGGCGTTGGCCGTGTCGGCGGTGTTTCTTGCAACGTCGATGGTGGTTTGGCTCATCTGGGCCATGGTGGCGGCCGAGTCGTCCACCCTGCTCGCCTGCCGCTCTGCGCCGGTTTCCAGCGCGCCCGCGGTCTCTGCCATCTTTACCGAGCTACCTGCCAGCGTGTCCGTGGCCTCTCCGATCCTTCCAACCACGTCCCTGATGCTTACCAGCATCCTCGACATGGCGCCTTGCACCTGCCCCACCTCGTCGTTTCGGGAGGCGGTGAGGTTGACGGCAAGGTTGCCGCCGGCGACTTCTTCGGCGGCGGTGATGAGCTGCTGTATCGGGGTCGTGATGCTGCGGTAAATCCACATCCCCACCAGGGTGCCGATCACGGCCGAGGCCAGCGCGATTATGATTATCAGCCCCATGCTGTAGCGGATGGTGCGGTTGACCGTGCCTATGGCGACTTCCTGCCCTTCCTGGGCTACCGAGACGGTTTGCTGTCCTTTTTCCGCCTGCTTCGTGACGATGTCGCGCAGCTTCGCCGCTGCGCTCTCAGCTTTGGCCTCTAGCTGCATCTTCTGGTGCAGTTTTTCAAGGATGCCGTTGCGCATGAAGACTGTGTCCCTGATTCCCGACAGCGAGAGGGAGGCGTCCCTCAGGATCTTGATTTCCCGAGCCGTTCCTGCCGTCTTCAGAAGAGACTCCACCGACTTTTCCGCTGCGGAAAGCTTCTGGTATTGCTGGTTGAAATCCGCGGCGATCGCATCGAGCTCCTTCTCTGTAGTGGCGAGGAAGAGGCGGCTGGAAAGGGATTCGAGGGATTTGCCGTAGGAGACCATCTCGCTGTTGGTGGAAAGAACGTTGACCGCGGCGTTTGCCTTGGTGACGTAGCCCGGCAGCCGGGCTGAGACGTTGCTGACCTGGAGCTGGGACTTGTCTACTTCATCCTCAATTGAGTCCCAGACCTCGGAGAGTGCAGCATTGGCATCCTTCAGCAGGGCGTCGACGTGGTTGGAATCGGCCCCCTCTGTGCGTGCCTTGATCGCCGCGTTGGCCTTGGAGTAGAACGCGGCGAACCCCGATCCAATGGCCTTGTTATTCTTGATGTTGCCGTTTTGCTGGACCCTGACCGCGGTCCCCGCGAACCGGTCGTGCAGCGCCTTTTTTTCCGGCGTGCGGAGTATGTCGTAGAAGATGAACTGCAGGTCCTTCAGGGACACCTTCAGTGTCTCGATGCTGGCGAGCTTTTTCGACAGCTTGTCCGCGTCCTCGTTGGCTTTTGAGTAGGCGGTGGAGCTCGACTGCTGCAGTGACCGGACCTTGTTCTCAAGATCCCGGATTTTGGCGTTGGCGTCCTGGGCCTTCTGAACGATGACCGCTCGGGCCTCGCTCGATTCCTTTTCAGACCTAAGTTTCGCGGCCATGGTGGCGAAAAGCTCCTGCGCGATGCCGTTTAGCTCCGTGGACGCCTCGAATTTCTCCCCGGAGATCTTCTCCAGCCTTTCCAAGGTATTCTGGACTTCATCAAGGGATTTCTCCGCCTCTTTCTTGGCGGCGGCATAGTCGGCATCGGTATGGGCCGCGCCCACCTTGATCAGGTCGGCGGTGGCACCCTGGAGCGCGCGCTGGAACTCCACGGTTCTGACCTGGTAGGGGGTGCTCTTCTCCGTGAGGTAGGAAAGTTTCCCCTTGATCGACGTCATGCTGATGAAACTGCTGACTGAAACGGCTCCGACAGCGATAAGCACGATGCATGCGTTCAATATGAGTTTCGCTTTGATGGTCACCTAAAAGCTCCTTGGACATAGGGATTTTTGGTGTGAGAATAAGAAAATTTACCCGCAACCAGTACGGTTATCGGGCGTAATGGCTTATTTCTTAAGAAAAAATAGTAACCAATATTATTAAAGTGGCTGCGTCAAGGAATCTCTGCCAGGCGATTGCCAGGTTTTACCCGCTTACTCCAGATCCTTATGCCTTTGTCGCATGATGTGTGGGAGAAATCGTCCCTTAGATGCCAAAAATACTGGCATTGCCTCGACTGGTAATGAAGCTACACTCAGGCATGGTGCATCCTATCAAGTAAAATGGAGGTGACACATGTTAAGCAAGTTCGCTCTGGCAATCGGGATCCTCTCACTTGTCACCGCATGCGCAGTACCCCGCGCCAACCTTGACACCAATCCCGCCTTTACTTCGCACGAGTTCGCCAATCACGAACTGGCGATATCCTGGAAAACAGAACCCACCGACAAAGGGGTGCGCATCGACGGCACAGTCAAGAACGTGCGGCCAGATCTGCCGTACAGTTCACTCCAGTTGACAGCAAAACTCCTGGACGAAAGCGGCAACACGCTGGGCAAGGGAACCAAGGACTTCCAGGGGCGCTTTACCGGGAGCGAACCGTTCAGTATGGAAATTCCAGTCCCACAGAAGGAAAGCGTGAAGAAGGTGAACTTCTCCTACTCCTATGGGACGACGGAGGATTTCCACCGCAACGACTTCGACAGCGTTCCGTAGCCTGCGGCAACTTCGCCGGGAAAAACAAAAGGCCCTTGGGTTTAACCAAGGGCCTTTTTTCGCGCGGCGTGAGTTTGTCTTCGCTCACGGCCTGCTTACTCCGGTTTATCTATTAATCTTACAGCAGTCCGCGCGTGCCTAGAGCTCCGTTTCGGTGTAATCGAAAAATTTGTTGAGCACCTCTTTCACTTTGTCAACCAGGACGTTGACACGGAGCCGGCCGCCTTCTGATGCCGCATCATCGGGTGACCATACCTGTTTCACTGTATCGAGTGAGACATTTTTGCGCCACGTTACCAGGTCGTAGTTCTCGGTTATTCCGCAACAGACAGCCCGATTCCATTCATGGCGGCTTTTTGACTTCCATCTTGCTTTGAATTCGGCAAAAGAGAGCCCATCGCCGAAGTTCTTTTCGCTGACATCTATTGCCGTCGCCTCGCCACGCCGGTTACGGCGCACCGCCTCCACATAAGCGACATGCCAGTAATTCTTGATTGTGAAAATGACGACATCTCCCTCGGCGACTTCCGCAACATCGGTGTTCTTAAGCGCGACCATTTCATCTTTAGTAGGGATCTGGAAGGAGGGGATTCGATCTTTAATATAGTCGACGCAGTACCCGCCTCTTCCCACCCAAACATCACAGTTACAACGCTCGGCATAGCAGCGCGTTGAATTTCCTGCAATAAGCAGGGCCAGTACAACAACTGTTACAACACATTTCATGCGGTTGATCTCCAATGGAACTGGTGCTCTACGCCGGGCAATGCGGAAAGGGGGCCAGACCGTTAAAAGCTGAAGTGGACTGTTAATTAGCCGCAGAAGTAGCCGGTACGCTTACGAGGCGGACCGTCGGCGTCAGGTGGCGGGAAACAAATAGGGAACCTGCGGTGACGATGGCCACTAATGCGCTCGTCAACGAACCCGCAGTCAGGAGACCAGCGGGCGCGGCGATGCAATTGCCTCACGTCGTGCAGCATTGGTGCTGCAGCGTCGAGGTAGTATGGCAACGTTTCTGAGGTGACTAGCGTTACAGGGCGGGAGGGCTACGGCCGGAGCCTGAAGGAGAGGGAGCGGAGGCCAACAGTGGTGGGACTGCGGGGGAGGCGGGGGCGTAGGTAGTACACCTGCCTGGAAGAAGCGGACTCGGTAAGACAGCGACGACGTCGCTTTGCTGCTGGAGTTGAGCGGTGGATGTCTTGTGGTGCTTTTCGAATAAGATGCGATGGATCGGCCTCGGGCGGTGGGGGCGCGAGAGGTCCGGGACGCGGGTGCCGGCAAGCAGGAGGCCGAGTGCGAGCAGCAAGGTCACGAGGACCAGCGGGCGGCGATGATTGAGGGGAAAAGTTCTCATAAAGTCTGTTGATGCCTTTGCGGCTTCATTAGTAGCACGTTTGAGCAGAAAAGGAAATGGAGCTGTAGCGGGTCAGTAGATGAAAGACAACGGTGGTCGTCTTTCTTTGGCAACGGCCATATCCAAGAAGACAAGGGAAGGGCAAACCGTACCGGCGGCAGATTCACCTCTAGTTGCCGCGGTGGCTTCCCCCCGAGGAAAGAACCAGCAGTACCTTCGCGATGGCTGGCTATTCAAGATGCCGGGCGACATCTTCGCCGCTCCTGCCAGGGAGAATATGCCGCTGGATAACCCGACGCTGCAAATTTCAAATGCATTCGCTTTCCCGCCAACAAAGCGGAGCGTCAGCAGGTTTTTCCCCCTTCTTGTTGAACATGTTTTTCCTCTTGCAAAACCTGTTTTTTCTTTTGTTGGACATGTTTTTTCTTTTGTTGGACATGTTTTTTTCGGGCTCGCCAAAATGACAACAAGATCTGAGGGTTACGGCGGTGAAAAATCGAGTGCACCGGCAAAAAAACAAACATGTTTTTTTGCCGGGAGAACATGCCTTTCGGAAAGGGAAGGCTGTTATAACCGGTGGGTTGATCGGACGGGAAGTCAGGGGCAGCGGTTCGACGGTTCGCCCTCACATGCGTCTGGATGAATCTTGAGGAGCAAGCGGCGTCATCTGCAACGTCTTAACTGCCTTTGGCAGCCTTATTCTCTAACTTTTCTTGCAACTTTGCAGGGTCGGCTCGCCGGGTACTCGGCTCTTGCTGCAGGTTACCTGGTCACGCTTTAGTATCTTGTCCAATGTTTTCTGTAAGATGGCGTTGTTGACGCCCATTCCCAGATACCCCGTTTGGCCGTAGGTGTCATACATCTCAACCTTCTCCACGAGTTCGTTCAGTTCTTCTTCCAGGTGGGTAAAATCCTCACGGCGCTGAAGGATGGCGGCAATATCCAGCGCGAGGAAGTCGGGCAAATCCTGCTCGGCTTGAGCGGTCTCCACTGCCGTTCTCAGTCGGTCGAAAACCGTCATTGTTCCTCCAGCCACCGCAGCGTCCTGGCGATGTCCTCGTGGTCGTAGGCCCACTTGCAGCATCCCGCCTCAGCGTACACGTCATACTCCCTTACCTGCGCCAGCAGGATCTCTACCAGGTACTCCTTTTCCTGGCACAGCTCTGGCGACCGTGCTACGGCCAGGAGCGGGTCTGCGAGCCACTTCGGCAGATCGCCGTGAAGGTACTGCTGATTCGTCACCTCTTCCAGTTCATCAAAGACACTCATCGTCGGCTCCTTATTTTTCGCAGTATCCCGACCACCTCGTCCCAATCGACCTCTGGGGTCATATGGCACCAAGACAGCCTAAGCGACGTCTCGACCTGCGTGGGCGTTCGTCCCATCGCTGTCAGAACGTGGCTCGGAGTACGTGTGTGCGATGTGCAGGCGGACGTGCTTGATAACGCTATGACGCCTTTGAGGGCGTTGATTGCCAGATCCGAGGGGATGCCATCAAGACTTACGTTGACGCAATGGGGCATGGTCCAGGTTTCGTCGCCATTGTGACCGGCTCCAAGCCTATCGAGGGCTTCATGCACCAGTCGCCTGAAGGCCAGGCATGTCGTGCGACGTGTTTCGTTATCCCTCAAAGCGAGTTTGGCCGCCTCGCCGAAACCAGCTATCAAGGGGACGGGAAGGGTCCCAGGCCTTAGCCCCTGCTCCTGTCCGCCGCCGAAGGCAAGCGGTTGCAAGGGGGGACGTAGCCCGTCGCGCTTCCGGAGGATGAGAGCACCAACTCCCTTGGGGCCGTAGATCTTGTGTCCGCTGACGGCGATCATGTCGATACGCGGATCGCGCAACTGCTCGAGATCCTTGCCATACCCCTGTGCCGCGTCCACATGCCACCAGGCGTCATGTCCCGTGAGAAGTTTCGCAGTCTCAGCCAACGGGTGCACCACGCCGGTTTCGTTGTTGGCCTGCATGGTGGAGACAAGGAGGGTGTCCGGTCGGAGAGCTTCGGCAAGGTCTTCGACCTTGAAGCGCCCGTCGGGGCCGACAGTGAGGATGTCGACGTCGAAGCCCCTGCGCGCTAGCTCCTCGAAAGGCTCTAGGACCGCCTTGTGCTCGATTGCCGTGGTAATCACGTGCCGGCGGCGGCTCTTGATTCCGGCATCTGCCAGCCCGAGGATCGCCATGTTGTTGCTCTCGGTGGCCCCGCTGGTAAAGAGCACTTCATCCGGCCGTGCACCGACGACCTTTCCCACCAGCATCCGTGCGTGCTCCACGGCAGAACGGGCGAACAGCCCGTAATCGTGTATGGGGCTCGCGGCATTCCCGAAATCCTTTTCAAGAAACCTCAGCACCAAAGAAGCGACGCTTGGCTCTACAGGTGTCGTTGAGTTGCAATCGAGATAGACGGCCATCCCTGCCTCCCTTTATTTTCCGCGAATGTAACAGAGGACAAATTATATTGAAAATATATTATTTAGCTTGTAATTATCTACAAAACAGATCGAAGGAGGCGACAGTGGATCTGAGACAACTGAAGGTCTTCCTGGAGGTGGCGGATTGCGGAGGCTTTACCAAGGCGGCAGAAAAGCTGAACATCGCCCAGTCCGCCCTAAGCATCGCGATAAAAAAGCTGGAGGATGAACTGGAGGTAAAACTCTTCGTCCGGCGCGACAGAAAGGTTTCCCTTACGGCCGAAGGAGAATCCCTGGTGCTTAACGCCAGGGATATTTTCGGCAGGGTCGCCAAGGCCCGGCAGGACATCGCGGATCTGCGGGGACTTCTAAGGGGGGAGGTGCGAGTCGGGCTGACGCCTATGCTGAGCAGTTTCTTCTTCCCGAAGATCATCTCCGAGTTCAAGCGTCGTTATCCGGCGCTGGAGATCTCCATCTACGGGGACAGCGCAGGGAACATCCAGCGCAAGGTGGAATCGGGCGAAATCGACATGGGGATCATCAACGGAAAGGTGCCGGAGACACTCGATTCGCATCACATGCTGCGCGAAGAGGTGGTGGCCTGTGTCGCTCGTTTTCACCCCTTGGCGGCGAAGAAGACGTGCCCGGTCCGCGACTTGCTGTCCGCACCGCTGGTGCAGTTCAAGAAAGGGTATTACCTGCGGGAGGTGGTGGACCAGATGGCGGTGAGAGAAGGTATCGCCCCGCTAGTGATGGCGGAGTCGAACCTCTTCTCCCTGGTGAGGAGCCTGGTGAAAGAGGAACTGGGGCTCGCCTTCCTGCTGCGGATGGCCGTTGCGAAAGATCCGGACGTAGCCACCATTTCGTGCGATCCCCCGCTCTTTCTGGACTTTGCCATAGCCTGGAAAAAAGACGCTCCCCTGTCGCCGGCAAACAGGGCCTTCGTAGATTTCCTGATCCAGGAGGTGGATGACTATTACGCGCTGGCGCAGGCGGCAGCGACGTTCCCGCTGCCGTAAGGGGCACATTTAGGGAGCGGGAATACATTGCAAACCTTTCGACAAGCTTGTTCCGTTCTCTTTACTGGTGGGCAAACATCAAAAGCCCCCGGCGGATGCTGAGGGCTTTTGGTTTAAACAGCAAATGGTGCCGGCTTCGCCTGAGCGGCTGCCTTTTTGTGGAAGACAAACCTTTTGTATCCGATGACATGAGGAAGGTACTAGAAGAATTGATAGCATCGGGGGGAAGATGATATTAGGCAAAACGCCTCTTGTTCAACTGGGGCGCTCTTAGAAATAGACCCAAACTGATTATAGGGACATCGCGAGGGGGGGGCATTCACACCGCCTGCCCCAGAGTCTGACCAAGAATAGGGGTGCCCTGCAGCACCCCTTTTCCTACTATGCCTTGCCGTTGCGCTTTTTTCTCCAGAAGGCTAGGCCAGCTAAACCACCACCGAGAAGGAGCATAGTTGAAGGTTCAGGGACCGGGGCAGGATTGTCTGCATAGTTATATGTTAGCTGAGTCTGTACGTTTATTGTATTCGGGTTGCTTAACGTGGTAGATTCGAAGTAATAATTTCCGTTCGGACCGTAGAGAGGGTTAGTCCATAGAGCTAAATCAGTAGGAGAAGTAAAAATATAATCATTATTTATATTCAAATAGGTGTCTGTCAAATTATAAAACCACTCATCTTTGTAAAATTGGAATGTATCTGGATTCCAACCCGTAAAGAAAGCTGTACGATATCTGAAATCATCTCCAATAGTTAAGTCTGAAGCTATGATATTCATCGTGAGTTCAATACTTGTCAAGGTTTGGGTCGAAGCTGTATAGGGTTGATACTGCCACTGTATTGCTGCTACATATCCATAATAGTCCCAAACACTTACGTTCCACGAGTTATTAAAGGTCTGGACAATTGACGTAGCTCCAACGGTACCGGTTGTCGTAATCATCAACGCCCCAGCAATCAATACAGTCAAAAAGCCTTTTTTCATTTCTCCTCCGCCCAAAAGTAAATTTGGCTCATACAAGCAATTTAACGCCCAAGCCTACAACTGTCTGATTTACTGCTAAATGTATATTTGTAGTGTTATTAGATAGCCTCAATTATGTAAAGGAATCCAACAGGATTTAGGACTTTCAGTGAAATATTCCGACACTCTTAGCTTCTGTGCAGTTTTGTGCTGACTTTCTGAGCGCTAGCAGGTTGCTGTTGTTATTTCCCGCACTAACGGCGAGGGAGGAATCAACCTTTATATTTTTCGAGTGTATTCAGAAGGCACTGGGGGGTGAGTGTATCGGAGACGTACCGGGGGAACCGGAGAAATCCAGTCTTCAGTAACCAAGAGTGAAAACACTTTGGGGGTACAGAGAATGCTATGGGGGATGCGGTAGATGATCGGCTTGTAGGCCCGGTACCGGAAGAGGACAGGATGGACCGGAATGTATAAACAAAAAGGCCCTTGGATTTCTCCAAAGGCCTTGATTTGTAATGGTCGGAATGAGAGGATTCGAACCTCCGACCCCCTGCTCCCGAAGCAGGTGCGCTACCAGGCTGCGCTACATTCCGAGGAGTGAAACTCTGACGGGCCAATCAGATAGAGAGATATACCAGCATTATCGCCACAATGTCAAGCTTTATGACGTAAGCTATTTATTTTTTCCCGCGGTGCCCGTTGATATTTCATGATTTCAGTATTTTACATGACGCATCGCAACAATCTCCGGCTCCGGCATGCTCGCGATCAGTGATGGTCCCGCCGTTATCCGCGTCATCCGTCAAATCCGCGTGCGATGCCGTTGACCTTGCTTCGACTAACTTGCATCGGAATGTCAGGGAAGTAATACCAACAACAGCAGTGAACCGAACCCTGTTAACTCCTGGCTCTGCTGCCGGGAGAAAGGGGGAAGAAAAACATTGTCATACCCCTGTGGAAGTGATAAAAACTTTAGATTCAGCGCATTTTACTGGAGTTGCCATGGCTTTTAAGGACTTGCGGAGCTTGATCGCCGGGCTTGAAGCTGCCGGGGAACTCCAGAGGGTGGCTGTGGAGGTGGATCCCGACCTGGAGATCGCCTGCATAACGGACCGGCAGAGCAAGCTCCCGGGCGGCGGCAAGGCGCTCCTCTTCGAGAAGGTTAAAGGTAGCCCCTTTCAAGTTGCCACCAACCTCTTCGGTTCGCCTGCCCGGATGGCGCTCGCCCTGGGCGTAGCGGAACTTGGCCGGCTCTCGGAGGCGATGGAAAAACTCCTTACCTCCCCCGGGCTGCCCCCCCTGCCGCTGCTGGTCGACCGCGGCCCCTGCCGCGAGATCGTGGAACGGGCCCCCGATCTGTTGCGCTACCCCTTCCTGAAGAGCTGGCCCGGCGACGGCGGGCGCTTTATCACGCTCCCACTGGTGTTCACCAGAGATCCGGAGACCGGCGCTGACAACTGCGGCATGTACCGGGTCCGGATCTTCGACGACGGCTTGGCCGGGGTGCGCTGGAAATACGGCAGTGGCGGCTGGGCGCACTACCGGAAGTACCTTTCGTCCGGAGAGAGGATGCCGGTCGCCATCGCCATAGGCGCCGATCCGGCGCTGACGCTCGCCGCGTCGCTTCCGCTTCCAGCTGGCCTTAACGAGGTCCCCTTCGCGGGATACCTGCGCGGCGAGCCGGTGCCGATGCTGCGCTGCCTCGATTCCGACCTCCTGGTCCCTGCAGACGCGGAACTGGTGATCGAGGGGTTCGTTGAGCCCGGGGCCACCCGCAACGAAGGGGCCTTCGGCAACCACACCGGGAGTTACGATCAAGGCGAAGAGGTGCCGCTGCTGACGGTCACCTGCATCACGCGCAGGCGCGACCCGATCTGCCAGGCGACGGTGGTGGGGCCGCCTCCCATGGAGGACTGCTGGATGGCAAAGGGGGCCGAGCGCCTGCTGCTGCCCCTGGCGCGCAGGCAGTGCCCTGAGATCGTCGACCTCTCACTGCCGCTGGAGGGGATCTTCCACGGCTGCGCCTTGATCGCGATAGAGAAGAGCCTTCCGGGGCAGGGGCGTCGGGTTTTGGATAAGCTGCGCTCGGAGGGGTGGTTGCAGCGGGGAAAGCTGTTGGTGGTGGTAGACGCCGGAGACACGCCCCTCACCATGTCGGAGGGGTTTTGGCGGGCGCTGAACGGGGTCAGATTCCCGGGCGACCTTGCCCTCACCCCCGACGGGTGCCTCGGGGTCGATGCGACCCGCAAGCTCCCGGAAGAAGGGGGCGGGCAGTATCAGGAGTTGAGACAGGATGCATCAGTTAGTGCCCAGGTTGCCAGGAGATGGCGGGAGTACGGCTTTCTCTGAGGCGCGGGCGGAAAGGCAGGTATGAGCAGCCAAGCAGGAGTAGAGATGACATTGTACGCCAGGACCAGAGTCTTCCTGGAGATGATAAAGTTCAGCCACACGATTTTCGCGCTACCCTTCGCTTTCACCGGAGCGCTCCTTGCGGCAGGGGGGCTTCCCACCGTTTCCCAGGCGGGTTGGATCGTCTGCGCCATGGTGGGGGCACGCACCGCGGCCATGGGGCTCAATCGCGTCATCGACGCGGAGATCGACGCCAGGAACCCGCGCACCGCCGGCCGCGCCATCCCCGCGGGGCTCCTTGGCAGGGGAGCGGTGATCTGCTTCATCGTTCTCTCCGTGCTGCTCATGCTTTTCGCCGCCCGCATGCTGAACCCGCTCTGCCTTTATCTTTCGCCGGTAGCGCTCGGCTTCATCCTGCTCTACTCCTACTGCAAGCGCTTCACCGCTCTCGCCCACGTGGTCCTCGGTATTTGCCTGGCCGGTGCTCCGCTCGGCGCCTGGATCGCCATCCGCGGCAGCGCCGACCTCCCGGCCTACCTCCTCGCCTTCGCGGTCCTCTTCTGGGTCGCCGGCTTCGACATCCTTTACGCATTGCAGGACATGGAGTTCGACCAGGCCGCAGGGCTGCACTCGATCCCGGCGAAGCTGGGGGTGAACGGCTCCCTTTGGACTTCGCGCATCTTCCACCTCGTCGCCTGCCTCTTCCTCGCGGCTCTCTATTTTTCCCTGAACCTCGGCCCCTTCTTCCTCGCCGGTCTCGCCGCCACCTGCGGCATGCTCCTGTACGAGCACTACCTGCTCCGGGGGGGGGGCCTGAGCCGCCTGGATGCCGCTTTCTTCAACATGAACGGCTATATCAGCGTGACGCTTTTCGCGGCGACGCTCCTGGACAGGGTTTCGGCGGGGGGGATGTGAAACCGAGGCATTTCACCGTCGCCATCACCGGCGCCTCGGGCGTAGCCTACGGCCTTAGGGTGGTCGAGGAACTGCTGCGCGGCGGGGCCAGGGTGAGTCTGCTCATCTCGGAGGCGGGATTCGCGGTCCTGCGGCAGGAATGCGGCCTCGACCTCGGGGGGTCCCCGGCGGAGATCCTGGACCGCGTGCGCTCGTACATGGGGCTTCCGGGCGAGCTCCTTAGCTACTACGAATTGGGCGATCTTTTCGCCCCGATCGCCAGCGGCTCGTCGGCACCGGACGCCATGCTGGTGGTCCCCTGCTCCATGGGGACCCTGTCGCGGATCAGCTGCGGCAATTCGGGGAACCTCCTGGAGCGGGCCGCGGACGTCATGTTGAAAGAGGGGCGTCCCCTGGTCCTGGTGCCGCGCGAGACCCCCTTCAACGCTATTCACCTCGAGCACATGCTGAAGCTGGCCCGGCTCGGGGTGCGCATAGTGCCGGCCATGCCCGGCTTCTACCACAACCCCGAGACCATCCAGGACCTGGTAGACTTCGTGGCCGGTAAGGTGCTGGACGCAGTCCAGGTGGAGCACACGCTCTTTACGCGCTGGGGCAGCCGGCAGTAACCGATAAAAGGAAAGAATTCATGACTTTTGCCACCATAGCGGAGAAGGTGCGGGTGGGCGTACGCATCACCGAGCCGGAAGCGCTCGCGCTTTTCGAGCACCCGGACCTCCTGGCGCTGGGAGAGCTGGCCCAGTTCGTCAACGAGCGGCGCAACGGGAAGAGGGTTTTCTTCAACGTCAACCGCCACATCAACCACACCAACATCTGCGTGAACCGCTGCCGCTTCTGTGCCTTCTTCCGCAAGGCCGGCGAGCCCGGCGCCTACCTGATGACGCTGGACGAGGTCCGTGCCCGCGCCGAGGAGGCGGTCAAGGAAGGGGCCACCGAGATCCACGTGGTCGGGGGACTACACCCCGAGCTCCCCTTCGAGTTTTACCTGGAGCTTCTCTCCACCATCAAGGCGGTCTCCCCTGCGCTGCACGTGAAAGCCTTCACCGCCGTCGAGATCGAGTACCTGGCCAATCTTTCCGGTCTCGGCATCCCGGCGACCCTGGAGAAGCTCAAGGAGGCGGGGCTCGGCTCCCTTCCCGGCGGCGGCGCTGAAATCTTCGCGCCGGAGATCCGCAACCAGCTCTGCCCGGAGAAGATCAGCGGCGCCGCATGGCTTTCGATCATGGAAAAGGTGCACCAGGCGGGGCTCAAGTCGAATGCGACCATGCTCTACGGGCACTTGGAGAGTGTGGCCGACCGGGTCGACCACATGCGGCAGCTGCGCGAGCTGCAGGACCGGACCGGCGGCTTCCAGGTTTTCATCCCGCTCGCCTTCCAGCCGGAGCATTCGCAGCTGAAGATCGCAGGCTCCGGCACGAGCGGCGTCGACGACCTGCGCACCCTGGCCGTCGCCCGCATCTACCTGGACAATTTCGCCAACGTGAAGGCTTACTGGGTGATGCTGGGGGAGAAGATCGCCCAGGTCTCCCTTTGCTTCGGCGTCAACGATCTGGACGGTACCGTGGTCGAGGAGCGGATCGGGCACGAGGCGGGGGCCGACACCCCGCAGACCATGAGCCGCGACAGCATCATCACCATGATCAGGAAGGCCGGGCGCATCCCGGTGGAGCGGGACACCCTCTACCGCGAGCTCCGCGTCTACTGAGGCGCCCCCCGCAAGGCGTGCAGGTACGAACCCACAGAAAGTAGGCCAGGTTTAAAAATGCTCAAAACCATCACTGAAAAAGTCGCCGCAGGCGCGGCCATAACCCGGGAAGAAGCCCTGTGGTGCCTCACCGAAGCGGAGCTCCTCGCCGTGGGACGCCTGGCCGACTCGATCCGGCGCGCCATGCACCCGGACGGCTGCGTCAGCTTCGTCGTCGACCGCAACGTCAACTACACCAACGTCTGCGAGTCGAGGTGCATGTTCTGCGCGTTCTACCGCGATGCCGATGCGGCGGACGCCTATCTGCTGGACACTGAAACGATCATGATGAAGATCCAGGAGCTGGTGGACCAGGGGGGAACCCAGCTCCTGATGCAAGGGGGGCTTCACCCCTCGCTCGACATCGCCTGGTTCGAGGAGCTCTTCCGGGAGATCAAGCGCCGCTTCCCCGGGGTGCAGAACCACTCGCTCTCCCCGGCCGAGGTGACACAGGTGGCGAAGCTCTCCGGGCTCGGCATCGCCGAGACCCTTACGCGGCTGAAGCAGGCAGGGCTCGACTCCATCCCCGGAGGGGGGGCAGAGATACTGGTCGACAGCGTCCGTGCCGAGATCTCCCCGAAGAAGATCGGCTGGCAGGGGTGGGCGCAGGTCATGCGCGAGGCGGCCCGATTGGGAATGCCGACTACGGCGACCATGATGTTCGGCAGCCGCGAGCGCGCCGAGGACATAGTCGAGCACCTGTTTAGGGTGCGCGCCCTGCAGGAGGAGGGGGGGAGCTTCACAGCCTTCATCCCCTGGACCTATCAGCCGGGAAATACGGAGCTTGGGGGGGAGGGGGCCAGCGGCGTCGAGTACCTGAAGGTGCTGGCCCTGTCGCGCATCGTGCTCAGGAACGTCCCCAACGTGCAGGCAAGCTGGGTGACCCAGGGAGCCAAGATGGCGCAGGTCGCGCTTTTCTTCGGCGCCAACGACCTGGGCGGCACCATGCTGGAGGAGAACGTGGTGGCGGCCGCCGGCTGCCGCTTCCGTATGTCGCGCGAAGAGATGATCACGCTGATCCGCGGCGCAGGTTTCACCCCGGTGCGGCGTACCACCCTGTACCAGGAACTGGAGCGATACTGACAGCACCGCCTCCGGGTAACGTGTGAGGTAACCTCTTCGCGGTTAACTGTGATTGCTGCCCCGCAGGGATATCAGCTGTTCGTTGTCAATTGTCAATTGTCCATTGTCAATTGCCTCTGCCTCTTGTTATATTCACCTATCTTTTGCCCTGAAAGGAGTCGCCATGATCGCCCTGCGGGAAAACATCGCAGAAATGGCGGGCTACGTCCCCGGTTTCCAGCCACTGGATGTGGATTCGTACATCAAGTTGAACACCAACGAGAACCCGTACCCCCCCTCGCCGAAGGTGTTGGAAGCGATCGCGCGGGAAGTCGGAGAAGGGCTGCGCCGCTACCCCGACGCCGCGAGCCGGCTGGCACGTGAAGAGGCGGCGAAGGTATACGGCTTCGATCCTTCCTGGATCATCATGGCCAACGGCTCCGACGAGGTCCTCAACAACCTTATTCGAGCCTGTGCCGGCGAAGGCGAGGAAATCGCCTTCATAAACCCCTCTTACTCGTATTACGGCACCCTTGCCGAGGTCCAGGGGGCGCGCGTCAGGACCTTCGGGCTCACCGAAAACTTCGAGCCGGAAGGGATCCCGGAGCATTACGATGGCAAGCTCTTCTTCCTGACCAACCCCAACGCGCCGCTCGGTTTCACCTACAGCCAGCGCTACATAGCCGACCTGGCAGGGCGCCTCTCCGGGGTCCTGGTGGTGGACGAGGCCTACGTTGACTTCGCCGAAGAGAGCTCGCTGGAGCTCGTGCGCAGCTTCGATAACGTCGTGGTCACCCGCACCTTCTCCAAGAGCTACTCGCTGGCAGGGATGCGGCTCGGCCTCGCCATCGCCCGCCCGGAGGTGATCGCGGCGCTGAACAAGATCCGGGACCATTACAACCTGGACCGGCTGGCGCAGGCCGCGGCCGCCGCGGCGCTCGCGGACCAGCCGTATTTCCTGGAGTGCGTGAGAAAGATCAAGGAAACCCGCGCCTGGTTCACCAGGGAACTGGAGCAGCTGGGTTACCAGGTGATACCGTCCAGCGGCAATTTCGTCTTTGCAAGCCCCCCCGACCGGGACGGAACCCGCATCTACCAGGGGCTTTACGACAGGAAGATCCTGGTGCGGCACTTCACCGACCCGAAGCTGGCCCATGGTCTCAGGATCAGCATCGGCTCAAGAGAAGAGATGGAGCGGACTGTCATGGCGCTGCGCGAACTGGGACCCGGGCGCTAGCGAGGGACTTTCTCCCTGTGCCGGAAGAATAATTTTTACACTAACTGGCACCTTCCACTTGTACTGAAAGTGAAAAGGTTGTAATCTTTGCGGCTGGGCGCTGTCATGGTGACAGTCAGACCCCGGCCTCATCGATAACCATGAAAGCATTAAATAGATGCAGAAACGGATGGGAACTTTTGCAGAAGAAAAATAATGTGACAAACCCCGCAGCGGCGCATCTGGTCACCGATCAAAAGACTTTAGACGAACTCGTCGAGCGGCTCTCCAAGGAGTCGGTCCTTGCCTTTGACCTTGAGGCGGACTCCCTCCATCACTATACAGAGAAGGTATGCCTGATCCAGGTCTCCTCCGCATCGGAAGACCGCCTGATCGACCCGCTCGCCCCCATAGACGTCAAGGTGCTGGCGCCCATCTTCGCCAACCCCGCCATCAAGAAGATCTTCCACGGCGCGGATTACGACATGCGCTCGCTTTACCGGGATTTCGGCATCGAGGTGGTGAACCTGTTCGACACCATGATCGCCAGCCAGTTCCTGGGCGAGAGCGAGTTCGGCCTCGCGGCGCTTCTGAAGAAGAGGTTCGGGGTCGAGCTGGACAAGCGCTACCAGAAGGCCGACTGGAGCAAGCGTCCCTTCTCCCAGGAGATGCTCGACTACGCCATGAAGGACACCTCCCTCCTGATCGAGCTTTACCGCCAGTTGGAGGCGGAGCTGAAGCAGAAGGGGAGGCTCGCCTGGGTCGAGGAGGAGTCGGAGCTCGTGGCAGGGGTCCGTTCCCCTTCCCGCGAGGGGGAACTGATGTGCCTGCGCTTCAAGGGGGCCAGCAAGATGAAGCCGCGCGAACTCGCCGTCCTGGAGGAGCTTTTGCGCTTCCGCGACGAGAAGGCGCGCCTGGCAGACGTCCCCCCGTTCCGGATCCTCAGCAACGACCTCTTGCGGGAGCTGGCCGAAAAGCAGCCGAGGAACAACTTCGAGTTGGTCGGCATCCACACCATGTCCTCGAAGCTGATCGAGAGGCTGGGACGCGGGCTGCTGCAGGCGATAGCGAACGGTCTGGCGGTCCCCCAGGACAAGCTGCCGCAGGTGCAGTCCGGCCGCCGTCCGGTCCTGGACCGGCTGCAGGACGAAAGGGTGAAGCGGCTGAAAGTCTGGCGCGAGGCGAAGTCGGCGCAGCTGGGCCTCGGCATCGGCCTGGTCGCCAACAACACCCTCCTGGAGGCGCTGGCGGAGCCGGGCTCCCAGAACATATCCCTTTTGAAGCGCTGGCAGCGCGAGGCGTTCGGGGACGAGCTGGCCTCGCTCATCTCCTGACGCCGGCGCTGGCGCAGCATATCGGGCGGGCTCCCTTCGAGGGGGCCCGCCTTTTTTCGTATTTAGATTAGAGCGCCTTGTCCTCGCCCCTTACTGTTGTATATATATGGTGCTGTGGCGCCGGTCAGGAGACTGGGCCGGAGGAGGCGCGGGATGTCCCTTTACGTCGGAACCAGCGGTTACTCGTATAAGGAATGGAAGGGGATCTTCTATCCCGCGGAGCTCCCGGAGCGGCAGATGTTGCACTACTACGGCGGGGTGTTTCGAAGCGTCGAGATCAACAACACCTTCCACCGCATGCCGACCCAGGCCCTTTTGCAATCGTGGTCGCAGGAGGTGCCTGTGGGTTTCAAGTTCGCGCTCAAGGCGCCCCAGCGCATCACCCACTTCCAACGCCTGAAGGGGGTGGACGACTCGGTGTCGTACCTCTTCGACGTGGCCGGTAGCCTCGGGGAGCGGCTGGGGCCGGTGCTCTTCCAGCTCCCGCCGAGCCTGAAGAAGGACCTCCCCCTGCTGCGGGACTTCCTGGCGCTCTTGCCGCCGGGGGCGCGTGCCTCGTTCCAGTTCCGGCACCGCTCCTGGATGGACGACGAGGTGTTCCAGCTTTTGCGGCGCAACGACGCGGCACTTTGCATAGCCGATCTGGAAGACGAGGTAGAGACGCCTGCGGTGTCGACGGCGACCTGGGGGTACCTGAGGCTCAGGCGCGCCGAGTATGCAGAGAAGGAGTTGCGGCGATGGGCAGAGCTGGTAGCAAGGCAGGATTGGCGGGACGCCTTCGTCTTCTTCAAGCACGAGGATTCGGCGCAGGGGCCGCTCCTGGCTAAGAAGTTCCTGGAACTGGTGGGGGCGGGCCAAGAAGAACTGGGGACGGCTGAGCGGTCCCGGTAACAGTGCGTTTTCAGCGGTGAGCTAAGATCAGGCGGGAGGGGATATGAACATTGCAACCATTTGGGGCATCGCCAAGGTAGCGGCAACGAGGATCCCGTGGGGTCGGGTGATGGAGAACATACCGGCGGTGGTTGATCTGGCCGAGCGCGCCAAGGGGCGTTTCCGAGGGCAAGGCGGGGGGGACATCGAGGCAAGGCTCAGGCACCTGCAGGAGGAAAACCGCAGGCTGGAGCAGGCGCTGTTGGAGACCTCGGGGCACCTGCAGCAGACCATCAGGACCATGAAGGTCGTGGTGGCCCGGCAGAAGATGCTGATGAGCGCTACGGCGGTGTCGCTTCTGACCGCGATCGCGGCACTGGTGGCGGCGCTGGGCTAGAGAGCGGCTACCCCATGTCCCCCCAGTGGAACTGCAGTATGGCCAGCATAGCGAGACCCGCGGTCTCGGTGCGCAGGATCCTCTTTCCCAGCGTCACCGGGGTGAACCCCGCCGCCAGCGCCTGACGCACCTCCTCCGGGGCCAATCCCCCCTCCGGTCCCACCACCACCGCCACGGTTTGCGGCGCGGCGAAGGCGCCGAAACAGTCATGCAGGGTCGTCTTTTCTTCCCCCTCGTAAAGAAGCAGCTTCACCTCGTGGCTTGATGCCGCCAGCACCTCGGTGAGGGTCCCCCCCAAGGCCACCTTGGGGAAGGAAACCCGCCCGGACTGCCGGGCGGCTTCCTGCATGATCTTCTCGTAGCGTGCCAGGCGGGCAGCACTTTTATCCCCGCGCAGCTTCACCACCGAGCGCGCCGCGTCGAAGGCGACTACCTCGGCCACCCCCAGCTCGGTGCATTTCTGCAGGATCAGGTCTAGCTTCTCCCCCTTGGGCATACCCTGCAGCAGCGTCACCCGCAGCCCCGGCTCCTCTTTGGGAGCGGCGGCGCTGGCGCTGATGCGCACGGTGAGGCTTTTAGCCCCCACCTCCTCGACCGTCCCTTGGTGACGGGCGCCCCCGTCTTCGATCAGCTCCACCTCGCTCCCTTCCTTGAGGCGCAGCACGCGCGCCATGTGGCGGTAAAGCTCACCGGTGATGGTCACGCAGTCGCCGCAGACGGCGTTGTCGCCCAGAAAGAAGCTCCGCATGGGCTACAGCGGCTTCCTGAAGCTGAGGCAGGACCACTCCAGCTCCTTCGGGTTTTCCACCAGTTCAAGGGAAGTGAACGCGGCGCAGACGAACTCCTCCTTCTCGGTCAGGATGCCGGAGAGGATAAGCCATCCGCCAGGCGCCACGCGTGCGGTGAGCTCGGCGGCAAGACGTACCAGCTCCTCGGCTAGGATGTTGGCGACCACCACCTGGAAACCCCCCGGGAGCTGTTCCAGGCTCGTGGTGGAGGCGGCGACCCGGTCGGCCACTCCGTTCAATTCCAGGTTCTCGATGGTGACCCGGACCGCTTCGGGATCGATGTCTACCGCGACGATCTCCTCCGCGCCCAAAAGGGCGGCTGCGATGCTGAGGACGCCGGAGCCGGTGCCGACGTCGAGGACGGGGCCGGGGAGCTTGCCGCCGATGGCGCCGAAAGAGATCCGCTCCAGCGCTTCCAGGCACATCTTCGTGGTGGGGTGGGCGCCGGTCCCGAAAGCCATGCCGGGGTCTATCTGGATCACCAGGTCCCCCTCCTGCTTCCGATACTCCTCCCAGGTCGGCTTGATCACGAGCCTTTGCCCGATGCGCACAGGTTTGAAGTGGACCTTCCAGTTGTTGGCCCAGTCCTCGTTCCTGATCACCGTCACCACGGGAGGGGCATAGACGTAGCTGGGGAAGGAGGGGCCGGTCTGGGCCAGGAACTGCTCGACACGGATGCGCATCTCCTCCAGCGAGTCGTCGAGCGGGAGGTAACCCTTCACGCTTTTCAAGGGGGTGTCCTCGAGGGTGTCGAGGGAGAAAGTGTCCAGGTGCAGGTTGTCGATCCCGACGCCGTTGCCGGTCAGCTCCACCAGGAAGTCGGCGAGGGTGTCGACCATTTCGGAGGGTACTTCACAGGCGATTTCAGCCCAGTCAGTAGTCATAATGAGTTTGCAGCTCCTTTTCTTAGACAAAATGTCGGCATAAAGTAGCAGAAAAATAAGGGAAATGGCAATGAAAACCTTGACATCGAACAAAAGTGCGGCAGTAATTATAATTAAAATTTTTCTGGGGGCTGCCGATAAGGACTTCCAGAAACTTTTCCCATTAAATTTTAGTTTTGCCTAAAATAAAAAAACATGGTATATATCTAATGAATTTGGTGGGGATGCCGATAAGCCCCAGTAAGAGCAGGAGTTTGGGGTGATTAAGATGTACCACGTGTACCTTTTATCGGATGCTACCGGCGAGACGGTTGAGCGTGTGGCTCGGGCCGCACTGACCCAGTTCAGGGATGTCGACATACGCCTGCGCCGAGTGGGGCAGATCAGGAACCGGGAGGACGTTCTTCGGGCGCTGGACGAGGTGGACCGGGCGCCGGGGATCATCTTCTATACCCTGGTCAACACGGAGCTGGCGCAGTTCGTCAGGAACGAAGTCGAGGCGAGGCAGTTGGAGGCGGTGGACCTCATTACCCCTCTTCTCTACAAGCTGGCGGAATTCCTGGAGATGCGGCCGCAGAAGCTGCCGGGCCTGCAGTACGAGATGAACTCTGAGTACTACCGGCGCATGGAGGCGGTGGATTTCACCGTGAAGCAGGACGACGGACAGGAACCACGCAACCTGCACAAGGCGGACATAGTCCTGATCGGCGTTTCCCGCTCCTCAAAAACGCCGCTCTCCATGTACCTGGCTCACAAGGGGTACAAGGTAGCCAACGTGCCGATCATTCAGGGGATCGACCCCCCGACCGAGCTGGAGGACGTAGAGCCTGAGAGGGTGGTCGGCCTGATCATCGACACGCAGCGGCTGGTGGATATCCGCAGCGCCCGTTTGCGCAACCTGCGCCAGAGCCCGCGCGGAAGCTACGCGGACTACCGGCAGGTGGAAGAGGAGCTTGCTTACTGTCGCAGGTTCTACCGCGCACACCCCGCATGGCTGGTGATAGACGTGACCAACAAATCCGTGGAGGAGTCTGCGGCGGAAATATTAAGCAGACTTCATGGTGATATTAGGCACGATTAGAGGTCGACATATTAACAAAGAGAGGAAATCAACATGAGAATTTTGGTAGTTGAAGATGAGAAGAAGGTCGCCAGCTTCATCAAGCGCGGTCTGGAGGAGGAGCAGTACGAAGTCCATACGGCCGCGGACGGAGAGGAAGGGCTCAAGCTTGCGCTCGAGAAGCCGTTCGACCTGATCGTGCTTGACTGGATGCTCCCCAAAAAGGACGGCCTTTCCGTCCTTAAGGAGCTGAGGGAGCGGAAGAATCTGACTCCGATCCTGATGCTGACCGCCAAAGATTCCGTGGAAGATATCGTGGCAGGCCTCGACTCCGGATCCGACGACTACCTGACCAAGCCGTTCGCCTTCGCCGAGCTTCTGGCCCGCGTCCGTGCGCTGATGAGGAGAAGCGAGCTCGACCGCGGCGCCGAGATCCGCTTCGCCGACCTGCGCCTGGACCCGGTAACCCACAAGGTATGGCGCAAGGACAAGGAGATCGATCTCACCGCCAAGGAGTACGGCCTGCTCGAGTACTTCATGCGCAACCCGCACCAGGTGCTGACCAGGACCATGATCGCGGAGCATGTCTGGGATTACACCTTCGACAGCTTCACCAACATCATCGACGTCTACGTCAACTACCTGCGGAAGAAAATCGACCGCGAAGCTGACAAGAAGCTGATCCACACCGTCAGGGGCGTAGGCTACATCCTGAAGGAAGAAGAGTAAATAAGGCGCGTCACGCTCCTTTCATGAACAACGGACCGCTCCCGGCTCACGCCTGGCGGTCCGTTTTTTTTTGCGGGTGGGGCCAGGGTGCCAGGCGCGGGGCAAAAGCCGCGCGGGTGGAGTCTTGACAAACCTTGGGGCCAGTATTAGCTTAACTCTACTCAAATTTCCCAGGAGGTCGCCATGCAGGCAGCAATCGTAGTAAGATTTCTGGTACTTAGCGTATTTCTCTCCTCCATTTTCTCGACCGTCGCGGGCGCGTCGGTGCTCACTCCTGATTTCGCGAAGCTCGCGAAGAAGCTGAAGCCCGCGGTGGTCAACATCAGCACCTCGAAGACCCTGGCGGTGAAGAAGCGGCAGATGGCGCCGGGACACGACCCCTTCCAGGAATACTTCGACAAGTTTTTCGAAGGGCCGCACCAGCGTCCCCAAAAGCAGAGGAACCTGGGGACCGGCTTCATCATCAGCGATGACGGCTACATCATCACCAACAACCACGTGGTGAAGGATGCCGACGAGATCAAGGTGAAGCTTTCCGACGGCAGGGAGTTCGCGGGCGACGTGAAGGGGCGCGACGACAAGCTCGATCTTGCCCTGGTGAAGATCGACGCCAAGGGGCATCTCCCCGTGGCACCCTTGGGGGACAGCGACAAGATGGAAGTGGGTGACTGGGTCATGGCGATCGGAAACCCCTTCGGGCTCTCGCAGACCGTCACCGCCGGCATCATCAGCGCCCAGGGGCGTGTGATCGGCTCCGGGCCGTATGACGACTTCATCCAGACCGACGCTTCCATCAACCCCGGCAACTCCGGTGGCCCGCTCTTCAACACCGAAGGTGAAGTGATCGGCATCAACACTGCAATCGTCGCCGGTGGCCAGGGGATAGGGTTCGCCATACCGGTCAACATGGCGAAGGAGATCCTCCCGCAGCTGAAGTCGACCGGGAAGGTGACCCGCGGCTGGCTGGGAGTCTCGGTGCAGCTGGTGACCCCGGATCTTGCCAAGTCTTTCGGGCTCGACACGGAGAAGGGGGCGCTGGTAGCCGACGTGATGAAAGACAGCCCGGCGGAGAAGGCGGGGCTCAAGGGGGGTGACATCATCCTCGAGTACGACGGGCATCCGGTCAAGGAGATGGGGGAGCTTCCCCGCCGCGTAGCCGCCACCCCGGTCGGGAAGAAGGTGAAAGTGTTGGTGCAGCGCGAGGGGCGCCAGGAGACGCTGCCGGTGACCATCGAGCAGCTGAAGGAAGGCAACGACGAGGATAGCGCTGTCACCAGCGACCGGCTCGGGGTGAAGGTGACGGAGCTTACCCGGGAGCGCGCACAGCAGTTGGGGGTGCGCGACGACAAGGGGGTCGTGGTGACCGATGTGGAGCCGGACAGCCTTGCCGACCGCGCCGGCATCCAGGAGGGAGACCTGATCAGGGAGATCAACGGGGTGCGAGTTTCCGGAGTGAGCGACTACAGCAAGTTGATCGCGGCTGCGAAGAAGGGTGGGTATCTGAAGATGCTGCTGAGGCGTGGCGACGCCTCCCTGTTCGTTGCGCTAAGGCTCGAGTAGGTAATAAGAAGATCGTTGCGGTATCGAAGGGGGCTCAGGTAACTGGCCCCCTTTTCCATTGCCACGCATCCGACGGCAGACGGGGCAGGCTACGACTCTAGGTCTTCTCATCCCCCTGGAGGGGGGCGGCCGTGGGTGCCGCGAACGCCTGGGCGACCTCGCGCCGCAGCTCCGCTTCGGCCCCGAGGTGCCTGGGGGAGAAGTGGAAGGGGAAGACCCGCGTCACCCCCGCCTCCCGGGCCAGCTCTCCCGCCTGCCGGGCGGTGAGGTGCGCCCGGTCGCGCGCCCGCTCCCAATCGACGTGCAGGAAGACGGCCTCGATGAAAAGGTAGTCGGCGCCCCGCGCGAGCTCCACGATGCGCCGGCGGTTTTCATCGGTGAAGGCGGTGTCGGTGACGTAGGTGATCTTCTCCCCCGGCACCACCTGCAGCACCTTTTCCTTCAGCTCCGCTATGCTCCAGCCGCGGCCGACGCTTTCCTCCCCCGGCGCCGCTGGGTAGACCAGGGTATCGTCAGGTTCCCCCCGAAGCACCGCGCGCTTCACTTCCGAGAGCCAGGGGCCGACCGGCAGTCCCAGCTCGGCCAGCCGGTTTTTCATGAAGTTCACATGCAGCTTTTCCTCGAAGGCAAAGGCGAGGCAGGGGATGCTGTGCTCCAGGAAGGCGGCGCGGATGCGCAGGTTCTCCTCGTCCAGCACGATGCCGCCGGAGAGGATCAGCTCCTGCTGGTTTTCCCTGGCGAAGACGCGCCGGGAGCTGAAGCTTGCCCTTTGCGCGCTGCCGTCGGGATGGAACTCGGTTACGGTGAGGACGAATTCGGTGGGGTAGCTTTGGATCAGGTTCCAGCTGTAGGAGCCAAGACGGTTTTCCACCTGCCGCAGGATGCCGGGGGGGCCGTACAGCCGCACCTCCTTGTCGCGCCCCAGCATGAGGCGCAGCATCAGGTCGAAGCCTATGAAATGGTCTATGTGGGTGTGCGAGATGCAAACGTCGCTCACCCGCAAAAGCTTGCGCGCAGGAAGCGGCGCCAGCTCCCCCAGGTCGAAGAGGAGCGCCCGGCGCGCGAAGAGGAAGTCGACGTAGAGCCCGGGGTCGCCGAAGGGCGGGTTCACCAGGGCAGGCAGGAAGTGCGGTGTCATGGCGCGGGCTCCTTAAATGGTGGGGTTCCCGTCTGCTATATAACCTTTAATGCGGCGGTGCAAGTCAAAAAAATAGGGGACCCGGTCCGGTTCCCCTAGTGCTTCCTGCAACTACTCTCTCCGCCTTGCCGTTGGCTTGGGGGCCTCACAGCGAGTTCCCATTCAGGTGGGCTCCTGTAGACCGCTTTAGGCAATTCCCGCGCAATGGGGCAGCTCACCACGGTCGAAACAGTCACCCGTTCAATAAATTATTCCGCAGGGGCGTTAAAAACCTCACGGACAGGGCAGAGAGAGCAAGTAAGTAAGTGGCTGCATTGTAGTACCGGCAAAATGAGAAATCAAGGGCGATTTCTCTAATCCTTTGTATGAGAAATCTCCCTGCAAACGGGTTGCAATTTTGGGGCTTTGTCGTACAATGCGCCCACCAATTTTCGCAGCGACCGGGAGGGATAGATGCGCCTTAAGGAAGAGCAGATCGCACGCCTGGCGGAAAAGGTGCTGGGCGACCTGGAACGTGCCCAACTCGTGGAGCAGAAACAGGGGCGGGGGGCTGTGCTGGCGGGCATCAAGGCCGCCATCGCCGAGGACCTGAAGCTGGAGGAGGCGCTGGAGCGCGACGCCGAGGCGCTGCTCGAGCAGACCCTGAAGGCGGTCGGCGGACAGGGGATAGACCGGCACAAGATACTCCGGATGATCAAGGAGAAACTGGCCAAGGAAAGGAAGATCGTCCTGTAACCCGCCGACGCGGCCGAGACAAAAGGAGCCTCTCATGCACATCAGCGAAGACCGCATCTCCCATATCGCACACAGAATTCACGACAAGCTTTGGCGCGACGACCTCGCCGACTTCCCCGACGAACGGCGCGCGCTGGAGGCCATCAAAGGCTCCATCGAGGGTTTCTTCTCCATAATGGAACAGGTCGACCAGGCGGTGAGGGCGAAACTTGCCTCCTACAGCCAGGCCAAGGTTCCCGGCAGCCGGGAATGGGAGATCCTCTACCAGAAGTTCTACGCCGAGGAACTCGCCAAAAGGAAGTGGTGACACGCCCCGCGCCGGCGGCGAATTTATTTTTCCTTCTGCCCTTGATTTTTGGGATCATGCTGTTTATATTTAGCAGGCAATTAGCACTCAGCAGTTTTGAGTGCTAATATTTTTTTCAATTACCGGAGATCGAGGATCTCGCAGAAAGGAGAGCAAGCATGAATCTTAGACCGCTGCAGGACCGTATCATCGTGAAGAGGGTTGAGGAAGCTACCATGACCGCCGGTGGGCTTTATATCCCGGAAACCGCCAAGGAAAAGCCGCAGCAGGGCGAAGTGGTGGCAGTCGGCAACGGGAAGAGGGGCGAGGACGGCAAGGTGTACCCGATCGACCTGAAGGTGGGTGACAAGGTGCTGTTCGGCAAGTATGCAGGAAGCGAAGTTAAGCTCGAAGGGGAGGACTTCCTCATCATGCGCGAGGACGACATCCTCGGCGTACTCGAGAAGTAATCACAGGCCCCGGACAACCCGGGCGTCCAGAGCAATTTCGCCTAATTCATTAAATCCCAAGGAGGATATACATTATGGCAGCAAAGATCATCAAGTTCGACCAGGAAGCACGCAACTGCATCCTCAAAGGTGTCAACACCCTGGCAGATGCCGTTAAAGTGACCCTGGGCCCCAAAGGGCGCAACGTCGTCATCGAGAAGTCCTACGGCGCGCCGCTCATCACCAAGGACGGCGTCACCGTCGCCAAGGAAATCGAGCTGGAAGACAAGTTCGAGAACATGGGCGCGCAGCTGGTGAAGGAAGTCGCTTCCAAGACCTCCGACGTGGCCGGCGACGGCACCACCACCGCAACCGTGCTGGCACAGGCGATCTACCGCCAGGGCGCCAAGTTGGTCGCGGCAGGGCACAACCCGATGGAGATCAAGCGCGGTCTGGACCAGGCCGTCGAAGCACTGGTCGCAGAGCTGAAGAGCATCTCCAAGCCGATCAAGGACCACAAGGAAATCGCGCAGGTCGGCACCATCTCCGCCAACAACGACAAGACCATCGGCGACATCATCGCCCAGGCGATGGAGAAGGTCGGCAAGGAAGGGGTAATCACCGTCGAGGAAGCCAAGGCGATGGAAACCACCCTTGAGACCGTCGAGGGTATGCAGTTCGACCGCGGTTACCTCTCCCCCTACTTCGTCACCGATCCGGAGCGCATGGAAGCCGCGATGGACAACGTCGCCATCCTGATCCACGACAAGAAGATCGCCAACATGAAGGACCTCCTCCCGGTTCTCGAGCAGACCGCCAAGTCCGGCCGTCCGCTTTTGATCATCGCCGAGGACATCGAGGGCGAAGCGCTGGCAACCCTGGTGGTCAACAAGCTGCGCGGCGTGCTGAACGTCTGCGCAGTCAAGGCTCCGGGCTTCGGCGACCGCCGCAAGGCCATGCTCGAAGACATCGCCATCCTGACCGGCGGCAAGGTGATCTCCGAGGAAGTAGGCTTCAAACTCGAGAACACCACTATCGACATGCTGGGCCAGGCCAAGAAGATCACCGTCGACAAGGACAACACCACCATCATCGACGGCTACGGCGCTGAGGCAGACATCCAGGGCCGCGTCAAGATGATCCGCGCCCAGATCGATGAGACCTCCTCCGACTACGACCGCGAGAAGCTCCAGGAGCGCCTCGCGAAATTGGTCGGCGGCGTTGCCGTCATTAAGGTCGGTGCTGCTACCGAAATCGAGATGAAGGAGAAGAAGGCACGCGTCGAAGACGCACTGCACGCAACCCGCGCGGCGGTCGACGAGGGGATCGTCCCCGGAGGCGGCGTGGCTTACCTGCGCGCCCTGAAGGTGCTGGAAAACCTCCAGCTCGCACCGGAGCAGCAGTTCGGCGTTAACGTGATCAAGCGCGCCCTCGAGGAGCCGATCCGACAGATCTCCCAGAACGCGGGCGTCGACGGCTCCATCGTGGTAGACAAGGTCAAAAACGGCAAGGATGCTTTCGGCTACAACGCGGCTGACGACGTCTACGTCGACATGATCGAGGCCGGCATCATCGACCCGACCAAGGTCTCCAGGAGCGCGCTGCAAAACGCCGCTTCCGTGGCAGGTCTCATGATGACCACCGAGGCTATGATCGCCGACAAGCCGAAAGAAGAAGGCGCGATGCCGGCAATGCCGGGCGGCATGGGCGGCATGGGTGGCATGGGCGGCATGATGTAGCCCTGCGCCAAAACCCGCAGCAAAGAAGGGAGCCGGCCCCAGTGCCGGCTCCCTTTTTTTATCCTCAGGATCAGCTCCGTCAGGAGTGGGGAGGCCGGGAAGGGGCACCTTCACCGCGATTTACGCCTCGGCCACCGCCGCATTGAACGAGCCGCCTTTCCCCTTTCATTAATTCTCTGGCTTTACACGTTTTTTGCATCCGCGTATACTTGCTTGGATTTCGACCGGCCAGCGTCAGGTTTTCGTCACACCGTTTCCACATTAATGAGCACATGCCGCAAAAAAACAGATACGACAGGAATATAGAGGAACGCATGGTGAATCCGGGAGGGCGACACGAAGGGGTAACCAGGGAAGAGTACGCTTCGGCCAACCTGGTCATGATCGCCATGGTGAAGGCCTCCAAAGCGCTCCGGATCTACCTCCCCAACAACCCGATATTGATCGGTTTCATGGACGATCTGGACGGCAGGATGACCCGGCACCTGGAGTCGTACGGGGAGTTCGTCCTTGATGTCGAGCCGTTCATCCTGCGCTACAAGGGAAAGGACATCTACCAGAGCCAGGACCCCAAGGAGAGCATGGCCTGCCGCATCCACGCTGACGGCATCAGGACGCTCTTCTTTCTGCCGGGAATCGAATCGAGAGAGCTGATGGCCTTCCTCGGGGTGGTCGGCTTCGAGCTCAGCACGAGCGACGAGGACGTGGTGACCCAGCTTTGGGAGAGGGACCTCCCGCATCTGCGCTACCTCCTGGAGGAGGACTTCGTCGAGGGGCACCTGGAGGAGGACCTGACCGAGCCGGGCTCCCAGCAGGCGGCGGTGACGAGGGTTTACCAGGCCCTCGCGCAGCAGATCCCCTCCCAGCCGAGGATGATTCCCAAGCACCTGCTCATGCTGACCGGAGAAGAGGAGAAGTGGCTCCGGAAGGCCCGGCAGGTCGAGGCCCGCAGAAACGGTCTGGATGACGTGATAAATATACTCTCCGCCATCCTCGCCGGTGTGAAGGAGCCGGAGATCTTCTGGGATTTCGTCGGCATCATGGGGAACCTCGCCAGCAACATGTTTCTCGCCGGGGAGATCGGGCACGCGCTGCGCCTGATCCGCTTCATGGACCAGTTGATGAAGCTGGGGAGCACGAAGCCGGAGCAGCGGAAGCTTCTCTCCGACGCGCTGGCCCGGATCCTAGACCTGCAGACGGTGCAGGTATTGCAGGAAACGCTGGACGGCAGCGATGCCGTGACACACCAGGACCTGAAGGAACTGCTCCTCATCTTCGGCCTCCCGTCGCTCGGCGCCATCTGCGAGCTCTTGGGACGGGTGGAAAAGCTCAAGGCGCGCAAGGTGATCATCGAGGTGCTGGTTGAGCTCGGCCGAAAGGATCCAGGCGTGTTCACCCCCTTCCTGGACGATTCGCGCTGGTACCTCGTGCGCAACGTGGTGCTCGTTCTTTCCCTGGTGGGAACCCCGGTGGCCCTGGAAATGATCATCAGGCTGATTTCCCACAAGGAGGCGAGGATCCGGCGCGAGGTGCTCGGGTATCTCGAGCGCTCGGGCGATCTGAAGGCGAAGACGTACATCGTGAAGTACCTGCGGGACGACTCCAGCGCCCTTCGCATCAAGGCGCTCCAGATCCTGGCCCGGGAGAAGCTCCCCTTCGCGCTTAAGCCAGTACTAGCCCTGACCACAGCGGATGAATTCGCAACGAGGTCGATTGCAGAGAAAAAGGCGGTGTACGAGGCGCTGGGTGAACTGGGGGGGGACGAGATGCTCCCCTTGTTCAGGGACATGCTGCTGAGAAAGTACTGGTTTCAAAAGGCGGCCGAGAAGGAGTCCGCGCAGCTGGCGGTTGCAGGCCTGCTGCGCATGCAAAGCGGTCAGGCGAAGAAGCTCCTGCAGGAGGCGCGGAATAACAGGCGCTCGGGCGAGATCAGGGACATCTTGGATCAGGCCCTCGCCGCCTTCGACGCGGTCCGGGGGAAGAGGGGCGCTGGTGCCGTCGAGGTATGAACATGCAGCTTGAAAAAGGGCGCGACAGCCTGAACAACGAGATGGCCAGGCTCGGCAAGGCACTGGTCCTGCAGTTCTTCATACTGCTAAAGACCTCCAGCAACTACAGCGAGGGGCACGCAGCGCTGGACCTGCCGCTCGCGAACCTGCTGAAGGTGTTGCGGGAGATCACCAGGAGAAACGAGGATGCCTCGCTGAGACTCCGCGGCGGGCACCTCTACCTTGGCGAGCTGCGGTTGAAACCCGACATCGCCAACTTCGAGGCTCCGCGCCACGTGATAGAGGAGATGAAGCGCCACCTGCTGGGTAGGCTCTCCTTCATGCCGGAGGTAACGGTCGACGACCTGCGCCGATTCGTGTACGCCCTGCGGGAGGTGGACGCAGCCCAGCTCCCCGACGTTTACACTTCGCTTCTGGATGGGATGCAGCAAAGGATGGTGGGGCACATCGAGGTGGAGGTCCTGCGCGATGGCGAGGTGCTGATTCCGGACTCTGTGCGGCTGCAAGAGAACAACCTCAAGGCCCGCCCCCTTTACAAGAAGGTGCTGGCCGCCATGGACGAGGTGGCGGCGCAGGTGGCGGCAGGGCGGGGCCTGAGACTTAGGGAGTCGAAACGGGTGGTGCAGCAGATCATCGACCTGCTCTTCAGCCACGAGTCGGACCTGCTCGGGCTTAGCACCATGCGCTCCCACGACCGTTCCTCTCAGCACCATGCGGCCAATGTCTGCATCCTCTCCCTGGTGATGGGGAAAAGGCTCGGCATGTCAAAGTTCCATCTCTGCGAACTGGGGCTCGCCGCGCTGTTCCACGACCTGGGAAAAGCCGACGTCCCCAAGGAGATCCTGGACAAGCCGAGCGCGCTAACCCGCGAGGAGCGGCGCATCATGGAGAACCATGTCCTTTACGGCGTGAAGAAGGTGATGAAGCTGAAGGGGTTCGATGCCCTTTCCTCCCGGATCATCACCGGGATTTTCGAGCACCACCTGCAGGCGGACTTCTCGGGGTATCCGCGCTTTCCCTACCAGAGGCTGAGCCTGTTCGGCAGGATCATCAACATCGCGGACTGCTACGACGGGCTAACCTCGTCCCGGGTCTGCGGCAGGAACGCCTATCCCCCCCACAAGGCGCTCAGGGTTATGCTCGCCCAGGCTGGGACGGTCTACGACCAGCCTCTTTTGAAGCTCTTCATCAACTGCGTCGGCATCCATGCCATCGGCTCCCTGCTGCTTCTGGACAGCAACGAGTTGGCGGTAGTGGTCGGAAACAGCGCAGACCCCACCCAGTGGGACAGCCCGAAGGTGCGCATCATCGCCGACGCCCAGGGGCACGAGGTAGAGGGGGAGATCATCGACCTGGGCCTTCCCAGCTGCTTCAGGACCATCTCCGCCACCCTCGACCCCTACCTCTATGACCTCGACGTGAGCCGCTATTTCTATTAGACGACCCTGCCCCAAAAACCGCCGCTAGTCATACACCACGGTGAGCAGCGGCGCGTTATCCTGGTTTGACTCGTCGATCTCAATCATTCCCGGCACGGTGGTGGTGAAGTCGTTCTCCTGGAATATGCGCACCTGGAAGAACCTCAATTCCCTGCGCTGGGCCTCCACCATGAGCGGGGTCACGTCGACCACCACCTCGCGGTTCACGTCCGCCGACGAGATCGGTGGGGAGATGCTGACGCTTTGCAGCGGCGGCAGCAGGATGCGGTCGAAGTCGTCGGTGATCACCGGAGGGGCGAAGGAAACCAGTTCGATCCTGATCGGTATGGTCGCAGTCGGCGGGAGCACCGTTACGCTCCTGATCACGATGCCGAGTTCGGCGGAACGGATCCTGGCGTTAAGGGGGACCGTGGTGAGCGGGAAGTGCAGGAACGCACGGTAGACGTCGTCGTTGCCGGGATCTACCCCGGCGAAGATGCCATTGACCGTGGAAGCCCGGGTCACGGTCAGCACCCCTCCGGCGTTGACGATATCAGCGTCAACCGCCACGTCGCTAGGTATCCTAGTCTCGATCAGCGGGCGATCGTCGTGTCCCCCGCCGCATCCAGCCATCACCAGCAGCAGTGCCGCGAGCACCACTCCAAGAAGTTTTCCTTTCATGCATGCCTCCTGCCCAACCTTCTAATTAGAGAATATCACGCCCAACAGTGCTCAATGGTACCAAAGGAAGGGGAAAAGAAAAGCGGCCCGCAACGACTCAATGGTCGGTGTGCCGGCCGTTGATTTTGCAGTCTCATTCCGGTCCCCTCCTCTTGCACATGACGCAGGTCCGGGTACAATACATTAGCTCAATTCTAATGTATTAGCTGCACTAGCCACGCTTAACTATGCTGCAGCTAGGTTTCCAGCTGGTCGTTTTTCGCCTGGAACCAGGCCAATAAAGACTTTGCCCAAAAAAATCCGCCCGGCGTATAATTTTTCCTGGATGTCAAAATCAATGAGAGACCGCACCACACGTAAAGAACGCGGAGGGACACCATGACAGCGAAGAACGAAACGCTCCGTCAACACCTGGCCGCCGTCAAGGCGGGAGAAAGGGTCTTTGAGAACGCCTTCCAGGGGATCATCCGGATGATCCTGGAGCCGGGTTTCGAAAAGGTGGTCGTCAATGGCAAGACGACCTACGACTTCAACATATTCAGGACCGGCCGCAAGCACACCATCGGGATGTACGACGAGATCAACAGTTTCGTCTCCTTCGTCAAAGATGCGGCCGAGGGTGGGTCCAGCAAGGAGATGGCCTTCGTCCTGGTGGGCGAGCCGGGTAACGGCAAGACCTTCTTCGTGGAGTTCCTGTGCAGCAAGTACCGCAACTTCCTCCAAGGGAAGAACCGCAAATACAGCTTCAGGTTCCTAAACATGGACCGGCTTGGCAACTACGGCAGGATCCGGGAGATCGACTCCGAGACCTACGAGGATCCAATGATCCTCGCGATGAACCTCTTCGAGGACCTGGACGAAGGGCGCCGCTTCATCGCGGAACAAGGTTTCTCCGACGCCGAGCTGGACACGCTCTACCGGAACTACCGGCCGCTTGGCGCTAGCTCCGGCTATATCCTGAACGAGATCCGGAACTACCTCGACAACGACGTTGAAAAGATCCTGGAGAGCATCGCCATCACGCCGGTGCCGATGAGCGAGAGCCTGGGCACCCTCACCGGGAAGTACCCGGCAAAGGACAAGATCACCTCGTCCGCGGTGGATCTGCTGGGGGAAGAATCGATTCAGAGGCTATTGCACCTCTCCGACACCAACAACCCGTACCGCTTCGACCTGCGCCGCGGGGCGCTGGCTCGCGTGGCCGGGGGGGGGATCCATTTCAGCGATGAGATCTTCAAGAACAAGAAGGACCTGGTGCAGGTGTACCTGGGCGTAATCCAGAACCGCGCCATTGAGATCGACGGCTACAAGTGGCCGATCGACTCCATGATCATCGCCACCAGCAACAACTCCGAGTTCAACCGGTTCCTGGCAGAGAAGGAAGAGGCGCCGATCGTCGACCGCTGCAGGATCTGCTACGTCTCGCACAACACCAACTACCGCATGCAGGAAGGGCTCACGAGCTACGCCATCGGCAGCGACTCCAAGACCACCCTGACCCGGGAGCTTTTGCACCAGGACCCAAACCTCAACTACGCAGCGTCCGTCGGCGTCGTGCTGACCAGGCTTCCCAGAAGCGAGAAGCTCACCCCGATCGAGACCATGAAACTCGCAGCCGGCGAGGTCGCCGGCGAGAAGAGCATCAAGGCGCTCGCCGAGGTGATCGACACGCTGGGGCAGGAGCCGGACATCACCAAGCGCTTCGGGCAGCGGGGGCTCGGGCACAGGAGTCTCGGGCGCAGCATCCAGATCCTAAAGGAGAGTTCCGAGACCAACGAGGGGCGCTGCATGGTGGCCTACGATGTCTTCAGGAGCCTGGAGCGGGTGGTGCTCGACTACGTGGTGGAGCCCAATGAACGGGCGAAGTACCTGGAGGACCTGAAGACCGGCAAGCAGCTCTACCGCGAGCGGATCATGACCGAAATGTTCAACGCCTACATGGACGAGCCTTTCGCCATCAAGAAGGACGTGCAGAACTACGTCAACATGATCATCGGGATCGACGCCGAGAACCTGGGGCCGGACCGGATGTGGAAGTACAAGGATCCCCAGACCGGCGAGCTGAAGGCTCTGAAGATAGATGAACGCTACGTGAAGAGCGTCGAGGAGCGGATAGGGCTGAAGACCGAGGAGCAGCGCGCCTCGTTCAGGACCTCGATCCGCAAGATCTACGGACAGAAGATCTCCGTCGACCCGAGCTACGACTTCATGGACAACCTGGAGCTGGTGAAGGCGGTAACCGACGTGCGGCTGAAATCGGACATAGCCGGCGCGGGGAGCCTGATCGGCGCCCTGGCCAACCGGACCAACGAAGAGAACCAGAAGCTCTACGACCGGATGATCGTCACCATGCTCGGCAAGCTTGGCTACTGCCGCACCTGTGCCCAGAAGACCATCGAGTACTTCTGCACCCAGGAAGACGAGAGCTAACGGCAGGGACTAGGGACTAGGGACTGAAGCTAGCGGGCTGACGGCGGACAGGGGCAAGAAAGGGACCTGTCCACCGTAGCCTGATAAGGCGAAGGCGGATGAAAGATCTGGAAAAATACCTGGAAGAACTGAAGGAGAAGGGTCTGGACCCCGAGCGGTACGCCCGCTTTCGCGACGAGCTGGCGGTGACCCGCGGCGTCCCCACGACCGACCGGAGCGGTCCTTTCCCCAACTTCTCCAAGAGCATCTACTCCTGGCAGGACCTGGCCGTGCTGCAGGACCAGGGGAGGGTCCCCAACCCGTACCAGTGCCACATGAAGGCGCTGGACGAGCTACTGGAACGGGACCGGCAGAGGGAGAAGGATGGCTTCCCCAGGAAGATCAGGGTCGGAAGGCTGATCAAGCCGGGGAAAGGCGGGAAGGGAAAGATCGTGGTGGTCCCCTCCACCGAAGAGGAGAAGTTCCTGCACGACCCGACCATCCGCCCTCCCGGAGAGGGGGGCTCCACGGGTGGGAGCGGCAAGGGTGACGAAGGGGAGGTCATCGGCGAACAGAAGGTGCGTGAGACCGGCGAGGAGCCGGGGCAGGGCCCGGGCCAGGGAGAAGGGGAAGCGCACGAGATGGGGGCTTCCGCCTACGAGCTGGGCAAGGTGCTGACCGAACAGTTCCAGCTCCCCAACCTGAAGGAAAAAGGGAAGAAGCGCTCCTTCACCCGCTACATTTACGACCTCACGGACCGCAACCGCGGCTCCGGACAGGTGCTGGACAAGAAGGCGACCCTGAGGAAGATCGTGGAGACCAACATCTCCCTTGGCAACGTGCCGGACCCCGGCGATATGGACCCCACCCGCTTCCTGATCTCGCCGCGCGACAAGGTGTACCGCATCTTCTCGCAGGAAAAGGATTACGAGCCGCAGGCGATGGTCTTTTTCCTGCGAGACTACTCCGGTTCCATGGCCGGCAAAGTGACCGAGCTGGTCGCGACCCAGCACGTTATGATCTACAGCTGGCTTTTGTACCAGTACGCGGGGCAGGTGGAATCCCGCTTCATCCTGCACGACACCGAGGCGAAAGAAGTCCCCGATTTCGACACCTACTACAACTCCCGGGTCGCCGGGGGGACCGAGGTGGCGAGCGCCTACAAGCTCGTCAACGAGATCGTGGCCAAGGAGAACCTCGCCGCCGACTACAACATCTACGTCTTCCACGGCACTGACGGCGACGACTGGGACACCGGCGGCGACAAGTCGATCCCCGAGCTGGTGAAGATCCTTTCCTACGTGAGTCGCATGGGGGTGACCATCGCCGAGCACGCGGGAACTCAGTGGACCGAGGTGGCGCGCTACCTGGAGAACTCGGGACTTCTGCGCGACAAGCCTGACCTGTTGCGGCTGGACGTGATGAACGAGGACGCCGAGGAATCGCGGGTGATCGAGGGGATCAAGAAGCTCATCTCTTAGAGGCAGAGGTGGAGCAGATTAAGGGGTGAAGCAGATTAAGATTAAGAGGTGAGGCAGATTGAGAGGTGAAGCAGGGTTTACTTAATCTTAATCTGGGTCTCCTCTTAATCTGGTTTTTTAGAGGCTTTTATGGAACTGATCAACCAACATACCAAAGAGATCATGGAAGGGTGCAAGGAGCGGGCGCGCGCCGCTGGGCTCTCCTTCACCGACGAGAGCCTCGAATACATCGTGACCAACCGCGACCTGATCGAGCTCTCCCCCAAGGTCATGATCCCGACCCTTTACGACTACTGGGTGCACGACGTCGAGGTGCTCCGGGGAAAAGGGGAGTACGAACTCTACCCGCACAACCCCTACGAGACGGTGATCAACACCCGTCCCCCGATCTCGTTCTACAACGACAATAACCCCGACTGGCTCAACGTGATGATCTTCTACCACGTGCTTGGCCACATCGATTTCTTCCAGAACAACCTTTATTTCCGCCACACCTGGGAGTACGACTTCACCGGGCAGGCGCTTTCGGACAAGAGGGTGATCGCCAAGCTGCGCGCCGAGAAGGGGCGCTGGGTGGATTACATCCTCGAGTTCGCCCGCTCCATCGACAACCTGGTCGCCTACCACGACGAGCTGTCGCCGCTCTTCAAGTCCCCCGACACCGCCACCTCGAGCCGGCTTGACTACTACTTCGACGTCTTCCTGCAGGTGGAGAAAAAGCTGCCGGTGGCCGAGTACCTGAAGGAGGTGGCGCGGTACAACGAGGCGGTCCTCCAGGACAAGGAGGAAGGGGAGCGGATCTTCTTCGCCGAGGTTACGGCCAAGTACCCGGAAATGGAGGCGCATTTCGCCAAGAGCCGGAGTGTGAAGAGGATCGAGCGGCGCGACCTGCTCCGTTTCCTGATCGAGAACTCGGAGTTCCTGGCCCGCGACGAGAACAGCTGGATGCGCTCGGTGCTCGAGGTGGTGAGAAAGACCTCCATCTTCTTCCAGCCCCAGATCCGCACCAAGATCATGAACGAGGGGTGGGCGAGCTACTGGCACGAGAAGCTCTTCCTCGTGGACGACCGCATCAAGGGGCACGAGGTCGACTTCGCCCGTGTGCACGCCGGCGTCACCTCAATGCCCCGGGTCGGGATGAACCCGTACGCGCTCGGCATGCGACTCATGTACCAGTTGAAGGAGATTGGGGACAAGGGGAAGACCGGGTACGACTTCCACCGCCTCTCCGACGCCAACCAGAGGAAGGAGTTCGATGCCGGGACCGGGCAGGGCGACGAGTTCCTGTTCAAGGTCAGAAGCAACTACTGCGACTACCTCTTCATCAAGGAATTCGTGGACCAGGATTTCACCAACCGCTATGACCTCTTCGTCACCGGCAAGAGGCTAGACCCGCAGCGCATGGTCTGGCAGTACTACGTGAAGAGCCGGGACGCGCGCGAGTACCGCGACATGGTGCTTGCTTCGCTGTACCACCCGCCGCACATCGAGATCGCCCCGGAGCGGGGCGAGGACGGCGCACTCTACCTCGTGCACCACTTCGAGGGGAAACAACTGGTATCGGAGTACATCGCCAACACCATGGTGGGTATAGAGTACCTCTGGGGGGCGCCGGTACAGCTTGAAACGAGCGAGGCCGTGATCGAACAGACCCGCGGCACCGCCGGCAAGGAGGGTGGTGAGGAGGCGGAGATCACATGGCAGCGCGTGGTCTACACCATGAAGGAAAAGACACTGAGCCGGCAGGTACTGTGACAGGCGGATAAGCTCATGCCAGATCTAGAGACAGTCATAAAGCAGTTGAGCCGCACCATCGTGGAGCACAAGAACGCGGCGCACATGTCCTTCGAGGAGTTCATGCAGCTCGCAACCGAGCAGCCTGAGAGGGTGATGCGCAACATCTTCCAGCTCTTCCACGACATGGTGAAGAACTACGTGAGCGAAGGGACCGACGAGTATCCGGAGGACCCCGAGTCGATCAACTTCGTCCCTTACGACACCCGCAAGCTCTTCGTGGAGAACTCGGACCGCCCCTTCTTCGCGGACCGCCTGTTCGCCAACCGCTTCATCAACCACGTGGCCGCCATGAAGAGCGGCGCCCGGCAGAACAAGATCTACATCTTCGAGGGGCCCCCGGGTTCCGGCAAAAGCACCTTCTTGAACAACATCCTGATGAAGTTCGAGGAGTACGCGAGCACCGAGCAGGGGACCTGCTACGAGGTGGTGTGGCACCTGGACCGCCGCGTGCTGGGGAGCTTCAAGGAGCACCAGGTGAGCGCCTTCGTCGAGAAGCTCTCCCACCTCCTGGACGAGTACGAGCTGGAGACGCACGAGCATATCGACACCCGGGCCCTTCTGCGCGGCGGCGACGTGGTAGAGGTTCCCTGCCCGTCGCACGACTCGCCGATCCTCATGATCGACAAGGCGCAGCGCAGGGCGTTTTTCGACGACCTGTTCCAGAACGATTCCTTCAAGTGGAAGCTCTTCACCGAGAAGGAATACGACTGGGTCTTCCGCGATTCCCCCTGCACCATCTGCACCTCCATCTTCCAGGCGCTTTCGGCGAGGCTCGAGGACCCCGCAGACCTCTTCCGCATGATCAAGGTCCGTCCCTACCGCTTCAACCGCAGGCTCGGGGAGGGGATCACCGTATTCAACCCCGGCGACAAGTCGATGAAGCAGAACATCCTCACCAACGACATGCTGCAGAGGAAGATCGACCTCCTGCTGGGCGACAGCAACGAGGTGAAGTACATCTTCTCCAACTTCGCCAAGACCAACAACGGGATCTACGCGCTTATGGACGTGAAGTCGCATAACGCCGAGCGCCTTTTGGAACTGCACAACATCATCAGCGAGGGGATCCACAAGGTCGAGGACATCGAGGAGAACGTGAGGAGCCTCTTCATCGCCCTGATGAACCCCGAGGACGAGCGGAGCATCGAGGGGGTTCAGTCCTTCTCGGACCGCATCGAGTTCATCAACATCCCCTACGTCATGGACCTGAACACGGAGGTGGAGATCTACCGCAACATCTTCGGCAAGCACATCGACGCGAGCTTCCTCCCCCGGGTGCTGCACAACTTCGCGCGGGTCATCATCTCGACCCGGATGAACGTGAAATCCGATGCTCTTTTGGAATGGATCGGCGACCCCGAGAAGTACCGGTTCTACTGCGACGAGAACCTGCAGATCCTGAAGATGGAGATCTACACCGGGCACATCCCCGAGTGGCTCACCGAAGAGGACAGAAAGCGGCTCACCGCCAAGAGGCGTAAGAAAATCATCGCCGAGAGCGAGCACGAGGGGGACCACGGCTTCTCCGGGCGCGAGTCGATCAAGATCTTCTCCGACTTCTACGCCGCCTACGCCAGGAAGGACAAGATGATCACCATGAGCCACCTTTCCACTTTCTTCACCAGGTGGCACAAGGAGCTCAAGGAATCTATCCCGGAAGGTTTCATGGAGTCGCTGGTGCACAACTACGACTACGTGGTGCTCCAGGAGGTGAAGGAGGCTCTCTATTACTACAACGAGTCCCAGATCGAGCGCGACATCCTGCACTACATGTTCGCCGTCAACTTCGAGCCCGGCGCCGTCGAGGTCTGCCGCTTCACGGGCGAGAAACTGGAGATAACCGAGGATTTTCTGGCAGGAATCGAGAGGCGGCTGATAGGGCCCAAGGCCGAGGACGAGGCGCGGCTTTCCTTCCGGCAGGAGACCCAGAGGGAGTACACCGGCCGCACCCTGACCCAGGAAATCATGGTGGAAGGGAAGCGCGCCCAGGATACCGCATTGTTCCAGTCGCTGCACGACCGCTACGTCTTCAACCTGAAGGAAAAGGTGCTGGAGCCGTTCCTGGAGAACGCGAACTTCCGGCGTGCCATCAAGGATTTCGACACCGACGCCTTCAAGACCTACGACAAGAGGATCCGGGACGACGTCACTTTCCTGATCAACAACCTCAGTTCCGTGAAGTTCAAGTACACCAAGCAATTCGCCAAAGAGATCTGCGTCTACGTCATAGACAACGACCTCGCCCGCAAGTTCCATGTGTAAACCAATTGACAGTTGACAATGGATAATTGACAACTAAAACCTGGAAAAATCAAAGGGGGATGACCGCGAACCTGACTGCAGCGGCATCCCCCTTTGTCTTTGCTCCCGAAGCCATTTAGAATCAATGCACGTCGCGGCTTCGGCTTTTCGTTGTCAATTGTCCATCGTCAATCGTCAATTGGTTTTAGACGGTTTTGAACCGGTTCACCATCTCCTGGAGGGTGCGCGCCGAGGCGGCCAACTCCGCGGCGGCGCGGGCCGAATTCCTCGCTCCGCTTGCAGCCTCCTCCACCACCCCGATTATGTCCCTCATGCTGCCGGTGATGTTTGACGTTGTCGCCGACTGCTCTTCCGCCGCAGTCGCGACTTGCGCCACGTACTCCAGAAGCGGGTTTATCTGCTCCTTGATGGTCCCTATGGCGCGGCTGGAATGCTGCACGTCCTCGGTCCCGCTTCTGACGCTGTCGGCGCTCCGTTCCATGAGCCCCACCACGTTCTTCACGTCTCCTTGCAGGCTCTGGATGATAGTCTGCACCTCTTGGGTCGAGGCGGTGGTTCTTTCTGCGAGCCTTCTCACCTCGTCGGCCACCACCGCAAAGCCGCGTCCCTGCTCCCCGGCGCGTGCCGCTTCGATGGCGGCATTGAGCGCCAGCAGGTTAGTCTGGTCAGCGATGTCCTCGATGGCCACCACGATGTCGCCGATCTTATCGGAGTTGGCCCCCAGGGCCTTGACCGCGTCCACTGTGCCGATCACCATCCGCTCGATCTCCCCCATCACTGCGGTCATCCGGACGATGGTCTCCTCTCCCCTGCTCGTGGCGCTGTTGGTGCTGCCGGCGCGATCCGCCATCTGCTGGCAGCTTAAGGCTATGTCGTTGCTCACCCCCGCCATCTCGACCACCGCACAGGAGACGGAATTGGATTGCCGCGAGGCGTGCTCGGTTCCTTGCGCCATCTGCTGCGAAGTGGAACTCAACTCGGAAGACGCCAGGGTGAGGTGGTCGGCGGTCTGCTTGATGCCGGCGATCATCCCCCGCATCGACTCCTGGAGTTTCTTCACCGCGTGCAGCATCTGGCTGATCTCGTTATGGCGGTTCACCACGATCTGCTCGCTCAGATCCCCTTGTGCCATGGTCTCTAGGTAATCGACGGTTCTGGCGAGTGGAGTCCTGATGGACCAGATGTTGATCCAGCCGAACAGCCCCCCCAGGGCAATGAAGAGGGTGACGGAGCCGAACTTGATCACCGGCGAGTCCGCCTGCGCCGCGACCGCGGACGCAATGAGGCAGAGGCTGTAGCAGATGCATAAAAGGCTCAGCCTGAATTTGATGGTGAGGTCGAGGTAATAGTTCCAGATCTGGTTCATGCCTTTCTCCTTGCCGGTGGTGCGCCAACGTGTAAACAGTGCTGCGAACGATGTTTTGTTACCTTCTGACTTATCGGGGGGCGACGGCAAAACTTGACGGGTCACGTGAGCAAAAGGCGGCGGATTGGTGGAAAATAATCTGCATTCGAGGCGTGTCGGCAGCAGTTTTAGCCGTGGGAGGAAACAGGGAAAAGTTTGCGTCCTGGCGCCTGCAAAACATGGTATTCTTGAGCGCCGTCAGCCAAGTGAAGAATTTAAGGAGGGTGCAAATGGACGGGATCATCTCTGCAGAGATAGGTCGGTTCGTTCGGGAAGAAAGCGGCAACCGGTTCGGTGAGGGAGGGGAACGCTACTTCGATGATCCATTGGTTGGTTTCGCCGCCGCGGACGATGCTCTGTTCATGCAGTACAAGTCGGTGATCGGGGAGTTCCACCTCACCCCGCACGAACTGGCTTTAGCCGACGCAGGAGAACCCTGGCATCCCCGTACCGTGATCTGCTGGGTGCTGCCCATCACCGAGGCGACCCGGACCAGCAACCGGCCGGAGACGGTGTACCCCTCGCGGGCCTGGGCGCAAACCCGGCAGCACGGGGAGACCTTCAACGCCTCGCTGCGCCGGCACCTGGTCCGTTTCCTGGAGGAACGCGGCCACCGCGCCTTGGCGCCGCAGCTGCACCCCGCCTGGCGCGAATACGGCGAGACCCCGGTCGGCATCGCCTCGTCCTGGTCCGAGCGCCATGCAGCCTACGCCGCAGGGCTTGGCACCTTCAGCCTGAACGACGGGCTCATCACGGAGCGCGGCATAGCGCACCGGTTGGGAACGGTGATAACTGACCTGGCGCTTAAGCCGTCGCCGCGCCCCTACCTGCACCACAAGGTCAACTGCCTGTGGCACCGCGACGGAACCTGCGGCGCCTGCATCGGCCGCTGCCCTGTCGGCGCCCTTTCCAAGGAGGGGCACGACAAGAGGATCTGCCGCGATCACGTCTACGGCACCATTCCGGCAAAGGTAGCAGAGACGTACCAGGTCACCAGCACAGGTTGCGGTCTCTGTCAGACCAAGGTCCCCTGCGAGGGGAAGATACCGTAACGGGCCGGCGGCGAAAACTGCCCTTCATCCGGGGCGGGAGGGGGGACCTGCTGGGTCCTGCGCTGTCTGTCATTTTTGCTTCTTGCCGTTTCCCTTCGAGGCCATCGCCGTCTGCATCGCCTCTCCCATCTTGGTGGGGCTTGCCGCGACGGTGACGCCGCATTCGGTGAGGGTGCGGATCTTGTCCGCGGCTTTTCCTTTGCCGCCGGTGATGATGGCGCCGGCATGCCCCATCCTTTTGCCAGGAGGCGCGGTCACCCCGGCGATGAACGCCGCCACCGGCTTGGTCATGTGCTTCTGGATCCAGACCGCCGCCTCTTCCTCAGCCGCCCCCCCGATCTCGCCGATCATGAAAACCCCCTCGGTGCCGGGGTCCTCGTTGAACATCTTCAGCACGTCCACGAAGTTCATCCCGATGATGGGATCCCCCCCGATGCCGACGCAGGTCGACTGCCCGAGCCCCATGTCGGTGAGCTGCTTGACCGCCTCGTAGGTGAGGGTGCCGCTGCGGGAGACGACCCCTATCTTGCCCGGCTTGTGGATGTGACCGGGCATGATGCCGATCTTGCATTCTCCGGGGGTGATCACGCCGGGGCAGTTGGGGCCGACCAGGCGCATCTTGCTTTGCTGCAGAACCGCCTTTACCGGCACCATGTCGCGCACCGGTATCCCCTCGGTGATGCAGACGGCTAGCTCCAGGCCGGCGGCGGCCGCCTCAAGTATGGCGTCCGCGGCGCCGGGAGGAGGCACGAAAATCATGGAGACGTTGGCGCTGGTGTACTTCACCGCCTCGGCTACCGTGTTGAAAACGGGGATCCCCTCGATGTGGATCCCCCCCTTGCCGGGGGTGACCCCCGCCACGATGTTGCTGCCGTACTCGCGGCACTGCTGGGTGTGAAAGAGCCCGCTGCGGCCGGTGATCCCCTGCACCACGATTCTCGACGACTTGTTGATCAGTATGGACATATTGACTCCCCACTTTCCTTGTTCTTTTTGGTAGCCGCGCTCTCCTCCTCTTATACGGGCGGTGCGCCGTCGCAGCCGCCGAAGCTATCCCGCCAGCATCTTAACGATGCGCGCGGCCGCGTCCCCGAGGTTGTCGCCGCACTGTACGTTCAGGCCGCTCTCGGTCAGAAGCCTCTTCCCTTCCTCGACCTGGCTCCCGTCCATGCGGACCACGATGGGGAGGGTGCAGTTCACCTCGCTGGCCGCTTCTATGATGCCGTGGGCGATCACGTCGCAGCGCATGATCCCGCCGAAGATGTTGACGAAGATCCCCTTCACGTCGCTGTCCTGCAGGATGATCTTGAACGCCTCGGCCACCTTCTCGCGGGTGGCCCCGCCCCCTACGTCCAGGAAGTTGGCGGGCTCGCCGCCGAACTCCTTCAGGACGTCCAGGGTCGCCATGGCTAGCCCTGCGCCGTTAACCAGGCAGCCGATGGTGCCGGTGAGCTTGATGTAGGCGAGGTCGTATTTCCCGGCGTTGATCTCCAGCGGGTCCAACTGGGAGTAGTCCATCATGTCGGGGTACTCGCGGTGCCTGAAGATGGCGTTGTCGTCGAAGGTGATCTTCGCGTCCATGGCCATGAGCCACCCCGCGCGGGTCACGACCAGCGGGTTGATCTCCACGAGCGCGCAGTCTTTTTCCAGGCAGACGCGGTAGAGGTTGAGGATGAGGCTGACGCAGTCCTCGCAGACGCTCCCGGAAAGCCCCAACTGCAGCGCGATGTGGCGCGCCTGGAAGGACCGAAGCCCGGTGAAGGGGTCGATGGTCAGCGTGTGGATCTTCTCGGGGCTCCTCGTCGCCACCTCCTCGATCTCCATCCCCCCTTCCGCCGAGGCGATGAGGATGTAGCGCGAGGTGCCGCGGTCCAGGGTGATGGAGAGGTAGAATTCACGGGCGATGTCGACCGCCTCCTCGACCAGGATGCGCCTAACCTTGAGCCCTTCCGGACCTGTCTGCGGGGTCACCAGCGTCTTTCCGAACAGCTCCTTGGCAAGGTCCTGGGCCTGCTCCGGGTGGTGCACCAGCTTGACGCCGCCGGCCTTGCCGCGCCCACCCGCGTAGATCTGCGCCTTGACCACGCAGCGCCCCCCCATTTCCTTGGCGGCGCGCTCGACCTGGTCCGCGGTGAGCGCCACCCGACCGCGGGGCACCGGGATACCGAACGCGTTCAGTATTTCCTTCGCCTGGTACTCGTGGATGTTCATCATTATCTCCTGTCTTGAAGCTTTGGTTGCCGGCTGCGGACCCTACGGCGCCGCACGTTATTGTTCTACCAGCCTTTTCTAAGAAAAAAAGTGGAGCGGCCGTTTAATTTTATCGTTTTGTGGCAGACGGGATAGGAGCGGAGTGGTAAGGCTTTGGAATGGCGATGTAAAGTTTACGGCTGACATGGAAGGGGCAACGAGGTGGCAACTGCTGTTTCCATTAGAGCAAAAAAAAGGGGGCCGGAAACCGGCCTCCTTTCATGTGTCTGTCTTCTGCGCGGCTCCGCCCGTAGCGGGCTGAGATCCGGTCCGGCGGCTAGCGTTCCGTCTGGATGATGCGGCGAATCTGTGTTTTCTCCGATCCCCGGGTACAGTCCAGCTCCACCTCGGACATCCTTCGGAAGCTCCCGCCGGGGTTTTTCCTCGCGGCTCGTCCCTGCCGCTCCAGGGCTATTTTCCGGCATTGCTCCAGGACCGCGCCGATGTCTGCGCCGGTAATCCCGTTTACCTCGAAGCGGTGTTTCCTGGCGATTATCCCTTCCCCCTGGGTGCTAAAGATGTTCCCCTGGCAGACAAGGTCTTCCGCGTGGGCGGCGCCCGCTGTCAGCAGCAGGCCCGCAATCAATACTGTTCTGGTCATGTGCGCTCCAATATCCTCGGTCATTCTTCGCCGGAACCGCGCTGCCTGCGGGGGGCTCTCTGGCGTCCCACTTGCGAACGCTGCTGAGGTGCGGCGGAGACCGCGCTGGACGGAGCCGCAGGCGCCGGGGCGGCGAGGGGCGAGGCCGCCGGCGCGGCAGGCTGTGGCTGCGGGACCGCCGACTGCACCAACGGTGGTGTCTGCTGTTGAGGGGACGCGCCGCCCGCCACCGGTGCCGCCGGCGTACCAGGATGCTCGAGGGCCGGCCCACCCTTTTTCCCGGTCGCCACATCCAGGACCCTGGCCCTTTTAACGTAGCGCGCCGGGATCTCGTGCAGGCTGTTGGTATAGAAGGTGGTTCCCTTGGAATCCTTCCAGGTATACATCTCCGCAGCGGCGGCGGATGCAGTCAGGGTGAGCGCCAGCAGCATCAAACGTGTCTTCATTGTTCCTCCAGGGCTGCAATCTGAACCTGGCTATTATTGAGGATAACCGGCATCCGTTCAACCTAAAAATGCCCCTGAAAGTATCGGCACAGTTGAGCATGCCTTAGCTCACCTCACTGCAACTGTCATGAATTGTTACGGCCTTTATGCTATCCTAAGAGCTGTGAAAAAGGGATATGGAACAGCCTACAGGAGAATAAGGCCATGAAGAAAGCGACATTTCTAGCAGGGTTGCTGACAGTTCTCGTTGCGTCAGTTCTGGTCGTTCTTGAATCTGGCAAAGATTCGGCAATAGTTAACGCTGCATCGCGGATCAAGGTCTTTTCGGCCGAGAAGGGGACCTACGTCATGAGCGACGAAGTAGTTAAAACCAAGGAAGAGTGGAAGAAAATACTGACTCCGGAACAGTTCCATGTACTGAGGGAGAAAGGGACGGAGCGGGCCTTCACCGGAAAATACGCCACCAGCCATGAGCACGGCGTCTACCGGTGCGCCGGATGCGGCCTCGATCTGTTCCGGTCCGAGGATAAGTTCGAATCCGGCACCGGCTGGCCCAGCTTCACGGCGCCGATAGCCAAGGAGAACGTCAAGACCGAGGTGGACCGCAGCTGGTTCACTACGCGCACCGAGGTCCTTTGCCGTCGTTGCGGTGGGCACCTGGGACACGTCTTCAACGACGGGCCGAAACCGACCGGGCTTCGCTACTGCATGAACTCGGCGGCGCTGCAGTTTGTGGCGACCAAATAGCGGAGGTCCTTCGGAATCCTGCCGCGACGGGAGTCTGACGCCGCGGCGGGCGACTCCCGCTGGGTCTAAGCAGAGGAGGAGCAGTGATGAAACCTCTAAAAATCATGATACTTACCATGACGGCGTTTTTTTGCGCCGCGGGATCCGCCCTGGCCGCAAGCGCTACGGCGCAGGGAGGCAAGGGGTCCCAGCCGACAGGACATCTGGAGAAGGCGACCTTTGCGGGAGGGTGCTTCTGGTGCATGGAGCACCCGTTCGATGAACTGCCGGGCGTGGTCTCCGTCACCTCGGGCTATACCGGTGGCCACAAGGTAAACCCCACCTACGAGGAAGTATCCTCCGGGACGACGGGGCACGCCGAATCGATCCAGGTGCTTTACGACCCGGCGAAGATAGGGTACGCAAAGCTACTCGACGTCTTCTGGCACAACATAGATCCGTTGGCCAAGGACCGGCAGTTCTGCGACAGCGGCGAGCAGTACCGGAGCGCGATCTTCTACCAAAACGAGGAGCAGCACCGGCTGGCTCTGCAGTCCAAGAAGGAGCTGGAGGCGAGCAAGAGGTTCAGGGAACCCATCGCCACCCAGATCGTGCCGGCGGGGGTATTCTATCCGGCCGAGGAATACCACCAGCATTACTACAAGAAGAACCCGATCCGATATTCCTACTACCGTCTGAGCTGCGGACGCGACCGGAGGTTGAAGGAACTGTGGGGTCCCCCTTCGCGGTGAACCCGCTATGGGGGACAAGCCCCCCTTCGCGATGAGGCTGCTATTCCCCTTCGCGGTACAACTGCTTCGGGGACAAGCTGGACAAGCTCGCTATGTTTTGGTGATTACCCGTATCATCGGGAGAGGTCATGAAAAACAGGGAAATCGCACGGATCTTTTCCGAGATCGCGGACATCCTGGATCTCAAGGAAGGAAATATCTTCAAGATCAGGGCTTACCGGCGCGCGGCACTCAACCTGGAAGGCTTCAGCCGCGACCTGGCGCAGCTCTCCCACAAGGAACTCCTGGAGATCCCGGGGGTGGGGGCGGATCTCGCGGCAAGGATCGAGGAGTACCTGCAAACCGGGACCATGGCGGTCTACGAGGAGTTGAAGCAGGAGGTCCCGGCCGGAGTCTTCGCGCTCTTGGCCATCCCGGACCTGGGGCCCAAGACCGCGAAGGCGATCTACGACGCCCTGCAGGTCGCGAGCATCGAGGAGCTGGAGAAGGCCGCCCTGGAACACAGGCTCATCGGCATCAAGGGGATCAAGCAGAAGACGGAGGAAAACATCCTCAAGGGGATAGCGGCGGTGAAGCGCGGACGCGAGCGCCAGCCGCTTGGACGCATGCTCCCAGCGGCGCAGGACCTGGTGGAAGCCCTCAAAGAGCGGGCCCCGCTGGAACGGGTCGAGGTGGCGGGAAGCATCAGGAGGCGCAGGGACAGCATCAAGGATATCGACATAGTCGCCACCTCACCCGATCCCGCCGCCGTCATGGCGGCTTTCGTTGATCTTCCGCAGGTGCACGACGTCATCATGCGCGGCCCGACCCGGGCCAGCGTCACCATCCGCGAGGGGGTGCAGGTGGATCTCCGGGTGGTGGATCCTGCCTCCTACGGCGCCGCCTTAGCCTACCTGACCGGCAGCCAGGCGCACAACGTCCGCTTGCGGGAGATGGCCCAGAAGCGGGGGATGAAGATCAACGAATACGGCATCTTCCGCGAGGAGGACAACCAGCGCCTGGGGGGCGAGAACGAGGAAGACATCTATCGCCTCTTGGATTTGGCCTTTGTTCCGCCGGTGCTGCGTGAGGACCGCGGCGAGATCGAGGCTGCGCTTCTGGGCAAGCTGCCGCACCTGGTGAGCCAGGCCGATATCAGGGGAGACCTCCACGTTCACTCCAGGTGGAGCGACGGCGCCCACCCCATCTCGGAGCTGGTGGAGGCGGCAAGGCAGCGGGGGCTTTCTTACCTGGCCGTCACCGATCATTCCCAAGGGCTGGGGGTAGCCCGCGGTCTCACGGTGGAGCGGCTTCGGGAACAGGCCGCCGAGATAAAGGAACTGAACCGGGAGCTGAAGGGTTTCCGGGTCCTGCACGGCACGGAGATGGACATCCTGGGGGACGGGGCGCTCGATTTTCCCGACGAGGTGCTGAAGGATCTCGACATCGTGGTCGCATCGATCCATTCCGGGTTCAACAACTCGAAGGAAGTCATGACCGCGCGCATCGTGGCCGCCATGCGCAACCCCTACGTCTCTATCATCGCCCATCCCACCGGGCGCATCATCGGAGAGAGGGAAGGGTACCAGATCGACATGGACGAGGTGCTGCGGGTAGCGAAGGAAACCGGAACCGCCCTGGAGATAAACGCCTACCCGATGCGGCTGGACCTGGAAGACAAGCACGTGCGCCGGGCCAAGGAGCTTGGAATCATGATCGCGGTAAATACCGATACCCACGCAAAGCTGCAATTCGATTTCCTACCCTATGGCATATCGGTCGCCCAGCGCGGTTGGCTTGAGCCTGCGGATGTGCTGAACACGCTGGAGCCCGACCAGTTGCTGAAGAAGCTCAGGGAGAAGAGGAAGATGGTCAAGGGATAGCAGGGCTCGAAGGCGGCGGGCTTCACGGTGGGAGCTCAGAAGGAGTGCCAGTCATGACCGATTTCATCGAGGATCTGTTCGCTGTACTGATGGTGACACAAGAAGAAAAGACCTGTAATGTTTGCGGCCGCACATTCCTCAAAGACATAGCAGATACTCAAACAGAGGATGTGTGCCCTGACTGTCAAGAGGCTGAGAACCAATGACGTGCCCTGAGGAATGAACCATGCCCAACTACTGGCTATTCAAGTCCGAGCCCTCCAGCTTCTCGCTGGAGGACCTGAAGCACCGCCCCGGCGCAACCGAGCATTGGGACGGCGTGCGCAACTACCAGGCGCGAAACTACCTGCGCGATGAGGTGCAGGTAGGCGACCTGGTGCTTTTCTATCACAGCAACATAGCCGAGCCCGCGGTAGTGGGGATCGCAGAGGTGGTAAGGGCGGGGTACCCCGACTTCACCGCCTTCGATCCCGAAAGCAAATACTTCGACCCCGGCAGCAAACCGGAAAAGCCGACCTGGTACATGGTGGACGTGAAATTCGTCCGCGAGCTGCCGCGCCCGGTGACCCTGGCGGAGCTGAAGACGGTGCCGGAGCTCTCCGACATGGCGCTTTTGAACCGGAGCCGCCTCTCGATCCAGCCGGTCCGCAAGGAAGAATGGGACCGGATACTGAAACTGGCCGCAATCCACTAGAGGGAATCATGTCGATAAAGAAGCGCTCGAAGAAAGCGGGACTTGCCCCCGGAACCCTGATCCACATGGGGCGCGCCAAAAGCGGCGCCACCCGTATCGACCTGGTCGAATACGACGAGTCGCACGTTGAGGCGCGGCCGGTCGAGTCGATAGACCGATGCCTGGTGAAAAAACCGCTCCCCACGGTGACCTGGGTCAACGTGGACGGGCTTGCCGACCTGGAGGTGCTGCGGCACTTCGGCAGTTGCTACGGAATCCACCCACTGGTGCTGGAGGACATCCTCGCCACCGACCAAAGGCCCAAGGCTGCGGACTACGGGGAATACCTGTACGTGGTCCTCAAGATGATCACGCTCGATGGCGAGAGCGGTGAGTTGAGGTCGGAACAGGTGAGCCTGGTTCTGGGGCAGAACTACTTGATTTCGTTTCAGGAGGGGATTGAGGGGGATGTCTTCGAGCAGGTCAGGAGCAGGCTGAACAACGAACAAGCGCGGCTGCGCAGCATGGGTCCCGATTTCCTGCTGCATGCCCTTCTCGACGTCATAGTGGACCATTACTTCCTGGTGCTGGAGCAACTGGCCGACCGCATCGAGGACATCGAGGACGAGCTGATCGGGAACCCGACGCCGGCAACGGTTCAGTCCATCTACCAATTGAAGCGGCAGATGCTGTTCCTGCACAAGGCTTTGTGGCCGCTGCGCGAGGTAGCGAGCGGCCTGCAGCGGCGCGACTCGCAGCTGATCAGGGACACAACCGTCATCTACCTGAGGGATCTCTACGACCACACCGTACAAGTGCTGGACACCCTGGAGACCCTGCGCGAGATGCTCTCCGGGATGCTGGACATCTACCTTTCTAGCGTATCCAACCGTCTGAACGAGGTGATGAAGGTGCTGACCATCATCGCCACCATCTTCATGCCCCTCTCCTTTCTTGTCGGGCTGTACGGCATGAACTTCAAATACATGCCCGAGTTGGAATGGCACTACGGTTACTTCATGGTGCTGCTTCTCTCCGCCGTGATCGGCGGAGGGATGCTGATCTATTTCAAAAAGAGGCGATGGATATAAAGAGTGCCAGCCGAGTTCCCAGTAAACAAAAGAGGGCCGGGGAAATCCCCGGCCCTCTTTGCGTCTGAAGAATTCGGAATGCTACAGGCTCTTCGCCGCGAGCTCGTAGACGTCACGCGCCAAGTCCGGCTCGGCTAAAATCCTCTCCAGCTCTTTCTTCATCAGCTCCTGCCGCCCCGCGTCGAAGCGCCGCCAGCGGCTGAAGGGGGTCAGCATCCTGGCCGCGATCTGCGGGTTGATGCCGTTCAGGCGCAGGATCTGGTCTCCCAGGAACCGGTACCCCCTCCCCTCCGCATCGTGGAAGCGGACCTGGTTTGCCTGGCTGAACGCTCCCACCAGGGAACGGACTCGGTTCGGGTTGCGGATGTCGAAGTCTGGATGCTCCAAGAGCTCGAGGACCCGGTCGAGCGTCTGCGGCAGACGGGACGTCGCCTGCAGGCTGAACCACTTGTCGATGACACCGCGGTCGTCGCGCCACTTACGGTAGAACGCCTCCAGCGCCTCGTCGCGCTCCGGGCAGTCGCAGCCGGCCAGCGTGGCAAGAGCGCCCAGGCTGTCGGTCATGTTGTCGGCACCCCTGAACTGCTCCATCGCCATGCCGACCGCCTCCCGGGACCCCGGCGCCATGAGGTAGGAGAGGCAGAGGTTTTTCAATCTGCGGCAACCGGCGAGGCCGTCGTCCGGGTGGTAGGGGGACTTGGGGGCGCAGGCTTCACGCGCCGCCACCAGCTCTTCCCGCAGCCGCTCGCCCACAGTCGTGCGCACCAGCTCCCGTGCCTCACGTATCGCGGCCGGGTCGATCACCTCCATCTGCTCGGCGAGGTAGCTCTCGGTCGGCAGCGTGAGAGCCTCGGCCAGGAAAGCGCGGTCCTGCCGTTTGTCGGTAAGAAGCGTCGCGAAGGAGCGGATGAAGGTTTCCGGCACCGCCGGTGCTCTCTCTGCCTGGATCTCCCGCACCAGCCCCATGATCAACTGCACCGCCTGCACCTGACCCGCCTCCCAGCGTACGAAGGGATCGCTGTCGCTGGTCATCAACAGGGTGAGGTCGTCTTCGCTGTAGGGGTAGACGAGCTTCACCGGCGCGGAGAAGTTGCGCAAGAGCGACGGCACCGGCTTCGACCCGACCCCGGTGAAGCGGAAACTCTGCGTCTCCTGGCGCAGCTCCAGCACACGGGTGGTCGCGCCCGGGCTCTTCTCTCCCTCAAGCTGCAGCGGCAGCTCGCGCCCCTGCCGGTCCAAAAGCCCCATGGCGAGCGGTATGTGGAACGGCTCCTTCTCCGGCTGACCCGGAGTGGGGGGGCAGCTCTGCGTAACGGTCAGCGTGTAGACGCCGCTTGCCGGCTCGAAGTCGTCGCTCACGGTGAGGACCGGGGTGCCGGACTGGTTGTACCAGCGCATGAACTGGGAGAGGTCGCGCTTACCGGCGTCGGCCATGGCCTGGACGAATTCGTCCACCCGGACCGCCTGGCCGTCGTGCCGCTCGAAGTACAGGTCCATCCCGGCGCGGAACGCCTCGCGCCCCAGGAGGGTCTGCAGCATCCTGATCACCTCGCCCCCCTTGTGGTAGACGGTCATGCTGTAGAAGTTGTTGATTTCCACGTAGGAGTCGGGGCGGACCGGGTGGGCCAGCGGCCCCGCGTCCTCGGGGAACTGGGAGGAGCGCAGAAGCCTCACGTCCGCGATCCTCTTCACCGGGCGCGACTGCATGTCGGCGGAGAACTCCTGGTCCCGGAAGATGGTGAGTCCTTCCTTTAAGGAGAGCTGGAACCAGTCGCGGCAGGTAATACGGTTGCCGGTCCAGTTGTGGAAGTACTCGTGCCCGATCACTTCCTCGATCGCCTGGTAGTCGTCGTCGGTGGCGGTTTCGGGGCTGGCGAGGACATAGCGGGAGTTGAAGACGTTCAACCCCTTGTTCTCCATGGCCCCCATGTTGAAGTCGTCGACGGCTACGACCATGTAGGTGTCGAGGTCGTACTCGCGCCCGAATTGCTCCTCGTCCCAGCGCATGGCCTCGATGAGCGACCTGAGCGCGTGGTCGCACTTCCCCCGGTTCTTCTCCTCGACGTAGATCTCCAGGTTGACCTGGCGCCCGCTCATGGTGGTGAAGCTCCCGGGAATATGGGCCAGGTCCCCTGCCACCACGGCGAAGAGGTAACTCGGCTTTTTGAACGGGTCGTGCCAGGTGGCGAAATGCCGCCCGTCGGGTAAATCACCTTTCTCCACCAGGTTGCCGTTGGCCAAAAGCACTGGGCAGGAGCTCTTGTCGGCCCTGAGGGTGACGGTGTAGACCGCCATGACGTCGGGACGGTCGGTGAAGTAGGTGATGCGGCGGAACCCTTCCGCCTCGCACTGGGTGCAGAGCATGGGACCCGAGGCGTAGAGCCCGGAGAGCGCCGTGTTCGCCTTCGGGCTGATCTCGGTTGTCACCTCGAGCACGAAGCTCTCCGGCGGATCGTTCACGGTGAGCGTGCCCTCGCCTGCCTGGTAGCGATAAGGCTCCAGCTCGACCCCGTCCAGCTTGAGTGAAACCAGGGTCAATTCCTCCCCGTCCAGCACCAGCGGCCGGACGCCGCCGGCCCGGTCGTGGTTCGAGCGGATCTTGAGCCTCGAAACCACACGGGTGAGGTCCGGGTCGAGATCGAAGGAGAGCTCCACTGTCTCCACGAGGTAATCGGGCGCGGCGTAATCTTTTTGGTAAACGGTCTGGTGCTGGCAGGTATGCATAGTGTCTCCCTCGCAAAGGATGTTTGGATGGCAAAGGAGGTATTGTACCGGTACGAACGACTGTTTTCAATGCCTTAGCGGAGGGGAAACAACCTGCCTGATCGACTCCGTGCGGGCTCTTGCGTGGATAACGGGTGCGGAAGCCTTTTAAAGGGCAGATACAGGCGCCAGTCCTACTGGTATAGCAATGTTGACTTTGTCAGTCGATAACGCTATAAGATGCCACATGAAAATCGTCATCACCCTGATACTGTTCGCGCTTTTCTCCTGGCATGTTCTTCCCTGCAGTGCCACAGAGCAGTACGCGGCGCAGACAGGCAAGAGCTGTTCCGCCTGCCACGTCGACCCTTCGGGTGGAGGCGAACTTACCGCCTTGGGGGAAGCTTTCTCCGTCCGGCACACCTTGCCCGACGCCTCGCCCAGCGCAGCGCCCGCCCAGCCCAGCGGTCTCGCCCCCGCAGCCAAGCTTTTCCGCTTCGCAATCGGGTACCTCCACATGATCACCGCCATCCTCTGGTTCGGCACCATCCTTTACGTGCACCTGGTGTTGAAGCCTGCCTACGCCGCCGGCGGCCTGCCGCGGGGAGAGGTCCGGGTGGGGGTCATGTCCATGGTGGTCATGGGGATTACCGGAGCAGTTCTCACTCACTACCGCGTAACCTCTTGGGATATGCTGCTGCATACCCGCTTCGGGGTGCTCCTCATCGTCAAGATATCCCTGTACCTGGTCATGGTCCTCTCCGCGGCCTACGTGGTGCTCTTCATCGGCCCGAAGCTCAAGGCCAAGCGGAGGGAACCGGCGGCGCCACCGCTCGGGGGGGATCTCACCATTGACGAACTGGCCTCGTGCGACGGCAAGGAGGGGCGTCCCGTGTGGTTCGCCTACCAGGGGAAGATCTACGACGCCACCGCGAGCAGGCTGTGGAAGCAGGGGGTGCACATGGGGCGGCACAACGCCGGCGAAGACCTCACCGAAGCGCTCAAACTCGCCCCCCACGGTTCGGACAAGGTAGCCGCCATGCCTGCGGTAGGAGCCCTCGTGGCGCACGCCGATCGCAAGGCGCCGCTGCACGAACGCGTTTTCTTCTTCATGGCCTACATGAATCTCAGCATCGTCTTTTTGGTGGTGCTGATCCTTGCCCTTTGGCGCTGGGCCTAGATACCCCCCCGGCAGAACCGGGAACAAGGATGGGTTCGTGAAGCAACTCCGCATCTTCCCCAAGAGCAGCCCCGACAGAAACCCCGACGCACTGCTGCGCCTCTTCGTCGTCATCGCGCTGGTTTCCACCTTCGTCATCATCTCCGTTGCGGGCCTGGTCTTCGTGGAGGTGCTGCAGCGGCACGTGATCCGCAACGCCGAGGAAGATGCCATAAAGGTCAGCAGCGCCCTCCTGGCCACCGATCGGCGACGCCTTACCTCCAGACAGCCCGACGGCAGCTTGAAAGTCGTCGTCGCTCCGGCCGACCTGCCGGAGATGGACCGGCATTTCAGGAGGTTCCTCTCCCCGTTCGACATCGTAAAGATCAAGATCTACTCCGCCGACAGCAGGATCGTCTACAGCACCGAGCCGGCATTGATCGGCAAGGTCGACAGCCACAACTCCCGGCTGGACCACGCCCTGGACGGGCTCTTCGATTCCAAGCTCGAGCGCAAGGAAGAGGTGAAGGACCTGGCCTCGGAGTCGAAGTTCAACGTCGACGTGGTGGAGACGTACATCCCGATCTGGGACAACGGCAGGGTGATAGGTAGTTTCGAGGTCTACATCGACGTCACCAAGTACCGTGACGACACCGCCAATACTGCGGCGCTGGCGCTCGGCGCAGTGGCCGGCCTCCTGATAATCGTATTCGGCATCTCCTACTTCCTGATTCGGCGCGGGACCCGGGAGATCAAGGAGATCCAGGAGGTGCTTACGAAGCAGACCATGACCGATGCCCTCACCGGGACCTTCAACAAGAGCCAGATCGAGCTCCTTGCCTGCAAGGAGTTCGACCGCTGCTCCCGCAGGAAAGAGAAAGGGCACTCGGACGCGGATCTGGGCTTCATCATGATCGACATCGACCGCTTCAAGGAAGTAAACGACAGCTACGGCCATCTGGCGGGCGATGTCCTGCTGCAGCAGTTCGCGGCGAGGATCACCCGTTCCCTGCGCAGTTACGATTCCATCGGGCGCTTTGGCGGCGAAGAGTTCCTGGTGATGCTCCCGGGCTCCGATCTCGAACAGACGCGGATGGTCGCGCAAAAGATCTGGTCCCTGCTCCGGGATGAGCCGTACCTGGTCGAAGGGGAGGAGATCACCCTCACGGCGAGCCTTGGGGCCGCCGCCGTAAAAGAGGGGGACCCCGACCTGCTGCATGTCCTCAAGCGGGCGGACCAAAGGCTCTACGCCGCTAAGAGCGCCGGACGTGACCGCGTAGTCTGACCGCCCAAGCTGCGTAAAGCTTTCTCCCCCGGCATCTTTTCATCCGCTTCTCGCCCCGTCGCTGTCCCCACCCCTTGGTGTTCCAGCCGAGCTCTTCCCCAACAGACGCGCCGGAAAAGCTTCGCCCGCTTCCTGTGCCGGGGGCGTGGCGTACCCATGGGATTTTCGGGTGACATGATGGGGCGAACGCTGTACTATCGTCAGCCACCGGCGCAGCAGCCGCCGACAGAGTTTAGAAGGAGAGACAGGCCATGACTGTGGAGAAGAACCTGCGCCTTGAGGGGATTTACCCCCAGCGCCAGAAGGAATTTTACATGCAGCGGGTGAAGCTTCCCGCCGGGATCGTATCCGCGGAACAGGCACTGAAGGTGGCGCAACTGGCAGAGCGCTTCGCCAGGGGGGTGGTGCATCTGACCACCAGGGGGAGCATCGAGCTGCATTGGCTCACCGAGGGGGACCTGGAGTACGTGGCGGGGCAGCTGGCGCAGGTCGGGCTCTACAACCGGGGCGCCTGCGGCGGCGCGGTGCGCGGCGTCGTTTGCGGCAGCCTGTCGGCGGCCGGCGCTCCCGCGCTTGAAGCTTTGGTGCGTCGCATCCACCGGCATTTCACCGGCAACGCTCGCTTCGAGAAGCTCCCCAAGAAGTTCAAGGTCGGGGTGGAGGCGGACGTCTCCAGCGGCAGGCACCTGATTCAGGACCTGGGGCTCGTGCCGGCGGCGTCGGGGGAACCATCCCGTTTCGACGTCTGGGCTGCCGGCGGCCTCGGCCGCGAACCGATCCCCGGTTTCCTTTTGGCCCGGGACGTGGCCGAGGATGCGTTGATACCGCTGATCGAGCGGGTGGCAAAGGTCTACGAGGCGCACACCCCGGCGGGCAAGCGTCTGAAGCACCTGATACGCGAGATCGGGCAGGACGAGTTCCGGCTGAGGGTGTTGGGGGAGCTCGAGGAGGTTTCCAGCGCGCCGACCTTGACCGGGAGCCTCGTCCCCGTGCCGGCGGATGCCTCGGGTCGCCTGGTGGCGCACGTGTTCGCCGGGGAGCTTCCCTGCGCAGGGCTCGCCGCGCTCGCGGAAATCGCCCGGAAGCATTGCGGCGGGATCTTGATGATTACCGGGGACCAGAACGTGGTGCTGCACCTGGTCGATGGCGGGGAGCGCGATGAGGCGGTCGCCGCCCTGGCCGCGGCGGGGTTTGCGGGGGAAAGCACCAGGGAGAGAGTAACCTTCAGGGTCTGCCCTGGGACCCACGAGTGCATCATGGGGCTCGCGCCTACCCGCGAGGTCGCGGCGGCCGTGGTGGAAGAGATGGGGGAGGAGGCGCTAGGCCTTACCTGGGCCATTTCCGGCTGCCCCAACTGCTGCGCCCAGCCCCAGCTGTCGCAGGCTGGGATCGTCGCCTCGCGCCTCGTTACCGACCCGGCGGGGCGCGCGCCGCGCTTCGACCTGTACCGCTCGGGCGCAGGCCCGTTTGCCGAGCCGGTGCAGCAGGGGCTCACCCTGCCGCAGCTTTTGGCTGAGGTGAAGAAGATCTAAAAGCAAAGGCACTCACCACAGAGGTACACAGAGGAACCACAGAGGAAAACCTGAAATACCTCAGAAAGCTAAAAGGCACTCTACAGGGATATCGCCTTTATCCCCTGTGGAGTGCCTTCCTGTTTTTGATATAAGTCTGTGAACGTATGTGGTGAGCGCTGTTGCTTCCGGCTTTTTGGCCTTTGTTTTCCCCATAAAGGTTTGAGGTTTTCCCCGCTTTTGTCTTTCCTCTGTGATCCTCTGTGGTGAGTGCCTTTTGTCTTGAAGGTATTCACTCGTCCAATAGGTCCCTCACCTTGCCCATCAAATCGTTGATGCAGATCGGCTTGGACACGAAGTGGCGCGGGTCCCCCTTGATCAGGCTGTCGGTGATGATGTCCGCCGTGTAACCGCTCATGAACAACGCCTTCGCACCCGGTCTGATTCGCGAGATATCCTCGTACGCCTCTTTGCCGTTTCGCTTGGGCATGATCACGTCCAGGATCACCAACTGCACCTCATTGGCCGCCCCCTGGAACTTCTGCACCGCATCTTCTCCGTCCACCGCCTTGATCACCTTGTAGCCAAATTCCTCCAGTAGTTCTGCCACCATATCCCTGATAACCGCGTCGTCCTCGACCAGCAGGATGGTCTCGTCCCCTCCCCGAAGCTCCTGATCCGCCTGGGCCGCCTCTTTCTCGGCTGGCGCATCTGTGCGCGGCAGGTAAATCCTGAACACGGTGCCGTGTCCCGGTTCGCTGTAGCAGTTGATGAAGCCGCCGTGCTGCTTCACTATCCCGTACACCATGGCCAGCCCAAGGCCGGTCCCCTTGCCGGGAGCCTTGGTGGTGAAGAAGGGCTCGAAGATCCTGTCCCTGGTCTTTTCGTCCATGCCGACGCCGGAATCGGCGACGGACAAAAGGACATAATTCCCCGCCCCCCCGTAGCCGTGCTTCGCCACGAACGCGCGGTCCAGCACCAGGCTCTGCGTCGACAGGCTGAGAACTCCCCCATCGGGCATCGCGTCCCGGGCGTTCACCACCAGGTTCATGATCACCTGCTCGATCTGGCCCGAGTCCGCCATGATGGAGAGTTCCTCCGGGACAAGCTGCAACCTCAACTCGATGTTCTCGGGGATCAGGCGCTGCAGCAGGATGTCCACGTTGTTGATGATGGCGTTGAGCCCCACGGGGACCGGGTTCCCTACCTGCCTCCTGCTGTAGGCCAGCAGACTCCGGGTGAGGCTCGCGGCGCGCTCGGAGGCGCGCAGGATCTCACCCACCTTGCGCTGCAGGGGGTGGGCCTCGTCCAGTTCCAGCTGCATCATGGTGGTGTAGCCGATGATGGCGGTGAGTATGTTGTTGAAGTCGTGCGCGATGCCGCCGGTCAGGGTGCCGATCGCCTCCATCTTCTGCGACTGGGTGAGCTGGTGCTCCAGCGCCAGCTTCTCCTGCTCGGCCTTGATCCTCTCGGTCACGTCGTGCACCATGACGACCTCGGCGTCGACCCCGGCGAACTTCATCACCTGCGAGGTGGTCTCCACCAAAATGACGCTCCCGTCCTTTTTCATGTGACGCTTGAGCGGCGTCCCTTCAGCTCTTATCTCCCACAACTGCTGGAACTGCGCCCCGTCTCCGGGGCCGGCCGCGAGGTCGTTCAGGCTCAGCCCCAGGAACTCCTGCATGGTGTAGCCGTAGTGTCTGAGGGCCGCGTGGTTCACCGCCAGGAAGGAGAGGGCCTTGAGGTCGTAGACCCACATCGGGTGGGGGTTGTTCTCGAACAGCAGGCGGTAACGCTCCTCCGATTCCTTGAGCGAGAGCTCGAACTGCCTGCGCTGGGTGATGTCCTCCTTGGTGCAGACCAGGTGGGTGACCTTGCCGTCCATGGTCTTTATGGGAGAAAGGGTCACCTGTTCCCACAAAACGGTGCCGTCCTTCCTGCGGGCGGGAACATCGCCGCGCCACTCGTTCCCTCGCCGCGCCAGTTCGCGCAGCGCCAGCTTGAAGCGGGTTTGTTCCTCGTGCGGCAGGAGCCGTTTCATGTCGCTCCCCACCAGTTCCTTGACCGCGTATCCGGTCGCCTCCACCGTCTTCGGGTTCGCGTATTCGATGGTCCCGTCCAGTGTCGCGATCAGGACCGCGTTGGGGCTTTGCTCGATGACCCGCGACAGCTTGAGGATCTTGTTCGCCGACTCCTGCCGCTCGGTTACGTCGTAGCAGGTCCCGATGTACCCTGCGAACTCGCCGTCAAGGCCGTAGAAGGGCCTCCCCATGTCGGTGATCCAGCGGTAGCCGCCGCTTTTGTGCCGCAGCCGGTATTCCATCTGGAAGGTCCTGCGGTTTTCGAAGGCTTCCAGGTAGGTGCGGGCGCAGAAATCCAGCTCGTCGGGATGCACCCCTTGCAGCCAGCCGTCTCCCAGTTCCTCTCCCATGGTCCGCCCGGTGAATTCCAGCCAGATCTGGTTGAAGTAGTCGCACTTCCCATCGGTTCTCGTGCGCCAGATCATGGCCGGGAAGTTCTCGAACAGGGTCAGGTAGAAATCGCGGGAACGCTCCTGTTCCAGAAGCATCTTGTTGAAGGTCCGTGCCATCTGCCCGATTTCGTCGTCGGAGGTGACCGGCGCAAGCCTCTGGGTGCCTTTGAGCCTGGGGAGCTGCTCCAGGTGCCGGGTGAAGGACAAAATAGGCCGTGTCAGGTACCCCATGAAGGGCCACACGATCAGGATGGATAAAAGTGACGCGGCCAGCGAGCCTGCCAGGAAATAGTTCCTCGCGGTTCCAAGCGGCGCGTACACCTCGCTGAGCGGATAGCTGACGGCCAGGATCCAGTCGGTGGATTTCAACCGCTTCACCGAGCGCAGCACCGGCAGTCCCGCTACGGTCTTGCTCTCCCGGGTTCCCTCGTACCCCGCGATCGCGCGGTCTACCATGTCGTTTGTTCCCGGGAGGTCGCGGTGCAGCACCCGTTTGGGGTTCGGGTGCATCAGGACGTAGCGGTTGCTGTCGTAGAGCGAGAGGAAACCCTTCTGCCCCAGTTTCAGCTCGGCCAGCGAGCGCAGGTACTGCTGCTGGCGCAGATCGATGCTCCCCCCCAGGATGCCTATGATCCTGTGTTTGGAGTCGTAAACCGGGGTGCTGAACATGATGATGGGGTGGCTTTGCTTCTGGATCGAGGCGAAGGGCGCGGAGACGTACATCTTCCCGGACAGCAGGGTCTGCTTGAAATACTCGCGGAAGGAGAAGTCCCTGCCGATGAAGTTGAGATCCTTAGGGCTCGCGGCGATGAGATGCCCCGTCTTCGAGAACAGGAACAGGGAATTGTCGAAGAATACCCGCTGCTTTTTGTGCGCATTAAGCAGCGACTGGGCCTCATGGGGGTTGGCCAGCGTTTGCTCTCCGATGTCGGCGGCGAGCTGTTCCAGGTCCGACATGAAATCGGAGATCCGGTTGTCGACCTGGTAGGCGAGCGAGTCGAGGAGGGTGGACTGCTGCAGGGATATATTTTGCTTGAACCGCTGCTCGTAGTACAACACCGACGTCACGGCGGTCACCGACATCAGCAGGCCGACGAGCAGGAAGACGGCCAGTGCCATTTTGGTTTTCATGCTGGTGACAAGCACGGAAACTCCGATCAGCCAGATCGGGCCAGAGCGGGGCCCAACCCTAGTTTCACAGACCGTACTGGGACAGAGCTTGGTTCTACTGTCACAGGTGCTCTCAAGAGCGGCTTCAGCTCAACAACCACTGTTATATACGTTTTGAAAAAAATAACAATAATATAATTTGTCCCCGCTTATGACAGGAACGTCCGTTGCGAAGGCTTCAACCCTAATCCCTTTGACAGAAATTGCTGCAGTATATTCATAAATGATTACGGCTTTATTCAGCCATAGCTTTAGCCGTTTTTACCGGGCGGCCGGCGCCGGGAGAGGGGAGGAGGGGGCAGGGACAGGGAAAACGTCAAGAATCTGTCGGCACCCCCGCATATGTGGTCTAAAGTGGACAACCCGCGGCGCAGCACAGGTGTTTACGCGTAGAGCTATGGTGGGAGTAGCTCTTGTATCCACCGCAGATGTGGAAAACTATGTTGATAACACCCCCCTGCCGCCGGAAAGTTTCAGCAATGGAGACCTCTCCAGCAAATTGCCGCAAATTTAGGCAGCCCGAACCCGCAGAAAACGGGGAGGTGACAACTGATTGACGCCGCGCCGCGGCCAAAAAAAAGGGGGGCGCGGCCCCCCTTTCCTCTCTTATTTCTGTCTCAGGATTACGCCATCACGAAAAGGAGCTCCTCTTTCTCAACCTTCCCTCCTTCCTTACAGCGCACCTCGAAGACGGTCGAGTCCTCCTTGGCCTTGATGTTTGTCTCCATCTTCATCGCCTCGGTGACGGCCAGGATGTCGCCGGCCTTGACCGAGTCGCCGGGCTTCACGTTCATCTTGATCACCTTCCCCGGCATGGGGGCCCCGATGTGCTTGGGGTTCCCCTTGTCCGCCTTCTCGTGACCGCACTCGTCGCTTTGCACCGAGTGGTCGCGCACGGTGACGCTCCGGGAGTTTCCGTTGAGCTCGAAGTAGATCTGCTTGGTGCCGTCGGGCTGGGTCTTGCCGATGGCGTTCAGCTTCACGATGAGCGTCTTGCCCGGCTGAAGCTCGATGGAGGTTTCCTGCCCGGGCTCAAGACCGTAGAAGAAGATCGGGGTCGGGATCACCGAAACGTCGGAGAACTCCTGGCGGTGCTTCGCGTATTCCACGTAGACGCTCGGATACATCATGTAGGACATGAGTTCCTCGTCGTTAACCGTGTGTCCCACCTTCGCCTCGGCCGTCGCGCGTTCCTTCTCGAAGTCGGCAGGCTCCAGGAGCTCGCCCGGGCGGCAGGTAATCGGCTCCTGCCCTTTAAGGATGATCTTCTGCAGCTCCTCGGGGAAGCCCTGGTACGGCTGGCCGATCATACCCTTGAAGAAGCCGACCACCGACTCGGGGAAGGCTAAGTCCGCGTCCGGCACGAATACGTCCTCCGGCTCGAGGTTGTTCTTCACCAGGAACATCGCCATGTCGCCGACCACCTTGGAGGAAGGGGTCACCTTGACCACGTCGCCGAAAAGGACGTTGACCTTGTGGTACATCTCCTTGCACTCTTCCCAGCGCTCCAAAAGGCCGAGGCCCGCGACCTGCGGCTTGTAGTTCGAGTACTGCCCCCCCGGGATCTCGTGGTGGTAAACCTCGGCGGTGCCGCTTTTGAGACCGGACTCGAAGGGGGCGTAGAAGTCGCGCACCGTCTCCCAGTAGTTGGCGAGCTGCTGCAGCCCGAGCTCGTTCACCTTGGGATCGAGTTCGGTCCCCTTGAGGGTAGCCACCAGCGCGTTGAGGTTCGGCTGGGAGGTGAGGCCTGAGATGGAGGAAAGTGCCGCGTCGACGATGTCGACCCCTGCCTGCGCCGCCATGAGCAGGAGCGCGCCGCCGTTTCCGGAGGTGTCGTGGGTGTGCAGGTGCACCGGGATCCCGATCTCCTCCTTGAGCGCCTTGACCAGCTGGTAGCCGGCGTACGGCTTCAAGAGTCCCGCCATGTCCTTGATGGCCAGGATGTGCGCCCCCATCTTCTCCAGCTCCTTGGCCATGGAGACGTAGTAGGAGAGCGGGTACTTGGTGCGGGTGGGGTCGGAGATGTCGCCGGTGTAGCAGATGGCCGCCTCGCAGATCTTGCCCGACTTCTGCACCGCCTCCATGGCGACCTGCATGCCGCGGGTCCAGTTGAGCGAGTCGAAGACGCGGAAGACGTCGACGCCGGACTCAGCCGCCTGCGCCACGAAGCGCTGCACCACGTTGTCGGGGTAGTTGGTGTACCCCACGGCGTTGGAGCCGCGAAGGAGCATCTGGAACAGCACGTTGGGGATCGCCTCGGAGAGCGCGTGCAGCCTCTGCCAGGGATCTTCCTTCAAAAAGCGCATGGTGACGTCGAAGGTGGCGCCGCCCCAAAGCTCCAGGGAGAAGAGGTCGCTCGCAAGATGCGAGGTCGGCTCGGCGATCTTCAAGAGGTCGTGGGTCCTCACCCGGGTGGCCAGAAGCGACTGGTGCGCGTCGCGCATGGTGGTGTCGGTCAAAAGCAGGCGCTTTTGCTCCAGCACCCACTTGGAAAGACCTTCTGCACCCTTCTCGCGCAGGATGTCCCGGGTCCCCTTGGGCTTCTGGGCGAAGGGGTCGATCTGCGGCACGGTGGCCTCGATCAGGTCGGCGGAGCGCAGGGGTTTGGCGACCCCGGCCGAGCCGTTGACGATCACGTCCCCTAAAAACTGCAGCACCTTGTTGGCGCGGTCCTTCTTCTCCGGGATGACGAGAAGCTCCGGGTGCTGGTCGATGAAGGAGGTGTTGCATTCGCCGGCGAGGAACACCGGGTGCGTGATCACGTTCTCCAGAAAGCCGATGTTGGTCTTCACCCCGCGCACGCGGAACTCCTGGAGGCTTCTGTCCATGATGTGGGCGGCCTCGGCGAAGGTGAGGCCCCAGGAGCTCACCTTGACCAGCAGCGAGTCGTAGTGCGGGGTGATCTGGGAGCCGGTGAAGGCGTTCCCCGCGTCAAGGCGCACGCCGCAGCCGGCCGAGGAGCGGTAGGTGGTAAGCGTCCCGAAGTCGGGGGCGAAGTTGTTCCCCGGGTCCTCGGTGGTGATGCGGCACTGGATGGCGTAGCCGCGCATCTCGATGGAGCCCTGGTTCGGGATGTTGATCTCGGGGTCGGAGAGCCTCTTCCCTTCGGCGATCAGGATCTGGGCCTGCACCAGGTTTCTCCCGGTGATCATCTCGGTCACCGTGTGCTCTACCTGGATGCGGGGGTTCATCTCGATGAAGTAGTACTTGCCCTCCTCGTCCAGCAGGAATTCGACGGTGCCGGCGTTGCGGTACCCCACCTGGTTCGCGATCTTCAGCGCGTCGGTGCAAAGCGCGAGGCGGGTGGCGCCCGGAAGCGCCAAGGACGGCGCGAACTCGACCACCTTCTGGTGCCGGCGCTGGATGGAGCAGTCGCGCTCGTAGAAGTGCACCAGGTTCCCGTAGGCGTCGCCCAGGACCTGCACCTCGATGTGCTTGGGGTTCTTCAGGTAGCGCTCCAGGAAGACGGAGGGATCGCCGAAGGCGGCTTTCGCCTCGCTGGAGGCCGACTGCAGCCCTTCCAGGAGTTCCTTCTTGTCGTTGGCGACGCGCATGCCGCGCCCGCCGCCGCCCGCCGCGGCCTTGATGATGATGGGGTAGCCGTGGTTCTTGGCGAAGATAAGGGCGTCTTCCTCGTGGGTTATCGGCTCCTCGGTCCCCGGCACGGTGGCGACGCCTGCGGCCTTGGCGACCTTCCTGGCGGCTACCTTGTCGCCGAGGGCGCGCTGCATCTCGGCGGTCGGCCCGATGAAGGCGATGCCGTTTGCCTCGCACTTCTCGGCGAATTCGGCGTTTTCAGCAAGGAACCCGTAGCCCGGGTGGATGGCGTCGACCTCGCGCTTTTTGGCCAGCGCGATGATCTCGTCGATGCCGAGGTAGGCGTCGATGGGAGCCTTTCCTTTGCCGACCTGGTACGCCTCGTCCGCCTTGTAGCGGTGCAGGGATAGTTTGTCCTCTTCCGAGTAGATGGCCACCGTGCTGATGCCGAGCTCGGTGCAGGCGCGGAAGATCCTGATGGCGATCTCGCCACGGTTTGCCGCCATCACTTTCCTGAATTTCCTTGCTTCCATTGCTTCTCCTTTCGGGGGTAATTTTTTTACCGCGAGTAAAAGTTTCGGGGCAATTTTTTTACGAGAATAAAACAAACAGTCCGGATTGGTAAAGCCAATTTCCTTTTAAAAAATCGGTGTTTACTTCCCTACCAGAAGGGAGGCCCATAAAAGCATTTTTGCCATCTCTTTGTCAACTTGTAACTCTGTTTTATTGTAAACATTTCTTTTTGCTTTACTCGATTTCGATTTGGCGAAACATGAAGGCATTTTTGCTTGCCTTTCGGCGGCCGACTAACTATCTTGGCGCGATGATCATGCAAGGAACAGCGGTAAACGCGGCGGCAATCGTCATCGGCAGCGTGGTAGGTCTCAAGGCCGGGCACCTGATCCCCAATAGGGTGCGGGGCACCGTGATGGCGGGAGTGGGGCTCGCCGTGGTTCTCATCGGGTGCCAACTGGCGCTGAAGAGCCGGGAACCGTTGATCATCATCGGCTGCCTGATCGGCGGCGGCATCATCGGGGAGCTTTTGCGCATCGAGGAGCGCCTGGAGGCGCTCGGGAACTGGATCGGCGACCGTTTCCAGGGAAGCGGCCAGGTGGCAGAGGGGTTCGTCACGGCGAGCCTTCTTTTCTGCGTCGGCGCCATGGCCATCATGGGGTCGCTGCAGGACGGGCTGGGGTCCACCCCGGAGATCCTCTACGCCAAGGCCGCCCTGGACGGCATCACCTCGGTGGCTCTCGCCTCCACCCTCGGATTTGGCGTCCTCTTCTCGGCGTTGGCCGTCTTCGCCTACCAGGGGGCCATCACCCTGAGCGCGACGCTGGCGCAGCAGCTCTTGACGCCGTCAGTGGTGCAGGAGATGAACGCCGTGGGTGGGCTCCTCATTCTCGCCATAGGACTCGATCTTTTGGGGATGAAGCGGCTTCCGGTGGGGAACCTTCTCCCCGCCGTGTTCCTCGCGCCCCCCCTGGTCATGCTCTTCGCCTCTTCCTGACCCATCCCCACGGGACTCATACCTTGACAATCATTGTTGCAATTGAATAACATGCCATATTTGTTTTCCACCTTCGCCCTACGGGCTTCGGCGGATAAATCCGCCTGTCAAAGTGGGCTAGGTGGGTAACCCGCTTTCGTCCAACTCTCCTCCCCCCGGAGGGGGAGGTCGGGAGGGGTAAGGTCGGCAGCTTCGGCACCAGCGATGCTTCCGCTAAGGCTCCCGCGGAAGTCTCTTTAAAGTGCAACACCCATCGGCAGCGACAGGCTGCCGCTTAGATTTAGTAAATGCAGGGAGAAAAACTTTGGCCTGGAAAGCAATCGGCATCTTTGATTCCGGCGTAGGCGGGCTGACAGTCCTCAAGGAGGTGGTGCGCGCACTCCCCCAGGAGGACACCATCTACCTGGGCGACACCGCACGCGTCCCCTACGGGACCAAGTCGCCTGAGACGGTGGTGCGCTACTCGCGCCAGATCGCCCGTTACCTTTTGAACCGCGACATCAAGCTCCTGGTGGTCGCCTGCAACACCGCCTCCGCGGTGGCGCTCTCGGCGCTGCAGCAGGAGTTCTCCATCCCCATCGTCGGGGTGATCGAGCCGGGAGCGCGCGCAGCAGCCGCCGCCACCAAAACCGGCAAGGTCGGCGTGATCGGGACCGCGGCGACGGTCGCCTCCTCCGCCTACACCAAGGCGATCAAGCGGATCAACCCGGAGATCGAGGTGGTGAACCGCGCCTGCCCCCTGTTCGTGCCGCTGGCCGAGGAGGGGTGGGTGGACAACGAGGTGGCCCGGCTCACCGCAGGGATCTACCTGGAGGATCTTAAGAAGCACGGCGTCGACACGCTGGTCCTTGGCTGCACCCATTACCCGATCCTCAAGGAGGTCATCGCCGAGGTGATGGGGCCGCAGGTGACCCTGGTCGACTCGGCGGAGCAGACGGCGCTCACCGTCGCCGGGATCCTGGCGGAGCAGGGGCTCTTGCGCCCCAGGGGGGAGCGGGGGAACCACCACTATTACGTCACCGACATACCGGCAGGCTTCATCCGCGTCGGCAACCGCTTCCTCGGGGGGGACCTCGGAGACGTCTACCAGGTGAACCTGGAGCAGGAACTGCAGGAGGACGAAGGTGAAGAAACGTACTAACAGGGCCAAAGGTACACTGCTCATTGCCTTCCTGGTTTTCGCGGTCGTGGTCGGCCTGCTGGTGTTCAGGAAATACCAGACGGCGACGAGGGTGACGCCTCCCGCACCGGCGGAGCAGGCACCGGACATCAAGCTGGTGGCCCTTTACTTCGGCGCGCCGGACGGCTCTGGGCTCATGCGCGAGGGTCGCGAGATAGCGGTCGAGGACACCACGGACGACATGCTGGCGAGCGTAGTGGACGAGCTGGTGGTGGGCCCGCTGGGAAGCCTCGCCCCCACGCTGCCGCACAACACGCGCGTGCTCGGGGCGCACCTTAAAGGGGAACTGGCGCAGGTGGACTTCAGCCACGAACTGGTGGAGGGGCTCCCCGAGGGGAGTTCCGCCGAGATGACCGCGGTCTACTCGGTGGTCGACACGGTCGCCGCCAACTTCCCCCAGGTGAAGGGTGTGCAGTTCCTGGTGGACGGCCACCCGGTCAAGGAGCTGAAAGGGCATCTCGACCTCTCCTCCCCGGTTGCGCCCGACTTCACGCTGGAGAAAAAGGAGGCGCCGGAAGCGCCGGCGGCCAAGGAAAAGCAGTAACGCCGATTCCACCATTCCCAAGCTGGAGCTTGGGCACCGCTAGAACTTATCTCGTCCCCTCCCCCTCCGGGGGAAGGAGAGCGGGAACAAGGCGCACGGCGGGATCTTGTGCTGATCAGGAAAAATATAATACCGAAGGGGTGATGGTAATGAAGATGCCTTTTATGCAGGCGGTTAAGGAGCGGGTGCTGGTTCTCGACGGCGCCATGGGGACCATGCTGCAGGAGCGCGGGCTGAAGCCGGGCCAGTCTCCCGAGGAGATGAACCTCACCGCAGCCGACGTGGTCGCCGGGGTGCACCGGGCTTACCTCGACGCCGGCGCCGACATCATCGTCACCAACACCTTCGGCGGCACCAAGGCGAAGCTGGAGCATTACGGCCTGGGGGATCAGGTGGCGCGCATCAACGCCGAAGCGGTGCGCATCGCCCGCGAGGTGGCAGGCGAAAAGGCCTACGTGGCAGGCTCCATCGGCCCCACCGGCCGTTTCCTGGAGCCGGTCGGCGACATGGGCTTCGACGAGGCGGTGTCGCTTTTCCGCGAGCAGGCGCAGGCGCTCATCGACGCCGGCTGCGACCTCATCAGCTTCGAAACCTTCCTCGACATCAAGGAGATCCGCGCCGGGGTCATCGCGGTGCGCGAGATCTCGAAGGATATCCCGGTCATCGCCATGCTAACCTTCGAGGAGAAGGGAAGAAGCGTCCTCGGCACTCCGCCGCAGGCGGCAGCCATCACCCTGGAGGCGGTAGGTGCGACCATCGTCGGCTCCAACTGCGGCCTGGGTCCCGAAGGGATCTACCAGATCCTCTCCGGCATGAGGGAGGTGACCTCGCTTCCGCTCATCTCCCAGGCGAACGCGGGGCTCCCGGTCCTCAAGGACGGGACCACCATCTTCCCGGCGACCCCGGACGAGATGACCGCCTACCACGACCGGCTGATCGAGCTCGGCGTCCGCATCATAGGGGGATGCTGCGGCACCACCCCCGCCCACATCGCCGCCATCAAGAAGGCGCTCGCCGCGAAGCAGGCCCCCTTCGCCCCCAAGAAGGAAGAAGGGACCACCTGGCTCTCCAGCCGCGGCAGCTTCGCCGCCATAGGCTCCGCCCATCCTGTCGCGCTTATCGGCGAGCGCATCAACCCGACCGGCAAGAAGCTCTACTCCCAGGAGTTAAGGGAAGGGAAGGTGAGCTACATCCGCCGCGAGGCGCTGGAGCAGACCGGGCTCGGCGCGACGCTTCTGGACGTGAACGTCGGCACCCCCGGGATCGACGAGCCGGCCGCCATGGAGCGCGCCGTCTTCTGCATCACCGGCGCCGTCCAGACGCCGCTGGTCCTCGACTCCTCCTCACCCGCCGCACTGGAGGCGGGGCTAAAGGCCGCCGACGGCAAGGTCCTCATCAACTCGGTGAACGGCGAAGAGAAAAGCCTCGCGGCCATCCTCCCCCTGGCCAAGAAGTACGGCGCGGCGCTGGTCTGCCTGACGCTGGACGACGCGGGCATTCCCGCCGAGGCCGCGGGACGGGTAGCCGTCGCCGAAAAGATCGCCGCTGCCGCGCTCGCTGCGGGCGTGAAGCGGAGCGACCTCGTGGTCGACTGCCTCACCCTGACCGTGAGCGCCGAGCCCAAGGGGGCGCTGGTGGCCCTTGAGGCGGTGCGCCAGGTGAGCGCGCTCGGACTCAACACGACGCTTGGGGTTTCCAACATCTCCTTCGGCCTCCCCTGCCGTCCGCTCATCTCCTCCACCTTCTTCTCCATGGCCATGGCCGCCGGTCTCACCTCGGCCATCGTCAACGTGAAGGAGGCGCCGATGATGGCGGCCTGGAGAAGCTCCATGGTGCTCCTGGAAAAGGACGTCAACGCGGCCCGCTACATCGAGGCGTACAAGGGACAGGCGGTCGGAGCCACCGTGGAGCCCGCCGCTGCCGCGGGTACTGCCGGCGTCCAGGCCGCGGCCGCCGGGCCGGAAGGGATCCGCGGGCGGCTTTCGAAAGCGGTCATAAACGGCGAGGCCGACAACGTGGTGGCGCTGGTGGAAGAGGCGCTGGCCGAGGGGCTCTCCCCGATGCAGATCAGCTCCGAGGCGCTCCTCGTCGGGCTAGACGAGGTGGGGCGTCGCTTCGGCTCCGGCGAGTTCTTCCTGCCGCAGGTGATGGTCTCCGCCGACACCATGAAGACCGCTTTCGCCAGGCTGAAACAGGAGCTTTCCACCGGCGGGCTCGAGAGCATCGGCAAGATCATGATGGCGACCGTCGAGGGGGACATCCACGACATCGGCAAGAACATCCTGGTCACCCTCCTGGAGAACAACGGCTTCGAGGTGATCGACCTGGGGAAGAACGTCCCTGCCGACCGCATCCTGCAGGAGGCGCGGGCCCACCAGGTGGACGCGGTCGGGCTCTCCGCGCTGATGACGACGACCATGGCGCAGATGGACAAGGTGGTCAAGCTGTTGAAGGCCGAGGGGGTCAAGAGCTTCACCATGGTGGGCGGGGCGGTGGTCACCCAGGAATACGCCGACGAGATCGGCGCCGACCTCTACGCCAAGGACGCCATGGAGGCGGTGGCCCGCATCAAGAAACTGCTGGCAAAATAAAGCTTTTCTACGGCGTCCAACTGGGTATATATCGCTTGCAACACTCTTCCCGCTGTGCTAACTTGCGGTCGAGTCCGCCATTTGGCGTAGAGGTAACGCGATGGTCGTAGGTTTCAACCATAACATCAGGTACAAAGGGGAGTTGTTCCACGTCCAGACCGAGGACAGCGGGAAGGCGAACCCGCATATCATCACCCTGCTGTACCGGGGCGGCACCATCCTCGCCTCGGCGAAAACCAGCTACGCCGACATCATCAAGACCGACCAGCTGGAACTGGTGGTCGAGTCGATCATGAAAGAGCAGCACAAGGAGATGATGCGGCGCCTCAAAAACGGGGAGTTCGACGCCAGGATCTTCCCCGGCGGCGCCCCGGCCCCCGAACCGGCCCCCTCTACAGAGGAGCCGGCCCCCGAAAAGCAGAGCCCTCCGGCCCCGCAGGCGCCCAGGCCAGAGCCCGCGCCCGCAGCCAAAGCCGCATCCCCGGCATCGCCAGCCAACCGTAGCCTGGACGAGGTGATCCTCGATTACCTCATCACGGGCGAAGACAAATAAAGCCAGCCTGAAAGGAACCTTCGTGAAAGAAAAGATTGCAGATCTGGAGGAAAAGGCGAGGCGCCTGCGCGTCGCCATCGTGAAGACGCTGCACAAGTCGCAGTCCGGTCACACCGGCGGGTCGCTCTCGGCCATCGACATGGTGTGCGCCCTGTACTTCCACAAGATGCGCCACAACCCGCAGGACCCCGCCTGGGAGGGCAGGGACCGCTTCGTGCTCAGCAAGGGGCACGCGGCGCCGGCGCTCTACGTGACCCTGGCGGAGTGCGGCTACTTCCCGGCGGAGGACCTGATGATGCTGCGCCGCCTGGGGAGCCACCTGCAGGGGCACCCGGACAGCAAGGGAACCCCCGGCGTCGACGTCTGCACCGGTTCGCTCGGCCAGGGGCTTTCCATGGCCAACGGCATGGCGCTCGGCTTCAAGCTGGACGGGAAAGACAACCGCGTCTACGCGGTTCTCGGCGACGGCGAACTTCAGGAGGGGCAGATCTGGGAGGCGGCCATGGCCGCCGGGCACTACAAGAGCGACAACCTCTGCGCCCTGATCGACGCCAACGGCCTGCAGATCGACGGCGACGTCTCGAAGGTCATGAACGTGGCCTCGATCGGCGACAAGTTCAAGGCGTTCGGCTGGAACGTGATCGAGATCGACGGGCACGACATGGGCCAGATCATCTCGGCCCTGGACCAGGCCGAGGCGCACAAAGGGGCGCCCACCGCCATCGTCGCCAAGACGGTGAAGGGCAAGGGTGTGCACCTGTTCGAGAACAAGGCCTCCTACCACGGCGTCACCCCGAACGACGAGGAACTTCCCGAGGCGCTCAGGTGCCTTGGCTGCTGCGACTAAGGCAGAACCAGGGGCTAGGGGCTAGGGGCTCTCAAACCGAATCAGCAATCAGGGACTGGGGCTTAGGCTCCCTCCTTTCAGAAAGGATATTAACTATGATCGCAACGAGGGACGCCTACGGCGAGGCGCTGGCCGAGCTGGGGGGCGAGAACGACAAGATAGTGGCGCTGGACGCGGACCTCTCCGGGTCCACCAAGACCGGCGTATTCGCCAAGAAATTCCCCAACCGCTTCTTCAACATGGGGATCGCCGAGGCCAACATGGTGGGAACCGCAGCAGGCCTCGCCTCCGTGGGGAAGATCCCTTTCCTCTCCACCTTCGCCATCTTCGCCGCCGGCCGCGGCTGGGAGCAGATCCGCCAGTCGCTTGCCTACCCGAAGGCCAACGTGAAGGTGGTCGCCACCCACGGCGGCGTCACCGTGGGCGAGGACGGGGGTAGCCACCAGTCGGTCGAGGACATCGCCATCATGCGCGCCATCCCGAACATGACCGTCATCGTCCCCGCCGACGGCGAGGAGACCAAGGGGGCCATCCGCGCCGCCGCGGCCTACAAGGGGCCGGTCTACGTGCGCCTTGGTCGCAACAAGGTCGCCAACGTCTTCCCGGCGGGTCACAAGTTCGAGATCGGCAAGGGGAACGTGGTCGCGGAAGGAAAGGACCTCACCTTCATCACCACCGGCCTCATGACCGCCCAGGCGGTGATCGCCGCCGAGAAGCTCGAGGAAGAAGGGATCTCGGCGCGGGTGCTGCACATTGGTACCATCAAGCCGCTCGACAAGGAGCTGGTGCTGAAGGCGGCCCAGGAGACCGGCGCCATCGTCACCGCCGAGGAGCACTCGGTGGTCGGTGGACTCGGGGGCGCCGTGGCCGAGTTCCTGTCCGAGGAATGCCCGACCCTGATGAAGCGGGTCGGCATCTACGACCGGTTCGGCCTTTCCGGCAAGTCCGACGAACTCCTCAAGTATTTCGGGCTGAACGCCGAGACGCTGATCGAGCAGGCTAGGGAGATCGTTTCGAGGAAGAAATGATGCGCAGGGTGCTCTCCTCCAGCGGCGGCTTCACCTACATGACGGCGCTGGTCCTCGTGGTCGTGATCGGCGTCGTGGCCTCGCGGGGCGCCATCGTCTGGAGGACCGCCATGCAAAGGGAGAAGGAGATCGAGCTCATCTCCCGCGGCACCCAGATCCGGGACGCCCTCAGGCGCTGGTACCGGGTGAAGGTGGCGCCGGGTGAGAGCAGGCTCACCCCGATGAACCCCGTGCCCGGGGCTGTCTCTGGCGCGATACCGAGCCCCACGGAGCTGAAGACGCTCCTGAAGGACCCCAACCTCCCGGGGAACGTCCGGTACCTAAGGCCCATAGCCCTGATCGACCCGATGAGCGACAAGCCCGAGAAGGAATGGGTGGTCATCAGGGAAGGGGGGAGGATCGTAGGCGTCAAGAGCAGCAGCGAGAAGGAGCCGCTCAAGCAGGGGAACTTCCCCCTAGACCTGCACCCGGCCGACTTCGAGAAGAAGAAAAAGTACAGCGAGTGGGAGTTCCGCTACGACCGCGTCCCTCCCCCCCTTGGCACCAATGCGCCACCCATCCCGGGCGCCGCACCCGCGGCGAACCCCGGTAACCCTGGAACATAAGCGAAGCAAGGCTGATGCCGCGCCCCCCGCCCCATCGAGGGACGGGGGGCGTGAACAGATACACCCACTCAACTGGAGGCACTCCTGATTTTCAAGAGTCTGACATCGCGGGTCATCGTGCTCTCCATCTGTCTGCTCGTCTTCGGTATCGGGACCTTCGCCTTCCTGACGCTCAGGCGCGAGCAGATGCAGCTCATCAACTCCGCTCGCGAATCGAGCGAACTCCTTTTGAACACCATCGAACGCTCCCTCTACAACTCCATGAGGATCGGCAACACCGAGGACGTCAAGGTGATCCTGGAGATGGTGGGGCAGAGCGAGAACCTGGTCGGGGTGCGCATCTTCCACCCCCACGGGGTGATCCTGAAGTCCTCGAACCCCAACGAGGTCGGGCGGGTGGTCGACGAGCGCGACTACAAGCTCTTCCTCGACAACAAGCGGGAGGGGGTCTTCACCCTCGACGGGCACGGCGAGGTGCTCGGGATGGTGAAGCCGATCTACAACGACCGGCAGTGCAACCTGTGCCACGGCTCCAAGAGCCGCATCATCGGCCTTTTGAACGTCAACTATTCCCTGACCGAGACCCGGAACCGGATCGTGGAGCTGACCAAGCTCTTCGTGATGTCCACCGTGGCCATCATCGGTTTTCTCTCCCTTGCCATCTCGCTTGTCATGCTCAAGTTCGTCAAGAAGCCGCTGAACCAGCTCGCCAAGAACATGGCGCGCGTGGAGGCGGGGGACCTCTCGGTGCGCATGACCCCGGAGGGGAAGGACGAGATCGGGCGGTTGATCGTCTCCTTCGACTCCATGGTGGACCGGCTGGACCGGGCCAAGAAGGAGCTGGAGAACTTCCACTTCCAGCAGATGGAGCGGGCCGACCGCCTGGCCTCGGTGGGGGAGATGGCGGCGGGGATCGCACACGAGATCAAGAACCCGCTCACCGGCATCGCCGCAGCCATCACGGTGCTCAAAGACGACTTCGCGCCGGAGGACGGCCGGGTGCAGATCATCGGCGAGGTGCTGGAGCAGATCTCCCGCCTGGACAAGACGGTGAACGACCTGCTTTTCTTCGGCAAGCCCACCGTCGCCGAACCGACCTGCACCGACATCAACGCCGCGCTCAAGAAAATCCTCATCTTCGCCTCCCAGCACCGCGGAGGCAAGAACATCGAGAAACGCCTGGAGTTGGCCGAGAACCTCCCCACCGTCTACGTGGACCCGAAGCAGATCCAGCAGGTCTTCCTTAACCTGTTCCTGAACGCAGTGCAGGCGATGCAGTCGGGGGGGACACTCACGGTGAAAAGCGGGCTGGCCAAGGTCGACGGGATCGACATGGTGCAGGTGCGGGTGACCGACACCGGCCAGGGGATCCCGCCGCAGATCCTGGAGAAGATCTTCACGCCATTTTTCACCACCAAGGCGCAGGGGACCGGCCTCGGCCTCGCCATCAGCCACCGCCTTATCGAGCAGCACGGCGGGAGGCTTTCCGTGGTGAGCCAGGACGGCATGGGAACCACCTTCACCGTGGAACTCCCGGCCTACTGCCCTGGGCAGCCCGGGTACTGCGGGCCGGATGCGCCCGAGGCTTCGGCCGCGTGACAGTAGAGAGCAGCAGAAACGGCAACAACCGGTCCCGACCGGAGCAGTCAGCGGGAAAAAACCCTAAGGAGCCGCAATGCGCAAGATAAAGATAATGGTCGTCGATGACGAGCACCTGATCCGCTGGTCTTTGGAGCAAAACCTGAAGAAACAGGGATACGAAGTGTTCACCGCAGGGACCGGCGAAGACGCGCTCCGTCTGGCCCGCGACGAGCAGCCCGACCTCGTGCTTTTGGACTACCACCTCCCCGGGATCAACGGGCTGGAGGTCCTGCAGAGGCTCAAGGAGCTGGACGAGGAGATCCTGGTCATCATGGTGACGGCGCAGGGGGGACTGGAGACCGCAGTCAACACAATGCGCCACGGCGCCTACGACTACATCAACAAGCCCTTCAACCTGGACGAGATGGCGCTGGTGATCCGCAAGGCGCTGGAGACCTCGGAACTGCGCCGCGAGGTGGTGCAGCTAAGGAGCGAGCACAAGAAGCAGGGGCCGCCCAAGATCCTGGGCAATTCCAAGCACATGAGAAACGTGCTGGAGATGATGGCCAAGGTCGCCAAGAGCGACGCCTCCACGGTCCTCGTGCAGGGGGAATCGGGGACCGGCAAGGAGCTGGTGGCGAAGTACATCCACTACGAATCCGCCCGCGCCGACAAGCCGTTCGTCGCCATCAACTGCGCGGCCGTTCCCGCCACGCTTCTGGAAAGCGAGCTCTTCGGCCACGAGAAGGGGGCGTTCACCGACGCGAAGAACTCCAAGAAGGGGCTCTTCGAGCTGGCCGACGGCGGCACAGTCTTCCTCGACGAGATCGGCGACATGGAGATCGGGATGCAGGCGAAGCTGCTCCGCTTCCTGGAGGACAGGACCTTCCGGCGCATCGGCGGCTCCAAGATGATCCCGGTCGACGTCCGGATCGTCTCTGCTACCAACAAGGACCTCTTGAAGGCGATCGAGGACAAGAGCTTCAGAAACGACCTCTACTACCGCCTCCAGGTGATCCCGATCTTCCTTCCCTCGCTGCGTGAGCGCAAGGAGGACATCCTGGTCCTGGCCAACTACTTCATCGAGGTCTTCTCCAAGGAGTTCGGCAAACCGACCAAGGGTATCTCCAGCATGGCCGAGAAGCTCTTGGTGGAGTACAACTGGCCCGGCAACATCCGCGAGCTGAAGAACGTCATCGAGCGCGCCATCATCCTCGGGAACGACGAGAACCTCCTTTTGGAGAACCTACCGCTGGAGATCGTCGCCAAGGCAAGCCATGTGACCGTGCCGCTCACCACCTTCAAGCTCCCCCCCGAGGGGATCGACATCGAGGAGGTGGAGCGCGAGCTGATCAAGCAGTCGCTTGAGATGACCGACTGGAACCAGTCGAAAGCCGCGAAGAAGCTGAACCTCGGCATCGATGCCTTCCGTTACCGGATGAAGAAGTTCGGTTTCCTGAAGTAGAAGCTCGCTCTTCCACCCACCCCCTTTTTCACGTTCCCGCCCCCGGAGGGGGAGGGACAGGGAGGGGGGGACCACCTGTTCTTCCCTTCCCGACCTCCCCCCTCCGGGGGAAGGAGTTGGGAGAGCTTACAGCACCTTTATCTGCGGCGGACTCCTTGACTGGGGGCCGCCGCGCTTAGTTTCCCCCCAACCCCGCACGGCCAGTGCGAGGCCGCAAGAACCGCCGGTGCGACGCATGAGGATGACTAAGCTGCCAAAACCCGAGTCCGACCGCCGAAGCCCCCTGTCATTGGGATGCTTCGCCGCGTGCTTTGTCCTTTCTCTCGCGGCGCTTCTGGCCCCCGCGCGCCAGGCGTCTTCCTCCTACCTGGAGCTACCCGCTGCGCCCGCCGCTTCTGCATCCCAAACCGCTGCACCTGCGGCGCCTGTCGAGGCCGCCGGCTTCCATCTGCTCCCCGCGCAAAAGGCCGCCGAGACCGCGCGCTTTCGCAGCCAGTTCCGGGCCGAGTACCCGAACGAGCCCTGGAGCGCTCTGGGTGATGTCACCCCGTCGTTTGTCCTGCAGCAGGGGGAGTACGGCGGCCGCGGCTATGGCGTTCTGGCCGAGATGGGGGACATCCGCATCAAGCAGACCCCGAACACCCTCAACGAGGCAGCAGGTCGCGGCGGGCGCTTTGCGCTTCTCACCGGCAACTCCGGCAACCGCGCGAAGCTTGAGACTTTTGCCGCCTCGGGTGTGCCCGGTGCCAGCCAGGACGACCTCCTGGTGGGCGCAACGGGAGAGCTTTCCCTCATGTCGGACAGCGCCCGATTGAAGACCATCTTCCTCTCCGGTCGCCGCGCGCTGGACGGGGAGGGACGCTGGCCCTCCGGGGCGAAGAAGGGGGACGTGCTGGGGCTCGTGGCGGCGATAGACCCTTTCGGCGGCAGGCTTGCCGCCGAAGCGGAACTCGACTACTCGAGCTACGACGGCGACACGGCCGACGAGACCGCAGCCACCCGCGACTCGGCGCGCCGCCTCAAGTTCGGGGGAGAGTGGGGCGGGAGCCGCTACAGCGCCCTCTACGAGCGGACCGGCCCGCGCTACCGCCTTCTCGCAGGGGACGGTCCCGAGAGGGACTCCGAAGGTGTGGCCTTCGGTCTTGGGCACAGTTTCGAGCTTCATTCTTTCGACGTGAAGCTGTCGCGCTACAACGACAACACCGAGAAGAACGACCTGTCGCCGAGACTCTACCGGTACGAGGGGCTGGTGGACTACCACTTCAGGGGGGCAAGCAAACTGCCGCTTTCCCTGCAGTACAGGAAGAGGTTCATCGACAGCACCAAGGAGCCCCTGGGATACCTTCCCAGGGAGGTGGAAGAGGACGCTGTCTCGGGGAAGCTGAACCTTCTTGCGGGAGGGTGGGACTTGGGGCTGCGGGGCGGGGTGTCGCAGCGGACCGACAAACTGCGCCGGCAGAGGGAATCGAGCACTCAGAGCGTAGGCTTTCTCCCGAAGTTCACCGCGGCCGGGGTGACGGTCTTGCCGGACCTCTCGCTTAAGCGCGTCATGGACTACAGCAACAGCCAGCGCACCGACCAGTACTCGGTGAACCTGGGGCTGAACGGGACCCTGCTGGAAAAGCGGCTCGGGTACGAGGTCAAGGGGGGGTACAAGGAGGAGCGCACCGGCGCCACCGGAACCGGGAAGCAGGTGGTGGGCGCGAAGGTGAAGGCGGCCTATCCGCTGGCGCGGTTCTTCAAGTGGCTGCGTCCGCCGACTCTCGGGGTGAAGGGAGAGTTCAAGGAGATCAACGACCGCGCCGCGGACAGCAGGGAGAGCGATTTCTCCCTGCTGATCTCGCTGGACGGCGGGACCTTCATGTAGAGTGAGGCAGATTAAGAGTGAAGCAGATTAAGATTAAGAAAAAATTACAGACAAAAGGCCTTACCCCTTAATCTCAATCTTAATCTGCTTTTCCTCTTGCCTTTTTAGATCTTCACCAGCTCGTACTTCCTGCTTCCCATGCCGATCTTCTCGGCGTGCTCCAACTGCACTTCCCAGTCGATGTCGGGATGGACGCCGCGGAACTTGTCGCCGCCGGGCTCGTGCCCGCTGGCAAGTGCGGTGTCCTGGTTGCCGCGCGCGTTGTTGACCAGGTCGGCGCAGGCCTGGTCCAGCGCCACCGGGTCGCTGGAGGCGCAGATCCCGATGTCGTTGACGATGGGGGCGTCGGCGTGCCCGTAGCAGTCACAGGCGGGGGAGACCTGGGTGATGAAGTTGAGGAACAGCGTCTTCCCCTTCTTGCCGTGGAGCGCCCCCTTGGCGTACTCGGCCATCTTGCGCATCACGAGCGACGCGCTCTCATTCCACTGGATGTTGATCGCCTTTTGGAGGCAGGCGGTGATGCAGCGGCTGCACCCGACGCAGGCGGCGGCGTCGATCTGCGCCTTACCCTCGATGATGGCGATGGCGGCATGGGCGCAGGACTTAAGGCATACCCCGCAGCCGTTGCAGAAACGCTCCCCCACCTTGGGCGCCACGGTGGAGTGCTGCTGCATCTTCCCGGTGCGGCTCGAGCACCCCATGCCGAGGTTCTTCAGCGTCCCGCCGAAACCGGTCAGCTCGTGGCACTTGAAGTGGGAGACTGCGACGAGCGAGTCCGCCTCGAGGATCTCGGCGCCGATGTTCACCGTTTTCAGTATCTCCCCGTCCACCTGGACGTCCTTGGCGTTATGCCCCTTGATGCCGTCCAGCATGATGAGCGGCGCACCCACGACTGCGTAGGCGAAGCCGTTCTCGACGGCGCAGCTTAGCGCCGAGACTGCCTCCTTGCGCTCGCCCGGGTACAGGGTGGAGGAGTCGGTGAGAAAGGGCTTCCCCTGGCACGCCTTGATCTCGTCCACCACGCGGCGCACGAAGATGGGGCGCACGAAGGTGTGGTTTCCCCTTTCGCCGAAATGCACCTTCACGGCGACGAGGTCGCCCGGCGCCACGGCGTCCTCGACTCCCGCCTCCTTCATGAGACGACCGATCTTGGCGAAAAGATTCTCACGCGCCCCTGCCCGCATGTCGGCAAAAAAGACCTTGCTGCTCATCGTTTACCCCTCCCTGAGTCCACGGCAAACCTCCTGCCGGCTGCCCGAAGTTTTAATGATTGCGATTGGTATCACATATCCGGCGCCAATTCAACAGTCGTCAACTTTTCCTTGCCCTGTCCGTAAAATATGTTATTTATTAAAAATTCTGACGGGATGAGGTAAGGTCCCGGGTCGACAAGCGACCAGTAGCGGCATTTCTTCAGATACCGGCTTCGATGGAGGCTGATGCGACGGCCCCGGTACCATTAAAGAAGTCAGAACCTTTGACTCTCCAGGCACCTCGCCAGAGGAAGGAGGGAACGATGGCAGAGACAAAAATCAAGCTGGAGAAGGGAGTGCGGATGATTGAATGTGATGAGCGCGAACTCTGGATCCTGGGACTCGGGGACAGGGTCGAGAGGGGGGCCATCGTGTGCAGCTACCTGGCCGAGGGCGGCCACCGCGCCAGGACGGCGAAGGTATCCGAGCTGGCGAACTGCACCCCGAAGGCGATCCTTTTGGATCTTTCCCCCTGGTCGGACGACGGGTGGGGTGTGCTCCTTGCCCTGAAGGAGAACACCGCGACGCGGGAGATCCCGATCCTCCCCATGTACCTCTCAGAGATCGGGCAGGTGGGGGCGGTGTTCCCGGTGGCGGGCTTCTTCACCCTACCCATAGACAAGAAGTACCTGGCCAAGAAGCTCAAGCAGTTCGGGCTCACGGACGAATCGGACGATTACGACCTGCAGGTGATGATAGTGACCCGCAGGGGGGAGGAGGACGTCCAGCACGCCATCACCGATCTGGGCTTCGAGGTGGTAAACGCCTACACCGGCAAGGAGGCGGTGGCGCTTGGGACCATCGTGCACCCCTACATGATGTTCTGCGCGCTCATGCTCCCGGACCAGGCCTCGTTCGAGCTTTTGGAGCGTTTCCGCCTCTACCCGCAGACCCGCAACATCCCCTTCTTCGTGCTCTTGAAGGGGGAGATGAAAGACGGGGAGCGGATGGCGATGAGTCGCAGCATCGAGCACCTGGTGCGCAAGAGCTGGCTCACCCGCCAGGAGTTCCTCGCCTTCTTCAAACGAGGAAAAGAATAATCCCAGTTCTTACTCTCATCCCGGATCAACCCCCAGGGGGTACGGCATCGTCGCCGTACCCCCTGTTTTTTTTCCCGATTACACCCACCCGTCCGTGACTCTTGCCCCCTTTCAAATACAAAAAGATCGAAGAATCCCGAGAAAGCCAGACTGATATCTACCCACCAAGCGCTGCACGCGAACTAACGTCCCCCCTTTGCGAAGGGGGGACAGGGGGGATTTGTTCTGCTGGCATTGACATCTCAAAATAATTGGAAAGAATTGGCGTTTGCTAATAAATACGAGCAGGAGCTGGCGACCCCTTTCGCACCCACCTGCAGCCGCTGCGGTTTTGGGAACGACAGATAGATAGGATATCTTATGTGAAATTGTTAATCTAGTCGGGCGCGCGCATTCATTTGTCCAAACGCGGGAACTTGAGGGAGTAAAGGGGTAAAAGCAGGGATGGGAAGAAGAACGGGAAGAGCCGCCGGCACCGCGATATGATCGGGAGCCGGCGGCAGTAGATGCCGGGGAGGTACAGGGGGGGAAAGTTGTGGCCTTATTTTCTCTTTTTCTCGAAGCTGCGGCGGCGGATAACCTTCACGCCCTTGAGCAGGAACCCAGGCAGCGAGATCGCCGCGCTCTCCAGTTTCTCGGGGTTGAACTGGGACATGGGTATGCCGGTTTCCACCTTGAGGGACCCGCTCTTCTCGATCCCCAGGATCTGGCTGGGGTAGATGCTGCGGTAGCCCACGATGAGGAAGCTCACCATGCAGGCGATGGCTGCGTGCGGCGCGATGGCAGCCCCGAAGAGTTCCATGGCCATGACCGAGGCGGCGATCGGCGTGTTCGCCGCACCGGCTAAGAGCGCCGCCATCCCTATGGCCGAGTAGGTCGCCACCAGCGGTTCGTGCAAAAGAACGGCAAAGAGGTTGCCGGCCGTAGTCCCGATGAAGAAGATGGGGGTTACCACGCCGCCGCTCCCCCCGCAGGCAAGCGTTATCGAGGTGGTCAGCATCTTCATGAAGGTAGCCCCCATGGGGAGCACCGCACCGTTTAGCCCCGCCTCTATGGAATCGACGCCGAGCCCCAGGTAGCGCAGCGATATGAATCTTCCCACCAGGACCAGCAAGCCCCCCCCGAACAGTGCCTTCGCCACCGGGTGCCAGGAAAGGCGTTGGAACAGGCGGTGCCCCCACTGCATGATCTCGATGAAAATGAGCGCGATCAGCCCGCACCAGACCCCCAGCATGATCATCTCCGCGAAGTTCCAGCCGGTGACCTTCGGGAAGATGGTCACTGCGAGATGCGGGTAGTTCACCCCTAAAAGCGTGGCGACGTGAAAGCCCACGATCCCCGCGACAAAAGAGGGGAACAGCACGTCGTAGAATACCTGGCCCAGCACCAGTACCTCGACGCCGAAGAGGGCACCGGCTATGGGGGTGCCGAAAACGGTGGCAAAACCGGCGCTGATGCCGCAGATCACGATCTTGCGGCGGTCGATGTCGTTGAGCCTGAGCAGCGAGGCAAAGCCCGAGGCTAGGCCTGCGCCTATCTGTGCGCAGGGACCCTCCTTGCCGGCGGAACCGCCACCGGCAAGCGTTATCACCGTTGCCACAAGCTTCACCGGCACCACCATGAGCGGGATTCTGCCCATCCGCTGGTGCACCGCCTCGATCACCTTCTCCGTGCCGTGGCCGGTCGCTTCCGGCGCGAGCCAGCGGACCAGGAGCGTGCTGGCGACAAGAGTGACCGGGAGCAGCAGGTAGTAGTCCGGGAAGCGGGCGTACTGGCCGGAGGTCCAGGCCAGGGAGCGGAGGAAGGCAGCGGTGCCGCATCCGACGAGGACTCCCACCGCGGAGGCGTAGGTGGCCCACTTGAGGACGCTGGCTAGAAGTGTCAGTTGCACCATGAGGTTTTTGCGCATCTGTGTTCCTTCAAAAGGGGATAGGGGCGAGCCGAAATCGAAGCAAAATCGGCGTCCTCTGGAGATATATCGAAAACTGAATGGAAAGCGGTAGCGCCGATGGTATGCTCTTTAGATCCCAATTGCAAGGAGGCTCGTATGAAAGCAAGCACTTACCGCATCCTATTGGCAACGCTCTCCGCGGCGCTCGTCGCAGCGCCGGTCTTCGCAGCGCCGTGGCAGCAGTGGCGCGGCAGCGGCGGCTGGGGCATGGGGAGTGCCTACCAGCGGATGTACGACCCGGCGAAGGTGGAAACGGTCGCAGGCGAGGTGGTCGTCGTCGACGAGGTGAGCATGGGGAAGGGTCCCAAAAAGGGGATCCATCTCAAGCTCAAGACGGACCAGGGGACCATCCCGGTGCATCTCGGCCCCTCGTGGTACCTTGAGCGCCAGGACACCAGGATCGCTACGGGTGACCGGGTCGAGGTGAAGGGGGCCAGGGCGGATTTCGGGGGCAAACCCGCCATCATCGCAGCCGAGGTCAGGAAGGGGGACGAGGTGCTGATACTTCGCGACGCGGCCGGCGTCCCGGCCTGGGCGGGGTGGCGGCGAAAATAACTGCGCTGTCTCACGAGGCAACGAGGCGCACCGCCCGGTGCGCCTCGTTTGATTCAGAGCCGGAGCTTACCTCCTGGCTTTCTTCTTCTTTTTCGACTTCCCCTTGCGCTCCTTCGAAACCTTCTTCCCCTTCTTGTGTTTGGAGAGATGTTTCCTGTACTCCTGCTTCTTATGCGCCTTCTTTAGGTCCAGCTTGCTCAGAAGCTCCACCGGCTCCAGCAGATCCGGGTCGGCTTTCCGTGCCGCCGCCAGCGCCTCGCGCGCCTTTTCCTTCTCGCCCAGCCGCAGGTAGAGCTTGCCCAGCGCGTTAAGCGCCCGGGCATGGTCCGGCTTCAGCGCGAGCGCCTTCTGGTACTGCTCCCGGGCGCCGTCGTTGTTGCCGCGGAAGGCGTAGATGACCCCCAGCCGGTACTGGTCGTTGGCGCTCTCCGGGTTCAACTCGGCCGATGCTTTAAGAAGCTTCTCGGTGTCGTCGTAACGCCGCGCCTTCACGTACAGCGATATGAGGAGTTCCCTCGCCTCGGCGTGCCTCGGGTCGAGCCTCAGCACCTCGATAAGGTGCTTTTCCGCCTGCTCCGGCTGTTTCCGTTTCTGGTAGAGCCGTGCGATCCCCAGATGGGCGACCTCACTGTCCTGATCTAGCTCTATGGCCTTCGAGTAGGCTCTGATGGCGTCTTCGTACTGCCGGCGCTGCTCGTAGAGCCGGGCGAGCTTGTAGTAGCTCAGCGGGTTGTCCCCGTGGCGTGAGACGAGCTCCCGGTACTGTGCGATGGCGGCATCCAAGTCGCCGCGTACCGTGTGGATCTCGGCGAGCCTCCTTCGGGCGTCGCCGTTTTCGGGGTCGAGCCGTATCGCCTCGGAGAAGCGGCGGATCGCCTGGTCCAGATCCCCCTTGCGCTCGTAGAGGGTTCCCAGGTTGTAGAGCAGCTGGCTGGATGTCTCCTTTCGTCGCAGCGCTTCCTCGTATGCGGTTATCGCCTCGCCGTCATGCCCCGCGGCCAAAAGCGCATCCCCCAGCTTCTCGCGTACCCCCGGCGCGTCCGGCTGTTTCAGAAGCAGCGCCTCGTACTCCCGCGCCGCCTTCAAAAACGCGGTCCCTTGCTGGTACAGCGCCGCTTTTTCCAGGTGGTCCGCGGGCGTCGATGCCCGCTCCATTCCAGCCTGCCGGTATTGCGCATCGGCAAGCTTCTCCTCGCCTATCAGGTCCAAAAGGCGTGCCAGGCGGAAGTGGATGTCGCGGTTGTCGGGGTGTGCCGCGCTTGCCTGCTTAAGCTGCTGCAGCGCGTCCTGGTACTGCTTGTCCCCACGGTAGATCTCGGCCAATTCCAGGCTGGCCGCCAGGTTCGCGGGATCCAGCCGCAGCGCCTCGACGAGCAGGTCCCGGGCCTTGGCGCGCTCGCCCAGTCCAAGGTAGCTGCGCGCCATGCCGACACGCAGCTTCGCATCGTTTCCGTACGTTGGCAGCGCCCGTTCATACTGTGACAGGGCCAGGGCGTACAGCTGCGCAGCCTGGAAGATGTCACCCAGGGCCTTCGCGTAGGCTGGATCAGGTTTCGACTTGGAGGCCTCGAAAAGTTCCACCGAGGCCTCTTCCCGCGCTCCCTTCTCGAAAAGCAGCAGTCCGAGCCTGCCGTGCGCCTCCGCAAGCTGGGGGTCCTTTTTTACGGCGCTCCGGTACTCTTCAACCGCCTCTTCCTGCCGTTGGGCCGCCTCCAGCGCGAGTCCCTTGAGATAATGGGCGGCGCCGCCGTCGGCGCAGAGTTCCCGGACCTTCTTCTCAGCTTCAAGCCTTTTGTCGGCCGAACTCTGCCGGGTGATCTCCTTGACCGCCTCACTTGCCTTGTCGCAGGGGGGCAGGCTCGAGCCCCAGGTAAAGCCGCAGGACAAAAAGCCCAGGACGAGCAGCGCGGGGCGGCAGATCCTGCCGTTTTTTCGAAGATTCATGTGACCTCTTTTTTTTATCAGCCTGCAGCAACTATATCTTCTGGTTCCCAAGCTCCAGCTTGGGAACCCTCAGTCGTGCCACCGCTTGTGTACTTTACAAAAGGAAGCGAAGCCTCCAGTTGCCTATGCGTCCCCAAGCTTGAGATTGAGGACGAGGATACGGGGCCGCACTGGTGCGGCCCCGGCTTCCCAGCTGTTATCGGGCGATGACGAATTCGTCCCGCCGGTTTTTTGCCCAGATCTCCTCGCCTTCCCCTTTGACCGCCGGTCTCTCCTCGCCGTAGCCCAGGACGGAAAGCTTCTCCGCGGGGAATCCCAGCGCCTGCAGGTACTTCTTCGCGCTCTGCGCGCGGCGCTCGCTCAGGGCGAGGTTGTAGTCGTCGGAACCGCGTTCGTCGCTGTGCCCTTCTATTCTCAGAGCCGCCTTCGGGGCTGCCTTCAGTTTTTCCAGGTTGGCGGCCAGGGTGGCGCGGGCCGTGTCGCTCAAGACGGTCGAGTCGAAATCGAAGTAGATGGCTTCCAGAGCGGAGGTCTGGGAAGCGCCTGCCTGGGGCGCTGCCTGCTGGGGCTGGCTCTGCGGCGGGATCGACCCGCTGGAGATGGCGCTGGCGGCGAGAGGGGCTGTTGCGGGCTCCGCCGTTGCAGCCTTTGCCGCCGGCTTTTCAGTAGCGGCGGCCGCAGCTGCGGTGGTCGCGGACTGGGCAATGGGCTGGTCCAGCTTCACGGACTGCTGTTTTGCGCATCCGCCGTAGATGAACATGCCGGCGCAAAGTACGGGGACAAGGAACTTCATATTGGTCTTATTGGTATTCATGCTTTTCTCCTGTGAAATGGATTTCTGGATGCACTAATCCGCAGAAGCGGCGCGCACTCCTCCCTTGGCAGTCGGCTGCGAACTTAAAAATCTGGCCAGCGGTGAGTCAGGCCCAGCGGATGGGGGGAGCCCGGGAAAGGTTGGGGAAATCGGGGGCGAGGCCGGTGCCGTTGAAGGCGGCCTGGAGATGGACGGCGTACCGGATGTCGGCGCGCGGCACAGCGAACTTGGCAGGGAGGGCGAAGAGGTCGAGTGACTTCTTCACTTCCTCCTGGCAGCTCTTGATCTGCTTCTCTATGAAGACCCGTTGGCTCGGTTTCGCGCGGTGCGGGCGTGAAAGGTCGGGCACGCGCATCCCCGTGAACGCGATGCAGATCACGGTGACGCAGGTGGCCAGAAGCAGCAGGCTTTTTTGGGTGAGGTGATTTTTGATCATAGACGATGTGCCGGCCGGGATTTCACTGGCAGACACGCCCTTATACCCCATTCCCTTTCAAAAAACAAGGAAACGGACTCTAAGTGGCTGAGTTACTTGATGCAGACGCGCCGCACTTCATGAATGTCCGTGAGCCCCTGGAAGCACTTCAGGATGCCGTCCTGCTTCAGCGTGGTCATGCCGTCGGCGATCGCCTGCTTCCGCAACTCCGCCACCTCGGCCTTCCCCTTGATGAGCGCCTTCATCTGGTCCCCGCAATCCAACAGCTCGTGCAGGCCGAGCCTCCCCTTGTACCCGGAGCCGTTGCACTTGGCGCACCCCTTGGCCCTGGAGAGCGTGATGGTGGCCGGGTCCATCCTGAGCGCCGCGAACTCCGCCTCGCCGTACTCGGCGACGATCTCCTGCAGCTCGTCCTCGGCGGGTCGGTAGCTTTCCTTGCAGCCGCTGCAGAGCCTGCGGGCCAGTCGCTGCGCCAGGATGCAGAGGAGCGCGTCGGAGAAGCTGAAGGGATCGAGCCCCATGTCGAGTAGCCTCGTCACCGTCTCCGGCGCCGAGTTGGTGTGCAGGGTCGAGAAGACCAGGTGGCCGGTAAGAGAGGATTCCACGCCTATAGAGGCGGTCTCCTCGTCGCGCATCTCCCCCACCATGATCACGTCGGGGTCGGCGCGCAGGAAGGCGCGCAGGGCGACTGCGAAAGTTAGGCCTATCTTCGCGTTCACCTGCACCTGCCTCAACCCCTTCTGCGTGATCTCGATCGGGTCCTCGGCGGTCCAGATCTTCGTCTGCGGGGTGTTGATCACCGAGACCGCGGAGTGGAGCGTGGTGGTCTTGCCGCTGCCGGTCGGGCCCACCACCAGGATCAGCCCGTACGGCTTCTTGATGCAGTCGGTGAACACCTCGCGGTTTCGCTCGGTGAGCCCCAGGTTCTCGAACGGGATCGGCTCTCCCGAGGCGAGAATCCTCAACACCACGTCCTCCAGCTGTCCCGAGCTCGGGAGGGTCGCCACCCTGAGCTCGATGTCCCTGGGGCCGAACTTCTTGAAGTCGATTTTTCCGTCCTGCGGCTTTCTCCGCTCCGCGATGTCGAGCCCCGCCATGATCTTGATCCTGGAGGTCAGGGCGTGCTTGTACTTGTAGGGTATGCGCTGGTACACGGCGCACCTGCCGTCGATCCTAAGGCGCACCGTCACGTCCTCGCGTCCCGGCGCCGGCTCGATGTGGATGTCGGAGGCGTTCTTCTCGTGTGCCTCGCAGATGATCTTGTTCACCAGCTGGACGATGACGCTGTCCTGCTCCGAGACCTTCTGCATTTCCTGCTCTACCGCCGGGTCGTCGTCGGTGTCGAGCTTGCTAAGAAGGTCGGAGATGCTGGCCGAAGGTCCCTCGGCGCTCCCCCCTGCGAGCTGGTAGTAGTGGTCGATGAATTTTCCGATGTCCTCTCTGAAGGCACCGACGAAGCTGATCCTCTTGTACTCCTGGAAGACGAACTTGATCAGGTCCTGCTTGGCGAGGTCGGTGGGGTCCTCCATGGCGACCTGCAGCACGCTGTGGTCGATCTTGACCGGGACCCAGCGCTCCTTCTTGAGGCGGTCTGGCCTGGTCTTTTTCAGCACGTCGTCCAGCCTGGGCAGGTCCGGGTCGAAGGAGACGAACTCGGTGCCGAAGTTGAGGCTCAGGCACTTGATCATCTCCTCGCGTGGGATCTTGTAGTCCCGCATCAGCACGTGGTCGAGCCCTATGCTCGCCACGTCCGGATGCGCCGTAGCCCTCTGGATGTCGGACTCCTCCAGGAGGTTCTTGTCCAAAAGGTAGTTGTAGCGCGACTTGTTCCTGATCAGCTTGGCCGAGGCGGCGAGCCGGAAGATGTTGTGGATGGCTATGGAGAGCGAGGTGGCGAGCTCGGTTGCGTAGCTTAGGTCCGTGTCGTCGAAGCTGTCCCCGGCCTTTTTGTTGATGAGCTGCATCACGCCGATCATCTGGTTGTTGAACTTCATCGGGACGCAGAGCACCTGCTTCGTGCGGAAGCCGCTCTTCTTGTCCCAGGTGACGTCGAAGCTCAACCCCGAACTGATCATCTTCAGCTCGTGGGAGTCGTAGGCGTCACTTATGTTAAGCAGCGTCCCCGAGAGGGCGCAGAACCCGGCGAGGCTGTTGCTGCCGATCGGGACGGTGATCTGCTGGATCTCCTCCCCCGATTTCACCTTGGACATGAGCATCTTCTGCTTATGGTCGATCACGTAGATGGTCAGCCGCTCCGCCTTGAACAGCTCGGCGATGCTGTCCTTCAACTGCACCAGTATGGTGTTCAGGTTCCCGGAGGAGTGGATCTCGTTGATCTTCTCCATGAACCGTTTGCGATGTTCGAGTTGCTGTTTGAGTTGATCTGCATCTGGCATAGATCTGTCCTCTGTGGCGATGGCATACTTTGCCGGCAGCTTCCGGTTGGATTAGTCCTGGTTAACACGTCCGGCTGCTGCTTAACTTAAAGTTTTAAACGCCGTTTCCGAAACGTTACATGTAGTAGGCTCATCGGCAGATAGATCGTGAACTGAAGGAATTGCTGGTTTATGAAGAATCTCAGCTCAGCCACAATACGCTTCCTTATCGGCTGCGCCGTGACCGCTCTTTTCTGCCTGCTGCTGGTCGAAAATCCGCTCCCGCTGGAGATCACCGAGGCTAAGCTCTACGACCTCCGTTTCCACCTGCGCGGACCTGTGAAGGCGCCGGACCAGGTGGTGATCGCCGTCATCGACGAGAAAAGCCTGGCGAGGTTCGGGCGCTGGCCCTGGAGCCGGGAGGTGATGGCGGGGCTGGTGGACAAGCTGGCCCGGGCCGAGGCGGCGGTCATCGCCTTCGACGTGATCTTCCCCGAGAGCGATGAGAACGACCGGGTACTCTCTCGCGCCATCGAAGACGCCGGCAACGTAATTCTTCCCATCGTCTTCGATTTCGAGACTTCCTCTAAGGGGCGTGCCAACCCCGACCTGGAGCCGTCGGCCGTTTCCGCGATCCTGGAGCCGGAGCTGTACCGGGATTTTCCCCCGATAACGTCGACCGGGGAGCCGATCATACCGGTTAAGCCGCTGCGGGAAAGCGCCATGTCGCTGGCGCACATCAGCATGCTGCCGGACTACTTCGACGGCACCCTGCGCTGGGAGGCGCTGCTCGTAGCCTACGACGGTCTCCTCTACCCGTCCCTGGGGCTCAAAAGCGCCGCCTTCTACAAGGGGGTTTCCCCCGAGAAGCTGCAGGTGCACGCCACCCGATCCATCGAGGTCGGCAGCACGGTGATACCTACCGACCGCTGGGGGCGCATGCCGATCAACTACTACGGGCCGGGCCGGACGCTGCGCCACGTGTCGGTCGCAGACATCGTCGACGGCAAGGTCGGTGCGAAAGAGCTCGGCAACCGCATCGTCTTCATCGGCGCTTCCGCCGTGGGAATGCTCGATTTGAGGGTTACACCCTTCACCGCGGTGATGCCCGGGGTGGAGAAGCAGGCCACCATCGCCGCCTCGATCCTGGAGCACCGGTTCCTGGTGAAGGCGACTACGGCCCAGGACCTCTTCTTCCTGTTGCTGTCGGGTTTGGTCATGGCGCTCATCCTGAGCCGTCTGAGGCTTTTCTGGGGGGCGGTGGCGGTAGCGGTCGGCGCTGCGGTCGTAGCGGCCGCAGGAATACTCCTCTTCAGCCGGTTCGGGGTGTGGGTGAACCTCGCCTGCCCGCTGGGGAACCTCCTTTTCCTGTTCATGTCCGTCACCGCCTGGAACTACACGGTCGAGGAGCGCCGCGCACGCAGGATACGCGCCATGTTCTCGAGCTACGTCACCACTACCATCGTCAACGAGCTGATCGACAACCCCGCCCTGGCGAGGCTCGGCGGCGAGAAGCGCGAAATAAGCATCCTCTTCTCCGACGTGCGCGGGTTCACCACCTTCTCCGAGCAGCACGCGCCGGAGGAAGTGGTCGCCCTTTTGAACGAGTACCTGGGGGAGATGACCGACGTCATCCTCAAGTGGGGGGGGACCCTCGATAAGTTCGTGGGCGACGCCATCATGGTCTTTTGGAACGCGCCCCTTCCCTGCGCCGACCACGCCGAGCGTTCGCTCCGCTGCGCGCTGGAGCTGCAGGCCAGGCTAGCCGAGCTTCACGAGAAGTGGGAGCGGGAGGGAAAGCCGAAGCTTTGCTGCGGCATTGGCATCAACACCGGCTGGGTCATCGTCGGCAACATCGGCGCCGAGGGGAAGAAGATGGATTACACCGTCATCGGCGACGAAGTGAACCTCGCCAGCCGGGTCGAGTCGCTCACCCGCAGGTTCGACGCGGGGATACTGGTCACCGAGAAGACGGTCGAGAAGCTGCGGGGCCCGATCGAGGCCGGGACGCTTGCGGGGATCGAGCTGAGCGGCGTCAGCCGCGTGATCGTGAAAGGGAAAGAGCAGCCGGTGACGCTGTACACCGCAGTCTCCACCGGGGACGCCCCCGCCGTCATCATCGAGTGCGAGGAGATGGAACCCTTGAGACTGACGGAGAAATAAAATGGTTTTGACTTTAGGAGGAATGCCCGTGATTAAAACCGCATCCCTGGCCGCCGCGGCTCTCGTAGCCGCCCTGACCTTTGGCGCGCCGGCGCAGGCAGCAAACCTCGACGAGGGGATCGTCCAGTACCGCATGGAGAACTTCGAGGAGGCTCTGGCCCTGTTGCAGAAGGCGCGGGCCGAACAGCCGGAGTCGTCGCTTGCGGCGTTCTACCTCGGCATGGCGCGCAAACAGGGGGGGGACATCGCGGGCGCCATCAAGGATCTCACCGACGCGGCGACGCTGAAGCCCCCGGTGCTCGACGCCTACCTGGAACTCGCCGACGCCTGGCATGTGCAGGGGGACGACGACAAGGCGCTGGAATGGGCGAACCGCTCCGAGGCGGCAGGGGTGAACCCGGCGCGGAGCGCCTTCTTGAAGGGGATCATCCTCGCCGGGCTCGGCAAAACCGATGAGGCGGTCGCTTCGTTCGAAAAGGCGAAAGGGCTCGACCCGTCCCTCAACCAGCCGGCACAGCTCCAGATCGCCATGGCGATGGCCGGGTCGCGCAAGCTCACCCGGGCCCGCGACGCCTTGCGGGCGGTGGTAGCCGCCGACCCCAACTCCGAGATAGCAGGGTACGCGAGGGAATACGAGCAGTCCTTCACCCGCATCCTGGAAAGCTACCGGCCGCTGCACCTGACCCTGGGGCTCAACTACCTCTACGACGACAACGCCATCTCCAGCCCGTCGAACGCGGGCGCCAGGGCGCAGATCGGGAACCCGACCGGGCAGCGCGACCACGCCTTCATGGGGAGCTTCCGGCTCGACTACACCCCTCTTCTTGAAAACGACTACACCTTCAGCGCCCAGTACCTGGTGCAGAGCACCAAGTACGGCGACACCAACACCGCTGAGGAAAATCCCAGTACCGTGATCAACTCGCTCACGGTCAACCCCGGCCGCTCCTTCGGCAACTCCATCTTCTCCCTCCCCATCAACTTCAGCCACGTCTTCTTGAAGGAGAAGGAGTACCAAGTGCTGGTCACGGTCCGCCCCACCTGGTCCTGGCAGGCAGCACCCCAGCACATACTGCAGGCAGCGGCCAACTTCACCCGCCGCGACATGCTGCAGGACCCGCTGGTGCAGGACGAGGACCGCGACGCCAACATAGGGGGCGCCTCCGCCGGGTACATCTTCAGCTATGGCGACCAGGGAGGGATGGCCGCTCTGCGCTACGACTTCAGCTACGACAACGCCAGGGGAGTCAACTGGAAGAACCGTGGGCACCGCTACTCGGCGAGCGGGGTGATTCCGCTCTCCGCGGCGCTGAAGTTCAACCTTTCGGGCGAGGTCTCCACCCAGGACTACTTCAAGACCAACACCGTCTTCGACGTCCAGCGCGACGACACCACCTGGTTCGGTACCGCCGGCCTCAGCTGGAACCTGACCGGCAACGTGGCGCTTCTGGCCCAGTACTCACACACAACGGCTAAATCCAACATCAAGGTGTACGACTACAACCGCAACACCTTCAGCACCGGGATAGAGTTCAGTTTTTAGGAGACACACCATGATCAGTGCCCGAAACAGCTATTCCCGTCCCGAAGCCCAGGCTTTGGAACGCAATATCGAGTTTACTCGCTCGCAGTCCCCGGCTTTGGAGCACGGCAGCGACTCTCCTCGTTTCCAGGCCCCGGCTTTTGAACGCAACAACGGATTCCCTTGTTCGCAGGCTCCGGCCTGGGAGCTCAAGAGTAGCTCGAAGCCTGGCCTTCCGATGCAACGCATCCTGGTGCTGATATCGCTTTTGCTTCCCCTGCTGCTCCTGACCGTTCCCGGCTCCGCATGGGCCGAGGTGGTGGGGAAACTGACCGTCGTGGAAGGTGCGGTGGACATCATGCCGGGAGGGCAGCTCCCCGCGGTAGCCGCCAGGGTCGGGGGGGCGGTGCAGAAAGGCGACTTCGTCCGCACCAAGAGCAACGCCAGGGCCGAGCTCACCTTCAACGACGGGAGCGTCATCAAGATCGCCCAGAGAAGCCGCATCGACGTGGGGGAATATTCGGCCTCCAACCGGAAGCTCGCTCTTCCCCGCGGCAAGGTGCAGGCGACGGTAGTCCCCGCGGCCGCCGGCGGCACGGCGCGCAGCTTCGAGATCCGGACCCCCAACGCCATCGCAGGGGTGCGCGGCACCTCCTTTTACGTCTATCACCAGGCCAACGTGACCGGGGTGGCCGTCTTGCAGGGGGTGGTGCATACCGCGAGCCTGTCGCAGCCCTCCAAGGGGGTGACCCTCGTCGCCGGCACCGCCACCACCGTCACCAGGCGCGGCGCGCCGACGCCGCCGCGGCCGGTATCCGACAATGAGATGAACAGCCACCAAAGCGACGTCAACCCGACAGGTAAACAGGGTGGCGAGCCGCAGGCGGCGCCCGCCGCCGAAAGCGGCGATGCCGGTGCGGGATCCTCCGGTTCCCAGCCGACTTCCGGCACTACTTCGCCGACCGGCACTACAACTGCCGAGTCGTCCGACTCCGGCTCCGGCAGCCCCTCTTCTGATACCCCCAGCACTGGCGGCCCCGTCGCCACCAGCCCTAGTTTTACGGATCCGAGCCCCGACCTGAGCGCGCCGCCACCGCAAGCTCCGGCACCGGTTCCTACGACGCCGATTTCCCCCACTGTTGTGGCACCGCCGGTGACAGATTTAGTCCCGCCCGAGGATAAGCCAAACCCAGATGACCCCCTTTCTCCTGACGGGAAGACGCCTGATACGCCGCCAACGACTTACCCGGGAGGCACTACCCCCCCTCCCGCGACACCGCCGGTTTTCAGCGGCACGCTTGCCGGGGGGCTGATGTCCCGGGGCGCCGCCATAGACCCCGGCTCCAACCTGCTTACCATTGTCAGCGACCCCGGTTTCGCGCCGGTAATCTCGGGCACGACCTCGCCCTGGGCGACCAAGAGCGCTTCGATAAGCCTTGCCGGCAGCTATCCGACCCTGCCTCTGCAGCAGCCCAACCACTACTGGTTCGGCAACTTCTTCTCCGACAGCACGCCCACCCACACGACGACCGACGGCGGCGCCTTCTTCGGCTATTTCGGCGGGAGCTCTCTCGACAGCACCGCTGCGGCGGGGACCGCCATCGACGCCAGCCTGAGCGGGATCTACGTCGACCCGACCGGGAAGATCGGCCTGATGCAGGGTGGCGCCACGGGGGCCGCGCCTAGCGGCAAGGTGAGCGGCACCGGAACCCTGACCCTGACGGAGATGACGCCGACCAGCACCCTCCTTCCCGCATCTTTCGGCGCCGGCTGGTGGGACTCCAAGACGGGAACGACCATGGTCGAACTGACCGGCCCGGTGCTGACCGGTAACATGGACGGAGGCAACGAGGCGGAAGGGTACCTTTTCGATTCCGGCCTCAACTACAGCGGCACTATAGCCGACCGGGGCGACGTGCTGAGGCTTGCGCACCTGGCGGCTGATCCGAGTTTCGGCATCTGGACCAGGGAATCCTTTGGCTCCTACGCCGGCAGCGGCAGCCAGCTGGTGCTGACCAGCAACGCCGAGTGGGGTACGGTCGACGCGGCTAACGTCTTCAACCTAGAGAACAGCATCAAGGTGGTGTCGCTGGGCAACTGGCAGGAAGGCGCGCTCACCGGCAAGGCCGACGGCGTCTGGGGCGACTTGGGCAACGGAAGCCTCAAACTCCTCACCGGCACGCTCACGGGGAGCTCCAACCCCGCCACCTCGACCTTCGGAGCGGTGACCACCGGCGTCTATATCGACCTGAACCGCTTCCTGGCCAACCCTACCCTGGCCGCCGGTCTCGGATTTCCGACCCTGGCCGGCGTCGACAGCTTCACCTTGAACGGGAGCAACTCCACCGGGAGCGTCAACTTCGGCACTCTCAAGTTCTACGGCAGGTCGGGGAGCCCCCTTTCTCTGTGGGTGGCGCAGAACGTGAGCGGCAGCTTTGGAGGGACGTTGCAGCAGCAAAACTTCTCGCTCATGAACGGCGCCACTGCAAGCAGCAGCAGCGTGATGGGGAATCTTTGGGTTTCGGGTGTAAACGCAGCCAACGGCACCTGGCTTGGGCAGGTCAACGCGATAGGCGAGACCGGCACCTCGTTCAGAAACGAGTTTGACGGCGTAGCGGTCGGCACCGTCAGCGGCACGACCTTCAGCGGCAGCGCCGCGGGCATCGCACACCCGGTCACCTACTACAACAACATCACCGGGGACCTCAGGCGCATCTCCGGCGGGAGCGTCACCTCCTATGGCACCGTCAACGGCGTCATGGGCGGCATGTCCCTGTGGAACGCCAAGCCTTCTTTCACCTCGGAGTTCCGGGGGATCGGGTTCCTCACCCCGAGCCAGGCGCTGACCAATACCGACTACGTATTCAGTGCTCCGCTCATCTCGAAAGACCTGTCAGGCCAGGCGATGACCGCCGACGGCGGCGCCTACTACGGGCAGCTGGTCGCAGGGGTCAGCACAGTAGGGGGCAACCCCGACAGTCCAGGCATCATCGGCGCAGCCAACGCCCTCTACATAGACCCGGCCGGCAAAGCCGGGGTACTGCAGGGGAAATTCTCCGGCTTCCTCGACCCCTCCAACAACATCTGGCAAAACGAAGGCGATTTCTTCCCGGTAGAGCTCGACGCGGCCCCGTCGGTGACCGCGACCACGCTGAACAACGGCGGCGTCATCACGGGTACGACCACGTTTGTCGTCGGCGCCTCCACCTTTACCGGCAACGGGGTGACTCTAGGCGGAGGGGACGCCGATGGCTTTACCCGCAGTTTCCTAACGAACACGCCCCAGTGGGGCATCGGGAATTTCGGGTTTTACGCCCCCGTCAGCTCGGGACCTGCCGCCAACACCCCCTGGAGCATCGATTTCGTTCTTCCCGATTCAAACCTGACCACGGTGGGAACAATGTCGGGGCAGATGTGGGACCCCGGGAGAGGACAGATGGCCGCGGGCGTCCGGGCGGGATGGTATGATATGGTAAATGTAGACGCCACTGCGACGCCCAAAACCGGCATCTTCATCGGCGAGACGGTGGGAACCTTCAACCCGGTGTCGCTGCAGTCCATTACCTCCGGCATGTGGCTGGAGACCAACAAGTTCCTCTCGATGGTTGCGAGCGATCCGGGCGCATTGAACAAGCTGAAGATACCTGCCGTCGAAGTAGGGAAGGCCGATTTCTCCGGCGGCAACGGCGAGTACAACGTAACGATCCAGAACCTGCGCTTCTTCGCGCCGGTCGCCACCGGCCGCCCCGAGATCTTCGCCACCGACAGCATCTCGGGTAGCTACGTGACTGTACCCACCCTGGGCTCCGCCGCGACGCTGAACCAGGTGGTCGGCTCGGGCGTCAACGTCTCCGGGTTCTCCCCCACCTTCACCGTCAAGCAGTGGGATACGACCAACAACAAGTGGTCCGCGAGCCTCCAGTTCAACGGCAACAGCGGCGCGGTCGGCACGTATGGCAACGTCCAGTTCACCGGGGTCGCCGCCGGCCGCAGTAACCCCGGCGCCTCCACCTTCACGGGCACTGCAGCGGGTGTTGTCAAGTAAAAGGGAAGGGCTGGAGGGATCATCATGCCGACGATCACAACCCGGAAAATGTTCACCTTGCTGCATGTGTCCCTGTTTCTCATTGTCTCCGCCGCCACGATCTTCACGGTCAACCACCAGCAGCGCGCCCAGGCGCTGGTGGTGGCGCAGGAGAAGGCGAGGCTGATACTGGACCACAACCTTGCCATTCACAGCTACTTCTCCAACCAGCTGAAACCGCAGCTTTTTCAGCTGACGGACCTGTATCGCCCGAAGGAATACTTCAATCCGGTATGGATGTCTTCCACCTATGCGGTGCGCGAGATCGACCTCTACAACAAGGCCTTCTCCAACAGCGACTTCTACTACAAGGAGTGCGCGATCAACGCCCGCAGCCCCCGCAACGAGGCGGACCCGGTGGAACGCGCTTTCCTGGAGGAGACCAGGAAGGATCCCCGCCTCGCCGTCAAGTCCTTCATCCGCGAGATCGAGGGCAAGCCCTACTTCGTGGTGATGCGCCGCGGCGAGAGCATGGAGAAGAGCTGCCTTAGGTGCCACAGCACACCTGGCGCGGCGCCTGCCGACATGGTGGCGAGATATGGCCCCGAGCGCAGTTTCAGCCGCGAGGACCGGGAGCTCGTCTCCGCCATATCGATCCGCATCCCGCTGCACGAGGCTTATGTCAACGCCAACAAGCTCTCCTTCGAGCTCTGCTTCCTGCTGCTGGCCATCCTCGGGGTGTCGTCGGGAGCGCAGTTCCTGGTCATGAACCGGATGCTTTTGAACCCGCTCGCCGTCCTGCGCGACAGGACCGACGCGATCCTGCGCGATGAAAACAGGCTGGGGCAGGATATACCGGAGTTGTCCAGGGCGGAGGAACTAAAGGAGCTGACCGTAACCTTCAACCAGCTCTCCCGCCATTTGCGCAAGGAGAAGGACGGGTTGTTGGAGCAGGTGAAGGAGAGGACTGCCGCGCTGGAGTCGGCGAACCAGGCGCTGGAGGAAGACGTAAGGGAGAGGGAGCAGATACAGCAGGAACTGGCGGCGAAGGTGGCGCAGCTTCAAGAGGCGCTGGCCAAGGTGCGGACCCTGGAAGGCATCCTCCCCATCTGTTCCTACTGCAAGAAGATCCGCACCGACGAGGAGAGCTGGCAGCAGTTGGAGCAGTACATAAGCGAGCATTCGGATGCCCACTTCAGCCACGGCATCTGCCCCTCCTGCTTCGATCAGCTGCAGGAGTCGTACAAGAAACGGGGCGCGCGGGACCCGGAGGAATAACTATTCCTCCTGCAGATAGGTGCGTCCCCACTCGCACATGAGGTCGAGGATGGGGAAGATGGTCTTTCCTTTCTCGGTGAGCGAGTATTCCACCTTGGGCGGCACCTGTGCGTAGACCTTGCGGTGCACCAGCCCGTCCACTTCCAGCTCCCGCAGCTGCTGGGTCAGCATCTTGCGGGTGGTGTCGGAGAACTGGCGCTGCAGATCCGAAAAGCGCATGGTCTCCTGGGCCAGGTGCCAGAGAATGGACGCCTTCCACTTCCCCCCCACCAGCGCCAGCGTCACGTCGATGCCGCACTTGTACTCCTTGTCCCTGAAAACCATCTGTGCCGCCGCCTGCCCGTTTCCCATCTCTGCTCCAAAGCCTCCACGGTTACCGAAAGGGTACCGAGTGTCGAAAAAGGTACTACGTTTCAAATAAGTTCGTTATTGACCATTTGACGCGAATGGTCCTATATAGCCCATCTCACTCTGAAAGAAAAGCCTGGAATACAACACCAATCGGAGGAACACAACATGAAGATGGTGGCATTCAACGGAAGCCCCAACCGGGAAGGGAACACCTATCACGCCATCAAGCTCGTCGCCGCCGAGCTGGAGAAGGAAGGGATAGAGACCGAGATCATCCACGTGGGCAACAAGACCATCCGCGGCTGCATCGCCTGCATGCAGTGCGCGAAAAACCAGGACGAGCAGTGCGCGCTGAAGGACGACGAGGTTAACGAGTGGGTGCAGAAGATGAAGGGCGCCGACGCCATCCTCCTCGGCTCCCCGGTGCACTACTCCGGTATTGGCGGGACCATGAAGTCGTTCCTTGACCGCGCCTTCTTCGTCGGCGGCGTCAACGGCAGCTTGTTCCGGCACAAGGTAGGCGCCTGCGTCGTGGCGGTGCGTCGCTCCGGCGGCGTGACCACCTTCGACCAGTTGAACCACTTCATCAACTACTCCGAGATGCTTGTGGCGACCTCCAACTACTGGAACGTGATCCACGGCAGGGTCCCCGGCGAAGCGCTCAAGGACGAGGAAGGGGTGCAGATCATGAGCGTCCTGGGCAAGAACATGGCGTGGCTGATGAAGCTGGTGCAGCACGGCAAAGGGGCGGTGCCGGCGCCTGAGAAAGAAGCGAAGGTAATGACCAACTTCGTCCGGTAATCATAGAAACCGACGCAAAGGCATAGCACGCGGATGACGCGGATAAAATCCGATTATCGCGGATAAATCTAAAACCGTGGATTGATCTGCCTTTATCGGCGTCATCCGCCAAATCCGTGTGCGATGCCGTCAAAGGAGTCCATATGCTGGAATTCAAGGTCGACCGGGAGAAATGCAACCATTGCGGCAAGTGTGTCGCCGACTGTATCCCCAGGGTCATAGCCATGGAGCAGGGCTATCCCGCCATGGCCGCGGAAAAAGAACCGTACTGCTATCGCTGCCAGCACTGCTTCACCATCTGCCCCACCGGGGCGGTTTCCATACTCGGGAGAAGGGCGGAAGACAGCCGGCTGCTCGAGGGGAACCTGCCCGACCCGGAGCAGGTCGAGACCCTGATCAAGGGGCGCCGGTCGGTGCGGCAGTACCTGGACCAGAACCTGGAGCCGCAACTGCTGCAGCGACTTCTGGAGGTCGCCTGGCATGCCCCGACCGGGGTCAATTCGCGCCAGGTCCGCTTCACCGTCATAGACGACAAGCAAAAGCTGGCGGGGTTTCGCGCCGAGGTCATGGCGGGTCTGGGGCGCCTGGTAAGGGAGAACGCACTTCCCGAGGCGTACGCCTTCTTCGCCGACTTCGTGCGCATGTGGGAGGAAGACGGGATTGACGTCCTCTTCCGCGGGGCTCCTCACCTCGTGGTAGCGTCCGTGCCGCAGACGGTCGCGTCCCCGATGCCCGACTGCATCATCGCCCTGTCCTACTTCGAGCTCTTCGCCCAGTCCAACGGCGTCGGCACCGTGTGGGACGGCCTGGCGAGGATCGCCATCAATGACCTTGTCCCCGAGAGCCGGGTGCGGCTCGGCATCCCCGAGGACCACCTCGTGGGTTGCGCCATGGCATTCGGCAGGCCAGCCGTAAGCTACAAGAGGACCGTCCAGCACACCCCGGCATTGATCCACCGCCCGCTCTGACAAACGCATCGCACGCGGATGACGCGGATAAAAACCGATTACCGCGGATAAATCGAAACCCGGGGTTAATCCGCTTCTATCCGCGTCATCCGCAAAATCCGTGTGCGGTGCCGTACCCCTGTTTTTTTAACCTCATCAAACAAATCCCCCCACATTTATTGTTTAAGTAAAACTAAATGGTCGCCGAATAAACTCAGTATCCTCAGTCGCGGTAACGCTTCTGTCTATGGGATACAATACAATTTCGGTATGGAGGGAAGGCATGTTCAAAGGTCTGAAGCCCGCAGCGCTGGTCTTGTCCGTAGCAATCGTTTTGAGTGCGAACATCTTGTCTGCTGGTGAAAAAGAAGAATCGGTCGCGACTGCAATGGCGGAATATCTTCTCTCGGCCCGCGCCGTCCTGGCCCAGAACCAGAAACTAATCAATGACCCCGCTAAAGGTGACAAGGGGTTCACTCCTGCTGTCTATGAACAGCAGGTAAGGATGGAATTCCTCTCCAGGACTTCCGCGGACATCACCAAGATGGGGGACGACGACTTCGGCAAGGCCCTCTCGGATATCCACCAATCGGCGAAGCTGGTGGTTGCGGAAGCGCAGCCGGTGATTAACCAGCAGGGGAAGGGATTCAAGGGGTACAATCCCGCCGCGTTCGGCGCGAAAGTGGGCGCAACCCTGGAAAAACGCTCACAGTTGAGGATCAAGCAGACCAGCCTGCAATTCCGCGCCGACCACAACAAGCCGGACGAGTACGAGACGGCCGTCTTGAAGAAGTTCGCCCTGGGCAAAGGAGAGCAGGTCCATGTTGAAGAAACGGAACTGAACGGCCAAAAGGTGCTGAGATACCTGGTGCCGCTTTACGTCGGGAAGTCATGCCTTACCTGCCACGGTGACCCCGCCGGGAGCGTCGACGTCTCCGGGTACAAAAGGGAAGGCTACAAGGAAGGTGAGCTGCGCGGTGCCATCAGCGTAGCCGTGCCGGTAATGTAGAGCCAGGCAAAGGCATCGCACGCGGATGACGCGGATAAAAACCGATTACCGAGGATAAATCCAAAACTCGGATTGATCCGCCTCTATCCGCGTCATCCGCAAAATCCGTGTGCGATGCCGTGTTGTTCAGCCAGAGCCAACTCCTTCAGCCCTTTCAGATCCAGCTTCCCGGTGCAGAGCATCGGGAGGTTTTCCACTTCGAGATAGCAATCGCGCGCGGGCTTCCAGAGGTTCGGAAGCGCGCTCTCCGCCAGATGCCGCTGCAGGGCCCCGGCATCGGTCGCCCCCCTGGTGTAAACCACAACCAGCTTTTCCCCCTTCTTCTCGTCGGGCACTGCCGTCACCGCCAGCACGCCCGTTTGCCCCAGGCGCGCGTGCAGTTCGTCCTCCAGCGCGCCGTGCGGCACCATCTCACCGCCGATCTTGCTGAACCGCGAAAGCCTGTCCGTGATCCTGATGAAACCGTCCTCGTCCATGACGCCTATGTCGCCGGTCAGGTACCAGCCGTCCCGCAGTACCTCCTCGCTCTTGTCGGCGCGCCCCAGGTAGCCGGACATCACGTTCGGCCCCTTGACCAGGATCATCCCTGCCTCTCCCGGCGCAAGGACGGCCCCGCTCTCGGGATCGACCACCTTGATCGCGACCCCCGGAATCGGGTGCCCCACGCTTCCCTCCTTGGAGCCCTGCTGCCTGACCCCGTCGATCTCCACGTCGGGGAGGCTCAGGGTGATCACCGGCGAGAGCTCGGTTGCCCCGTATCCCTCCATCGGACGCACGCCGAACTTCTCCTCGAATAGGTCGGCGACCTTCGCTTTCAGCTTCTCGGCCCCTGTGATCACCAGCCGCAGGGTGGCGAAATCCTCCCGGTTTGCCCGGCGCAGGTAGGCGAGGAGGAAAGTGGGGGTGGCGAGGAGCAGTGTCGATTTGTGCTCGCGCACGACCGCGGCGATCTTCTCCCCTTCCATCGGGTTCGGGTGGTAGGCGGCGGAAAAGCCTGACACCAGAGGGAACCATAGCGTCCCGGTGAACCCGAGCGAATGGAAGAAGGGGAGGGCGGAGCAGATGTTGTCGTTCAGGTCGACCCGGAACACCATCCGCAGCGCCTCGATGTTTGACATGATGTTGTGGTGGCTGAGCATGACCCCCTTCGGTTCGCCGGTGCTGCCGGACGAGAAGATGACGGTCGCGGTCCGGTCCGGGTGAAAGCCTGCGCTGCGGCAGATGAATCGCACCGGGAAAAGGCGCGCCTTCACCAATGCCGCCAGCTTGTCGAAGCGGGAGAGGGCGGGGACCAGTTCCTCCAGGAAGATCATCCCGGAGAGCCGCGGCAGGTTCGGGAGCTTCTCCAGGAACGCGTGCGAGGTTATCACGGTGTTGATGCCGCACTGGTCGATGGCGGAGCGAAAGGAGGCTTCCGACGCGGTGTAGTTGAGGTTCACCGGGACCTTCCCCAAGAGGGAGATCGCCAGGTTGGCCATCACCCCTCCCGCCGAAGGGGGAAGGAGAATCCCGACATGCTCGGCTTCGCCAATCTCCTGCTTCAGTTTCCCCGCCAGCGCCACGGCCCCGGTAAGGGTCCGGCCATAGGAAAGGGTCTTTCCGGAGCTGTCCGCGGCGGCCTTGCGCTGCCACTGCTGCCGCGCCGTGCGCACGAAGTATTCCGGCAAGGGGCGGCGCTCTCCTTTCTTCGATTCGAAATAGTCGCAGGAGAGTTCCGCGACCTTTTGACGCACCTCGACCGCGCGGCTTGCTGCCGGCATCGGCGCGCCGAAGAGGATGGTGACCGGGTAGGGGGCAAAGGCCGGAAGCCTGGAGAGAAGCCGGCCGTGCGCGTAGGAGAGGATGCTCCCCCAGGCGCCGCCGATGTAGACGGGGACGATGGGGTAGGCGCTGTTTTTGACGATGCGCTCGAAGCCGCCGCGGAACTCGCCCAGCATCCCGTTGCGGGTGAGCGCCCCTTCGGCGAAGATGCAGACCATGTACCCCTGGTCAAGCGCGGCGCGGGCGCTCTTGATGAATTGCAGCATCTCCTTCTTGCCGTCGGTGGAGGAGACTGGGATCACCCCCATGAGCCGGAACAGGGCGTTGAGGATGGGGGTGTTGTAGATGCTCCGTTCCATGACGAAGCGGATGCGGCGCTGGTTGGTTGCAGTCAGAAGGAGCGCGTCGGCCCAGGTCACGTGGTTGGGGATGAGGAGCGCCGGCCCTTCCACGGGGAGGTTGTCTTTCCCGATGATCCTGATGCGGTAAAAGACGCGCATGGTCAAAAGCGCGAGGAAGCGCAGCAGGAAGTCCGGGAGTGCCCAGAAGGAAAGAGCCGTAAGGATCAGGGTCATGGCGCCGACGACGCTGAACCCCTGCGCCGCGGAAAGTCCCAGCGGGCCGCTGAAGAGCCAGGTGAGCCCGGAAGCCGCGAGGATCCCCACCCAGTTGATGAAGCTTGAGGCCGCCAGCACTTCGCCCCGTTTCGAGTCGTCCGCCCGAAGCTGGATGAAGGTCTGCAGCGGCAGGCTGAACACCCCGGCCGAGACGCCGAAGCCGACGATGATGACAAGGCTTGCTGCGAGGTTACCGGGGACGGCGTGCAGCAGGACCGGCGCCAAGGTGAGGCCGGTTGCCCCGAGCGGCACGATGCCGAACTCCACGTCCCTCCCCGAGAGCTTCGCGGCAAGAAGCGACCCGATGCCGATGCCGAAGGCCGCCGCGAGGAACAGGTAGCCGCTTTGCGCCTCGCTGAGCCCGAGTTCCTCAATGCCGTAGCCGATCAGGTTCAACTGGGCGAATGCGCCGATAAACATGAACCAGGCGAGCCCGATGACCGCCAGCATGAGGTGGCGGTCCCGGCGCATTTCGTTCACCGTCTTGAGAATCCGGGTCGGGAGGAGGGCGACCGGGCGGGAGGCGTTACATTGGGTAGTGTTCCCCATCAACCGTGCCGAGCCGAGCCCGGTGAGCGCCACGGCGAGGCAGGCGCAGGCCGAAAGCCAATAGCGCCCACCTGCCGCCTGGGAGAGCGCCGAGGCGATGGCAGTGCCGACGATGATGGCCAGGAAGGTAAAGGATTCGATCAGCCCGTTGGCGCGCGACAGCCCTTCCTTGGGGACCAGTTCCGGTATTACCCCGTATTTTGCCGGCGCGAAGAGTGCGCTGTGGCATCCCATCAGGAAAACGACCAGGTATAGGGCTGGCTCAAAGCGCAGGGCGAAGGAGATTACCGCCAGAAGCGTCGTCGCCACCTCGAACAGTTTCACCCAGACGATCAGCCGCGACTTCGCCAGCCTGTCCGCGAGGCTCCCGGCGGGCGCCGACAGGAGCAGGAAGGGGAGTACGAAGGCGGCGCCCACGCCGGCCGTGACCGCACCCGCTTCGGCCGCGCCAAGGCGCCCGATCAGAAAGAAGATGATCAAAAGCTTCAGTATGTTGTCATTCAAGGCACCGAGGAACTGTGTCGCGTTGAGCCAGGCGAGCGGGTTGGAGCTTTGTCTATACGTTGTCATTTCATACCTCATGGTGATTTCAATGCCATAACCGGATATCAAAGGCTTTTGCTATTGTGTTGACAGGAAATACAGGACCCGCGGTACGTTTGCCCACGAAACATTGCAGGACGGCAAACGTTCCCCCCTTTGCGAAGGGGGGACAGGGGGGATTTGCCTCTCAGGCCTTCCCTATTACAGGGACTATGCCAATCGCTCTTTTCATTCACTTAGCCATGTAACCGCTTGATCCAAAGCCATAAGTGTATTTGTCTGCCAGGTGAAGGCAAAAACCCAATTGACATTCAATGTACGCACCCAGTACATTCGATGCATGAAATCATCAAGAGCTACAGACAGCGAGTGGGAATTCCTGGAGACAGTTGCGCGCGCCGCGTTTGCCAATCCGTTCGGTGAAACGAGAGACGATCTCGATATAGCCATAAGCGGGGCCGCACCTGGTTCATCGGCCGACGAGATCCTGCGTGCGGTAGTGACCCGAATCGACACACAGCTGCAGAGCCTGAGCGACAGGGGAGTGGCCGACCTGCGCAGTCTGGACGGACACCGGCGCGAGGTCATGCGCAGGGTCTGTCTTTTTCACGTCTTCCACCGCTACCTGGACCATTTCGACGAGCTGATAAAGACCCAGCTGAAGGAGGGGGACAAGCAGTGCCGCGTCCCCTTCGCCCGGCACGTGCTGGGGGAGCTGACCGGTTTCGGCATAAGCGACCAGGACGCGGTGCGCGTCCTCGCCGTCTTCTACCAGCTGCGCCGCGCCTTCTACTTCATCAAGAATGGGCTGGTGGGGAGCTCCCCCTCAATGAAGACCCTGCGCCGGCACCTCTGGGACTGCGTTTTCACCCACGATATGAGGTGGTTCGAGGCGGGCCTTTGGGACAAGATGGAGGAATTCTCCATACTTCTGTTGGGGGAAACCGGCACCGGCAAGGGGGCCGCGGCCGCCGCCATCGGGCGCTCCGGGTTCATTCCCTTCGACGTCGCAAAAAACGCCTTTGCCGAGAGCTTCACCCGCAACTTCGTCTCCATCAACCTGTCGCAGTATTCCGAAGGGGTGCTGGAAAGCGAACTCTTCGGGCACAAGAAAGGCGCCTTCACCGGCGCCGTCGACAACCACGAAGGGCTCTTCAGCCGCTGCGCCCCGCACGGCGTCATCTTCCTGGACGAGATAGGCGACGTCAGCATCCCTGTGCAGATAAAACTGCTCCGGGTGCTGCAGGAGAGGATCTTCTTCCCGGTGGGGAGTCACGAGGCCAGACGCTTCAGCGGGCGCATCGTCGCTGCGACCAACCGTCCGCTGGACGAGATGCTGGAAAGCGGTAAGTTTCGCGACGACCTCTACTACCGCCTCTGTTCCGACGTCATCACGCTTCCTCCCCTCAGGGTGCGCCTTAAAGAGGAGCCGCAGGAGTTGGACAACCTGCTTGGCGTTCTCCTCGCCCGTCTTGCCGGCGAGATGCCGGGGCGCGAGAAGCAGTTGGTGAAAAGGATCCTGAAGCGCGACCTCGGGCCGGATTACGCATGGCCGGGGAACGTGCGGGAGCTGGAACAGGCGATAAAGAGGATCATCCTCACCGGACGCTACCAGGGGGTGAAACGGGAAGTCCCGAAGCAGGACGCCGCGGCCCGGCTTTCCCGGGAGATGGCGGAAGGTTCGATGAATGCCGAGGAACTGCTTGCAGCCTACTGCGCGTCCCTTTATCAAAGCTTCGGCACCTACGAGGAAGTAGCCCGCAGGACCCGGCTCGACCGGCGCACCGTCAAGAAGTACGTGGAGATGGGTAGAAACAGGGAATGAACTACAAGTGAATCCCATTGACATAGAGCGCGCCATAGGCAATAACAAGCAATTATTTGCTTTGATCAAGCAGTCCAGTCTGTCTGTCGGATGTATCTTGCTGTCCCGCTCATTGACTCACCAGGCAGGCGGGATAATATTTGGTGGGCTTCGGGGAGTGCCTCAAGCCTGCTAAAACAACAAAGGAGGATGTATGTTCAAAAAAGTTGCTATTGCTGCAGTACTGTCGCTGATGGTTTCCGGTGTTGCCCATGCAGGGCTTGACGCTCTCAAGGGCTTGGGGAAGGAAGCAGGTAAGAGCGTTGCTGCCAGCGCCAAGGAAGGGGCGCTCAGCGCCGTGACCAAGAAGCTCAAGAAGGTGCAGAACGAGAAGGGGCCGATCAAGTTCAAGACCGGCAAAGCCGAGATCGATCCTTCCTGCGACAAGACCATGACCGCCATCGCGGCAATCATGACCGACTACCCCGGCTTCCACGTCCAGGTTGACGGCCACACCGACAACGTCGGCAAGCCCGAGGCCAACCAGAAGCTTTCCCAGGACCGTGCCGATGCCGTGGTGAAATACCTGGTGGACAAGAAGGGGGTCGATGCCAAGCGCCTTTCCGCCAAAGGTTTCGGCGACAGCCAGCCTATTGCCAACAACAAGACCAAGGCCGGCCAGGCGAAGAACCGCCGCGTCGATTTCACCGTCACCAAGATGTAGCCAATCAAAGGGGAGCCGTCCGGCTCCCCTTTTTCTCTATCGTCATAATCTCAAAGCTGCACAGATGAATGTCGCCCTCCCCCCCGCCCCTCTCCCAGAGGGCGAGGGGAGAAAGACTAAACCGACGTGCCGTCCATACCCTCTCCCTTTGGGAGAGGGTGCCCGAAGGGCGGGCCTGCGCGCCGTAGCGCTTCGGTCCGCGAAGGCGGGTGAGGGAAGATATGGAGTTTCCCATGATCTATGCCATTGCCATTTTCCTCCTGGTTGTATGTTTTCTGGTGTACCGTGACATGGAGTTCCGTAAAGAGCTACGCAACCGAAAACCCAGCCGCTCCTTCCGTGTTTGTGAGCCCGGACAGGATCCTTTCGAGGGGCGCATCGAATTCCACATTAGGCCGGAGGATTAAGCATGGCGGCAGAGATCACGCGCTGCACTGACCAAGTACTCGTCAGGTTGGTTTTGCTATCAGCAATATTGGCAACGGCTGGTTGTTCATGGCCCAGTATGGAAATTGGCGGCGAAAAGTATCTCCTTTCGCCAACCCCGACCAAGCATACGACAAAGAGTGAGTCAGCACCTGGAAGTATCCAGGAGTTGAAATAAGGAAAGCAGGATCGGTTATGGATATTGATCTATTTCTCGAACGAATTGGGGTTCAGTCACTTCCAGATTCACCCTTGAAGCGCCTTCAGACCCTGCACAGGGCGATGACCAAAACGGTGCCCTTCGAAAACGTGGCCGTTCTGGAAGGTAAGAACATCAGCCTCGAACCAAGCGACATTTTCGCAAAAGTGGTCGGAGAGGGAAGGGGTGGCTATTGCTTCGAGTTGAACGGCCTTCTTGCCCATCTGCTTGAGCGCCTTGGCTACAAGCTAGAGCGCCTGCTTGGCAGGGTCTGGGCGAACGGCGCACCGGCGCCTTCGCTGACCCATATGACGCTGCGTGTTTTCGTGGAAGACCGTCCCTACCTTTGCGATGTCGGCTTCGGGGGAGGGACGTTGAGGGAGCCGTTGCCCTGGTCTCCCGGTGAGGCCGCGGTACAAGGCCCTGACACGTTCCGGCTTGATGCGACCGACAACGGGGAAACCATGCTGTCGCGGCTTGCGGATGGGGAATGGAAGAACCTGTACAGCCTGCTCCCCTGCCCGGTGCGTCCCCAGGACTACATCCCCGGCAATCATTACACGTCGACCCACCCCAACTCGTATTTCACCCAAAGCCTGGTCGCCGCGCTGACCACGGATAGCGGGCGCAAAACGCTCCGCGATCGCCTCTTTCGCACGGTGGGCGCTGACGGAGAGACCGAAAGGGAATTGACGACCTTCGATGAAGTGGTTCAGGTTCTCGACCAGGAGTTCGGCCTGAAGAGTCTCGATCTTGCCTCTCTGAAGAGCCGGCTTTCGCACCTCTTTGATTGAGAAAAGGGAACGACCCCCCAAAGGAGAGTAACCGTGTCTTTGCGCAGCCTTCGCATCCTCACCGCCATTGCCGGCAAAGGAACCTTCGCAGCCGCAGCCGACCAGCTGGGGCTGACCCAGTCGGCCGTAAGCCTGCAGGTCAAGAAGTTGGAGGACGAACTGGGCGTGCAGCTATTCGAAAGGGGAGGTCGCAGTCCCAGGCTCAACATGAACGGCCGCTACGTGGTGGACCGGGCATCGGAGATTCTTCTTATCTACGATGAAATAAAGGGGCGGCTTTCCCCTGCCGACGGGGTGCAGGGGCTGCTGACGCTGGGCGCCGTCCCTACGGTGATCACCGGCTCGCTCCCTCCCGCACTCCAGCGGCTTCGATCCCGCTACCGCGACATGCATGTGAAACTGGTCTCGGGACTTTCCACCGAACTCGTGCGCAAAGTCGAAGAGGGCGACCTTGACGCCGCCTTGACGACAGAGCCCCCCTACGCCGTGCCGCCGCAATACGAATGGATCCCGTACGATGAAGAGCCTTTTTTCGTGGTTGCTCCCCTGGGAGCCGGCATCAAAGACGTCCGGCTGCTGTTCGAGCGCTTTCCTTTCGTGCGCTTCGACAAGATGGCCTGGGCAGGCGCCATGGTAGACCGCGAGCTGATGTTGCACGGAATCCGGCCGCGCGAGGTCATGGAATTCGATTCCCTGGAAGCCGCCCTCGCCTTGGTGGAGGCAGGGCTGGGGATTGCCGTGGTGCCGCTGGGCAAATCGCGCCTGGATCACGTCGGCAGCAATTTCACCCTCACCCCTTTCGGCACCCCGCAGCTGACACGGCGCGTCGGTATGTACCAGAAGCGGCAACACCCACGCCTGGCGTTGACCTGCAAGGTTCTGGACGAGTTGTCGCAGGCAAAGCTGAAGTAAAACTCAAGGAAGAGATAAAAACTATCAACTTTTTTTAAAGACATGGTCGTGCTACCCTCTTGCCACAGTCCAACATGAAGAGGTTGTAGCATGGCCGTTATCGTAAATGCCCTCACCCCTGTTCTGGCGCTGATCCTTCTGGGTTTTCTCCTCAGGCGCACTGAATTCATCCCCTCCTCCTTCTGGCCTTCCGCGGAAAAGCTGACCTACTACCTCCTGATGCCGGCCACCCTGATCCACAGCCTCGCCGGCAAAGAGATCGGCTCCTCGCCCTGGTTGAACATACTGCTCACGGTCGGCGGCGCCATCTTCGCCAGCGTCTTGTTCGTGATCCTGGGCTGGCTCATGCGCAGACAGATGGGGGGAGCGGCCTTCACTTCGCTTTTCCAGGGCGGGGTTCGCTTCAACACCTTCGTAGCGCTGGCCCTTGCAGAAAACCTGTTCGGGAAGGAAGGCCTGTTCCTGGCCTCCCTGGGTGCGGGGTTCATGATACTGATCATCAACGTTCTATGCGTCTCCGCCTTCTCGGTGGCCGTCGGCGACGGCGTTTGCGACCTGAAGAAGGTAGGGCGCGACCTGTTGCGGAACCCGCTGATCTGGGGATGCGCCCTGGGCATCGGCATCAACGCCGCCGGGGTGAAACTGCCGTCGGCGATCGACGGTTCGCTCACCCTTCTCGGCAAGGCAGCCTTTCCTGTCGGTCTGATGGCGGTAGGGGCCGCATACCGCCCCGGCAACATAGCCCGGCACTGGCAGCCGCTTTTGACAAGCTGCGGCATCCAGTTCGTCTGCAAGCCGGTCATCGCCTGGTATCTGGCGGCAGCCACGGGTTTGTCCGGGGTTGCCGCCGGAGTCGCGGTACTGCTTTTCAGTGTCCCTACCGCGCCGACTGCCTATATCCTTTCCAGGCAGATGGGCGGAGACCATGACAGCATGGCGGTGATAATCACCGTTCAGACCTGCCTCTCCTTTTTCACCCTCCCGCTCACGCTCTGGCTGTTGAGATGATCCTTCGCCCCTTGACAACATTTCCTCATTGGGTTATCTATATCGCCGCTTCGACTGCTACAGATATACGACAATACTAAACCTTCCGCGAGGATGGGACGGAAAGCCTATAGGGTCTCACTGAGACAGCCGGGTCGCCGAAAATATCTTTTTCGATATTCAGGGTGGCCCGGCTTTTTTCGTTCCATGCCTCAGGCCACAGCTATTTCTGTGCGATCTGAGCTAATCAAAGGAGGAAGTATTATGAAGAGATTTATGATTCTTGCAGGTTTGTTGGCGCTTGTTTCCCTGGTCCCTGGTACTGCCATGGCTGACAGCATCAAGGGGAGGTTGGGCGTGACTGGGAAAGTCGGGTTTATCATCCCGGCTGACAACGAAGCTGAATACGGCTTCAGGGACAACAACACCGACGCCGGCCTGGTCTTGGGCGGCGGTCTGCTTTACGGCATCGACGATCATTTCGCTGCTGAACTGGATGTGAGCAACTACTACTTCGATTCGGAAACCGGCGACTTCGACGTCACCAATGTCTCCTTCGGAGGCCAGTACCGGATCACAAACATGCATGACAGAAGGCTGGTCCCCTATGTTGGAGCCGGATTGGACGTCATCAGCACTGACTACGACGCAAATTTCGGTGGGAACCGGCATGTGGATACGACTCTAGGCGTCCATGTGAGCGGTGGGGTCGATTACTTCATCGAAAAACAGGTCGCTTTGAGCGCCGAGGCAAAGCTAGTGCTGGCGCCGGACGCCGACATCACTGAAGACGGCTACCACAGCGGTTCCTTCGATCCGACCAACTTTTCCACCGCCTTCGGAGTCCGTTTCTTCTTCAACTGACCTGGCGAAACGAGTCCAGAAGTTGGAACATCAGTATGTCCCACTGTGCCTTCCCTAAGTCCCCCTTTGCGAAGGGGGATTTAGGGGGATTTACTTTTAAGAATTTCTCCGGCCGGTGTCTGTCAGGCAGACACCGGCCAGGCCTTATTTAGGCCGGTTGCCCTTTCCATTCCCGGTGCGATAATCACCCCTGTTGCTTTTTTTCGGTAACGGAGGCCTTTATGAATCGCGAACAGCACGTTTGCCTGGTCTGCGGCTTCAACATGATCGGGTTCCATCCCTCCCATTGCCCTTTTTGCGGCGCCTCGTCAAAGCATTTCATAACCGCGGAAGAATGCTCAGCGCGCTTCCGTGTCACCTCGACTCCGGTGAACCAAAAAGTGTCGAGGCTCAATTCCCAGCCCGCCCTCGGCATCGAGCATGCCGCCTACCGGATCGAGACGGGCAACGGCGCGTGCTGGATCGACTGCCCGTCCTGCTTCGATACCTCGCTCGCCAAGGCCGATACCATACTCTTCACCCATCACCACTTCCTCGGTGCTTCCAACCTCTATCGCGATCACTTCGAAGCTGAGGTGCGCATCCACCAACTCGACTCCACCCACGACATCTGCCGCCCCTTCAGTTTCGACGCCACCTTCCAGGAGAACTTCGTCCACAACGGGATAGAGGCGTTCCATATCGGGGGGCATACCCCGGGGTTCACCTGCTACATCTTCGAGGACGTCTTCTTCATCTGCGACTACGTCTTTCTCGATGGCGACCGCTTGAAATACAACCCGTTCGGTCCCGCCGACCTCACCATCGCAGGGGGAAGAGTCATCGAAGAGATCATCAGCGACCGTCAGTTCTCCACCGTCTGCGGCTATAACTACGTGATCGGCTACGGCGAGTGGAAGCGCAGGTTCGACGCCGGCCCCATATTTGGGGGATATTGAACCTGAAGATGGTGAACTTCCTTGCGGCAAGGAGCAACCTATGGGAAACAGTGCACTCGCGGCAGGGTTTTGGGGCTTGGTGGGGGGATGTTCCCTTCTCATCGGGGCCGTCATCGGCCTTTTCGTTCCGACATCGAAAAAGGTGATCTCAGCCGTTATGGCGCTCGGCGCCGGCGTTCTCATCTCTTCCGTAGCTTTCGAGCTGATGGACGAGGCGTTTCGCAGCGGCGGTTTCGACGCCGCCTCCATCGGGCTTTCCCTTGGCGCTATCCTTTTTTACGTGGGCGACCAGATCATCGAGAAGAAAGGCGGCAAACATCGGAAACGGTCCCAAGGGCAGCAGGCAGGTGGATCCTCCACCGCGATCTTGCTGGGGGCACTCATGGATGGCATCCCCGAGTCCATTGCCATCGGCGTTAGTCTGCTCAAGGGGGGGACGGTAGGAGTCGTCATGGTCGTCGCCGTCTTCCTCAGCAACATTCCGGAGTCTTTGTCATCGGCATCGGGGATGCAGAAAGCGGGGCACTCAAGGAAATTCATCCTTCTGGTATGGACCGCCGTAGTGGCGATCTCGGCCGCCAGTTCGCTGGTGGGCTACCTGCTATTGGCCGGCGTGTCGGGGAACATCATCGGCGGGATCCAGGCATTCGCGGCAGGAGCGATCCTCACCATGCTGGCCAGCACCATGATGCCAGAGGCATTTGAAGAAGGGGGCGCCATTGTCGGGCTGATAACGACAGCAGGGTTCCTGGTCTCATTCGTGTTGAGCAAACTGCAAGGGTAATCCCGCTAAAATATATTGTGATCCTGGGGGGACGTTGTGGGCATTGAAAGCAACCTCGATATCGACCAGGCCAAGTCCGTCGCCTTCATCATCACCCACACCATCAAGGAGGGTGAAGAGGAGCGGTACGAGGCTTGGCTCTCTGACATTCTCAGCCTGGTCAGCCGTGCCCCTGGCTATCTCGGAAGGGAGGTATTCCGCCCGGCCCAAGGGACGAGGACGTACACCTCAATACTGCGATTCGACACTTACCATAATCTTAACGCCTGGGCGCACTCCGATGATCGCAAATCAATGGTCAGCCGGGTCAGCGACCTCCTGACCAAAGGTGATGTCCACGAGGTCAGGACCGGGGTCGATTTCTGGTTTACCCCCCAGTACATAAAGCCACCTAAATCTTGGAAGCAGTTTCTTCTTGTCCTCTCTGCCATTTACCCGCTGACCTTAATCATCCCCTACCTTCTGAATCCATTGTTCGGCGCGACGGGACCTTTGCAGTTCCCCTTGGTAAAGGCGCTGCTAATCGCTGCGGTCATCGTGGCGCTGATGACTTTTGTGATAATGCCGCGCTACACCCGGCTGGTGAAGCGCTGGCTGTATGAAGAAACGGATTAGCGTAACTTGTACTATTGCCCCGGATCTTGGCACTTCCCAAATAGCACTCTCAAACCCTGCCTCCAGTCCTCTTCACCCCCTTCGCATCGTTTCCCTCTACGAATCCACTGTCTTGACAAATACTAATTGATATCCCCCAACTGCGCGTGATAGTCTGATTGCCCGAAATCGGACCGCCAAGGTTTAGCCAAACTCGCTATGAAGTGAATTGTCAGCATCTAATGATGCAAGGAAGGCGACCACAGAAATGACCACAGAAGATTTGTTGCAAGACCTCAAGAAGAAAGGCGAACTTGACGAACGCCACCTTTTGGCTTCGATCCGACTGCTGCACTTACTTGCCTCAGGGAAATCCTCCGAAGAGGTCATGTCCACGCTGTTACCTTTTTTTCAAGAACTTTCAGGATGTGAAGCTGTAGCTGTCCGACTTCGTGAAGAAGAGGATTACCCCTATTTCCATACCCTGGGTTTCGCATCTGAGTTCGTGAACGCTGAGAGTCATCTGTGCGCAAAAGACTTGGCCGGCCAGATAAAAAGGGACAACATCGGCAATCCGGTTCTGGAATGCATGTGCGGCAACATCCTCTGCGGGCGCTTTGACCATGGCAAGCCTTTCTTCACCCCGAATGGCAGTTTCTGGACAAACAGTACCAGTGAGTTACTCGAAGGTACTACCGAAGAGGACCTCCAGTCACGAACCCGCAACAGATGCAGCGCGGAGGGATACGAATCAGTAGCCCTGGTTCCACTTCACCATAATGAAGAAATCATAGGACTGATACAGTTCAACGATCGACGCAAGGATCGATTTTCCAAAGGGTTTATCTCACTTGTAGAGTTGTTGGCAGACAGCGTGACCGTTGCGGTAGTTAGGCGGTGGGAGGAAGATAGCCTCAGAAAGCGCGAGGAATATTACCGCGCTATGGTGACAGCGTTCGACGGGTTGATATACATCTGCTCGGCCGATTACCGGATCGAGTTCCTGAATGAAGCCCTGAAGCGGCGTATTGGGCACGACGCCACCGGCGAGCCATGTTATGAAGCTCTGCATGGACTTGATGCCATCTGCCCCTGGTGTAAAAACGACCTGATTTTTGCAGGCGAGAGCCATCGTTGGGTGGTGCAAAGCCCAAAAGACAACCGCTGGTACGAAGTTTCCAATACCCCGATAAGGAAAAACAACAAGATCGTTTCCAAGCAGGCGATGATTATGGACGTGACAGAGCGGCAACAACTGCACGAGGAGATTCTGCGCAAGCAACAAGATTTGATACTGGCAAATGACCTGTTGGAAAGCCGCGTTGCCGAGCGAACCGCCAATCTGGAGGCAGCAATGAGGGAACACGAGTCATTCAGTTACTCCGTTTCCCATGACCTGCGCGCTCCCCTGCGCCACATCAACAGCTTCAGCGCCATTATGATGGAGGAATTAGCGGACGAACTGCCGCCTACTTCGAAGGACTACCTGGAGCGGATCCGCTCAGCATCCAACAGGATGGGGGGATTGATCGACCACCTGCTTGAACTGTCCAGGGTAGGGAGGGCGGCGCTGAAACTGGAGCCGGTGGATTTGAGCGAGATGGCCGCGTCCATTTTGACCGTTCTCCAGGAGATGGAGCCGAAGCGGACGGTCAAAATATTTGTCGAAGAGGATATGCGGGTGCTGGGGGACCGGACACTGTTGCAACAGTTGCTTCAGAATCTGCTGGGAAACGCCTGGAAGTACACCTCCAAAACCGTAAATGCTCATATCGAGTTCGGCAGTTCAAAGCGAGGCGAAGGCGCAGTTTTCTATGTCAAAGATAACGGCGCAGGGTTCGACATGCAGTACAAGGACAACCTGTTCGTTGCCTTCCAGCGTTTGCATACCGGGGAGTTCGAAGGAGAAGGGATCGGGCTTACCACCGCTCAGCGCATAATCCAGCGTCACAGTGGTGACATCTGGGCTGAGGGAGAAGTAGGAAAGGGGGCGACCTTCTACTTCACCTTGCCGAATTAACCCGCATTATCCGCAGTCATCACACGCCTTAGCGCTCCCCAACCGAAGCGGTGGGCCCGTTCCATTTAAGCGGAATGTCGTTCAGCTAAGACGGAGCGCCGCCCAAGCAAGAGGGAGCGCCGACCAAACAACTCGGAGAGCCATTTCATTCGAACGGGGCTCCGTCTTACCGAAACGGATAGCCGTTTTGCCAGGACGGAGGGCTGTTTAACCGAAGCGGAGATACCGTTCAGCGAAGACGGAGTGCCGACCAACTTAGATGGAGCGCCGAACAACCTCAAACGGAGGGGCGGTTTAACTGAGGTGGAGCTCTCGCCGAACTTTAATGGTGGGCTGATTAACTTAAGTGGAGTTCCCGACAAACCTATATGGAGGGCCATTTAAAAAAGTTGGGAGGTCTGTTCCATTAAAATGGAGCTCCATTCAACTAAAGCGGTGGTCCGAATAACTTAAGCGGCATGCCGTTTAAAAAGTTGGTGCTCCAACTAACTTCGAGAAAGTGCCGTATAACAAGTTGAAGCGGGGCGGGTGGACACCTCCAGGTGGTCCGTCGGGGCAAATGGGAGCTCGCTTGGGCGGTGAGGCAGCACCGGTTTTTCTGAGTGGCATGTCGATGTGCAATATCGGAGCTCCTTTTTTGTGAAATAGAGCATCGGTTGGCGTAAGTGGAGTGCCGTTTTAGGTTACGCGGTACGCCGAAAAGTAAAACTGGAGCTCCGCTTAGTTCACTCGCCATGCCAGCCTGGTAGAAATGGAGCTCCCCTTTAGTTACACCGTAGTCCCAGCAAGTAAAAATGGAGTGCCGACTAAAATAAACGGAGCGCCACATAAGAATGCCTGTATGCCGTTTATGTAAGTTGGAACTCCAACAAAATAAAATGGTGGTCCGATATTATAAAATGACACTCCATCTAAGTTAAACGAGGCTCCGAGAAGTTTAATTGGGGTACCAAACAGATAACCCGGTACTCGTTGCCACACCTGTTATTTATTTAATATTTCGGAGGGACAACGTTGAAATTGAGATTTGTCGGTGTGGTCATGTTGGTGGCCTGTTCACTGTTTTTGTTGGCGGGTTGTGGCGGAGGAGACAGCACAGCAACACCCGTTACTGTCCTTAAGAGAGTTGGCTGGATGTTCGATAACGTCCCATCTGATATTGTCCCTTCTGGCGATAACAGTATCCTAAACGTCCGCCTCTACTATGACGAATCTATCCCACAAGACCAGATAGACGGCATCGTCATCACTTCTCCAACAGGTGCGTACTGGACCCCCAATTTATCCTTCAGCACGTCCAGTAACGGCTCCCCCTGCTTGGTTGCCACCCTGGTGTTCTCAAACCGAGAAGCGATCCCTCTTGCTGGGACATGGAGTTTCCACGTAAAGCTGAAAAACATCCCGACTTACCCATTTGAAATGTCGCTGCATGAGCCGGGGAGTACTGCCAGTGCAAGCCGCCCTTATCTCTATACCAAAGAGGACTGGTCCCCAGTTTTTCCGGGTGGATACGTAGCGGCATTGGCCCGCTACCCCTCCCAGGGGTATCAGGTGCAGTATTCGCCGGATAACGGGGGCAAAATCAGCAGCATCGGTATGTCAGCGGTGCGGACTGCATACCTTTGGTCTGAACAAAGAAAGTACAACTCGTATATATGGCTGTTTGATGCGAACAAGAACTACCTGGGGATGACCACCAACGAGTACGCAACCAGCGATCATGCCAGTACTGATCTGATAACTTCGGCAGGTGAACTGTCCATAGTTCCCGCAACCACAAACGTCTCGGTAGCTCCAGTAAATCTTGCGGACGTTAAATATCTGAGATTCGTCATGACCGATGGAGCTCAATATGCGCCAGATTATAACTATGATTACCGGTCAGTGTCGTCCCTTGTCCCGGTAAATTGAGATGATTAGACCAACAGTTCATCGCTGAAGGAGGGGGCTATTAAACTTCAATCGCATGAAATGAACGATTACCTGGTTTCTGACACTATCGTCGACTGGAAGGCTCCTGAAGTGCGGCAGAAAGCGCTTGATCTGACGCGATCGCTTGCCGGTGACGTCGACAAGGCCCGCTGTCTGTACGAGTGGGTAAGGGACGCTATTCCCCATTCCAATGACGTCGGCATGGACGTCGTGACCTGCACGGCCAGCGGAGTTCTACGTCATGGCACGGGAATCTGCTTTGCCAAAAGTCATCTGCTGGCCGCGTTGTTGCGGGCGGTCGGTATCCCGGCCGGGTTCTGCTACCAGGTGTTGCGGCTCGATCCGCCGGTCAACAACGAGTTGGTATTACACGGTTTCAACTGCGTCTATTTAGCCACCCTCAACAAGTGGATAAGGCTGGATGCGCGTGGGAACACCGGCAGCATCGATGCCCAGTTCAGTGTCGAGAAAGAGCAGCTTGCCTTCGACATGGATCCTGCGGCCGGTGAGTTCATTTACGAAACGATCTTTGCCGCACCGGTTCCCAGTGTGGTCGACAAGCTGAGGAAATACGACAGCAGAAAAGAGCTGTGGTTGGATCTGCCGAGAGCCTTTTGAGAAGAGAGCCTCCGATGACGTCACCAACTGCGAATTCTGGTGAAGTCATAAGAGATATAAGGATATCAAGCCGTCCGAGTCCATGCAGAAAGCGATGGAGCAGCAGGCGACCGCCGAGCGGTTGAAGCGCGCAATGATTCTGGAAGCGGAAGGTAAAAAAGAAGCGATGATCCGGGAAGCCGAGGGCAAGCTCGAAGCGGCGAAGAAAGAAGCCGAAGCCCAGATCATGTTAGCCGAGGCCTCCGCCAAGGCGATCGAGGATATTGCAGTAGCAGTAGGCGACAAAGAGCTCCCCGCCCTGTTCCTACTTGGCGACCGCTATGTGAATGCCATTCAAAAGCTCTCCGCCTCGCCGAACACAAAGAACTTCGTGTTGCCAGCCGACATACTCGGCGCCGTAAAGGGGATTGCTGGAAGAAGCATGTAATTTATGGGACAAAAGCGACGGGCCTATAAAGCGGGGGGCGCCTTTCTGAACATGTGGTTGTGTGGTGGCGGCAGAGCCTGAATTTGCAGCTATTTCAAGTTCAAGCTCTGACCCCTGACACTCCCAGCTGCGGATCGACGTTCCGGGAGGTGGCGTGGTCGAACTTCGCCGCCACCATGTCGCCGCACCTGATCCCCTCAGGACTGCGGTAATGGGAGTAATGCTCCTCCATGTGCGAGAGGACCGAGAGCACCGCCGCGTCGTGCGCCTCCCGGACCAGGTCCATCCCTGCGGCATAGGCGATGGAGACCGACTTGGGGGCTGAGAAGGTGCAGTCGTTGCCGGCCCGATGCGTCTCGACAAGCAAGCCGCTTTCTGGATCCCGGCTCAGCTTGGGTGCGACGATCCGGTTCCCCTCCGGGTCTTCCCCACGGCAGAGGGCGCGGAACTCCTCCTCCGCGACTGGGCCGTCGAGCCCCAGTGCCGTTGCTCCCCGGCCGTACCAGTGGCTGCTCCCTTCCTCGAGTCCGCCCAGATAATAGTCTTCCCTGGAGAAATACCCACCAGCTTGCCCGGCGGCCATCCCTGGCGAAACCGACATCATCGCCATCACCTCCGGTGAGCGAAAGGCCGTGGTGTTTGTTCCAAAGCGCCATAATACATTAGCGTACTTTAACAAAGATCAGCAACATTCCAACGTCAGCAGCAGGAGCAATTTCTTATTGTTATTCATTAACCTAGCATGATATGCTGCGCCCAGTCAGGGGGAGGGTACTAAGATTGCGCTTGAATCCCAAGCCAAGCCAGAGGGGGGGCAAGCAACTGCTGGAAAGGTATGGGAAAGTCGGTGACATACTCGCTGAAATGGAGGAAAAATTGACATACGCACTTGTAGATAATGCTACATTGACTGCTGTCCAGAGAATCCTTGGGCAGGTTAAAACTAAATCCAGAGATTCAGTAGATACGGACATAGTCGCTCTGGAAAACTTCCTACAAGCTGTTTTGTTTTACGACCAGATTATCGCTATTGACGACTACATACCTCGACATCGGGATGCTAGGATTAAGTCTTTCAACTTCGTAAATTTTTTGAGATCTGCTGATTATAATCTGGATGCACTAGCTGCAAAGGCTAGCGAAAAATCAGCAGAGTTACGTCCTGAAATAAGGGGCGGTGAATTTGTGAACGAAGACTTTAAAAGATTACTTGAACTCTTGCAAACGCACATTATTTGCACGTGGGATGTAAGTTCAAGCATCTATTATCTAACGCTAAAAGGACTCGCTGAAAAAAACAGCGAAGAATTTGAAAAGTACGGAAATTTAGCCGCTGCAATTTTCAGTGAACTTGGCGATGCTGCGGATTCAGGAAAACGAACATCAGGGGATGTAGCGCTATTCGATCGTTATGGCCAGCCCATAGGTTCTGGTTACAAAATTCCAGGAGCGAAATGGGGGGACGGAAGCACTGGTGGCATGACGGGTGCGATAAAACCGTTTGTTGCTTCCCTTGTATGGTTAGCAAATAGGTCAATTTTTTATTCACTGGTGGCGAAATACCTGCAAGCAGATACCTTCCTCTACCCGATAAGGCAGGCTTACCAACAACACTACATCAGCCAAAGTTGTAACTACGGGCAGAACTACCCTAAGCGAATTGTAGAATCATTTTCCAGTACTTTTAGCGAGGACATTATTGCAATACAGCAGGGTGGACTGGCAACAGCGAGTGCCATCGATTTGCCAATATTTGGTGCTTGGATGGCAAGGCAGACTGGAGACCCTGCTACACTAATCACTGCAACCTTAGAATTAAGGGAAAGATCCGAGTTCCAGGAAGCCAGAGAACAACTAAGAGAGGTAAGACGTTTGTTCGATGAGTCTGACATTGGTTCGGCAAATAAGGCTGTAACAAAAATAATTGTGGATTTGAAAAAAGCATCAACTGACATGAGAACAAAATATGGGATCAAAACAAAACAAGGAGTTCCGGTTACTCGACTGGTACACATTTACAATACTGTGGCAGCCCTAAAAGGTCTACCAACGCTCCCAGATTATAACTTTTCCGTTAAGCTGCCAGACTTTTTAAAATTCGATAAGAATAGAGGCTTTAGTTCGGTATACAGGAACCTAACACACGATTTGTCAACGACTTGGTCCCTTGGTGAGGCTCGCGACATATTGGGGTCTAGAGTCATCTTGGATAAAGAGGCGTTTGTGTATAATCCCAAAAATGAAGATCCAATCTATCGGAAGTCCCATTCTCCTATAAAAAGCCCAATGTAAAATTTGTGGTAAACAACAGACAAAAAAGGAAGGAACAATTGCAAACGAGTCTAAAAATATGGCAAATCTTAGTTGGCATTGGAACATTAGCATCAATAGCAGCATGGCTATCTGATATCTTTAAAAGAAGCCACACGTGGAAGGAGCTTCTTTACCCCTCACTTGCAATTTTGTTCGCCGCAACCTCAGGTTATCTGGCGTTTCAAAAAAAAGAGGGCGGGGTCAGAGCTTGAATTTGAGGGGTGAGGGGACAGTGGGTAAGTTGTGTAACTCTTCGTCTCACCTAAGACGCTGTACCTATAAAGCAGAACGGGGTCGCGTCTGTAAACTTTACTTTCCTAGGGAGGGGGCGGGGTCAGAGCTTGAATTTGCCGACACCGCGGTTTGTAAGTGAATTCCGGGGACACAATACTGATTAAGAGCATGACATATGAGGTGACCGCTCCCTGTATGGCAACCCCGACCAGAAATTCGCACGCTGAGTGCCAGGTCTGAAAACCTGGCACTGCAAATTCCGGTTAAATAATCGAGCCCCCTGTCGTTGTATGAGAGGGGGCTCTTTTGCGCCTGCTGTGAAGCGAAGTAAAGGAGAGGTTCGAGTTAACGGGGCATGTCTTTGATAATCGGCGGGATGCCTACTCCCACGGAGTCGATCTTCCGTGTGCCTGAAGCTGCCGTTCCCAGGCAGCCTGTGATTTCGCCGTTACGGATCACCCAAACTCCTTGTTGGGGCACTTCGACCTGGCACACCATGCCGATGGCTACGCTGCAATCGGATGTGCTGAAATTGACCGTGTGGTCAATTTGTCTGTTGTATGAGCAGTCGCATGCGCAGTGGAAGGTTTGCTGCTTAGGCAGAGCCAAGCCAGGACTGGCTGCACCGCAAATAAAGCCAAGACCCAAGCCGCCGATCACCAATGATTTAGATAGTCGCCGCATCGCTTCTCCTCCTTTAGGTAGGTTTCTCGTTCAACGGGAGATGATACTTCAAAATTAGCGCCAATCAATGTTGTGTCTGAGGGAGGGGGGAAGGGAACCGGGGCGAAGGGGAATGCCCCTTGAAACTGAGCGCGTTGCCAATCCGCCTGTCTTTGACATTCAGAACTCAACATTTCCAGGCAGGACCATGGCATGCATTGGGTTGGCAACACCAAGTTGACAACCCCTTGATGCTATGTAACCTCTTTATTTACTGATTCTCAGAATCAGCCGCAGAGCGTGCCTCTTATAACTTTATTCAGATTGGATTCGGTCGCCCACACCAATGAAAGGAGCTAATCCTATGAGCACCGACAGTCAGTGCCCGGTAACAGGCAGAGCTAACAAGCACTCAGCCAGAGGTGGTAGAATGAACCGCGACTGGTGGCCGAACCAGTTGAACCTCAAGATTCTGCACCAGCACTCCCCCCTATCCAATCCCATGGGTGGTAATTTTAACTATTCAGAAGAATTCGAGACTCTCGACCTGGCCGCAGTCAGGCAGGATATTTTCGAGTTGATGACCACTTCACAGGAGTGGTGGCCAGCCGACTACGGCCACTACGGTCCGTTGTTCATACGCATGGCCTGGCACAGCGCCGGCACCTACCGTACCGGCGACGGCCGCGGCGGCGCAAGATCTGGCAGTCAGCGCTTTGCCCCCCTGAACAGTTGGCCCGACAACGCCAACCTCGACAAGGCGCGCATGCTGTTATGGCCTATCAAACAAAAGTACGGCAAGAAGATCTCCTGGGCCGACCTGCTGATCTTCGCTGGCAACTGTGCGCTTGAATCGATGGGTTTCAAAACATTCGGTTTCGGTGGCGGGCGCGAGGACATCTGGGAGCCAGGAGAGGACATATACTGGGGGGCGGAAGATACCTGGCTGGGCGACACACGTTATTCCGGCGAGCGGCTGCTGGAAAATCCACTGGCCGCCGTTCAGATGGGTCTGATCTATGTGAATCCCGAAGGCCCGAACGGCAACCCTGATCCGCTTGCAGCGGCAAAGGATATACGCGAAACCTTCGCTCGTATGGCGATGAATGACGAGGAAACTGTGGCGCTCATCGCCGGTGGGCACACCTTCGGCAAATGCCACGGCGCCGGCGCTGCAACGCATGTGGGGCCCGAGCCGGAAGGCGCAAGCATCATTGAGCAAGGGTTGGGTTGGAAATGCAGCTTCGGCACCGGGAAAGGCGAATACACTATCACAAGCGGTCTGGAGGGAGCCTGGACCACGAACCCGGTGAAGTGGGACAATGGCTTTTTTGACGTCTTGTTCCGTTATGATTGGGCTCTCACCAAAAGCCCAGCCGGTGCACATCAGTGGACTCCAACCGATCCCGCCGCAAAGGGCACCGTGCCGGACGCCCATAATCCAACCAAGCGGCATGCGCCCATGATGCTTACCACGGACCTCGCCCTGAAGTTGGATCCGATCTATGGGCCGATTTCCAAGCGCTTCCATGAGCAGCCTGACGTGTTCGCAGATGCGTTTGCCCGGGCCTGGTTCAAGCTGACGCACCGTGACATGGGGCCGCGCGCCTGTTATCTCGGCCCACAGGTTCCTGCAGAAGATCTGATCTGGCAGGATCCACTCCCCGCACGGAATCACGAGCTCATTGACGATAAAGACATCGCTGAACTCAAGGGCAAGATCATTACCTCAGGGCTGTCGATCCCGCAGTTGGTTTCGACTGCTTGGGCATCTGCATCCACCTTCCGCAGCTCCGACAGGCGCGGTGGGGCCAACGGGGCGCGCATTCGTCTTGCCCCGCAAAAGGATTGGGAAGTTAACCAGCCGGCTCAGTTGAAGCTCGTGCTAGAAACCCTTGAGGGAATCCAAAAACAGTTCAACAGCGCCCAGTCTGGCGGCAAGCGGGTATCGATCGCCGATTTGATCGTTCTTGGTGGATGCGCTGCTATAGAGCTGGCAGCAAGGAATGCCGGCCACGAAGTTCTTGTTCCATTCACGCCGGGACGCACTGATGCGAAGCAGGAGCAAACCGACGTGGTTGCATTTGCCCCCCTGGAACCGACAGCGGACGGGTTCCGAAACTACCTCAAGGCAAGGTACTCGGTATCGGCAGAAGAGTTGCTCGTTGATCGAGCGCAACTACTGACGCTGAGCGCACCAGAGATGACGGTCCTCATCGGCGGCATGCGCGTTCTGGATGCTAACGCGAATCAGTCCCGGCACGGGGTGTTCACCAAGCAGCCGGGAACGCTCACCAATGACTTCTTCGTGAATCTGCTCGATATGAGCACCACGTGGAGCGCGACCTCGGAAGCCGAAGATGTCTTTGAGGGGCGCGACCGCGTTACCGGCGAGATGAAGTGGACCGGCACCCGTGTCGACCTCATTTTCGGTTCCAATTCGCTGCTCCGAGCCCAGGCGGAGGTATACGGCTGCAAGGACTCACAGGAGAAGTTCCTGCTTGACTTCATTGCGGCTTGGTGCAAGGTGATGAACCTCGACCGCTTCGACATCGCCAAGTCATAGTGATCGGATGCGGATAAAGCCCGCTAAAAAAGCAGAGGTCCCTGTCATGCACGACAGGGACCTCTGCTGGGCCTGTTGCAATCCTTCCCAAAACCTCAGATCTTCACCGTCTTGTAAAGGAAGTTCTTGAACCGGAAGAAGCGCTTTCTTTCTTCTTCGTCCTCCTGGGGATCGCCGGTGATGGCTTTTAAATACTTGGCGATCTCGGGCATGTTCTTGCCGGCGGCAACCCGACTCTTCTCGATTATCAGCCGCACCACGTCGCGGGAAATCTGGCTCTGCGAGTAGGGCTGGTACACTGCCTCCCAGAAATCGCTCCCACCTTCTATCTCGGCTAATATCCCCCCGGCGACTTCTTCGGAAAGCCTTTCGGCCGCGGGCGCCATCTGCTCGCGCATCCCGTCCCTTATGGCTTTCTTTATGTCCTCGCCGGTGACCATCTTGCCGGTCCTGAAGAAGAGGGCGCGCAACAGTATGCTGCGCAGCTCGCGGATGTTCCCCTTGTAGTTGTGACTTACCAAGGCGTCTTTCGCGTCCTGGGAGAGGCTCGGCTCGTCGTCGCGCACCTCTTCTTCGCGGCTTCTGTAGGTGCGGTAGAGCTTTCCAAGGAAGTGGGTGGAGAGGTCGGGGATGTCCTCGCGCCGCTCGTTAAGCGACGGCACCACGACGGAGAGCTCGGTCAGGCGGTGGAAGAGGTCCTCGCGGAAGTTCCCCAAGGCGATCTCTTTGCTCAGGTCCTTGTTGGTCGCGGCAACGAGCAGGACGCGGCTGATCCGCTCGCGGTTCTCGCCCAGGCGCACGAACCCGCCGTTGTCGAGGAAGCGCAGCAGCTGGACCTGGGTCTTGGGGTCGGCGTCGCCAATCTCGTCCAGGAAGACGATGCCTCCGGCGGCTTCCTCGATGATCCCTTTGCGGTCGCTGTAGGCGCCGGTGAAGGCACCCTTGATGTGGCCGAAGAGCTCGGAGTAGGTGAGGTCCCCGCTGTAGGCGGCGATGTTGGTCTTCTTCACCGGGAGCTCGCCGTCCGGGTTTATCTGCTGCCGGTACAGCTCGTTGAGCTTGTTGTAGAGGTTGTTGAAGAAGAATTCCTTCCCCGCGCCGGTCGGCCCCAGCACCAGGATGGAGGGGAGGCCTATGGTCGCCTCCTGCAATATGTTCTTGCTCCACAACCCGATCCGGTTGGATAAGGGCTGCGCCACGGTGTTGATGAAGGCGACGATCTCCTGCGCCTTGCGGCTGTTGCCGATGATGTTTCCCAGGCGGTAGGAGGAGACTTTCGGGTCCTTGTAGGAGATGTCGCTTTGCAGCTTGTTCACCTCGGACTGCAGCCTTTCGATGCGCTGAATGTCCGAGATGTGGCGCGAGGTGAGCCGGTCGATGATCTGCAGGATCCGCTTGTGCTCTTCGGTGAAGTACCCCTCTTGCAGCGAATTTAGGCAGATGACGGCGATCACCTCGTCATCGCTGATGACCGGGACCGCCATCTCGCTTTGGATCAACTCGTTCATCGGGCGGTGGAACCCCTCGTGCTGGCTTTGGTCCGCCACCTGCTCGATGATCTTCGGTTCCTTGTTCCAGGCGACGTAGCCGGTGAGGCTGCGCTCCTCGGCGGGAAGGTCGGCGCCGCCGATCTTGAAGGGGGGGATCTTCTTCTTGAGCCATTCCTTGTTCTTAGCCCCGACGATGGTCCCTTCCTCGGTTTCCACCACCAGCCACTTCACCCCCTCGCGCTCCTGCACGATGGCGATGCTCCCGGTGTCGGCGCCGATGAGTTCGGTCGCCTTGGAGAGTACCTTGGTGAGGAAGCCGTGCAGCCCCTCGTTGGGCTCCTGGAGCAGGTCGGAGATCTCGGAAAGGACCTTGATTTCGAGGTGCTCGCCCCCGACCTCGTTGATGACCCGCTCCACCATCTCGGCGTGGGTCTGCAAAAGGCCCATCTCGAATTCGGTGTAGCTGGTGGCCTCGCGGGTGAAGTAGTTCATCAGGCAGATGATGCGCCGCGTCTCCGGCTCGACCCGCGGCACCATGTACAGGGTGCGCAGCCCCATCTCTTCAATCAGTGCGCGGCGCTGGATGGACTGGTCAAAAAGGTCGGGGAAGAACATGGGCTTCAGAAGGCTCGGGTCCGTGACCACGCCGTCTTCGTTGACGTAGCGCGAAACGAGCGAAGTGCCGTGCTTCAGGTCGATGTTGCCCACGTTGTCATAGCGGTATTTCAGGTCCGGGTCCTGGGCGTGGCTCGCCAGCACCTCCATCCCCCCCTTGTTGGGGACGAGCACCGAGGCGAGCGTCAGCCCGTCGATGAGGTTCACGGCGGAGCGCACCATGAAGCCGGCGGCCTCGCGTCTCTTGTAGAGTTCGACCCGCCGGGCCAGCAGAAGCTGCTGGTGGTATTTCCTGGCATGGTCCACTCTCTCTCCCGCCCTCGCCAGGAACGGGACCAGCGTGTCGATCTTCTCCTGGGAGAGCGCGCCGCCGTCCAGGCAGGCGACGCCGATCGATTTGCCTTGGCTGGTAATGGGGAGCATGGTCGTCCCGTCGATCTGGAAACGGCGCGAGAATTCCTGGTCCAAGGGGAGTCCGGTTTCGGCGGGGTTCTGGTACTGGGCCACCTCTTGGGTCACGAAGGTGCGGGAGACCGCGGCTTCGGCGGAGATGATGGGGAAGGTTTCCTGTCTGATCTCGGTGGCAAAGCTGCCGCAGGAAAAGGCGCAGGAAAGGGCGCCCTTGGTGAGATCCTCAAGGTATATGCGCACGCGTTCCTGCCCGGAGACGAGCCTAGACCCTTCGCCGACCAGGTGCAGCATTTCGTCCAGGTTTTCCTTTCCGAAAGAGGCGATGCGGTCGCCTAACTTTTTCAGTTGTTGTTCCATGACGGCTATCTGTTCCTCTGAGTACAAAATTTACACACCAGAAACACATTAGAGGAAAACGGAGGCGGTGTCAACATCAGGGGGAGAGCCAGAATTACGTCTCTTTCCCCCTCCCTGTCCCTCTCCCAAAGGGAGAGGGGACGCTGGGACGAGGTTTCTTGTCTCCCCTCGCCCGGAGGGAGAGGGGCGGGGGTGAGGGCGGTTGCGAGGGAGTAAGAAGAGTGGTGGCAGGAGCGGGTAGGGGGGGAACCCCCTTGTGCCGGTTCTAGTTGAACCCTTTGCGGATCTGGTACAGGTCCTCGAGGTTCAGGCCGTTCAGTTCGAAGAATTCGCGCTCCAGTTCCTCGACGTAAAAACGGTCGAGGCCGGAGTTCTCCAGGAAATCCTCGCGCAGCAGGCAGTTGTTCTCGTTGATGATCTGGGGGAGCAGGTTGTGGATGTAGACCGCTTCCTTCTTGATGGTGAGGATCGCCTCCTGGAACAGGTGGGCGGGGATGTCGCCCGAAAGGATCTTCTTGTGGTTGAGCTCCTCGGCGAGTTCCTTCTTGAGCGCGTCCTGGTCGCCCTTGGTGGCGTACTTGGAGTAGAAATTGCGGATACGGTCCTTCACGTGCTCCAGGAGGGTCAGGTAGAGGCGCTCGTCGTTGTCGATGCGCACCAGCTGCTCCAAAAGCGCGGTGGTGGTCAGGCGGTTCTCCTCGATCAGCTTCAGCCCGGCCGCAAGCGTCGTCACCTTTTTGCGGCCGTAGATCCCCAGGTACTTGTCCTCGAAGATGCCGGAGATAAAGAGCTTGGTGAAGAGGTCCGGGGCCAGCATGTCGAAGGCGCTCTTGTTCCCCAGGAGACTCCTGATCATCTCCTCGGATATCCTGACGTTTTCCATGAAGGCGAGCTGGTTGATCGCGGACGAGGTGGCATCGTAGCGGTCGAAGTAGGTGATGATGTAGGAGTACCCTTCGAGGATCGAGATGTCGGCGCCGTCGCGGATCTTCTCGTCGCAGGCCTTGCTCGCGTCCAAGAGCATCTCCTCGAAGGCGTGGTCGCGGTTTTCCGCAGCCTGCTTCTTCGCGAAGAGGAGCTTCAGCATGTCCTCGGGTTCGATGGTGCTCTCGATGTGCCGTTCGGAAAGGAACATCCCCTCCAGGATCTGCCTTGTTTCGGAGATGTAGTTGCTCTCTTCCAGGTCGACGAGCTTCTTGTCCTTCTTCAGCATCTCGTCGAGCGTGTAGAAGAGCGCTCCGGGGATCTTGTTGCGCACCGAGAGGGTCTTCAGGCGGGTGAGCCTCGCGTTTTCGAGCTTGTTGATCTCCCCCTTGCGGTTGCAGGCGATCAGGATCTTCCGGTACTCGTCGACGATGCGGCGGTTGTCGGGGTGCTTGTACATGACGTCGATCCGGATCCGCTCCTGCTGGTAGCGGTCGATGCCGTAGCGCTCGGCCAAGGCGGCGAGCGTCTGGAAGTCCGAATCGGTGATCTTCTTGTTGTTGAAGTAAAGGGTCTTGAAGCGGTCGCTGTATTCGCGGTGCTTTACGTTGATGAGCTTGAAGAGGAAAAGGTGTGCGCCCGGGTCGTCGACGATGTTGAGGATCTCGTCGATGATGAGGTTGTCCTGCTCCTCTCCCACGGCGTCGGAGCGCTTGAGCGCCTTGCCCAGCACCTTGACGATGCGCTCCTGCTGCTCGTGCATGGCGCCGTTGAAGGCCGAACCGGTCAGGGCGAAGAAATAGTTGAAGATGGCGTTGCCGTCGAAGAAGATCTTGTCGTAGCTGTGGTACCCTTCGGTGCGGTCGCTGAATTTGAGGGTGCCGGTCCGGTGGTCGTAATGGGTGCCGTAGATGATGAGCCGGTTCGAGACCTCCTCCTTGGCGAGGTCGGCGATGGGCTGGTCGACGCCGAACATGTACTCGCAGAAGGAGCCGCCGTTGCCGCGGTGGGTGATCCCTTTGCGGCCGATGACGAACTCGTTGCCGGGTGAGAAGAAACGGATCTCGTCGGGGTCGGTGGGGTCGGTGTTGAAGAAGTAACGGTTGTACGCCTCGGTTCCAGCCGTGATGGCGTAGAACTCGATCTGTTCGTTCGCGTAGCCGTGCAGTCGAATGTCTTTGAACATCGGTTCCGTCCGTTTCTGTAAAACTTCTATCTCTTCAGAGTTCCACCGTCATGCCGTCGTAGGCGAATTCGACTCCGGCGGGTAGTTGGCAGCCGTCGCTGTGGCGCACTTCGTGGGTCAAGTGCGTGAAGAGCGTGCGGCGCGGCCGCAGTTTTTGCGCCACCTGCAGCGCCCTCTCGATGTTGAAATGGTTCGGGTGCGGGGAAAAACGCAGGGCGTCGATGATGAGAAGTTCGAGCCCTTCCAGAAGAGCCAGGGATTGCTCCGGGATCTCGCTGCAGTCGGTCAGGTAGGCAGCGTCGTCGAAGCGGTAGCCTGTGGCGTTAAAGGAGCCGTGCTTGATCGGCACCGGCACCACCCGGCATCCGAACAGCTCGAAAGGGTCTTCGATGGGGAAAGGTTCCAGAAGCGGCGAGTACCCTTCGGAAGTGAGCCCCTCGAAGATGTAGGCGAACTTGTCGCTTATTGACTGTATGGTTTCCGGGCTGCCGTAGCAGGGGATGATCCGGCGGTGGATGAAATAGAAACCGCGGAGGTCGTCGATGCCGTGTATGTGGTCGGCATGGGTATGGGTGAGGAGGACCGCATCGACATGCGGGATCCCCTCACGCAGCGCCTGTGTCCTGAGATCGGTCGAGGTGTCGACCAGTATGCGCTGCCCGCAGGACTCGACCAGGATCGAGGCACGTGTTCTTTTGTCGCGCGGGTCAGTTGATCCGCAGACCTGGCAGTGGCAGCCGACCATGGGAACACCCGTCGAGGTGCCAGAGCCGAGGATGGTAATCTTCATGTGTCGCCCCTCGGAATGCTGGGTAAGGTAGCATGGAATGCGCCAGTGAAGCAAGGGGTTTATCCCTTGCCTTGCGCGGGTTTTGCGGCTATTATCTCACCCTGGCCGGGCTCCATGTCCGGCCGTTTTTAAGCAATAAATTTTAGCAGAGGTTCACATGCGCGTCGGCATCATCTCCCCAAACTACTACGCCGAGGAAACCGGTAACGCCGTGACGGTGAGGCGCGTCGAGCGGCACCTGAAAGAGCTTGGCTGCGAGGTGAAGGTTTTCGCGACGGATCGCATGGCCGGGGAGAAGCTGCAGGGGGCGGTGGCTGAATTCGCGCCGGATATCCTGCACGCCTTCCACGCTTACCACGGCGGCAGGATGGCCTGCGTGCTGTCCAAGGTGCTGGGGATTCCCTACCTGGTGACCTTCACCGGTACCGACATCTACAACGCGCTCTGCGACCAGCGCAACCTGGAGCTCCACGGAGCCCTCAGGGGGGCAAGCCGGCTGGTGGCGTTCCATGGCTGCGTCCGTCACCGGCTGGCTAAGCACATGCCGAGCCTGGAGGAGCGGACCGCCATAATACCCCAGGGGGTCGATCTCCCCGTCGACTGCACCACGCTTCCCCCGGCCGAGGAAGGAAGCTTCACCTTTTTGCTGCCGGCAGGCCTGCGCCCGGTGAAGAACGTACTGTTCCCGCTGGAGCCTTTGGCTGCGCTTTACGCCGCCCATCCCCAGGTGCGCCTGCTTCTAGCGGGCCCGGTGCTCGACAAGGACTACGCAGCACAGGTGATGGAGGCACTGGAACGCTACCCCTTCGCGAGGTACCTTGGAGTGGTGGGGCACGACCTCATGGGGGATCTGTACCGCCGAATCGACGTGGTGCTGAACAGTTCCCTCAGCGAGGGGGGTATGGCCAACACGGTCCTAGAGGCGATGGCCTATGCCAAACCGCTTCTGGTCGCGGACATCGAGGGAAACCGCTCTGTGGTCAAGGAACACGTCACCGGCCTCTTGTATCGCGATTCTGGAGAGTTCGTGGCCAAGGCCGGCGAGCTTTTGGCAGATGCCAGGTTGCGGGAAAAGCTGGGCAAAAATGGCAAAGCCCAGGTCCGCGAACACTACTCCCCCGACAAGGAAGCCGTCTCCTACCTCAACCTCTACCGCGAGATACTGCAAGCGAAGTAAGGCTCTGTCACTTCTTCCCTCCCCGTCACCTTTTGACTTAGCTGGTTCACCAGAGACAAATCCCCCCTGTCCCCCCTTCGCAAAGGGGGGAACGTGATAGCACGCTTGGTTTTTCAAAGAACACGACCTTCTTCCTCCCTGCGCAAAAGTCAAAACGCATAGCCTCTAATGCTGCTTCAGGGGCAGCCAGGGCAGGCAATTGCCGAGTTTGCCTAGCAAAATCGGACGCTGCAAAAATATAGTGCTTTTTGAATGTAAGGGGTATAATCGGTGGCAGTGGTACTATGAAAGCTGCAAAGGAGGTAGGAGATGAAAAGGGTAAGGCTGTTACTGTTGGTAGTGCTGGCCGCATTCTTTGCCGTATCTACCGGCTATGCCGCTGAGCACAGCTTCAAAGCAAAATTGACCCCGAAAGAGGAAGTCGCCAAGCCTGACGCAAAATCCTCAGGCAAGGCCGAGTTCAAACTCAGCAAAGACGGCAAGGAACTGACATATAAACTACACGTTAAGAACGTCGTAGACGCAAGCGCCGCGCATATCCACGTAGGCAAAAAGGGTGAGAATGGTCCCCCGATCGTGGGACTTTTCAGCGGCGGCAAAAAAGGGAAATTTAGTGGCGTTCTTTCCGAGGGTAAGGTTAGCGGCAACGACCTTATGGGCGACTACAAAGGGAAATTCGACGAACTGGTCAAGCTCTTAAGGTCCGGCGATACCTACGTTAACGTCCACACCGACAAGTATCCGGACGGCGAGATCCGCGGACAGATCAAATAAAGCAGCAAGTAACTGCTCACATATGACCGCCGGCGTCGGTTCAAAGGACCGGTCGCCGGCGGTTTTTTTTAAAGTAATCTTCCATTCCGGAAGCCGGGGGGCGTGTTCACTCCAAGGACCAGGCGACCTTGGGTTCCCCCCTTTGCGAAGGGGGGACAGGGGGGATTTGCCTCTGACGAACCAATCTCGCGGAAGACCCTCAAGCCTCGTCAATCAAGATCACTTCGCTCTCCGGATCGGTGGCAACGCCCAGTTCCCCTCCCAGCAATCCCTTCGCCTCATGCTCCGGCAACTGCTCGATCCCCTGCATCTTTCGCTGTATCCGGCGGGTGCGGGTAGCAGCAGTGTCGATGCTGGAGGATGCCTCGTCGAGCTTCTTCCTGGTTTTTTCCAGCAGGGTCCCGAAGGTCATGAACTCGGTCTTGATGGCGCCCAAGAGCCGCCAGACGTCGCTGCTGCGCTTCTCGATGGTGAGGGTCTTGAAGCCCAAGCTGAGCGAGGAGAGGAGGGCGGCGATGGTTGTGGGGCCTGCGACGATGACCTTGTGCTCGCGCAGGATGGCGTCGAAAAGACCGGGACGGCTGAGCACCTGGGCGTAGCTCGCCTCGTTGGCCAGGAACATGACGGCGAAGTCGGTGGTGTCGGGAGGGGAGAGGTACTTCTCGCAGATGAGCTTTGCCATGGCTGCGACGGTCTTGTCGAACTGCCTGGTCGCCTCCTGTACCGCCGCCTGGTTCCCCTGCTCCTGGGCCTCGACCAGCCGCAGGTAATCCTCCTGGGGGAACTTGGCGTCGACCGGGAGCCAGAGCGGCTTGTCGCCCTTGCCGGGGAGGCGGATGGCGAACTCGACCCGCGCGTCGCTCCCCGGCTTGGTGGCGACGTTGGCGCCGTACTGGTCCGGGGTGAGTATCTGCTCCAAAAGGTTGTGCAGTTGCACTTCGCCCAAGGTTCCGCGTGTCTTGATGTTGGAGAGGACCTTCTTCAGGTCGCCGACCCCGGAGGCAAGGGACTGCATCTCTCCCAGCCCCTTGTGGACCTGCTCCAGTTGCCCGCTAACCTGCTTGAATGATTCGCCCAGCCGCTTCTCCAGGGTCTCGTGCAGCTTTTCGTCAACCGTGGCGCGCATCTGCTCCAGCTTCTTCGAGTTGTCGTCCTGCAGCCATTTGAGGCGCAGTTCCACCGTTTCGCGCAGCTTGTCCAGGCGCTGCTCGTTGCTCGCGGTGAGGCTTCCGAGCTGCTGGGTGAACCCTTCCAGCTGCCCCTTTTGCAGCGAGGCGATATCCACCATCCGTTTTTGCACCGCCTCCCCGAACTGCCTGAGGTTACCGCCGAGCTCCTCGCGGTTTCGCCCAAGCTCCGCCTGCAGGGTGCGCTCCAGCCGCTCCAGCCCCTTCTCCAGTTGGTCGAAGCGCGTTTCCGCAACGTGCAGCCGCTTGAGATGCAGGTAGCAAAGGAACGCGATCACGAAGGTGGCGGCGCAAAGAAGCAGGATGATCAATTGAAAGAGGTCAGGTGTCATGTCTAATCCCAATGTGGCAGTGCTTCATTCGAGATCCTAACCAGCAATCGAATTGATGAACTCTATCAGCGTCTTGTTGAAGATTTCCGGCTGTTCCATGTTCACCATGTGCCCCGCCTTCTCGATGATCCTGCTCCGGCAGCTGGGAAGCGCATCGATGAGCACCCGGGCGACTTCGAGCGGCGCGGCCCTATCCTCAGCTCCGGCGATGACCAGGGAGGGCTTTCGGAAAGAGGCGAGAAGGGGGGTGTACTCCTTCCGGTCCCTCATGGCGAGCAGTCCCCCCGCGAGTCCATGGGGACAGGTGCCGCGCATCCAGGCGGTGACCTGGGCGATAAGTTCCGGCCGGGAGACGGAGGTAGCGTCGGCGAAAAGGAGCTCGGCGAAGATCTTGGTGATCGGGTTTGCCCCCAGTCTTTCGGCCTGGGCTGCCATTTCGCTTCTGCGCAGGCGCGTCGCCTCGTCATCGGCGTTGCTCCTGGTGGCGATGAAGGCGGCGGCGCGGACCCGGTCAGGATGGCGCTCCAGGAGGTTCATGAGGATATATCCCCCCATGGACATACCGCCCACGACCGCCTGTTCGATATCGAGGGCGTCGAGCAGCGATACGAGATCGTCGGCGAAGCGGTCCATGCTGTAGCCGGTAGCGGGAGCGTCGCTGGCGCCGAAGCCGCGCAGGTCGGGGGCGATGACGCGGTAGCCGGCGTCGGCCAGCGGTTTTAGTTGCGGCTGCCACATCTGGCGGTTGAGCGGGAAGCCGTGGATGAGCAAGACGGCCGGGCCGCTGCCGAGGTCGTCGAAGGCAAGGTTTATGTCGTTTATTTGCATGGAAATCCTTTTAGAACCAATTGACGGTTGACGATTGACAATTGACAACGATAACCCAGTCTAAAGTTGACTTGACTGGATATGGTTACTTTTTGTTGTGCTCCTTGGTCGTTTTAATTATTGAAGTAAGCAGTTTCAATAGGCATTTGGTATCTGAGGCTATCGAGTGATAATTCTTCTCATCGAGATAATTGGACTGGTGAAGGAGTTCAAGCCAGTACTCCGTTTCGTTGGCTTCTTTTAGAGCTATTGCCATTTTGTGAATGAAGTCGGCTCTACTTTCAGCCTGTTCAGCTTCGCGCACTAATGCACCAACCGCGGTGCCAGATCTCAGCAACTGCTTGCCGATCACGAATTCCTTTCGCTCGCAGAGAAACTGGTACAGCTTGATGATTCTTAGCGCGAAAGCAAAAGATTTTTCTTTGACCGCATTGGTTTCCATCCGAAAGGTTGTAATCGCCAATTAATAATTGTCAATCGTCAATTGCCGTTCGACGCTTTGATCGTCAATCGTCCATTGCCTTACAACGCTTTAGTTGTCAATTGTCCATTGTCAATTGGTTCTCCACAGCCTCTCTCTCAGGCCCGACCGTCTGACGACCCTACGCTGCACAGTATCGAGAAAGATATCGTCGCTGCTGAGGATTTCCACGGACTGCTTAGCCCGCGTGATGGCGGTGTAGAGCAACTCACGGGTCAGAACTGGTGCGTCGCGGTCGGGCATGACCAGAAGCACGCGATCGAACTCCGAGCCCTGGCTCTTGTGCACGGTCATGGCGAAGGCGCACTCGTACTCCGGGAGCCTGAGCGGCGAGACCTTCCTCATGCCTCCGGTGCCGGAGGGGAAGAAGGCGCGCAGCTCTCCTCCCGATTCGTTATCGGGCAGTATCAGCCCCACGTCGCCGTTGAAGAGCCCCAGGTTGTAGTCGTTTTTGGTGATCATCACCGGTTCGCCTGCGTACCAGCGGCCGCGGGGGGTGATCATGCCGGCCTGGGCCAACCGCTGGCGAACCAATATGTTTATCGCCTCGACCCCGAAGGGGCCGCTGCGCATGGCGCTGAGGATCCGGAACCGGCTGAACTGCGCGAAGGCCGCTTCCGGGCTCTCCTCGCGCAAGTACCCTCCGTATCCTTCGGTGATCCTTTTGGCCAGTGCCTCGGCGAGAGCTGCCGCCGCCGGAAGCGGCGCCAGCGAGACCCCGGCCAGCGCCGGATCCAGGCAGGCGGAAAAGGCCCCGGGTGCATCCCCTGCGTTCACCAGCGAACCGACCTTGCCGATCCCCCCGGCGGAGGAGAAGCGGTAGCTCTTCTGCAGCAGCACGACCGCGTCTCCGAGCGGCGCGATGCCGGATTGCGAGGGAACCGCGTCGCCGGCGACCTCGGCTGCCAATTCGGCGAAGGCGGGGGAGAAGCCGTGTACGCCGCCGGTGTCGCAGATATCACCCAGGACCGCGCCCGCTTCCACGGAGGCCAGCTGGTCCCGGTCGCCCAAAAGGATCAGGCGGGTGTCCTGCCGCAGGGCGCAGACCAGCTTTGCCATGAGGGGGAGCGAGACCATGGAGGCTTCGTCGACGATGACCACGTCGTAGGGGAGCGGGTTGTCGGCGTTGTGGCGGAAGCCGCTGGACCCCTTCAGGTAGCCGAGCAGGCGGTGCAGGGTGAAGACGTCTTCGGGGATCAGTCCACGTACACCCTCTTCCGCAGCCTGGACCCCGGCGCTGATCGATTCCTTGAGCCTCGCGGCCGCCTTGCCGGTGGGGGCTGCCAACGCGATCCTGAGGCCGGTGCCGTTCGCGGCTTTCTCCGCCTGCTCCAGGAGGAGCGAGAGCACCTTCACCACGGTCGAGGTCTTGCCGGTTCCCGGCCCTCCGGAGATGACGCAAAAGCGCCTGGTGACGGCGGCGAGCGCCGCTACCCGCTGCCAGTCCGTTTCTCCAGGGGTGGGCGGGAAGAGCCGCGCGAGTCCCTTTTGCAGCAGCGCCCGGTCGAATGGCACGGTTTCGCCACGCTTCATGATCGCCTGGGCGAGCTCCTCCTCGTAGCGCCAATAGCGCTGCAGGTAAAGGCGATCGGCGTGGTCCAGGATGAGCGGCTTGAACTCCCCGGGAGCGCCAACCACCGGGGAGGCGGCGAGTCTTTCGCGCCAGGCGGAGGCCGATTCGATGCGGTAACCAGCGGCGCGCGCGTCTTCCAGGGCGCCCGCGAGATCGAGGCAGACGTCCCCAGCGGTCACACCGCGGCTCAAGAGCGCCGCCGCAGCTTCGAGGTGCGGGTCGCGGCTTGCCGCCTGCCGGCAGATGAAGGAGGCGAACTGCCGGTCTATGTCGTTGAATTGGAATGTTTCAGCGGCCATTTGGTTTCCTGGTGACTTTAATCGAACAGATCGAGGCTGAGCTGACCTTCGATCTCAGCTTTTTTCGACTTCTTCCCGACTCCCCCTCGCCCAGCGGGAGAGGGCTGGGGTGAGGGGCTTGGTTCACCTTTACCGGACGGGCGGGCGCTCTCCGGTAGCAGCACCTCGGCAAGGTGGGCGATGAGCTCTTTCGGAGGGCGGTCTGCGTAGACCCCGTTCCCCGTGCCGTCGACGCCGCGCAGGAAGAGGTAGAAGACGCCGCCGAAGTGCCGGTCGTAATCGTAATCCGGGATCCTCAGCCTCAGGTAGTTGTCGAGCGCCACCGTGTAAAGGAGGTACTGCAGGGGATAGAAGTTCTCTGCCATCTCCTTTTTCAACGCCTCCTGGCCATAGCTGCCGGGGGTGTTCCCCAGGTGGTTGGACTTCCAGTCCACGATGTAGTAGCGCCCGCCGTGCTCGAAGACGAGGTCGATGAATCCAAGGAGCATCCCCTGCACCGGCGCGAAAGAGAGGCGGCCGAAGAGATCCGCCAGCTCGACCGGGAGCCGGAGACCTTGCGCTGCGCCAGTTCCCGCCATGAAGCGGGAGGCGGCATCCTTCAGGCGCTCGGAGGTAACGAGCGAAAGGGGGAAGAAGAATTCCATCTCGGTGAGGCGCCGCTCCAGCCCCACCTGCGCCAGCTTGATCTCCCAATCCCCCAGCGGCGCCTGCAGGACGTTATGCACCATCTGGCCAACGGCACCGCTCCATTCAGCGGAAAAGCCATGTTTGTCCAGCTGCTCCTCGACCAGGGGTAAGAGCTGCTCTTTGGCCCTTGTGAAATCGAGGTCCTCGAAGATCTTGTGCAGGAAGATGCCGGCCTTGGCCCCCTTGGGAAAGGCGAAGATCCCGGTCGGCTCGACCTCGTGCGCAGCGCGCTCCTCTACCGGACTCCCCTCGTCACGGTCGGGAAGCTCGGCTGTGTGCTGCTTGCGACTGGAGAGCGAGGTGAAGCTCGCCACGCGCCAGTCACGGGGGATGGCCCCGTTAAAAGGAAGCGGCGCCAGATCCGGCTTCTTCTTGTCGTGCGCCCGGTACGGGGACAGGTCGGCCGCAGGGAGGTCCAGGACTTCGATCTTCCCGGGCGAGGATGCCGCCAGCGTTTCCAGCCGTTCACGGATGCCTGCATCGCTGAGCGTCACCTGTCCCTTGACCGGGCTCTCACCCGGATGAAGCAGGTAGTGGAGCGCGCTCTCCCCTGCGTCCTTGAAGGCGCCCCAGACGAGGTAGGTCCGGTGCTTGCCTCGCGTCAAGGCGACGTAGAGAAGCCGCAGGCTCTCGGCAAGCGCCTCCCGCGCGGCCTGCGCCTTGTGCTCTGCCATCTGCTCTGAACCCATGTCCAAGACCACCCGCCCATCCTCGTCGTGGAAGAGCGCCCCCTCGTCTTTTCCGGCGTACTCGGCCCAGCAGAAAGGGAGGAACACGATGGGGTATTCGAGCCCCTTGCTCTTGTGGATGGTGACCAGCTGCACCGCGGCCTCGTCGGTCTCCAGGCGGATCTCGTACTCTTCCTTCTTGGGCTCTTCGGTGATGCGGCAGGCGAGCCAGGCGATGACCGCCTCCATCCCCAGGCGTTCCTCGACCTGCGCCTGGTGGATGGTCTCGATGGCGTGCAGGAGGTTGGTGAGCCGCCGCTCTCCCATCGGTTCAGCGAGAAGCCGCTTCCTGACCTCGCGCTTTTCCATGAACTGCAGGGCCATGGACATGCAGCTGCCGCTGCTCCAGGTGTCGTGGTAGTCCCGGAACTCCTCCAGGATTTCCTCCCACCCCTTCTCGTCGTTCATGAGCTCTGCCAGTTCCGTCCCGCTCACCCCCACGAGGTCGGTGGCAAGGGCCCCGCGCAGAAGCGACTCATGTCCCGGTTGCGCCACCGCGGAAAGGAGCCGCAGCAGTTCCGCCGCCTCGTCCGACTCGAAGAGGTTCCCCGCGCTGCAAAGAACACTCGGGATCCCCCTGCGGGTGAGCGCCCGCTGCATCAGCTTCGCCTGCCGGTTCGCCCGCACCAGGACTGCGACGTCCTTGGGTTGGACCGGGCGCTGCACCCACTTGTCGCCCCCATCCGGGTCCTTGTCGAGCTCCTCGATGGTCAGCTTCCCGGCCGCGCCGTCACGCAGAAGCCGCGAGATTTCCGCCGCCACCGCTTCAGGCAGGTCGTCCCAGGCGTCTCCCTTGTTGATCGGCTTACCGGCGTCCTTGCGCGGGGCGAGCCAGAGCTTCAGCGGCGCCTTCCTCTGCCCTTCCTCGACGAGCCTGCTCTTCTCCTTCGGGGCAGCCTCCACCGGGTTGAAGCCTATCTGCGGGTAGAGGAAGGGGAGCTCGCGCGACGCGAAGAGGGTGTTGACGGCGTCGATCAACCCCGCCTCGGAACGGAAGTTCTGCAGCAGGGTGTGGCGCTCTTCGGTTGCCTCGGCTGCCCCCATGTAGGCGAAGATGTCGGCGCCGCGGAAGCTGTAGATCGCCTGCTTGGGGTCGCCGATGAGGAAGAAGGGGGCCTCGTGTCCCACCGGGTAGATGGCGTCGAAGATGGCGAACTGTAGCGGGTCGGTGTCCTGGAATTCGTCGATGAGCGCCGCCTGGTAGCGCTCGCGGATCAGCCGCGGCAGAGACGAAACCGGGCGAAGGAGCGCCGCGTGCAGGTCGAGGAGGAGGTCGTCGAAGGAGCGCAGGTTCTTGAGCCGCTTTCGCCTCGGAAGCTCGGCGCGCAGGTAGTCGAAGAAACCGCGCTTGAGCCCCTGGAGCCAGTCTTCAATCTCGGTGGCGTCGGCGGGCGGGTCGGGGATCACGGTGGCGTTGGGGTCGCCGCTGACCCTCTGCACAAGCTTCAGCAGCGATTCGGGGGTTACCTTGGCGGCGTCGGCCGCGGCGACCCTTTCCGCCGGCTGGCCGTAGCAGTTGATGCGCCAGTAGTCCTGCGCGATCTCCATCAGGATCTTCCCCTGGTCGGTCACAAGCTCGGTGTCGCACAAGGAGCCGCTCTCGAAGGGGTTGTCCTGCAGCATCCTCTGGCAAAAGCCGTGGATGGTGAAGATGGCCGCCTCGTCGAAGCTCCGTATCGCGCTGGAGAGAAGCCGACGCGCCTCGGAGTGGTCCGGCCTCGACTCGATCAGCCCCTGGATCAGGAAGTCGTCGGCAGCACCGGTGAGGAAGCCGTCCTCCGCCTCCTTCAACTTGTTCCTGATCCGCTCCTTGAGCTCTTTGGTCGCGGCCTCGGTGAAGGTGACCACCAGGATGCGCGAGACGTCGAGTTTCTCTTCGAGCACCAGGCGCAGGTAGACCCCGGCGATGGTGAAGGTCTTGCCGGTGCCGGCGCTCGCCTCGATCAGGTTGCGCCCGGCAAGCGGGGTATGGATGAGGTCGAACCGTTTCATTTGCCTTTACCCTTGCCGGTCTGGCTATCCAGGAGCGGCTCCCAGACCTGGAGCGCCAGGGCTGCGAATTCCTCGTCCAGCGGTGCGTCGTCGCGGAAGCAGCGGCGGCAGTGCTCGTCCTTCCCCTCGCCCTCGTAGAACTCGCTGCCGTGCCATTTGCCGAGCGCGTCGCTGAGCGCCTTCGCCGCCTTCTTCGGGTCGCGCGACTTCTTGGCGTACTCCAGGGAGCTCTCCGGGAAGAACTTGAGCGGAGAGGTCATCCCCTTTTGGTACAGCTCCAGGAGCCGGTTAAGGTGCGTGACGCAATCCCCGATGGGGGGGAGGTGGATGGTGCTGTCGGAGGCGACGAAGCTGCTTTCCAGCGGGTACCCTTCGGCCTTGGCGCAGTTGAGCGCCAGGTGCTCGACCCAAAACCGCAGCTGGTCCTTCGCCTTCAGCTTGGTGTAGCGGTAGCGCACCATGCGGTCGGAGCGGAGGTTCTCGATGCGTCCGATGATCCTCCCGCCGGGAAGCTTCAGGTCGATGTCCAGGGGAGGGAGCGTCTCTCCGCAGGAGACCTCGACCACCTTGGCGGCGAATTCCTGCGCCGGCTCTCCCAGCTTGCGGAAGAGGGCTGAGCCGCAGACGCCGGGGGGGAGGTCGCCGCGCGCGCAGGCGACGGCGTAAGGGACGTCCAGCTCCTCGCCGCGCAAAAGCGCCGTGACCATCTCCTGTTCCAGCTGGTATTTGGAGAGGCTACCCAGCGCGAACGGTTCCGATTCCTCCAGCGGCTCCACACCCTGCTCTATGCGGATGCCGAGCCGGCGCCTCAGGAGTTCCTTGGCCGGGTTGCACAGGAAATCGACCAGCGCCTTGAGGGTGACCGTACCCTCTTCCTCCCAGGGGGGAAGGGGCGCATCCAGAAACGGCTGCGGGGGAGAGGGGGGGGAGAGCTTCGCCTTCGCCCCCTCGCAGTTTTGCTGGGAGTAGCTGAATAAGGCGGAGCCGCGGGTGAAGTACCTGGGGCTGAACGGCTGCAGCGGGTGGCACAAGACCGCAGGCACAGGATTTCCCTCCGGCGTCACGAAACAGCGCTCCAGGTAGTCCAGCAGCTCGCTCACCAGCACGCTCGGGGGAAGTTCGGCGTTGTCCTTGATGCTTTGACCCACGTAGCTTATGTGCAGCCTCTTGCGGGCGGAGAGGAGGGCCTCCAGGAACAGGTAACGGTCCTCGTCGCGCGGCGAGGAGTCCCCGGAGCGGGGCTCCCTGGTCATCAGGTCGAACCCCTGGGGCGGGTTGCGGCGCGGGAATTCCCCCTCGTTCATACCCAAAAGGGCGACCACCGGGAACGGGATGCTTCGCATCGGGAGCATGGCGCAGAAGGTGACGCTGCCGGTGAGAAAGCCCAGGTCCCGTTTCGAGGCCCCCAGCTGCTGCTCCACCCAGTAGCGCACCACCTCGATGCCGATCTCTTCCTCGAAACCGGCATGCGCCGGGGAGTTCCCGAGCTTTTTCGCCATCTCGATCAGGAACAGGAACTCGCGCTCGCCGTCCGCGTCCGGGAGGATGAAGTCGTCCAGGATCTGGCGCAGCGCCGGCACCCACTCGGACGGCACCCGCGGGCGGGAGAGGTCCCGGGTCTGGGCGAAGAGCTTTTCGCAGAAGGTGAGGAAGCGCCCGAAGGGAAGGGCCACGCCCCCCTCCATGTCGTCGTAGGGGAGGATGCCGTCGTAGAACGAGCGCCCGTCGCCGTTCATGGCGTAGCCCAAAAGCAGGCGGTCGAGCCCCGCTGCCCACGAGTTCTCGCCGAAGGGGGGGACGCCGTGCTCGGTGCGTTGCGCTGCGTCGAGGCCCCACCTGATGTTGGCCCCCCGAAGCCAGTCCCGCACCGTTTCCAGGTCGTCTCCGGAGAGGCCGAAGCGGCGCGCCACCGGGGGGGACTCCAGGATATCCAAAACCGTCGCTACGCCGTAGCGGCCGCCGCAGAGCGCGAGGATGGCGACAAGCGCCCGGGCCGCCTCCCCTTCGTTTTTGAGGCTTCGGTCCGCGATGGAATAGGGGATGCGGCGGCTCTCATCCTCGGGGTTGTCGAAAACCGCGGAGATGTAAGGGGCGTAAGCCTCGACATTGGGGGTCATCACCAGCACGTCGCGGGGGGACAACGATGGATCGGCGTCGAACAGGGAGAGGAGCGTGTCGTAGAGGACCTCCACCTCGCGCATGGGGGAGTGGCAGGAGTGCACCTTGAGGGAGAGGTCGCAGGCCTGCACCTGGCGCGGCCCTGCCTCCGCTCCCCGCAACTCGACGATGTCCGCCTGGACCTCGTGCAGCAGCACCCCCTGCGGGAGCTCGTAGAAGCTGTCCTCTCGCTCGTGGTCGCCGCAGTCGTCGATGATCGCCTTGAAGAAGTCCCGGCCGAGCTTACCCCAGGAGGCAAGGAGCGGGTTACCGGTCTCGTACCACTGCTCTTCCCCCTGCCCGTGTTTCTCCAGCCGGGCCAGTTCCCGCTCGGAAACGATCTCGCCCCAGTACTGGCGGCATGGGTTCAGGAGGAACAGGTTAACCTCGGCGTTCTGGGCCAGCTTGGCAAGGACCTCGAGGTGGAATGGGGGCAGCGACGGGATGCCGATCACCGAGACGCGTCGACGCCAGGCACTGCCGCTTTGGTGCGTGCCGAGGAAGTCGTGCAGCAGCCGGGCGCGGTGCTTCTGTCCGGCTCCGTCGTTGAGCGCCCGCCAGAGCTGCGCCTGCCAATGGTCCTCCTCCCCCTTTTCCCAGCGGAGCAACTCCTTGGGACGGTAGATGGTGTACCGGTCGAAGGTGTCGGCTATGCGCCGGGCGAGCTGCATCCGCTTGAGGCCGTCCCGGTCGTCCGCAAGGTACGCCGCGACCTCCTCGAAGCCGGCTGTTTGCGCAGACTGCAGCAGGGCGAGGATCCTCCAGGTCATCACTTCGGGAGTAAAGAGTGGGGCGTCGGCGGGGCTCTCCGGGAGCGCCTGGGCGAAGACCTCTTCCACGAACCTGTTGGGAAAGAGGAAGTCCCCGTTGGCCCAGACCCCGATCCGTCCGGCCAGCTCCATGGAGAGCCAGCGCTGCATCCCCTTGTTCTGCACCACGATCAGCTCTTTGTCGAAGGGGGTGCCGGGGGCGGGACGGGGGGCGCGGACCACCTTTTCCAGTTCGTCCACCAGTCGTTCCATGCGGTTGCTGGTATGTATCTTCAGCGGCATTTCCCACTCCCAAATCTCTGCGGATCGCGCCCCTTCACGGTTCCGGGGGCTGCAAAGGAAGACGGAAAGATATCACATCGTCGGTTCGCTGTCTCTAAAAACGGGACCGGCTACTTTTGAAAAATGAGGGAGCCTGTCGCCTTTTCTGAACCAGCTTGCGTTGTCATTTTGTTTGGCTATATTTTGTCTTTGTGTTTGCTAATTAAGGGATCGCTAACCGACGTCCGTTACAGAAAGTTCGGTCGGGGAGATGCCTCCATGTCTGGCCAACCGGTAAAGGAGAATCGCATGAAGCTGATCACCGAAGAGATGCTGGCGCGAGCGTACTACCGGGTCAAACCGTTGATGTCGCGCAGGCTGCAGATTATCGTGCGCAGCATGGTGGCCAGGCGCAAAAGGGCGCTCTACGGCGCCACCTGGCCCATCGACCCCGATGCCGGCGGCACCCCGGCCGGCTTTTCCGGCTGGCCGGGCGGGAACCGCTTCTCCGTGGTCCTTACCCACGACGTCGACACGGCGCGCGGCGTCGAGCGCTGCGAGCAACTGATGGCGCTGGAGCAGGAGATGGGGTTTCGCTCCTCGTTCAACTTCGTGGCCCACGACTACAACGTCCCCCCGGAGCTGCGCAGGAAACTGGTGGAACAGGGGTTCGAGGTGGGCGTGCACGGCCTGGAGCACAACCGGAAGCTCTACGAGTCGCCGGCCACCTTTGCCAAGCATGCAGCCTTGATCAACGGCTACCTGAAGGAGTGGGGCGCGGTCGGTTTCCGCTCGCCTTGCGTCTATCACAACTTCGAATGGCTGCACCAGCTCGACATAGCCTATGAGGCGTCCGCGTTCGACACCGATCCCTTCGAGCCGCAGTCCGACGGCTTGAGGACCATCTTCCCGGTGCACCAGACCGCGGTCCCGGGGCGGGAGTACGTGGTGCTTCCCTATACCCTGCCGCAGGATTTCACCATGTTCATCCTGTTCCGGGAAAAGGGGATCGACATCTGGAAGGAGAAGCTGCGCTGGATCGCCGAGCATGGCGGGATGGCACTCTTGATCACCCACCCCGATTACATGAGCTTCAACGGCTGCCGGCAGTTCGACGAGTATCCCTGCGAGCTCTACCGCGAGCTTTTGGAGCACATCCGGACCGAGTACCAAGGCGAGTACTGCCATTTTCTCCCCTATGAAATCGCATCTTTTTGGACCGAGCGCGTCGCCTTCCGGTAACCCCGGAGGCGGCGCTTTTGAGCCGACGCCGGCGTTCGGCAGGGGCGGCCTCTTTCTCCCCCCTGGAGGCGGCGCATGAAGCCGGTTCTGTGGCTGAACCTCATCTATGCGGCCGTCATCGCCGCGATCTCCCTCTCCTATCGGACAGGCGCCGACCGTTTCTGGCTCGGCGCCTTGAACCTGTACCTCCCCCAGGTGATGTGGGCTGTGCCCGGCATCATCCTCGTGGCGGCTACCTGGAAGACGGAGCGGACCTGGGTTTGGCTCCCGCTTTGCTTACTTTTGTGGGTGATCGGTCCCGTGATGGGGTACAACATCCCGCCGAACCGGGGGCAGGGTGAAGCATCGGGCGTTCCCATAAGGGTGATGACCTGGAACATCAAGTACGGAAAGCACGATCTCATGCCGCTGGTGGAGGAGATGGAGCGGAGCCGGCCGGACATCGTGCTCTTCCAGGACGCGGTGCGCGCCGGGGGGGGGCCTTTGGCCGGGTATTTCAGGGATTGGCACCTGCGCAGCCAGGGGCAGTACCTGGTCGCCAGCAGGTACCCGCTCACGGCGGCAGAGGTTCACGAGCTACCCTATTCGGGGCGCGGGAAGGAGTACTTCCTGCGCTGCAAGGTGCGCGTGGGCTCCTCGGAGGTATCTGTCTACGACGTCCATTTCAAGACCCCCCGCCGCAGCCTCAACGCGTTCCGTAAAGCCAAGCACGGCCCCTGGTACCTCCCCAAGGCCATCCAGAGGTTCGAGGACAACGTGTCGCTTCGGCTAGCCCAGGCCATGACCGTCGCGGGATACCTTGCGCGCGAGACGGGGCCGGTGCTGGTGGCGGGGGATATGAACTCCCCGGATCCTTCCCTTGTCTGCCGCACGCTCCGGGAGGCCGGACTCACCGATGCCTTCGCCGCGGCCGGGACGGGCTACGGCTACACCTACGGCCATTTCCTGCTGAGAAACAGGATCCCCTGGCTGCGCCTTTCCTGGATGCGCATCGACCACATCATGACCAACTCCTGGCTTACCGCTTCCCGCTGCTGGGTCGGGACCGGCAGGGCCTCGGACCACCGACCGGTAGTCGCCGATTTTTTCCTGAAGGATTCCCCCTAATTGCCGCTGTGATCCCCCAGTTGTAATTGCACTTTTCCACCGAGCGTGCTAGTTATGGTCGGTCATAACCAAGCGACGGGCCCCCTATGGGCGCCCGGACTGGAGTCTGTAGCATGCTCATCCTCACCCTCAACTGCCGGACCTTCTCCCTGCAGTACCAACTCTTCGACTGGGGACGAAACCTGACCCTGGCCAGCGGAAACGTGGAGCGGGTCGTCATCGGGGACACCTTCCTCACCCACAAGGTCCCCGGCAAGGCGCCCCGGCACCTGGACCGCGACTGCGCCGACCATACGCAAGCGCTGCAATTCGTGCTGGACACGCTGACCGACGCGAAGGACGGGGTGCTGCCGGAAGCGGCGAGCATCAGCGCCATCGGGCACCGCGTGGTGCATGGGGGAGAGAGGTTCACCAAGTCAGTCCTCATCGACGACGACGTGGTCGCGGCCATCAAGGAAACCGCGAACCTCGCCCCGCTGCACAACACCCCGAACCTGGCCGGCATCCGCGCCGCAAAGGACCTGCTCCCCAACCTGCCGCAGGTTGCCATCTTCGACACCGCCTTCCACCAGACCATGCCGGAAAAGGCTTACATCTACCCCCTTCCCTACGACTGGTACAAGCAGCACGGCATCAGGCGCTACGGTTTCCACGGCCAGTCCCACTTGCATGCCGCCAGAAGGGGAGCCGCCTTGGCCGGCGTCCCACTGGAGCGCTGCAACCTAGTGACGGTGCACACCGGCAACGGCGTGTCGCTCTGCGCGCTGAAAAACGGGGTCTCGGTCGACACCAGCATGGGCCTCACCCCGCTGGAAGGGGTGATGATGGGGACCCGCTGCGGGGACATAGACGCGGGTATCATACCGTTCATGATGAACGAGGCCGGGATATCGGCGGCGGAAATGGATCTCTTCCTGAACCAGAAGAGCGGGCTGGCGGGGATCGTCGGGCGCCGGGTGAGCCGCAGGACGGTGGTGGACGAGGCGGTGGTGGGGGACCCCCGCTGCCAGCTGGCGCTCGACATGGAGTCCTACCGCCTGCGCAAGTACATAGGCGCCTACATAGCCGTGATCGGTAGGCCCGACGCCATCGTCTTCACCTACGGCGAGGGGTGGGAGGACTGGCCGGTCCGGGGGATGGCGCTCAAGGGGATGGAGCAGTTCGGGATCGAGGTGGACCTGAAGCGGGACGAGGAGGCCCTGCGGGGCGAGCGGGAGATGCTGATCAGCGCCGACAGCTCGAAGATCAAGGTGTTCGCCCTTCCCAGCGGCGAGGAGATGATGCTCAACGAGGACGTGGCCGCCATCATGGGGTGGCCGGCGCGCGAGGCTGGTGCCGCCTAGATCTCGACCCGGTCCAGGAACGACTCGACCAGCGGGGTGAAGGTCTGGTGCTCCAAAAGGAAGGCGTCGTGTCCGTAGGCCGAGGTGATCAGGTGGTACTCCACCGGTTTCTTGAGCTTTTTAAGTGACTCGACCATCTCCTCGGTCTGGGCCGGCGGGTAGAGCCAGTCCGAGGTGAAGGCGAAGAACTGTATGGGCGCTTTTACCGGCGCGAACGCCTCCTCCAGCGACTCGCACCCGGATGCCACGTCGTAGAGGTCGAGTGCTTTGGCGAGGTAGAGGAAGGAGTTGGCGTCGAAGCGGTCCACGAAGTTGTAGCCGTTGTAGGTTAGGTAGCGCTCCACCTCGAACTGTCCGAAGAAGTCGAACTGGCCGTCGCGGGCGGAGAAGCGGCGGTCGAACTTGGCCGTCATCGACTCGTCCGAGAGGAAGGTGATGTGCCCGATGCCGCGGGCCAGGGCGAGCCCGTCCTTGGGATTCTTCCGGTATTCCCCTTTTTTCCAGTTAGGGTCGTTGAAGATGGCCCAGCGCGCCACCGCGTTCAACGAGATTGCCTGCGCCGAGGGGCGCGGCGTCGTGGCGAGCACCACGGCCGAGGCGACGCGCTCGGGAAACTGCGTGGTCCACTCCAGGGCCTGCATCCCCCCCATGCTCCCCCCCAGCACGCAGAAAAGCTTCTCTATTCCCAACCGGTCCATGAGCAAGGCCTGGGCCTTAACCATGTCGCGCACCGTGATCACCGGGAAGGCGAGGTTGTAGCGTTTGCCGGTCTTCGGGTTGATGGAGGTGGGGCCGGTGGAGCCGAAACAGGAGCCGATCACGTTGGAGCAGATCACGAAATAGCGGTCGGTGTCCAAAAGGCAGCCGGGCCCGACGATGTCGTCCCACCACCCCGCCCGCTTCTCGTCCTCGCTGTAGCGCCCGGCCAGATGCGCGCTACCGGTCCAGGCGTGGGTCACGAGGATCGCGTTGGAGCGCGACGCGTTCAGGGTGCCGTAGGTCTCGTAGGCTATGTCAATCGGACCCAGGATACGCCCGCTTTCCAGGCGCAGCTCGGTATCGAAGGTGGCGATCTGTTCTGTCACTATGCCGTAGGACATGTTTCTCTCTTCATTGGTGCCCGCGCGCTGCGGGTATTAAAAAAGCCCCGTCTCGGTATGAGAGAAGGGGCTTTTGTGGTGATGGAGCTAAAGCGCGCCTTTCTCATCTTCGCCTTTCGGCAGGATTTAGCACCTGTCGCCCATTTCTGGGCCGGTTGCTGTGGCTTCGCAGGGCCTTTCCCTCCACCACTCTAGATAAGCAGGTCTTTTATATGAAATTGTCGCTGCAGGATAAGGGAGCCGTTTACTTTTGTCAACGGCAAACTTATCCCTTGGTTTACAGGTCGTTGCGGTATTTCACCAGCAGGTAAAAGCAGATGACCCCTGCCACAAGCATCAGCGCGTCGCGCCCCCAGGGTATCGGTTTGCCGAGCCCGGAGTAGATCAGGGGATCGAGAAAGGCGCTGGTGATGAGCGTCACCGCGGCCAGGGAGAGCAGCTTTTTCATGAAGCGATCGCCTTGAAGACGGCGCTGAAGTCGTTATCCGACAGCCCCTGGGCCCGCGCCATCTTGAAGCTCTCGTTGGCGGCGGAGGCGGAAAAGAGCGGCTGCCCCAGCTGGTCCCCTAGCGCCACGGCGAGGCGCATGTCTTTTTGCATGTGCTTGAGCGGGAACGCGGTGGCAAAGTTTCCCTGTCCGATCTGCGCCCCCTTCAGCTTGAACATCGGGTTCGCCATGGCGCCGGCGTCGATGACGTCGAGGAGGTCGCTCCCCTCGAGCCCCGCCTTGTCCGCAAGGGCCAGCCCCTCGCAGAAGATGGTCATCATACCTCCCATGACCATGTTGACGATCAGCTTCATCTGCGCGCCGCGCCCGAGCTCGCCCAAATAAAGGCTTTTCTTCCCCATCTTTTCGAAGAGCGGGAGCGCCTGGTCGAAGAGTTCACGGTCGCCGGCGGCGAGGATTATCAGGGTGCCGTCCTCGGCCGGCTTCTTGCTCCCCGAAACGGGAGCTTCAAGGAACCTCCCCCCCTTGCCGGTGACGGCCGCGCCGATATCCTTGGCCGTCGCGGCGTCCACCGTGGACATGTCAACGTACCCCCTGCCGGCGCCGATCCCTTCCAGGGCGCCTTGAGGTCCGAAGCAGACCGCATGCGCCGCCGCGGGGTCGGCCAGCATGGCGATGGTGACGCTGCAGGAGGCGGTGACCTCGGCGGGGGTGGCGGCGACCGTTGCCCCGAGCGCCGCGAGCTCCGCGCACTTCTCCTGCGACCGGTTCCAGACCGTCACCTTGAACCCGGCCTTGAGCAGGTTCTTGGCCATCGCGCTTCCCATGATCCCCAATCCTAAAAATCCGTATTGTTCCATGTTCCTCTCCTTGGATAAATAGATTTATCGCCTGCTATTTCTTCGATGCCAGCGCCACCCGGCGCCACTTTCGCACCGAGTTTATCAGAAAGAGCGCCTCCGCACCCTCCAGGTCAGCCCGGGTCAGCACCCGCTCCTCGATCTTGCCCTGTGCGATCAGCTCCTCCCTGAAGGTCCCAGGCAAGAGCCCGCTCGCCATAGGAGGCGTCAGGTAGCGACCTTCGATGCGCGCCACGAGGTTGCTGTTGGCCCCTTCGGTGACTTCGCCCCGCTCGTTCTCGAAGATCACCTCGTCCAGTTCCGGCTGTGCCGCCAACTCGTCACGATAGCGGTCCCGCAGGGTGGTCTTGTGGTAGAGCAACGTGTCATCCGAGTCGACACGGGCGCTGGCGAAGCCTACGTTCGCTTCGGCCGCGACGGCCTCTATCGGCGCCGCCTCGCAGGCGATGCGCCCGTCACTAGAAAGGAGCAGGCGCACCTTGTAGCTCCCCCCGGCGGCGAGCCCCGCGGCGGTTTCTTCCAAGGCCCGACGGGCCGCGTCCGGTTGCAGCGCGAAGGAGAAGTGCGCGGCGGAGCGCGCCAGCCTTTCCAGGTGCCGCTCCAGCAGAAAGTACTCGCCGTCGTAAAGAAGCGATTCGATCAGCTGGAATTCCGGGACGAGCTCGCGGGCAAAACGCGCCTTGGAGAGGCTCTCGCGGTATTCCTCCCCGGCGCAGGAATCGTAGGTGATGCCGCTGCCGACCCCGATCTCCCCCTCGCCGCTCGCGAGGTCCAGGACGGCGGTGCGGATGGCGACGCTGAACTTGGCCTCGCCTCCCGGGGAGAGATAGCCGATGCAACCGGTGTATAGGCCGCGCGGCTCCTCCTCCAGTTGCGCGATGATCTCCATGCTCCTTTTCTTGGGTGCGCCGGTCACGGAGCCGCAGGGGAAAAGGGCTCGGAGGAGTTCCAGCGTCCCCACCCCTTCCCGCAGCCTCCCCTCGATGGTGGAGGTCATCTGGTGCACGGTGGGGTGGCTCTCCACGTCGAAGAGGGAGGCGACCCGCACCGAGCCGGTTTCCGACACCATCCCCAGGTCGTTTCGCAGCAGGTCAACGATCATCAGGTTTTCGGCCAGTTCCTTGGGGCTTTCCTTCAGCCCCCTCATCCGGACTCGGTCCTCGTCCGGCCACCTCCCCCTTGGGGCGGTCCCCTTCATCGGGCGGGTGGTGATAACGCCGTCGGACAGGGAGAAGAAAAGCTCGGGGGAGGCGGAGAGGATGCGGAAATTCCCGGTCTCGATGTAGCAGCCGTAAGGGGTCGGCTGGCTGCGGCTAAGCTCTGAAAAGAAGGAGCGGGGGCACCCTCGGAAGGAGAAGCGCTGGCGCAGGGTGAAGTTGACCTGGTAGCAGTCCCCGGCGGCAATCAGCTCCCTGATGGTCCGCACCCCCCGGTCGAACGCCTCCGCGTCCAGCGTTTGGCGCCAGTCGCCGCAGTGGAAAGGGCTTGACTGGGACGGAAGGGGGGTCCGGGAGCGGTTTCGGTAGAGCCCGAACCAAAGTAGCGGCAGCTTCCCCGGCGCACGGGTGGCGAGGTCGCCGTTAAGGGCGCCGGCGGCCTCGTAACTGATAAATCCCGCCGCGTGCAGACCCGAGGCGACCTGCCGTTCCAGGGACATAAGCGCCGGGACGACCTCTTCCGGCGTGGCGGCGCAGACCTCGCCCGCGGGCGCGCAGAAACTCCATCCATGCAGGTACGCGGGGGAAGCCGCGGTCAAGGCGATCCGACCGGGCAGAGCCCGGCGATGGGGCAGGCGAGGCACTTTGACTGGTCCTTGCCGTCGCATCCCTCGGAGATGCCCAGGTGGCAGATGGAGAAGTCGTATTTCACCGGGTCCGCCGGGTCGAGCTTACGCAGTGCGGCGGTGATCTCGCGCGCCATGCGCCAGTCCGCCTGCTTGCGGGAGGTGAAGCCGAGGAGCCTGCAGATGCGCTGGATGTGGGCGTCGACGGGGATAACCAGCTGGTCCGGCGTGATCCCCTTCCAGATCCCGAGGTCGATGCCGTCGGCCGGCCGCACCATCCATCTCAGGTACATGCAGAGCCTCTTGCAGGCGCTCCCCGAGGCGGGGGAGGGGAAGAAGAAGGGGAAATAGGAGTCGCCGGGGGGTGAGGCGGCGCCGAAGACGGGCGTCAGGTCGAGTGACTTCACAGCCTCGCTGTACCCGGTGAGGGTCTCGGTCAGGTCCTCGCGCCCCTGCCCGTGGAACCTGAGCATCCACCCCTCGACGGAGCCCTCCTGCTCCAGCATGGTGCGGCAGGCGAAAAGGAGCGCGCAGAGGTCGCGGGCGTCGTTGAAGCGGTGCTTGAACCCGGCGAATAGGCGAAAGCCTTGCTCCGGCTCGAACCGCTCCACGAAAAGTCGCGGGGAGTCCCCAATCCGGTCGAATATCCAGGCGAGGTTCTTCTTGATGATCTTCACGTTGCCGTAGGCGAAGGAGGAGGCGATGAGGCCGACGATCTCCAGGTCCCTGGGGTCCTGGTAGCGGTGGCAAAACGAGAGCGGGTCGTTGGCGAGGTGCTCCTGAGAGCGGGCGGCGTAAAGTGATTCAAGGATGTTTTTCAGGTCCAGCCGATTTCTCATTAGCGCAGCGCTCCCACCTTTTATGGACAATCCCTTTGAGCCTGCTAGATTATCATAGTGGCAAATCAGCTTAAAGGAAAAAGGGGGCGCAACACATGAAACTAGCAGAGCTCTTTCCGGAGGGGGGGCGAGGGGTGATCGCCACCGCCGACGCAGCAGGCGTGGTGAACCAGGCGGTCTTCGCCATACCGCACGTGGTGGATGAACAGACGCTGGCCTGGGGCTTCAGCGATGGGCGCAGCATCGCCAACCTGAGAGAGAACCCGCACGCGAGCTACCTTTACCTGGCGCCGTCCAGGGGTTACAGCGGCTGGAGGTTGAGCTTGACCATGAAGGAGGAGTTGGGCGAGGGGGATATGCTGGAGAAGATCAAGTCGCGTACGGCCCAGGTGGCGAGCCCGGAAGCTAGCTCTGCCGTGACCCGGGTCGCTTATTTCAAGGTGGACGAGGTGCGCCCTCTTATCTGACTAGCGCTTGGGCGGGGTCTCCAGGATGAAGGTCACCGGGCCGTCGTTCACCAGGGAGACCGCCATGTCGGCCTGGAAGATCCCGCTTTGCACAGGCACTCCCCGCTCCCAGACCTGTCCCATGAAGTAGTTGTAGAGGCGGTTCGCCTCCTCGGGGGCCGCGGCGGTGTCGAAGGAGGGGCGGCGCCCCTTGGAGCAGTTGCCGGCGAGGGTGAACTGGGAAACCGCCAGCATCTCCCCCTTCACCTCGGAAAGTGCCAGGTTCATCTTCCCCTCGCTGTCCGCGAAGATCCGCAGGTTGACGATCTTTTCCGCCATCCACTCCGCCTGGGCGCAGTCGTCGCCGATCTCCACGCCCAAAAGCACCAGGATCCCTTCGCCGATCTCGCCGACGACTTTCCCCTCAACCGTGACCTTCGCCTCTTTCACCCTCTGGATTACCGCCTTCACGAAAAGACCTCCTGTAGCAGCTCTCGATAAATCTCTTCCGCCTCGGGCGAGAAGGGGACGAATACCACCTTTTCCAGTTCCGGGTAGCGCTCAAGCGCCGCCTTCACCTCCTCCAGCGCGATCCTGCAGGCGGGGCGCATCGGGTAGCCGTAGACCCCGGTGCTGATGGCCGGGAAGGCCAGGCTGGAAAGCCCGTTTTCATGGGCCAGGCGGCAGGCGTTGCGGTAGCAGGAGCGGAGCAGTTCGGGCTCGCCGCGGCTGCCGCCGTGCCAGACCGGCCCCACCGTGTGTATCACGTGGCGCGCGGGCAGCCGGTATCCTGCCGTGATCTTGGCTTCGCCGGTGGCGCACCCGGACAAGGTCCGGCATTCCGCCAGGAGTTCCGGACCTGCCGCGCGGTGGATGGCGCCGTCGACGCCCCCTCCGCCCAAAAGGGTGCTGTTTGCCGCGTTGACGATAGCGTCGACGGAAAGCTTCGCTATGTCGCCGCGGACGATCTCCACCCTCTCGCTCAGCTTGTTGGCGCTCATGAAGGACCTCCGGCCCGATCACCCTTCGACCAGGCTCCTCAACAGTTTAAGGTTCACCGCGTCCATCTCGTCGGCGTCCCCCTTGGGGGTCTCGATTAACTTCGGGACCAGCTTGAACTGCGGGTCGTTCAGTATGAAGCGGAACGGCTCCAGCCCGAGCGCCCCCGCCCCGATGTGCTCGTGGCGGTCCACCTTGCAGCCGAGCCCCTTCTTCGAGTCGTTCAGGTGGAAGGCCATCAGCCTGTCGATCCCGAGCGCGGCGTCGAACTCGTCGAAGGTCTTGCGGTAGCCGCCCCGGTCGGCGATCGGGTACCCCGAGGCGAAAGCATGGCAGGTGTCGAAGCAGACGCCGAAGCGGGAGGGATAGGAACTCCCCTCGATGATCGCCTTCAGGTGATCGAAGCGGTAGCCCAGGTTCGTCCCCTGGCCGGCGGTGTTCTCCAGGAGCACCTTGCCGGTGTATTCGGGGACCTCGGCGAGGAGCTGGTCGAAGGCCTCGCAGATGCGCCGGATGCCGGTCTCCTCTCCGTCGCCGTTGTGCGAGCCGGGATGCATGACGATCTTCTTGATCCCGAGCGCGGCGCAGCGCTGCATCTCCTCCCTGAAGGCGATGAGGCTCTTGTCCTTTACCTCGCCGGGAGCAGCCGCCAGGTTGATCAGGTAGATGTCGTGGCTCACCACGTGGGAAATCCCCGAGGCGTCGAGCTTGTCCCGGAACAGCTTCGCGTCGGCCGGGGAGACCGCCTTTCCCTTCCACTGGTTCGAGTTCTGGGTGAAGATCTGGATCACGCCGCAGCCGGAGCTGACTCCGCGGTCCACGGCGTTATGGATGCCTCCGGCGATGGAGACGTGTGCGCCCAGCAGGTCCATGGTTTTCCTTTTTGGCAGGTCCCCTTCGATGGGGAGGGGAGGGTGATGATGGCTAGCCCAGGATGAGCTTCAACTGCGCCTTGATCAGCTCGGCCCGCTTCCGGTACTGCTCGGGTTTGAGCACCACTTCCTGGTGCGGCTCGCTCCACTGGGGGCGGGGCCAAAGCGGGTCCTTCGCGCGGCGCGGCACGATGTGCCAGTGCATGTGCGGCGCCATGTTCCCCAGCAGCTCGTAATTGATCTTGTCGGGGGTGAAGACGCTGTGCAGCGCCTGGGCCACGGCGGTCACCTCGGCCATCACCCCGTTTCTGACCGGCTCGCTCAGGTGGAAGAGCTCGGTCACGTGGTTTCTTGGATAGACGAAGCAGTAACCGGGAAAGAACTGATCCCGGTTCAAGGAGACCAGGGTGTGCTTGAGCTCGACCACCCTCTGGTCCGGATCGTCCTGCCACTTGCTGCAGATAGGACAGTTCATAAAACCTCTTTTAACGTCAATTAATAATTGACAATTGACAATTGACAATGGACAACGGAAAACCGGATTGACAATGCGGAGAGCGCACGTACCAGTGAAGCGGGCTTCAGTGAGGTGTGTTGCATTGTCAATCGTCAATTATCAATCGTCAATTGGTTCTATAAGTTTTATACGTCGATTTCCCCAGTGAAGACCTCGACTGCAGGGCCGGTCATGTAGATGTTGCCGTCCTCGCCCCACTCCATCTCCAGGTCGCCGCCGGTCAAGTGGTTCAGGATGCGCTTCTCGGTGAGCCCGTTCAGGACGCAGGCGGCGGTGACGGCGCTGGAGCCGGTGCCGCAGGCAAGCGTTTCGCCGGCGCCGCGCTCCCAGGTGCGCTGTCGCACCTCGGTGCGGGATACGATCTGGACGAATTCCACGTTGGTGCGGCGCGGGAACAGCTCGTGATTCTCGATCAGGGGGCCGTACTTCTCCACCTGGAACGCGTCAACGTCGTCCACGAAGATGACACAGTGCGGGTTCCCCATCGAGGCGCAGGTGATGTTGAAGGTGGAGTGGAGTACGTTGAGCGGCACGTTGACCACCCGCTCGTCCGGCTCTCCCAGCATGGGGATCTCCTTCCTGGTCAGCCTCGGCGGCCCCATGTTCACCCGCACCTTTTCGACCTTGCCGTCGGCTCCGGTGAAAAGCTGCAGTGTCAGGATTCCGGCGCCGGTTTCCGCCGTGATCTCCTTTTTCGCAACGATCCCGTGGTCGTAGGCGTATTTCGCCACGCAGCGGATACCGTTGCCGCACATCTCGCTTTCGGAGCCGTCCGAATTGAACATCCGCATCCTTACGTCGGCCACCTCGCTCGGCATGATCAGGATCAGCCCGTCGGACCCGATGCCGAAGTTGCGGTTGGAGACTTTTATCGCCACGGCGGCAGGGTCGTGCACCACCTCTTCAAAACAGTTGACATACACGTAGTCGTTGCCTGCACCCTGCATCTTTGTGAATTTCATAAGGAATGACCCCCGGAAAAAGTATTGTTCTCTAATAGCAAAATCGGCAGAGTCCAACAAGAAAAAACCGGAGTCGCTTGACCCGCGGTGCATCTTTTAAGTAAGATCGTGGAAAATTTGACACGGAGGCTTCATGGAGCTGAAAAACAGGATCTGGATGAACGGGAATCTCGAATGGTACGCCTACATCGGCGACGCCGAGGTGTTCCTCGGTAGCCGCGAGGTTCCCATACCGCTGGAGGAAGGGGACAAGTGGACCAACGCCTACGGCGACGTTTTCGAGGTGGTCGACTCGGCCATCGTCCACATGGAAAGGGTCGAACCGCCCCAGAGATACTGGTAACCAAGCCACTTTGCCCAGGTAGACAATTACAGGGCCCTCCCTGTTTATATTCTTGACATGGAAAATGTGGTACTGTATCTTCAGTTAGCCTTTAAAACAGGGGAGATACTATCATGAGATTATCCACCAAGAGCCGCTACGGACTGCGGGCTCTTTTCGACATCGCCTACAACGCCGGGAGCCAGCCGGCGCAGATCCAGGACATATCGCGCCGGCAGGACATCTCGCCGCGCTACCTGGAGCAGATCTTCCAGGGGCTTAAGAAGCACGGGATTTTGAAGAGCAAGCGCGGACCTCAGGGGGGCTACTGCCTCGCCAAGAGCCCGGAGGAGATCACGGTGCGCGCCGTCGTCGAGGCGACCGAAGGGGATACCCTCATCGTCGACTGTTCCGGCCGCAAGAAGGGTGAGTGCAGCTTCGACGGCAGTTGCGTCACCCAGACCGTCTGGGAAGAGTCCAACAACAGGCTGAACGAGTTCTTCGAGTCCATTACCCTGAAGACCTTGTGCGACCGCGGCGAGTCGCTCGGCATCAAGCGGGAGCAGGACCACCGCTTCATGTACTTCATCTAGGGGCGGGGTGGAAAGGGGGGTGGCGCCAGGAGATTTCCTGACGGCTCCTCTGGCCCCGCCCGAACACTACCTTATGCAAACTCCCCAGGACAAGTACTTGAAGCTGCAGGAGATCCTGCGTGACATGGGATCCCTGCTGGTCGCCTTCTCCGGCGGCGTCGACTCTACCTTCCTTCTCAAGGCCGCCTTTGACACCCTGGGCGGCGAAAGGGTGCTGGCGGTCACCGCCACCTCCCCCACCTATCCCGAATCGGAGCTTGCCGAGGCCACGCGGCTGGCTGCCCTGATAGGGGCCCGCCAGGAGCTCGTGGTCTCCAACGAGCTGGAGATCCCCGGTTTCAGCCACAACCCCAAGGACCGCTGCTATCACTGCAAAAGCGAGTTGTTCCGGATCTGCACCGAAAAGGCGCGGGAGCACTCCCTTTCCTTCGTCGCCGACGGGAGCAACACCGACGACCTGGGCGATTACCGCCCCGGCCGCACCGCCGCCTGCGAGCTGAAGGTGCGCTCGCCGCTTCTGGAGGCGGGGCTTTCTAAAAGTGACATCCGGGAGCTGAGCCGCGGGCTCGGGCTCCCCACCTGGGCCAAGCAGGCCTATGCCTGCCTGGCCAGCCGCTTCCCCTACGGGACCGAGATCACGGAGCAGAGGCTGAACCAGGTGGAGCGCTGCGAGGAGTTCTTGAAGGGGGAGGGGTTCACCGTGTACCGGGTGAGGTTTCATCTGGAAAGCGCGCGCATCGAACTGAGCGAGGCGGAGCTGCCGCGTATGCTGGAGCCCTCGCTGAGAGCGAGGACCCTGGAGTTTTTCCGCGCCGCCGGCTTCACCTATGTATCGCTGGACCTGCAGGGGTATCGCGCCGGAAGCATGAACGAGGGGTAGGGCGAGAGCCGGCGCCCTATTTCACCTCGACTGTGACCGGTTTGGCGCGCAGCTTGGGGATCACGATGGTGAGGACGCCGTAGTCGCAACTGGCGCTGATCCGGTCGGTGTCGAGATCGCCCGGCAACGCAAAGCTTCTCTGGAAGGGGCCGAAGTAGCGCTCGATCCTGTGGAAGTTCTCCTTCCTGATCTCCTCGGAGTGCCTGCGCTCCCCCTTCACGGTGAGGGTCTGCTCCTCCACCTTGATCTCGATGTCCTTTTGCTCCATGTCCGGAACTTCAACCTTGACGGTGACCGCCGCGGCGTCTTCATAGACGTCGGCGGGGGGATGCCAGACACCTTCCCTTATCTCTTCGCCGATCTCCCTGGTCCACGCCATGTCCAAAAGCCGGTTCATCTTGTCCTGCATGCTTCTGAGTTCGCTCAACGGGTTGTACCTGACGATCGCCATCGCTCTCCTCCGTCCGGCGCCTGGGCGCCCCAAAATGCAGATATCAAATTAAGGGGAGGGGGCCGTCTCCTCAAGCCCCCTCCCCGTTGTTCCTATCCTGCCGTCTTTTAGACTCTCTTTCCTTTGGGAATTGTGTGTTTCAGTTTCTTGGAGCCGTCATAGAGGTGTTGCTTTGTCAGTTCCCGCTGTGCCTTGAGGTCTTTTTTGTCGTAATCCACTGCCAGGTTGATTTCCATCTCCTGTGCCAATTCGTCGATGGTTCTCTCTTCGTCTCGTGCCATGCTGGCTCCCCTTGATCCTGGTTGTTGTGAGTCGACTACCAAAATGCGCTGAACCTGCTGCACCCCCTTTTTAGTTTTCCAAATCATAGCAGTTTGGCACTTTTTTGCAACAGAACATTTCGCCTTGAACCACAAGGGTTTATCGGATAATATGGGCGGGAATTTGCCCCAACGAAGGAGCCTTTATGGTGCAGTACAAGGTGGTCGAACTGAGTCACGTCTCCGAGGAAACGATCGAGGAGGCGTTGAACGAATGGACCCGCAAGGGGTGGAAATTTGACGCCCTGCAGTTCGCCATGCGCGACGCAAGCCGCCGCCCCGCCATGGCCTTTGTAGTATTCACACGCGAGGAGCCCTAGTGACAACTGAAACAGAGACGCTGTACCTTCTGGACGGCTCTTCCTACATATACCGCGCCTATTTCGCCATCAGGCACCTCTCCTCCCCCAACGGTTTTCCCACCAACGCGCTCTACGGCTTCACCCAGATGCTCCTCAAGGTGATGAAGGACCGGGCTCCGGCCCACGTCGCCGTCATCTTCGACGCCGGCAAGATCACCTTCAGAAACGAGCTCTTCCCCGCCTACAAGGCAACCCGGAGCGCAATGCCTGAGGACCTGGCCCAACAGATCGAGCCGATCAAGCAGATGGTGCGCGCCTTCAACATCCCGGCGCTGGAGCTGCCCGGGTACGAGGCGGACGACATCATCGGCACAATCGCCAAGAAGTGCGAGGCCCAGGGGATGTCCTGCGTCGTCGTCACCGGCGACAAGGATCTGATGCAGATCGTATCCGACCGGGTCACCCTGCTCGACACCATGAAAGAGAAGAGCTCCGGTATCGCCGACGTGTACGAGAAGTTCGGCGTGGCGCCGGAACGGGTGGTGGACGTGCTGGCCCTTTGGGGGGACGCCTCTGACAATATCCCCGGGGTCCCCGGCATCGGCGAGGTGACGGCGAAGAAACTGTTGCAGGAGTTCGGCTCCCTCGACGAGCTCCTGGCCCGCGCCGGCGAGGTGAAGGGGAAAAACGGCGAAAGGCTGGTGGAGTTCGCCGACCAGGCGCGCCTTTGCCGCACCCTTGCCACCATCGACTGCAACGTCCCCATCGAGTACAGCATCGACGACTTCGCTGTCACCCCCCCCGACAACCGCCGTCTTGCGTCCCTCTTCCGCGAGTACGGCTTCGCCACCCTCTTGAAGGACCTGACCAGCTCTCCCACCCTCTCCTGCGACCGCTACTCGCTGGTCCTGGCCGAGGCGGAGCTGCGCCAGGTGGTATCCGAGCTGGAAAAGGCCCCTGCCTTCGCCATCGACCTGGAGACCACGAGCCTGAACCCGAGGGAGGCGCGCGTCGTGGGATACGCGGTGAGCTGCCGCCCGCACGAGGCGTGGTACATCCCGGTCGGGCACCGCTACCTGGGGGCGCCGGAGCAGCTTCCCGAGGCACTGGTGCTGGAGCTGCTCGGGCCGCTCTTGAAGGACCCCGCGCGCCGCAAGATCGGCCAGAACCTGAAGTACGACTACCAGGTGCTCCGGATAGCGGGGATCGAGCTGACGGGGATCTGGTGCGACACCATGCTTGCCGCCTACCTGGTGAACCCGGCGCGCAACAGCCAGGGGCTGGACGCCCTGGCGCTGGAGTACCTGGACCACCGCATGATCTCTTACTCCGAGGTGGCGGGAAGCGGCAAGTGCGAGCTGAACTTCTCCGAGGTTGATCTGGACCGCGCCGGTCCCTACTCCTGCGAGGACGCCGACGCCACTTACCTCCTGCACGAGATACTGCTCCCCAAGGTGCGGGAGCAGGGGATGGAGGAGCTTCTCTTCGACCTGGAGATGCCGCTGATGCGGATCCTGGCCGACATGGAGCTCCACGGGGTGAAGCTGGACGTGGAACTCATGAAGGAGCTCTCCACAGGGTTCGGCAGACAGCTGATCGAGCTGGAAGCGCAGATCCACGAGCACTGTGGCGGCCCCTTCAACATCAACTCGCCCAAGCAGCTCGGGGAGATGCTCTTCGAGCGCATGGGGCTCGCGGTCGGGAAGAAGACCAAGGGGAAGACCGGCTGGTCCACCAACGTGGAGGAACTGGAGCGGCTGGCCGAGGAACACGAGGTGGCGAGGCTACTTTTGCAGTACCGAAGCATCTCGAAGCTGAAATCGACCTACACCGACGCGCTCCCGAAGCTCGTCGATCCCGCCACCGGCCGCGTGCACACCTCCTACAATCAGGCCGTGACCAGCACCGGCAGGCTCTCCTCGAGCGACCCGAACCTGCAGAACATACCTATCCGGGGCGAGGAGGGACGCGGCATCAGGCGCGCCTTCATCGCGGAGCCGGGGAGCTTGATGCTCTCGGCCGACTACTCCCAGATCGAGCTCAGGGTGCTGGCGCACCTCTCCGGCGACCGCGTCCTTTGCGATGCCTTCGCCGCTGGCGAGGACATCCATCGCCGCACCGCTTCCGAGGTCTTCGGCATGTTCCCGGAGCTCGTGACCTCCGAGATGAGGCGCCAGGCCAAGGTGATCAACTTCGGCGTCATCTACGGGCAGGGGGCCTTCAGCCTCGCCAAGGAGCTGGGGGTGACCCCGAAGCAGGCAAAGGCGTTCATCGACAGCTACTTCGAGCGTCACAGCGGCGCGCGGAGCTTTCTCGACAGCTGCATCAGGGAGGCGGAGGTCTGCGGCTTCGTCACCACGATCATGGGGAGAAGGCTCTGCATCCCCGAGATCGCCAGCAAAAACGGCAACGTGCGCGCCTTCGCCCAGAGGAACGCAGTGAACTACCCGATCCAGGGCTCCGCCGCCGACATCATCAAGGCCGCCATGCTGAGGGTGAGCCGACGCATGCAGCAGGAGCGGGTGGCGAGCCGGCTGATCATGCAGGTGCACGACGAACTGGTTTTCGAGGTCCCCGAGGGGGAGCGCGGTCTCATGGAGGAGCTGGTGCGTACCGAGATGGAGGCAGCACTGCCGCTGTCGGTGCCTCTCAAGGTCGACCTCAATTTCGGGCTCAACTGGAGCGAGGCGCACTAGATCTTTGTTGGCCAGCTGTTGGACTGGTCGGGTTTCCGATGAACAAAGCGGGTCCGGAGAGGCGATAATGACCGAGCAATTGGAGCAGTACGCAGCGCATTTCCAGGAAGGTGGACGGGTCAGGGTAGGGGTGCCGCTCCAGGGGGGGGGAGCCTTCGCCGAATGGGGGGTGGTGGCGTCGCTGGACCACGACCTTTTGCAGCTCTACCTCTCCAGGGACCAGCTTCCCGAGCAGGCGCGCCTGGAACTGGGGCGGACCCTCGACCTGGCGCTCAAGGGAAAGGAGGGAACGCTCGGCTGCCGCGGCGTGCTCGTCGCCGACGACAAGCTGGACCACCGGCTGCTGCTGCGGCTGGTGGAGGACGTCGGCCCCTTCGAGCCCAGGGAGTACTTCCGCCAGGACGTCTACGTTCCCCTGATCTGCCGGCGCACCATAAGCCAGTTCCCCGAGGAGGTGCGGCTGCGCTGGGAGGAGTCGCGCAGGGAGATCGAGTTCGCCGCTCAGGAGCCGGAGCCGGGGGAGCTGGAGGAAGTGACGGACAGCAGGGAGGAGATCAGGGCCAGGCTGGAAAAGCGCATGGTGGCGCACCCCGTGGCGGCGAACCTTAGCGGCGGCGGGGTCCGGCTCAACATCGCCGAGCGCTTCAAAGAGGGGGAGTTGGTGGAGTTGAGCTTCTATCTGCCGCACCCTTCGAAGATCATCGAGGTCATCGGAGAGGTGGTCCAGGTGAAGGCGCTCCCCGACGGGGTGCGCTTCAGCACGGCGCTTCGGTACCGCTTCATCGACGAGGCCGACCGCGACCGGCTTATCGGCTACATCTCGGCCGAGCAACTGCACCAGATGTCACAGCACGGACCGCGTGGGGTGCTTTCTCCGCTGGAGCGCCCCTCCATTTTGCGCCGCCGCCTGCAGATAGCCATCGCCCTCACGCTTCTGGCGGGGTTTCTGGGGTGCCAGGCGCGGGCCATTCTGGTGGCGAAAGAGCGGGGCGAGAAGTGGGAGATTCAGCGCGTCTTCGACCAGGGGATCTTTGAGTTCCTCAGGCGGCAGAGGTGACCATCTCCATGGCGTCCTCGATGGTGATCTCAAGTTCGGCCAGCATGATCTCCTTGATCCCCATCCCCTGGGCCTCGAAGGTCGCGGCCAGCATCAGGTTCGGCTCCGGCGGCGAGCCTAGCCCGAGCTTGCGGCAGGCGTGGTCCACCAGGCGCACCAGGGCGAGGAGCACGTCGCTTGTGTCGCTTTGCTCTTTGTGGTGGTCCCTGACGATGGTGCAGTAGATTTCCGGCAGGTTCCACTTCTGCATCAGCTGGTATCCCGACTCGGCGTGCATCGCCGTCATGATCTCGTTGGTCAACTCCCGTGACACCTTCTTCTGCCCGCCGTCGGCAAGCATGATCCCCTCCAGCACCCTTAGAATCAGCAGGCAGCCGATGTCGTGCAGCAGTCCGGCGATGAAACCCTCCTGGGCGAGCTGCTTGTAGCCGCTTTTCTCGCACAGCCACCTGGTCCCGATGGCGCAGCCGATGGCGTGCTTCCACAAAAGCTGCGAGTGGCTCTTCAATTCAGGGATGGTGAAGCTGTTGTAGCTGCTTTGCTGCGAGGCGAGCATGGCCACGCTGGCGATCTCCCGCGCCCCAAGTCTGACCACCGCATCGGTGATGGTGGTGACCTTGGCGAGTCCGCTGAAGAAGGCGGAGTTGGCGAGCCTCAGGATCTGGCTGGTGAGGGCCTGGTCCTTGATGATCAGCGCCACCACCTGGTCGATGCTGAAGTCCTTGGCCGCCAGGATCCCCTGCAGCTTGATGGCTATGGGGTGGAACACCGGCAGGTTGAGCGATTCCGATTCAAGCTGCTCCTTCACTACCTCGACGAAGGGTCTGCTGTGCATGTCAATCCCCCAAAAGGCGCCTGATCTCGGCAATCGGGCGCGGTTTGCCGATCCTGGGAAGAAGCCGCACCGTGTCGTGCAGCGACACGAGGCCCGAGGCGGCCTTGGCTAAACCCGACTCCAGGAGCGTGACCATCCCGGTGCTCTCCGTGGAGATCTTCCTGATCTCGTAGGAGGTCTTCTTGCTGAGGATGGCGTCCTTCACCAGTTCGTTCAGTATCAGCATCTCGAACACCCCCACCCTGCCGCGGTAACCGCTGTACCGGCACTTGGCGCACCCCCGGCCGATCCTGAACTCCGCCCCCCTGAGGTCGGCGTTGCTGTATCCGATCCTCCGGAGCTCGGTCGGGGTGGGGAGGTAGCCCTCGCTGCATTCAGGGCAGATGCGGCGCAAAAGCCGCTGCGCCAGGACGCAGACCACGGTCGAGGCGATGAGAAACGCCTCGATGTTCATGTTCATCAGGCGCAAAAGCCCCCCGACGCTGTCCTCGGTGTGAAAGGTGGTGAGCACCTTGTGGCCGGTGAGCGCCGCCTGGATTGCGGTCTCGGCCGAGAAGCTGTCGCGGATCTCCCCGAGGACGATCACGTCCGGGTCCTGGCGCACGATGTGCCTCAGGGTCTCCTCGAAGGTCACCCCGATCTTCTGGTTGATGGAGCACTGGGCGATCCCCTCTATCACGTACTCGACCGGCTCTTCGGCGGTGACGATGGAGGTGTTCAGGTCGTTTAGGTGGTGCACGCAGCTGTACAGCGTGGAAGTCTTGCCGCTGCCGGTCGGCCCGGTGATGATCAGGACGCCGCTTGGGGTGTCCAGTGCGTCGTCCATGAAGCGCTCCAGCATGCGCCCGGGCATGCCGATCTCCTTGAGGTCGAGGAGCTCCCCCTTCATGCTCAAGAGGCGGAGCACGATTTTCTCCCCGTGGATGGTGATGTAGAAGGAGACCCTCATGTCCAGGGTGCTGCCACTTTTGGCGCTTTCATAGCAGATCCTGCCGTCCTGGTGCCTTCTTCTCTCCGCTATGTCCGCCTCGGCCATCACCTTGATCCTGCTGCTGACGGGAAGCGCCAGCTCCTTGGCGAAGTCCTTGTACAGGACCAGCATCCCGTCCCGCCTGAAGCGTACCCTGAGCGCGCTGCGCATCGGTTCGATATGTATGTCGCTGGCCCCCTCCTTCAGGGCCTCCTCGAAGATGGAGTTCACGATCCCCGTCACAGTGTGCTCGTCGGTCGCCGTGCCGTCCCCCTGCACCATCCCCCGCTTCAAAAGGCTAAGCGCGTCCCGGATCGCCTTCATGGTGCAGATGGCGAAGGACGTGGTGCTCTGGCCGAAGAGCTTCTCCGCCGTCTTTCTCCCCTCCAGGTTCAAGGGGTCCGCGATCGCCACGAGGACCTTGCCTCCCTCCTCCTTGACCGGAACGAAGCTGTGCTGCGACAGCCAGTGCTGGGGAACCCGGGCCAAAAGCGCACGGTCGATGCTGGCCGCGTCCAGGTCGATGAAGGGAAACCCCAGCTGGAAGGCGAGCACCTCGGCCAGGGTGTACTCCTCGATGAAGCGCTGTTCCACCAGGATCTCGCCCAGCATCTTCGAGTTTTCCCCGTCCCGCTGTATCCCGAGGGCCGCCTGCAGTTCTGTCGGCTTCAGGTAGCCAAGCTCCACCAGCAGGGCGCCAAGCTTCACCGATACCATGTTGCTGCGCAGCGTCTCCCTGAGCTGCTCGCGGGTGAAGAAGCCGAGCTCCAGCAGCACGCCGACCAGGGTTCTTGGGGAGAGGAGCTTCGCCTTCACCCGCTGCGCGTAGCTCAGCTGGGCGTCGGCCAGGTAACCCGACTTCATCAACAGTGCGGCGATCTCAAGGCCTGAGTCTTCCACCCCTTCCTTGCGGTCCGCCTCCTTCTGGTAGTTGCCGTGACTCTCCATGCACCATCCCCCGCGCCTTTGCTGACCGCCCTCTTTAGATTGGATTCCTTCGCGGACACTCTTCATTGACATGGGTCCCGAATCCTTGGTAGTATACCATGCCGATTGGAGTGGGCTAATTTAACTCCTCTGAAGAAGTTGCCGCTGGTCCGATGTGGATTCCCACTTAGATATCAGAATGTTATCCGCCAGGAATGGCGCGGCCGCCGTCGCGAAATAAAGACGCGCCTGCCCCATTTCCCTCTTCTTCGTAGGTAAGGGGGCCAGATTAGCGACCCATCGACGTGAGACTCATTAGAAACAGGCGGCAAAACCGCTGCCGAACCGGAACCGGCCGATCACCCGGCCGACCAGATAGAGAGGGGCGCAGCATGAAGAAGAAGGAAAAGCCGAAACAAAAGGAAAAGGAGTTCAGTGCCTCCCCCTTCAAGGCCTTGAAAAGCGCGGCACTCGAGTTGCGCCCGGAGGCAAAGCCCCAGGCGCCGGAGCCCGAAAAACAGCAGAAACCGGTCTCCGACCTGACAGACGAGCTCCTCTTCCTCGACGCGGTGGCCGGCGTGCGCCCCCTGCGCCCCGCCGCCGTTCCCACGGCCAAGGCCAAGGCTCACAGCGCCGCAAAGGCCGAGCGCGAGGAGGAAGAGCAGCGTGCCTTTCTGCAGGCCCTGGAGCAGCTCAAGCTCGACGTCCGTTTTCAGGACGAGCTGGCGGAGCAGGAGCCCGCGCAGCGTCAGAATCCTGTGAACCGGCTGCGGCAGATCAGACGCGGCGGGATCAGGATCGATCTGCAGCTTGACCTGCACGGCCTCACCCGTGACGAGGCCCTGGAGAACCTGGATCGCTTCGTCAAGGGTGCGTACAACCGTGGGCAAAAGGGGGTGCTGGTGATCACCGGCAAGGGGAACAACTCCGCAGGCGAGCCGGTGCTCAAATCCGCGGTGGCCGGCTGGCTCAGGGAGAAGGGGAAGGGGATGGTTTCCGAGTTCATCCAGGCCCCCGGCGACATGGGTGGAAGCGGAGCGGTCGTGGTCTTTCTCAAGGAAAAGAAGGCGCCGGAACCGGAGGCGCAGTAGCGCCCTCCCTTTTCCCGCAGCAAAAGGAGCGGCAATGCCGGCAATCGAGCAGTACCGCATAGGGGTTGATCTGGGAGGGACCAAGACGGAGGTCGTACTGCTCGATCCGCAGGACGTGGTGGTCTTGAGGAAGAGGAGGGAGACCCCGCTCTTGCAGGGCTATCACGCCATGCTGGAGTGCGTGGCGGACCTGGTGCGTGAGGGGGCCTCCCGGGTGCCGGCGGGCGGGCGCTGTACGGTGGGCATCGGCATCCCCGGCTCCGTCGATGCGGTCAGCGGCCTTGTGCGCAACGCCAACTCGGTCTGTCTCATAGGACGCCCTTTGCAGACCGATCTGGAGCGTCTTCTGAACAGGAGGATCGAGGTGAGAAACGACGCCGACTGCTTCACCCTGGCGGAATGCCGCAAGGGGGCCGGGGCCGGTTACGGGCTCGTCTTCGGAGTCATCATGGGGACCGGTTGCGGCGGGGGTATCAGCATCGACGGTGTGGTGCGCGAGGGGCCGCACCGGATCTGCGGGGAATGGGGGCATTTCTCCCTGGACCCCTCGGGCGCACCGTGCTACTGCGGCAACCGGGGGTGCATCGAGACCAAGATCAGCGGATCGGGGGTGGAGGCCTCTTTCGCCGCCCGCTACGGCGAGAGCCTCAGCATGGAGGAGATCGTGGCCGGGGCTAGGCTCGGAGAGCCGCGTTGCGCTACCGCCTTCAACGCCTTTCTCGACGACTTCGGGCGCAGCCTGGGCGGCATCATCTCCATCCTCGACCCCGACGCGGTGGTGCTTGGCGGTGGGCTCTCCAACATAGACGAGCTCTACCTGGCAGGTGTCGAGCGAGTGCGGCATTACGCCTTCCACAACGACCTGCGCACCCCGGTGCTGAAGCACATGCTGGGGGACTCGGCCGGGGTCTTCGGCGCAGCATGGATCGGCGCCGTGGCTCCCTGCTGAAGCGACGCTTGCTGTAGATTAGTTTGAGTTAACAACTGCTGCTGCTATAGTTTGATCTTTGTGGCCGGCCCCGGCCCCCGGCAACTGCGGCAACTCCCCCGAAAGCCGGGCCCACCAAGCCACCAGCTCTCACACAGGCGGTGCCTCATGGAAACGGAAAAAGGGAAAAGGGTAAAGATCAGGTACAAGTGCAAACTGGAGGACGGCCGGGTCTACCTTGTGGGTGAACGGAACACCCTGGAGTTTCTCGTCGGTTCAGGGCGAGTCCCCAAGACGCTGGAGGCGGGGCTTTTAGGGATGCAGCAGGGGGACCATCGCGTGGTACGGGTCCCCGCCGCCGAAGCGGAGCTCTTCCCTTTCCCCAAGGGGTCACACTTTGCCTTCAGCACCGGCACGGCCCCCGGCATAGCCTACGATTTCGGCCCCGGGGCGGGAGGGGACGTCTCCCTCTCCATCCCCGGAAACCGCGATTATCGCGAGCCGCTTCCTTCCGGCGCCGACGTCCTGTTCGAGGTGGAGATGCTTTCGGTGCAGGACGAAGTCACATCTTTTCCCTCACGCTCCTGATCTTGTCCTCCATGCTCTGGTCGCGGTCGGTCCGGGTGCCGAGCTTGATGGTAGTGGTGATGCGGGGAGCCCCCATGCCGTGCACCACCTCGTGGCAGCGCTTGACGGCGGCAAACACCTCGTCCCATTCCCCCTCGATGTTGGTCCCGTAGCTGTGCAATGCAACCTTGAGCCCCGCCTCGACAAGTACCTTCTCGCATGCGGCAACGTAACTCGACACCGAGACGCCGACGCCAAGAGGAACCACGCAAAGATCTACCAGTACTTTCATCTCTTTTCTCCCGTCACAAAAGTTGGCGGTATCAACTCGAGCGACAATCATAGACCAAAGGCTGTATCAAAATAAAGTTAAACGTCTGTTGCAGTCATCCGCAGAAGCGTCCCTCATCCTGTTCTTGCCCCGTCCCTCATAGTTGACATCGAGTTCCCGGCACCTAAACTAGACCGTGGCAGAAGCGGGATATTTGAGTCAGTGGGGGGAAAATGAGCAGTTCCGACAGCAAGAAAGCCATGGTCCTGGTGACAGGGGCTACGGGGTTCATCGGCAAAAGGCTGGTAGCCGCCCTTGCCGCACAGGGGATACCGGTGCGCTGCCTGGTGCGCAACCCCCAGTCGACGCTTCCCCCCTGCGCAGAGGTGGTCCAAGGGGATCTGCTGCAGGTAGAGACCCTGGACCGAGCGCTGGAGGGAATCGAGACGGCGTACTACCTGGTACACGCCATGTCCGGCGACCGCGCCGGGTTCGAGCGCCGCGACCGGGAAGCAGCGGAGAATTTTGTCGCCGCCGCTACAAGACAGGGGCTCAGGCGGGTCATCTATCTCGGGGGGCTGGGCGAGGAGAAGGACGACCTTTCCGAGCACCTCGCCAGCCGGCTGGAGGTTGCGCGCATCCTCCAGCGGGGCCCTTTTAATACCACCTACCTGCGCGCGGCCGTCATCATCGGTGCCGGGGGAGCCTCCTTCGAGATGATCCGGGCCCTGGTCGAGAGGCTACCGGTCATGATAACGCCGCGCTGGGTCTCCACTCGCTGCCAGTTCATAGCCGTGCGGGACGTCATCGCCTACCTCGTAGGTTGCCTGCTGCACGAACAGACGGCTGGGAAGACCTACGACATCGGAGGACCTGAAATCCTTTCCTACCGCGAGATGATGGAGCGCTTCGCCAGGATAGAGCAGAAGTTCATCAAGATCCTGCCGGTCCCCTTTCTCACCCCCAAACTCTCTTCCTACTGGGTCTGGCTGGTCACCCCGATAAAACCGTCGATTTCGAGCCCCCTGATCGAGGGGCTCGGCAACGAGGTCGTCTGCCACGACGACGAGATTCGTAAGGTCATTCCCCTTAGACTGACGGGATACGACGACGCTGTGAGAGAGGCGCTTGAGGAGGCTGGCGCCCTCCCCGCAGAGCCCAACTGAGATACCCCGTCGCAACTCCCTTCGCGCCGGAATAAAATTAGCGGCAAAAAGCTCAAGGTTAATTAGCTGCGTCCGAAAAGACCAAGAGTGCCCGGGAACCCCGTTCCCGGCGGATCAAAGTCTTGTGCCGCCGCAAATGTAGTCGAGCAGGTGGCGAGGGAGCAGCATGAAGTGTCTAATCGTCGAGGATAACGATTTCTCCCGCGAAACCCTGAGTCTCTTTCTGGCGCCTCACGCCGAGATGGAACTGGCGACTGACGGGCAGGAGGGAGTGGAACTTTTCGAAACCGCACTTGCCGGCGGCCAGGGGTTCGACCTGGTGCTGCTTGATGTGGTCATGCCCAAGCTGGACGGGCAGCAGGCCTTGAGACGGATGCGCCAGGCGGAAAGGGAGAAGGGGGTTTCGGCGCAGCAGAAAGCCGTCATCATCATGACCACGGCGCTTACCTCGGCAGAACAGATGGAGCAGGCGCTTTGGGACGGCGACTGCACCGACTATCTGGTAAAGCCGATAGTGCGGGCCGATCTGCTGGCACTGCTGCGCAGGTACCGTTTGATCAACTGATGGCGCGCCTGGGCGTGGCAAGGACATGGGCATGGAACCTTATTATTACCGGGAAGACATCAGGAAATCGCTCAAGGATGACAGCGCCGAGATAGCTGCAGGGTTCAGGGAGATCGTCAAGGGGGGGCTGCGGGTGCAGCTCAAGCTGGTTAACTACTTCAAAGGACTCCCTATCAGCTACCCCGCCACCCCGGTCGACTTTACCGGCACTGTCCTGGAACTGGACGTCCATCCCCAGCAGGCGGTGGCATTGGAGCAAACGGGATGCACCTTCGTAAAGTGCAGCTATTTCGACCGCCCCATGCTCGCCGACGTGAAAGACGCCGACGTGCGCCGGATGATGGCGTCGCTTGCCAACTTCCGTTTCGTGGAGATCCTGGCGGAACAGCGCGTGTCGCTGCGGCTCAAACTGGAGCCGCCTTGCGACGCCCAGATTATAGGTGACGCAGAACCCATTGACGGCAAGGTTCTCGACATCTCCCTCGGGGGGGTATCCATCAGGGCCTCCCGCCCTTCGTACCTGCGGGAGGGGAAGGGGGCACTGCTAAAGGTCATGGTGCCGAACCTGCTGCAAAGCGGAGAGACCCCGCTGGAGCTGAGGTCGAAGGTGGTCGCCGTTGCCCACGAGGAGCAGGGCGAGGTGTGCCGTTTTTCCATCGAGTCGGACCCGCATGTGGAGGGGGTGATCTCGCGCTTTATCTTTCAGCGGCAGGTGGACCTGATCAGGGAGCTGAAGGAGCAAAGCTGAAGCGCCGGCGGGAGCCCGGCCGTGGCGGCAAAGGAGTGGACCCGTGCCCGACAACCTCTTCATCCCATCGGTCGACCTGAGGATCGGATCGCTCGAGGAATACAACCGCAGGCAGAAGGATAAGGCGTCTTTGCGGCACGCCAAGGCGAAGCCCCGTCCTTGTATCACCATCTCGCGCGAGTTCGGTTGCACCGGGTACCCGACGGCGGAGTTGCTCCGCGAATTGCTGATGCAAAGGACCGGCGACGAGTGGGTGCTGATCGACAAGGCCGTGCTCGAAGAGGTGGCGCAAAGGCACAACCTTTCACAAGAGATCCTGCAGACGCTGGGGGCCGAGAACCGCATCCTGGACGAGATCCTCGCCACGTTCTCGCCGCGCTGGAAAAGCAGCTACGACTACTTTCTCCCCCTTTCGCGCCACGTGGTGGCCTTAGCGGAGCAGGGTAACGTCATCATCCTGGAGCTTGGCGGCGCCATCATCACCAGGCACATCGAGAATTCCTATCACTTCAGGCTCTTCGGGTCACCCGCCTTCAAGGCCGCCACGCTCGCCAGCCGGCTCGGGCTGGAAATCGAGCCGGCGGAAAAGCTGATGCACAAGCAGCAGAAAGCCCGCGACCACTTCACCCGTGACTTCCTGAACCAGGACGACCACGATCCCGCCCTCTACGATCTCCTTTTCAACAACGACCGCTGCCCCGCCGACCGGATCGCCCACACCATAGCCGACTTCGTCCTGGTGAGGTGATCGCTACGCCGCAAAAGCGTGGCCGGAGCGCCAGCCCCCAGCCCGGATGCCCCCTTCGTTGCTGCCGCTATCTCAAGGTCGGCACAGGGGGGATCCTCTTCATGGCGTCAGCGGCACATTCAGGACAGTAGCCGTGGCTGAAAAGGGCCCCCGAGTGGAGTGTGATGTAGCTCTCCAACTGGTTCCAGTACCCCTGGTCGTCACGAATCTTTTTGCAGGTCATGCAGATGGGGAGCAGACCTGAGAGCTCCTTCACCTTGGACAGCGCCTCCTGCAGCTCCTGATTCTTCCTGGCCAGCGCCTCTTTTTGCGACTGCAGTTCGAGATGCACGGCGACACGGTGGCTCAGGATGGCCGGTTTAAGCGGCTTCGAGAGGTAGTCTACAGCGCCGGCTGCAAATCCCCGTGACTCGTCCACCTCATCGCTTAGCGCAGTGATGAAAATCACCGGGATGTCACGGTACCTTGAGTCCCCCTTCAGGATACGGCAAAGCTCCAAGCCGTCCATCTCGGGCATCATGACGTCGAGCAGTATCAGGTCTGGACGACTTTCCGCCAGGGCCAGCAGCGCCTCCTTCCCGCTGTTGGCGCCGATGACCTCGTACTCCTTGCGCAAGATCTTGTAGATGATGATTAGATTTTCCGGGGTGTCGTCGACAACCAACAGTTTTTTCTTAACCAAGTTGTCCTCATTTCCCTGTGAGCAGGCACAGAAACTGTGTCAGGTGTGGATATCGTATTCGAGAAGGATTTCTTCCACTGTCTTCAAAGCGCCAGGGCAATCGAACTGTCGTATCTGCAGGTTCAGCTGTTCAAGAAAAGCTGAGCCCGGAATCAGCTCGGACAGGTCGTTCACCTTGTCTAAAACCTCCAGCTTCCTTTGCCGTAACAGCGTGCTGACTGCAGTGAGTATATCGGCAAGCTGCTGCCTGTCCACTGTGCCTGGCTGGTTTGCCGCGCATGTCGGCATTGCGGAGGCAGTGGCAGGCCCCCCCGGCGGCAGCGGCTCGGGGAGCCGGAGGCAGCGCCTCATCTCCCGCAACAGCGTGGGCATCTCCACCGGTTTGGGGACGTACCCGTCGTAACCGAGTTTAAGTAGCATCTCCTCATGGTTCTTCAGGGCATGCGCCGTGAGAGCGATTACCACGGTGCGCTTTCCCAGAGGAGCTTCGGCTTCCCTGATGAGGCGGGTAGCTTCCGTGCCGCCGATGCCCGGCATCTCCACATCCATCAGGATGAGGTCGTAGTTTCCGGTTTTCCACTTTGCGAGCGCTTCACCGCCATCCGCCGCGCTGTCCAATCTATGCCCCAGCCTCCCAAGGAGCTTCGCCATGACGTTGCGGTTCATCTCCTGGTCGTCAGCCAACAGGATGTTCAGCTTCGCCTCGTCCCAGGTGACCTTGTCGTTCTTGGGCGAGGGGTGCTGCCCGCATTCTTCGGCCCTTAGTGCGAAGGGAATCTCCATGTGGAAGGTGCTGCCTGCGTTCTTGCTGCTCTCCGCCCAGATCCGCCCCCCCATGAGCCGGACCAGCTTCGCACTTATGGAAAGCCCGAGGCCGGTGCCGCCGTACCTCCTTGTGGTGGAGGTGTCCTCTTGGGCGAAGGGGGCGAAGATGCGCTCCAAAGATTCAGGCGCTATGCCGACGCCGGTGTCGCTCACGCTGAATCTTAACTGGGCCATATCTTCTTGCTTTACCGTCAGGGTGACCGATAAGGCGACGCTCCCGCATGCGGTGAACTTGATGGCGTTGCCGACGATGTTGAGGAGCACCTGCTTTAGTCTCAGCCGGTCGCCTACCAGCGTGTCAGGGACCTCTTCCGGGACACAGAGCTTCAACTGAAGCCCTTTTTCGTGGGCCGTCGCCGTCTGCGTCCTGACGATCTCGTTGATGCTGTTCCTGAGGCTGAAGGTTCTGGACTCCAGTTCGACCTTTCCCGCCTCCACCTTCGAGAGGTCGAGTATGTCGTTGATGATGGCAAGAAGCCCCTCGGACGAGGTGAGTATCCCATCCAGGTACTCCTTCTGTTCGGCGGAAAGCTCCGTGTAGGCAAGAAGCTGCGCCATGCCGACGATGCTGTTCATCGGGGTCCTGATCTCGTGGCTCATGTTGGCCAGGAACTCCGTCTTGGCCCGGTTGGCGGCCTCGGCCGCCTCTCTTGCGAAAACCAGTTCCATCTCGGAGAGCTTTCGGTCGGTGATGTCGAAGCAGTAGCCGATATAGCCGGCAAAGCTGCCGTCGAGCCCATTGAAGGGACGCCCGATGTCCAGTATCCAGCGGTAGATGCCGTCGTGGCGCCTCAGCCGGTACTCCATCTCAAAGGGGGCCCGCTGGCGGAAGGCGCCCACCCATATGGCGACGCAGCGTTCCAGGTCGTCGGGATGGACACCTTGCGCCCAGCCGTCTCCGTATTCCTCTTCCATGGTGCGGCCGGTGAATGAAAGCCAGGTGTTGTTGAACCAGTCGCACCTGGCCTGCGTGTCGGCGCGCCAGATCAGTGCGGGTGCCTCGGCGAGGATGTTCAAGTAGTGATCCCGCGCCTCTGCCAGTTGCCCTTCGGCCCGCAGGCGCTCCTGTATCTCCTGTTTCAACTCGCGGGTTCGCTCCTCGACCATATGCTCCAGAAAGGCGAAGCTGTGGGTGCCACTGGTCTTGTCCATTCTCGCAGCTCTCCTGGGAAGGCGCACGCTGTCGGCGTGGAAAAATATCTGGGTGGTGCAGACGTTAGGTAGCGCGGCATTATAAGCAAATCATCATAAAGGCTCTAGAAATTTATGAGGAGCGCGGACTCATTAGTCCTTGGCTTTCAGCCGCATGCCGAGACGATTTTACTGAAAAAGCGAAGGCGAGGTTGTCGGCACTCGTCAGCACCAGATCTACCCCCGTGAACAAAAAAAGCCTCTCGCCTTGGCAAGGCTGGAGGCTTATGTAGCGCGGTGGGGGTAAGGTAAGACTGGCCCGCGCGCGGGCAGCTCTTCCGCGGTCACTGGTCCCACCGGTAAGAAGGGGGAGGCGAGACAGGTTCGACGTGGGCTCCGATCCGCTCCAGTTCCTTCAGCACAGCCCCCTTCATGGTCTCCACCTGCAGGTTGACCTCTGCGCTCAGCTCGGAACCCAGCGCGAGAGATTTGGGCTGCACTCCGACAAGGACCAGTTCCGGAAGGGTGCGCCCCATCAATTGAGCTGCACCCAGCAGGTCCTTCAGCCCCAGTTGGTGTGGTGAAAGCTTGGTGTCCAGAGCTGAGGGAAGTTCCTCCCCGACCAGCCTGACGCAGAACCCCGGCTGCTTTCCGGTTTCGACTGCGTCAACCATGATGACATGGCTTTTTCCTTCCAGAAGCGGCAGTAGCGCTAGACCAAGAGTTCCACCGTCGACGACATCGACTCCAGCCGGAAATCGGTACTCCCGCTGCAGTTCCTGGACCACCTTTGCGCCCACACCGTCATCACTCATAATGGTGTTGCCGATGCCGAGGACAAGAACCCTCGGCATGCATTTCCCGCGTTGAGCCATCTTAACCCCCGTTGATTTTACCTTCATTAGCCGTGTCATCCGTGTCGGCCGAGTCTAGTCCTGAGGCCTGCCCATCGTTCTCAGGCAGGCGGCGTCCATTCCGTACCGCGTCTTACTCGCGGGCAGAACAATAGTAGTAAAAAAATGTTTTATCGTAAAGAGGGGTATAAAGCAAGGACTTCATTTGCACTTTAAATTCGACAAGTTTTCGATAAAACATGGCATCAGAATTATAAAAGATATCCGCGTTTGTGCCATTTTGATGCCCAGGCCGGCTGCCACCTCTTCGCCTCTAGCTCCTTTCGCGCCCGCTTCTGCCCCCCCAGGTTCTTGCACACGATGGTCAATTCTTGCACAGCAGGCTGCAGGCTCAGACCTGTAAATGGCCGTAAACGTTGTGGTTGTCGTTGGCATGTCACGTGCTTAAATGAAAAGTAATTAAATATCATTTATGCGCACGATGCTCCTTTCCGCCAAAGGGATTTACACGGCATCGAACGCAAGCGCACGAAGGACTGAGCCACACGGCGTAAGGTCTGGAGAGAAGGCTGTAGGATGCACGAAGTGCGAACTCAAAGCGGCTAGCTGCAGTGTATCGACTCCGTCCTAATGGATCTTCACTGGTTGAAGGTTGATGGACCTCTTTATAGGCGTGAGTCCTAATCTCAAGAACCGACAGCATTCGGCGCTCACTTCAATGTGCAGTGGCATTGACAAAATCCAAGATGCAATTGCATCCAATAGGGATAGACTTTAACAGCATACCGCTCTCCTTCTCTGAGCATTGGTTTTTTTTGGTCTAAACCCGTTTTGCCAGACTTGAGACGGGATGCACTTTTGAGGCGCTGCTTGCCACCAGGCTGACGCCATTTTTACCCACTGGTTCTGCTGAAGAGATTCGAGTTCAGGTGCAAAGAGGAGGTTGACATGTCTGGAGAAACGTACCGCAACCGTGCGTCGCCTCCATTTTGGTGCGGACACTGGGGGCGACCCGACGGGGACGTCTCACCCATGGGAAAGCATCACCGGGTTTAACTGGGAGGTCCGAGATGAAAAGGTTACTGGTGATTCTAACGATCGTCGTCATGTCACTCCTGTTCGGTTGTGGTGGTGGAGGCGGCAGCAGTGGAGGCAGTAATACCGGATCTGTCAACAACAGCACCGACGGCGGAACAGGCGGTAGCACCGGCAGCATCACGAACCCCACTGGCGGGACTGGGTCCAGCGGTGGAACCAATGACAGCACCTCAGGCGGGACTGGCAGCGGTACGGGAGGCACAGTCGACACTCCGGTGTCGCCCCCGGCGGTTACCATTCCGGGGGCGCCGACTGGGGTCACGGTACAGCCGGGAGATGGCCAAGTCACCATCTCCTGGAGCCCCGTCGCCAATGCAACTTCGTACAACGTATATTGGTCTACCACTGGTAGTGTGACGCCCAGTGTGGCAACGCGAAAGGTCGGCGCCGTCTCACCCTGTGTGCTCACTGGCTTGATGAACTGGACAATCTACTACTTCGTCGTCACGGCAGTTAACCAGTCAGGAGAATCGGCAGTCTCGACTGAACTGAGCGCCACTCCGGAGGCGCTGTTTGTTGCCGAGATGGTGAACGGGAAAACCTTCGACTACACCATCTCGCCAGACGGGTATGGAGTGGTTACTTTCAACCCGGACGGGACCTTCACAGGGCAGAATTTGAAAGTCGGTCAGCCTATGGCCGGACAGTGGGGCCTCCAGGACGGCGTATTGATACTCGTGTATCCATGGGTAAAAGCGGAGTACTTCTTCCTCAGCTCAGGCACCCCGGCATCGTTCCAGGTTATTTATTTGAGGCGCAACTATGAAGACGGCAGTGTCACCAGCCCTGTAGCAGGTACTTTTAACCTGAAATAGAACTGGTGAGCCTAAGCGGAAGTACTATAAGGCGGTCAACGACCGCCTTATTCTTTTGGGCCAACGGCGAAGGAGGCGTGCAACTAAAAGTGAGCTCTGGATCATATTGTTGGAGTCTGTGTATGCGGGGAGGTACTTCGGCACACGGAACGAAAATGGCCGATTCCTTTTTAGGAATCGGCCATGGTTTTTTTGGCTCCCCATCGCGGACTCGAACCACGGACATGGTGATTAACAGAGCGTCCCAAGCCCCTTTTCAGGCCATTTCATGCCGTTTCAGGGCTGTTCAAAAAACCTCGTAAACGTAGACACCACGGCCTTTTACGGCTAACATCCTATTCAGGACATTGCACCACGTTTCACTGCAGCACAACCACAAAAGGATACGTGGGAGGATACGTGGAAAGATCACCATGTCGTTCTGGAAAAGGATACGTGGCGAAAAACGGCGGTTGAGAGGTGGGAAAATGAAAAGCAGAATCAGGTTTACGGACCTGTACATTAAAAACCTGAAGCCGATGGAAAAGGATTTCTGGGCGCGCGAAGGATTAGGGTTTGCGGTCCGGGTGGTTCCTTCCGGGGAGAAGCTTTGGTATTACATTTACACCTTCCAGGGAAAGAAGCGGTACATGTGGCTCGGGAGCTATCCTGCGGTGCCGTTGGCGGCTGCCCGGGAGGCCTGTGAAGTAGCAAGGGCCAAGGTGAAAACGGGGGTAGACCCATTGGCGCAGAAGGAAGCGGAGCTGGAGGAGCGGCGCAGGGCTCCCACGGTTGCCGAGCTGTGCGCCGAGTATCTGGAGCGCCACGCCAAGCAGTTCAAGCGCTCCTGGCAGAAAGACGAGCAGATGATAAAGCGGGACGTACTGCCGGAGTGGGGCAAGCGGAAGGCTCGGGACATCACCAAGCGGGACGTGGTCCTGCTGCTGGAAAAGATCATGGATCGCGGGGCGCCGGTACAGGCCAACACCACGTTCGCCCTGGTCCGGAAGATGTTCAACTTTGCGGTGGAGCGGGACATCCTGGAGCACACCCCCTGCCACGGCGTCAAGCCTCCAGCGCCCAAGGTCGCTCGGGACCGGGTCCTCTCGGAAGCAGAGATCAGGACCTTCTGGAACAACCTGGATGCCTGCGCCATGTCCAATGAAAGCAGGCGCGCGTTGAAGCTGGTGCTGGTCACCGCGCAGCGGCCGGGCGAAGTGATCGGGATGCATACCGACGAGATCAAGGGGGACTGGTGGATACTCCCTGGAGAGAGGGTGAAAAACAAGAAGTCCCACCGGGTGTACCTGTCGACGCTCGCCAGAGAGATCCTGGCGGAGGCCGTCGCCGAGAACAAGGAAAAGCAGGGCATCCCGGGGGACCAGGAGTATCACGGCTTCATGTTTCCCTCGCCGCAGCGCGCCAAAGTGCAGTCCATAGATCCGCAAGCGCTGATAGTGGCAGTGGGGCGGGCCCTTGCCTCCCCTGTGCTCGATCAGAACTTCAAACGGGTCCTCGACCGGGATGGGAAGCCCGCCACGGTAAACCGGCTCGACGTCGCCCACTTCACCCCGCACGATCTGAGGCGCACCGCGGCAACGTTCATGGCCGAATCCGGCGAGATGGATGAGGTGATCGACGCCGTTTTGAACCACGCCAAGCAGGGGGTGATCAGGGTCTACAACCAGTTCAAGTACGACGCGCAGAAGCAAGCGGCTCTCGAATCCTGGTCCAGGAGACTCATCGGCATCACCACCGGAGTGAAGGGGAAGGTGATCGCCATCGGCAGCCGGTCCAAGCCGGCGTAATCCAACTTGTCAATTTGTAGCTTATAGGCTAATATCTATGACGACACAGACTTTTCCTTTCGAAATCGAGTATTACAGGACGGAGGGGGGCACAGCGCCGTTTAGGGAATGGCTGCAGGCCCTGCGGGATGTAACCGGGCGCGCCAAGATCCGCGTCCGGCTGGACCGGGCACGGCTTGGGAACCTGGGGGACCATAAGAACCTGGGTGAGGGGCTGTACGAGCTGCGGGTCGACTATGGCCCTGGGTATCGCGTCTATTACACCCTTGAGGGAAACCGGCTGATCCTGCTTTTGGTCGGCGGGGACAAGGAGTCCCAGCGACGGGATATCGCGAAGGCTGCGGGGTGCTTGCAGGATCACAGAAGGAGACATCAAGATGGCTCACACGACTGACTACCAGAAGGATCTCATCGAGGCGTTGAAGGACCCGGCCGAGGCGGCGGCATACCTGAACGCGGCCTTGGAAGAGGGGGACCGGGAAGCCTTCCTTCTTGCCTTGCGCAACGTCGCGGAGGCAAACGGTGGCATGGCTGCGGTAGCGGACAAGGCCCATCTAAACCGTGAAAGCCTGTATCGCACCCTGTCGCGTCGGGGCAACCCCGAAATCAGGACACTGTTCAACCTGCTGCACGGAGTAGGGCTGCGGTTGAATATCACCCCGGAGCGCGCGTCCGCCTAGTACACCCGGACACACGGCAAATCTCAAAGAGGGGGGCGGAGTTCAGAATCGAGTTCCCGCCCCCTAAGCTTCAGACTCTCTTTGCGTAGTCAATCATCCCCTGGAAATCGACCACCACGGCCGGTTCGTCGCCGACGACCCAGGCATCGTGCCCCATCGGGAGCAGCGCGACGTCGCCGGGGCCGCAATCGAACTCGCTGCCGTCATCCATCACCACATGGAGCCTGCCGGAGACGTGGTACTGGAAGTGGGGAGCCTCGCAGCTTTTGGTCTTGACGAGCGGCTGGACCGACTCGGACCAGCGCCACCCGGGCAAGAATGTGGCTCGCCCCACCCACGCACCACCAATATCCAGCATTTCCACCCTTCCCTTGGGAAACTCACGTACTTCGTCCGGCTTTCCGAAGTTCTTTACTGCAGATCTACCCGTTACCAGTTCCATGGCAGCCTCCTTTCAACTGGTTGTCTTCGCGGCCTCGCCGACCAAAGCACCGCGACCGGCAAGACACGCCCGTCAATACTGCCATAACAAATTTATAAGGCAACCGCCACAGGGTACCGCGGCCCGGACCTTCGCCAGAAGAGCCGCGAAGGTAGTATTGTCTGCTATCTCGATTGTCCAAGTAACTGAGCTAAAGTATGGGTACGTTGGACTGCAGGTTCATAATTTTGCTCATTGCTGATCAACGATGGCGTGACCAACAGGGCTCCATTCTGGTATTCAACTGACAAGCCCTCATGATGTAGAAAGAAGGTAATGATCTCAGGTCTCAGCATCGCCGCGAAGGTTCCGTCATCCTCAGATGAGATATCGTACATATCTACAAGAGATTGAGGAAATGAAGCGCGATGGTCTCCGATCCCGAGCATGTCTCCAACCTCTTTTGTGAAGGTTTTAGGTTTCAGGATGAATTTTGGGATAGGCAGATCCAGGGATGTCAGTAGAATACCAAAAGTGGTAGGCGAGTAACGGCTCCTAGAGATAGTGAAGACACAAGTGTTCATACCGTTAACGGTCCCCGCGAAGAATTGGGAAAGGTAGGGAGTATTCACCCAAGACGTGAGAGCAGAAAATTTACGCTTGTTGAGCAGCGCATCAAACTCACGCCTGGAGAAATCTGACAGTCCCAGTCCGCAGGTGGCTTGTCCAGAAGGTACTTTTTTCTCGCACCACCAGAAGACACCGGTGACAAGCACCACAACGGCAAGAATTAAAAAAATCAGGCCCACTGTCGCACCGTTACTTTAATTTTTATTTTCTGCATCTACGCGGTGTCAGGTTCACCGGCCTCAAGGCCGCGTGCAACCGGCTGGTTATGCGATTTGATTTTGTGTTGGAGTATTTTGTCGGAACTTCTATGTATTCTCTACTCACTCACAACCAACAATCTCTTAATTGATGGTGATCATTGCATAGCCCTTGTTCTGGTAGCCGATCAACGAGTTTATAACATTCGCGACTAGCTTTACTTCAGGGAACAGCTTCTCCGGATCGGCTTTGAATACCCGCATGGCTAACGCGCAAGCCTCAAATCGGACCCCCAATTTTTTCAAATCTCGGATCAGATCCTTGGCCTCATCGTCTAGAGCTGTATTTGTAAGTAGTCTGACCCCGGGGCCTCGAAAAACTATAATCATCTGGGGCTTGATTCCCTGGGCAACCATCCCTTCATATGTTTCTTTAAATAGATTTAGGTTGAAGTTTAGCTTGTCGAGATCGGGCACCCGCACATCGAAAATTACTTTGGCAGACGTCAATCCTGCCAAGGCCTCCCGATCGTCAGGTTTCTGTACAGCATAAAGAGACCCAGTGCAGGCAAGAACTGCGATAATTACTGCCAACAGCCGTTGAAGGTTCATTATTACCCCTCCTGCAAGAATGATGATCGTACCTAAACGACGCCAAGAAGGTGTAACTGCTGACTATCAATAAATTGTCTTTTAAATAAATCGGTTTTCTCTTGATTATGAACTCAACGAGTGTCGCAAGTTGCTTGACCGAGCCACAAAGCAGCCTCCCGTCGATTCCCATGCTCTCAGAAAGTTCTTTATGACTCACTCTTAGCCTAGCTACCATTGCAAGGAACGAAATATTTGTAACTATTACGATGACCAGTAAGATATCCATTTTCCGCCTTTTCTTCTACTTGCTCAACGGGGGCGGCCTTGACCGGCGGCGTCAGCCGTCCGTGTATAAGGACGTGGCTGGGTTCGTTCATTCGTTTACTCTACTGCCCGCGGAGATTATGGCATCTCTTGCTTTGCAGGCTTTTCAGCTAGTCGCTCATCATAAATAAAGGCAGTAGCATAAACAGTAAAGCTGGCCACAAAAGCACATGTTGCTTCAGCAATTGGATGTGCCCGCAGAACTCTCCATAAAACTACACTCAATCCAAACACTAAATAAATTATACTTTTGGGAAGGGCATCTATTTGTTTTTTACATTTATTCAAAACGGTGGCGAGCGGTACAAATATGAAGGCTGCATAGGCAAGCGCTATGATAACGCCTTGAAGTGGCATTCTATTTAATGCATTCGCCGCGACACCAATCGTTGTCAAATATGCTGCAATTTTTATCTGTTTTACTTCCTTTGTTGTCATATTCCCTTCTTCTGCCCAACGCAAGGCTGACCGGCTTATTTGGGCCGGTCCAGCCGTGAGTTGGGAAATACCACGATTGACTTATCTGGAGACGCCTTCTGTCTGACGAAACGAAACAATCAATCCCCAGATGATGGCTGCGGTCATTACGATCCCACCGGTTATAAAGAAGAAACGACCGATGGCGTGATCCCAAGAAAGGATTCCCAGCTTTCCCAGCATGACCTCCCAGTCGTGGTAATCTTCCACCTCACTCCCGGTCACACCACCAAGGAGCGGGAGCTGCCCAGTACGGGCGTCATCTGCATAGGGAGCCACATCAGCCGTGCTCTCTCCGAACCACCAGATTCCGACGGCTGCGGCGTAGCGGTCGCGACGCATGAGAAAGGAGAACGCCACTACTGCCGGCACCAGAAGCTGCATGATCGTCCCGCCGGCAACTTGGACAAAACGGCCGAAAGGTGAAAAAAGGACATGCCCTGCCTCATGAAATGGGAGATTGACAAGGTGAAGGAAAATTTCCCCAACGTAATTGGACGCGATGGTATGGGTCAGGATACGGAAGCTGTAGAACGACAGGATCACGAGGAATATCACGCGTACAACGACAACGGCCGAGGCAACCGGCTCGCAGGCAACAGTAGGCGGGCCAGGCACGGGCTCGGCATCCTCATACTCCGAAGACGGCATACCCGGCCGTGGCCGTACCTTGGCGAAAATCACTCCGCAGTGGGGGCAGCAGTTATCGTCGGTACGTGGTGCGGCGCACTTGGGGCAAACGGGCGGGGGTGAAGACATCTATCTGCCCTCCTGGCTGATAATACCGCTTCGTTGCGCCCTGAACGCCAGAAAGATAATTCCAGGTTCTGTTCTCTGGTCATTCGTCATATTTTTCTATTTTCCTTACACAACGGCTTGCGCCCTTGACCCGCCGGGGCGTTTCACAGCCCCGGTCGGTGTCCAAGGGCCTGTTAGGCATCCGTCCACATTCTCTTCTTTGCGAGACGGCTCCCAAACTCTGCAAACATGAATGCCGTAAGCACAAACGCAATGACTTGTCCTGTCATTACTACTGTGGTGAAAGCTGTTATATTCGGTTGTTGAAAGAAGGCATAAACCGGGAGGCATTCTGTCAACAGCACAAAAAAAGAGGCAATAATTTTGGGTTGTTTCGGTTCTAAAAATCCAGCCGGTAGAACTGTAATGATTGCTGTGAAAGCTGCGGTGATTAAGTTGAAAAGAGCGAATATGACTGCCAGTGCAGTTTTCGACTTGGCCGAGAAAGCGTTGATTGTCGGGAATGCTCCGTTCGACGTCAAAAATGCCTGTACTTCCGTATAGACTAAAGGTGAAGCTAGGAGGATGCAGGCGATCAGGCCCCATTTCATGATTTTTCTCGCCATGTTTTTTCCTCATCTTTTTTTGTCTAACGGGGCCGGCCTTGACCGGCGGCGTCAGCCGTCCGCGCCCAAGGCCGTTTTGTTGGAACCTGCCTTCGTCACGCGCTGATTGGTGCCTATCCCCCCCGCGCTCTCCGTCCCCCCGGAAGTCCCCACTTAGATTTTATATTCGAGCTTCAGAAAACGGCTGCAATAACTGCCATCGCGAGCGCCAACGGTATCGACATTAGACATACTTTTGGGGGAAGGAGGTTATACATCAAGGCGGTCAACAAAAGCGCTATCAACAAAGTCCCGAGGTTCCCTATCACAAACACTGCTCCGCCGCCCGGCGCGCTCATGAAATGCTTGATGAGGAAGCTTATTAGAAGATAGTTGCTGAGAAATAAGCCTTTTCCTATTACTCGCTTTCTCTTCTTCTCATCGAGTTCTGTGCTTTTTATGATGGTTTCGATTCCCATTATTCCTTTAATTCGATATTTCTCTTATGCAGACCAACGGGCCGGGACTTGACCCGCACCGGGGCGCTTCTCAGCCCCGGTCGGCGTCTAAGGCCCTGGTTAGGCATCTTCCCACCAGTCTTTTTGCTGCAAATCTCTGTTGCACTTAGGGCATCTTCTGAGAAGAAGCGTGTCAGTAAAATATAGCTCAAAATCAAGCAACATTGTCCATATTGCAAGCAGCCATAGTCCGGGTCTGCACCCGCACCTGCATCTGATTATAAACACTTGAGTTATCAAGATTGCCGGGATGATTGCCATCGTTAGATATGCTTTTTGAAGGTTTGCCGTCGTGATAAAATAGACGATGGCAACAAGGTCAACGACTATAAACACTGAAAGTATTCGATAGAGTATTAATCTCATTTTTTTCTGCCTAACATTGTTATTGACCGGTTAGAAAAGTTACCTATGTAGGGCACCGGTTCCCTATATAGGCAACTTGTTACCTATATAGGCGACTGCAGCCGGTTCCTTATATCGGGAACTTTCGTATTAGAAGCAGTGACACGCCCCTCCAATTTGATGGGCCGGGGATTTTGTTGACTGCCTTCTTTTCAGGGCCCATCCCCGCTAGACTTGAAATTCAGGGATATCTTGCCCTTGGCAGGCGCAGAATAACATGCAATGTTAATGAAAAACAATAATAAAGTACTCCTGCAGCTACCATTGGAATGCGACCCCAGAGATGCAGGGGTTGGAGATGCACAACCCGACCGGATCAGGGAACTGGCGCCCTTTCACAGCGTCACCACAAAGGCGGTGGTGGAACGGTACCTGGAAAGGTTGTCGGAAGAAGGCGTCCGGCTGACGGCCGGACAGACAGCCGAGGTTTTTAACGAGCTGACAGGGAGCCGGGGCGCTACCCTATCCATGGGAGCCCTGGGGACAGCTAAGACTTCTCTCCAGAAGTAATCGAGCGCTTCACCAGGAGGTGCTGGTCCATGATGGGCGGGAGCATCTCTCCATCAACCTCGCCTAAATCGGGAAAGCGGCCCGGAAACTTTCCCTTGCCACCGGAAGACCCGCCTGCACCCTCTTCAATTTTAGAAAGCGTGAATCCGGCTTCCAAATTTGCCCTACAGAGGCAAAACGGGGAGGTGGCAATGGTAACGGTCAAGGGTGAAAAAAATCTCATCCCGAATCGAGAAGTGGAGTTCCGGGTGTATGAGACCTGGTTCCTGGGAGTCCGACAGGCGGAGCGTCTTTTTTAGCGTCGTGGATGAACCGAAGCAGCGAGGCTTGCAGGTGGAGCTCCATCTTATTGCGGGGGTAAGCAGGTGCAGGGGATCCAGGCGGGGGATCTGCTCAGGTAGGTGCAGGAACTTGAAGCGGCAGGAGGTCACCATCCACAAGAGTCGGGGAGGGCACCGTTGAGCATTTAATTTAGATATGCGCCGGTGCGTCCCGTGAAGGTGCCCGAAGAAGATCTCGCGCGGTCCAGGAATACGAGCTGCCCAGTTACAGCGCGCACAACGTCGTAGCAACTCGGCACCCGATTCGTGACCCGAGTCTTCATCAACTCCATCGGTGGTCTGACCCGTTCAGTGAAAATGGCCTGCGGGAAAAGTTCCATCCTCAGCAAATTTGGGCGAACGAGACCACGATGTCTAGTGCAGCATTTACGAGAAAATAAACCTGCGACCCGTACGCGAGTTGGACCTGAAAATCGAAAATCTGCAGCGGGTCATGTTGCAGCCCGAGGCGGGTGTGCGGAAGACGACGAGCCTGGAGCATGTGGTTCCCATGCTGCGGGTTCCGAGTCACAAGTTGCCGGCACCGGTCCGAGAGATCCCTTCACTGCAAAAGATGGTGGGTCGGCAGCTGGAGCTTTCCCTTCCCGAGGGGCTCGGGATGGACATGGAAAAGTAAGGTCGGCGCCAGCGCTGGCGGTGTGCAGGAAGGGGGCTTTTCGGGTTTGGCTCCTGTCGAGGCGGGCCTCGCTTGGCTCGGCTGATTTTCCTTTCACACCCCACGCAGCCCTGTGGGCTACACCGAGCCTTTGCTATTGATAAAGTTCTATGATTTCGCGTCGGACGGCGTATGGCACCTGTAATACCGAATAGGCTCAAGTACCCGTTTATTCATGCGTATACCGGTAATACCGCCGTATTCCGCTGTCCGACGCTTATAAATATGTCCTGCATGGCCGAAAACAAGCACCGGCTTCCCACCGGAGATCTGCAGAACACGATAGAAACGAGGCGCGCAAACTTGGCGACGTCGGAGGTGAAACCGTGATGTCGGCCTGGCCTCCATCATCAAAATCTTCCGAAATCTCCTCACGGATCAGGAGAGAAAAATCAGCTTTACTCGAACTATGGACCGAGGTTTCCCAACTCCAGGAGCGCCACGATCTGCTCGCCCATGGTGTCGAGGCCGGCGCAGGATCAGGAGAAAAAACGCCGTGCCGAGTTTTAGGAACAGGTGGAAAAAGTCTCGGCCTGGACTCGGCAGGCGCAGGACCAAACCGAGCAATCCTGCCGGTGGCTCAACGACTTCATTACGAGAAAACTGCCGACTGAGTTGGTGAAGGTGTTTGAGGAAATGTCGCAAAAAGAAATTGCCGCACCTTGCGTCACCTCCACGAGAGCGTGAGCCAAACCGTTAAGGCCGGACCGAGTGCGCCGGCAAATTTCTCCAGTCTGAAACCAAAAGAATCAGGTCTACTTCCGTCGCTGCGGTGCTGCCGGTGCGACGGAATTTTCAGCGAGGTTCAGGGGGAAAAGGATACGTGGAGGATACGTGGGTGAAAAAGAGGTACGGCCGGAAAAGGCAGATTCTTGCTCCCGAATGAACTGCCGTCTCAGTTGGTGGAGGCGTAAGGGGAGGAGTTCCGAAAAGAATCTGTCTGCACCTTGAGCTTCTCCCGTAGCAGCCTGAGCCAACGGTAAGATGCGCTTTGGGAACAAAACAGCGGAATTTAGAGCGCTTGCAGCTTGCGCAGCCGGAACTCCGCAGAAGTGACGCGAACGGAATTATTTTTCACTAAGATTCAGGGTGAGAAAAAAGGATACGTGGGAGGATACGTGGACAAAAAGGGGTTACGGCCGAAAACCGTAACCCCTTGATTTGATTGGCTCCCCATCGCGGACTCGAACCACGGACATGGTGATTAACAGTCACCCGCTCTACCGACTGAGCTAATGGGGAATATTCGGTTGCACGAGTTGTTAACCTCGTGTTTCCCCGCGCTGGGAGCGCCTCTGGCACCCTGTCCCGCGAAGAGATTACGTGTATAACATAGCACTTTTGGTGTGTCAACAGGAATTCTGCATCGACGCATTGCTCAGCAGAAATTTTTTCCCATCCTCCCTCCGATCCTGGCGCAAGGTTTTGATGTCGCTCTCCTTACGCGTTTTACGGCGATGCTGGTATCCATCAACTGCGGCTGGCGCTGAAGCCCTGCCGCCGTAATGACTCAGAACACAACTCAATTTTCTTGCGCACGGTGCAAAGGGTGGTAGCCTTTCCCATGTGTTTTTTGCTGAGGTCATATCATACAGGGGGGGCGCAAAAAATGTTTAAAGAATTCAAACAATTCGCACTCAAGGGTAACGTGCTGGACCTGGCCATAGCTGTCGTTTTGGGCGCCGCGTTCGGCAAGATCGTCAGCTCCTTCGTCTCGGACATCCTCACCCCGCCCATCGGCAAACTCCTCGGTAACATCGACTTCTCCTCTTTGTTCTTGAATCTCTCCAGCACACCGGTCCGCTCTGTCGCCGAGGCAAAGGCCCTGGGGGCGCCGGTCATAGCCTACGGCCTCTTCCTGAACGCGGTCTTTGACTTCATCATCATTGCCTTCGCACTGTTCCTGCTGGTGCGTCAGGTAAACAGGCTGCTTCCGGCTCCGACACCTCCGGCTAGTACCAAAGAATGTCCACACTGCTGCACCATGATACCTGTCAACGCGTCCCGTTGTCCGAATTGCACTTCAGCCCAGTAGAAATCAACTACGATAGGAGGTGTGAGATGAAAATCTACCTGCAGCTTGTTCTAGTACCGGTGTTGCTTTTGAGCATGTTTGCCCAGGTGTACGCAGAGGTAAAGCCGGAGAGTTTCTCTGTTTCTCCCTACGTCGCCGGTTACAGTTTCCTGGGGAGAGACCGGCTGGAGACTGGGCCCGCCGCCGGATTGCGCGGCGGCTACAACTTCACCAGCCATTTCGGTTTGGAGGCGGTGCTGACCTACATCAGCACGGAAGGGAAGGCACATTCCGGGATTGGGGATGTGGATGCCCTCAACTATCACCTGGACATGCTGTATCATTTCATGCCTGAAAACACGCTGGTCCCTTACCTGGCCATGGGCTTCGGCGGACACTGGCGCGACTACGAGAGGGACGGTGAAGTGAACCGCGCCGCCTTCAACTATGGCGGCGGGGTTAAGTATTTCCTGACCGATGCCATGGCGCTCAGGGGCGATGTGCGCCATATCGTGATGAGGGATCATGATGAAACCTTCCACAACCTGGAATACGGCATCGGGGTCGATTTCGTTTTCGGCGGGAGGAAGGCCGCTCCGGCGGTAGCAGCCGCTCCAGTTGCGGCGCCCGTTGCGGCGCCCGTGGTGCAACCGCCGGCCGAGGAAGCCCCCTTGGAGCCGGTGCCGGCTGCAGAGCCTGCTCCGGGGCACTACAAATATTGCGTGACCCTGCAGGGCGAATTCGACATAGACAAGGCTGAGATCAGGCCGGAGTACCGCGACGAGATCGCAACGGTAGGTAACTTCATGAAGCAGTACCCGACCACCACCGCCGTCATCGAAGGGCACACCGATAACGTCGGTAACCCCGAATACAACCTCGATCTCTCCAAGCGCCGCGCCCAAGCAGTCGTCGACTACCTGGCCGACAACTATGGAATCGAGCGCTCGCGCCTGGAGGCCCGCGGCTTCGGGATGTCGCGCCCGATAGCCTCCAACAGCACTGACGAGGGAAGGCAGGCCAACCGTCGCATCGAAGCGATCATCGACTGCGCCTTCGATGTCAAGGAAGTTCAGCCCCCGGACCGGCTCTGCATGACCCTGCTGCTTGAATTCGACAGCGGCAAGGCCGACATCAAGCCTCAGTACCGAAACGAGATGGCCAAGGTTGGGGAGTACATGAATAAATACCCCACTACGACGGCGGTCATCGAAGGGCATACCGACAACGTCGGCGGGGCCGACTACAACATGAAACTGTCGCAGCAGCGGGCAGAGAATGCTGTGCAGTATTTGGTGCAGAATTTCGGCATAGATAAAAGTCGGCTCTCCGCGAAAGGATATGGCTACACTCGGCGCATCGCCTACAACAGCACACCCGAGGGGCGGGCAAAGAACCGCAGGATCAATGCCGTGATCGACTGCGTGATCAAGAAGTAGATAAATCTAGATCAAGATTAAGATCAAGGAGAAACAAAGAAAGGGGAAGCCGGTTTGTGGCTTCCCCTTTCTGTTATATGTATCGGATCACGACCTGTCTCAACAGGTCGTGATCCATCCCTATTTCGATCTAAGTCTTTTCTCAATCTCTTTCTGTTTTTACCCAATCTCCTTGGCTATGAACTTCTGCACCCCGCGCAGCATGTCCTCAACGTCGGCGGTGCGGTACCTGGAGCCATCTCCGGCGATGAAGTCATCCTTCATGTAGCACCAGTCTTTTACCCGCTGATAGGTCCCTACCTGGTACGCTTTTGCCTGGTAGAGCGCCTCGTTCATTTCGGGGACGCTCCCGGATGGGATGGACCTGCTGCCGCAGATTAGCGCCAGCGCCTGCTCTAGCAGGACCGAGGCCAGGATGGTGGCTGTGGCAAGGTCACCGCGGTGCAGAAAATCAAGGGTCCGTCCCCCCAGGTACTCCAGTACCGCATGGTCGAGAAACAGCCTGACCTCGTTCAATCCTCCACCTTCGAACTCGTTTCGCGCGGACTGCACGATGGCGCGGCAGTTGTCGAAGCTTTCCTTGTAGGTGATGTTGATGATCTTGGCGTAGATCGCCTCGAAGTTGCGGTAGTAGGCGCTTTCCTCGCCGAATACCTGCTGAAGAAGGCTCAGGGCGGAGCTGGCCCAATCCTGAAACAGCTTGGAGTCGACAACCGCCGATATGTCGTTTATCTGTTGGGAGGAATTGACCTTTTTGGCTTTTTCGGCCAGCTCCTCAAACTTTCTAGCGATGGTGTAATCGAGCTTTAACATGAGGGCGCACCCCTTGGGACTGAGAATTACAGAAGTATATAACAGATCACCGTATCGGTCGAATTCCTGCGCTACTTAAGGGATTGGTCAGGCGGGGGTGATGCTGATGCGGGGAGCCTGCAGGCGACGGCCGACGATGGCCTTATGCCGGGAGCGCAGTGAAGCCAGGTCTCCCTCGAGGAAGTCCAGCGCAGAGTGTTCCGGGATCATTTCGAGGTACGCGTCCACAAGTTTTCCCATCAGAAGATTGTAGCTTTTGGTGGACGAGCCGTGCGCGTAGTTTCGGCCGGGGAACCGGCGGATGTCGCCGTCGCAGGCGGGGGAGATGTGGTAAAGCTCGTGGAAGATGGTGATGAGCTTCTCCCGCTGGGGAAGCTCGAGGAACCTTGGCACCAGGAAGTAGATGACGTAGAGCATCTCCTCTCCCTGGTGCTTGATGGTGGGCATGGTGCAGAGCACGCTGCGCCGCCCGCGTCGTGCCTTGACCGACCTTTCCCCGCCGGCGAAGCGCAGAGGGTGGATCTTCGCCAGACTGCCGCCGCGGGTGGTCCTGCCGGTCGAGACACAGACCAGCAGCCTGTCCGGCATTACGTGCTGCAGTTGCGGAATGCGGGCGGTAATGTCCCGGATCAGGCGTTCCAACTCCCCGGTCAGGTTAAGCGTAGACAAACTAGACTCCGGCGAGCCTCAGCTTGTGGCAGAACAGGCAGCGCGAAGGGCCGTCTTTCGGTTTCACCGGGTGCTTAGCCGGGAAAGGAACGCCGCCGGGCTCGTAATGGCAGGTCGGGCATCCTTTGTCCGCCTCGATCTTGCTCCCGGTTTTCTTGAACAACTCGTAGGACGCTTTGTGGTTTTCGTCCAGGGGGACCCGCTTGGTGGTCTCCTCGCCGGAAATTAGGTAGAACGTGCCGAAGACGGCGGCGATGATGATGATAAAGAACCAGTCCTTCTTGCCGATGCGCATGTAGCCCTCCGAAGAATACAATTGCGGCGAGGGTAAACGCGCCGCGCGGAAAATTCAAGCGAAAATTAAAACCATTAGCGGTGGAGAAGATCCGGGAGAACCAAACGGCGGAACACAGAGGTCGCAGAGGCCCACGGAGGTCATAGAGTTTTTTCTGGTAAAGGCAAAAGGCGTCACCACAGAGGAAGCACAGAGGAAGGCGAAAAGTTAAAGTCTTTGGTTATACCCAAAAAAGGTTGTGATTTTCCTGCTTCTGTTTTTCCTCTGCGTCCTCTGTGGTGAGTTCTTTTTAGGTTCAGGACGCGCAGCCGATGGCGCCGTTATGCTGGGGGTGCTCCGGTATCACTACATTCATCCCGCACTGCTCCATCAGCAGGCTCACCATGGCCCGGTTCAGGGCCACCCCCCCGGTTATCACCAGGGTGTCGGAGGGAAAGCGCTTGAGCATGGGCATCACCCGCTTGACCAGGGTCAGGTTGACCCCGGCGCAGAGCCGCTCCGGCGCGTACCCCCGCAGGATCTGCCCGATCAGCTCGCTTTCTCCGAAGATGCCGCAGGTTGCGTCCAGCGCCACCGGATCGGCCGAGTGCGAGGAAAGCTCTTCCAGTGAGACCTCAAGCACGGCGGCCATGTTCTCCAGGTAGCGCCCACTGGAGGCGGCGCACTTGTCGTTCATCACGAAGTCGGTCAGCCGCCCCCCCACCACCTGGGCCACCTTGGTGTCCTGCCCCCCCATGTCGAGCAGGGTGAAGTTGGCGAGTCCGGTCTGGGTGCGTGCACCGGCGACGTGGGCCTTGATCTCCGAGATGACCCGGGCCCCGTGGAGGTTGATGCTGTTCCTGCCGTAGCCGGTAACGGTGATCTCCGCCTCGGCGAGTTCCTCCGCTGTGAAGATGCCGCTCCCCAAAAGGTCCAGCGAGAGCTCATCGTTCACCATGCTGCCGTATTTCTTGTAAAAGGAGATGGTGTCCAGGTCCGCGAGCCTCACGATCTGCACCCCTCGCATCAGTGCGAACTTCGCCTTTCTGCTCCCCAGATCTATTCCTATTTTCAGTTTGTCTGGCACCTGATTGCTCTGCTCCTGTCAGGGTAGTGATTGTGTGCTTTTCTAATTGTTTTTTCGAATTTACGAGGCTTGCGAAACCAAGGCCACATTGTATATTTGGTCACGATGAGGCTTTCCTCTCAGTCACGATCCTCAAGCAGTTCCAGAAACCCTTCCACCCTGATCTTTGTTCTGGCATCGATGGCGCCGGGCTTGTCACCTTCCAGCGTCAGGATCGGAAGCTTGATGCTTTTTCTGAGAACCATGTCCTCTATCTGCCTGAAGCAGAAAGACTGCACGTAATGGATGACGCCATCGACTCGGCGTTTCTCTATCTCGCGCGAGATGTCAGCCAGCCGATGGAAGATGTCATACGGGTAGCTGTATGCCCTGTACTGTTCCACCAGGTCTTCCATCCCGTAGGGCATGGAGAACTGCCGCTGGGTCTCGTTGAACACCACCCTGGCGCCGACCTCCTCAAGGAAGCTGTAAAGGCCTGATATGATGGGGGGCACCCCGAGGAAAGCGAGCCTCAGGCGCTCCTGGCGCGGCGGACGGGCGGTCGCTGCGGAGAGAAAGGCGTCCACCTCGGCCTCGAAGGCATCAGGGTCGCCGTTCATGTCCGAGGTGCAGACCTGGAAGTAATGGTTTTCCTCGCCGGTCACCTTGTCTTCCTGCCAGGAGAGGCGGTCTATTTCGTGAATCTTGGTGCGGATCCGGTCCAGGCGCTTTTTCGCCTGGCCCACCTGGTCCCAGTCCACGCCGAACTGCCCCATGAGCTTTTCTATCTCCGCCTTGAGCGGCGCAGCCTCGCGCCCGGCCGGATAGGCGAAGGGGTAGACGCGCACGCCGTTCAGGGAGAGGACCTCCATGAGTGCCTTGGTGTAGCTGCAGTCACCCTCGGTTACGGCGATCAGTTCGGTGACGCCGCTTTGCACAACGGCTCCGTAGATCCCCTTGATCCAGGCGCAGACGTTCCTTGGAAAGCCGGTGAGTTCTGCATCTTCGATGAGCGACGCGCTGTCGTGGTGGGTGATGAAGACGTTGTTCAGGTCGATGGGGACCACGCCCGCCGCGATCAACACCTCGAGCGGGATGGTGGTGGTAAAGCCTACTCTGCGCAAAAGCCTACTCCGTCTTGATGAAGTTGAGGTAGATGAGCACCGCCCCTATGGCGAGGCCTCCGAAGGCGAAAGGAAGGGTGGAGGAGACCGAGAGGGTGTCCCCTTCGGCCGGCAGGGTGTAGCGCAGCAAAAGCAGCAGCGAAACAGCGGCGAAAAGTAGGGAGAGCACGAACTTCGAGCGCACCACGATGGCGTAGAAGGCGACGATCAGGAACATGCCGATGATCCATGGATTCCCCATCGCGCTTTTCACGGTGAGGTTTTTTATGAAATGCACCAGGTTCGCGGTCTCGAAGGGGGCCAGCGTCTCGACGGTCTTTTGAACGACTGCTTCTTTATCCATTTCGGATCTCCTAACAAAGGCTAGATTATAAGCAAATTGGCTGATTTGGCAAGAAGTTAAAGAGGGCGGGCCCCCTAGCCTAATCACTTGGCATACCGGAGTCGACTACTGGCTCGCCGCCGGCAGAAAGGAGAACGTAACTATGGAAGGTCTCAAGGCGACACCGCTGCAAGCGCACCACGAGGGGCTCAAGGCGCTTATGGCTCCCTTCGGTGGGTGGCTTATGCCGATCCAGTACGAGGGAATCCTTGCCGAACACAGGTGGTGCCGCGAGAAAGCGGCGCTGTTCGACATCTGCCACATGGGCGAGTTCCGGTACAGGGGGGATATCCAGGCTGGCGGCCTGGAAGACGTCTTCACCTTCTCGGTGAAGGGGATCCCGGTCGGCCGCTCGCGCTACGGATTTCTGCTGAACGCGTCGGGGGGGGTGATCGACGACCTGATAGTCTTCAGGCTGGCGGAGGACGAGGTGATGATCGTGGTAAACGCCGCGACCGCCCCCAACGACTTCAAGGTGATCTCCTCGCGTCTGAAGAACCCGGCGCTTTTGGTCGACATCTCCGCGCAGACGGGGAAGCTGGACCTCCAGGGGCCACTCTCCCGCGAGGTGCTGGTGGAGCATCTGGGCGGCGACCTCGGCGCGCTTCCCTTCTTCAAGTTCATAAGGACCCGCGTGCTTGGGGCGGATGCCATCGTGAGCCGGACGGGGTACACAGGCGAACTGGGCTACGAGATCTTTCTCCCCAGCGGCAAGACGGCGGAACTGTGGGAGCTCCTGCTCAAGGACCCGAGGGTTGCTCCTGCCGGGCTGGGCGCTCGCGACCTGTTGCGGCTGGAGATGGGGTACTCCCTGTACGGAAACGACATCGACGAGGAAACCTCGCCGCTTGCCGCGGGACTCACCGGGTTCGTCAACCTGGACAAGGAATTTATCGGCAAGGATGCGCTTTTGAGGGAACGGGAAAAGGGGCCGGAAAAGGTGAAGATCGCATTCCGCGTCGACTCCCGCCGTTCCCCGCGCCACTACTACGAGATCCTGCAGCAGGGAACGCCGGTCGGGATGGTGACCAGCGGGGCCTTCTCTCCGATGCTTTCCTGTGGCATCGGTATGGGATACGTGAAGCCGGAGGCGGCCGCGCTCGGGACCAGGCTCACCATCAAGCACGAGCGGGTGGAGATGGAGGCCCAGGTGGTAGAGCTTCCCTTCTACACCGGGGGCTCGCTTAGGGCATAGCTATTCCCCCCTCCCAGCCTCCCCCTCCAGGAGGAGGGGAGCCCGCAGTTGTTCCAATGCTTTGTTGCAGGCAGGCGGAGCAGAGTGGAGCTAAGAGGGGAAGGAGAACTACCCTTTATCCGAACACAAAAAAACGGAGGATCACCAGATGGCAAAGTTCTTCACCAAGGAGCACGAGTGGGTAGAGATGGACGGGGCGCAGGCGATCGTCGGCATCAGCGAACACGCGGCCCACGAGCTGGGGGACATCACCTTCGTGGAGCTTCCGAAAATCGGCAAGAGCGTGAAGCAGTTCGACACCCTCGCGGGGATCGAATCGGTCAAGGCCGCAAGCGACATCTACGCGCCGGTTTCCGGCAAGGTGGTCCAGGTGAACGACAAGCTGGAGGACGCCCCGGAGCTGGTGAACCAGGGGGCCGAGAGCGAAGGGTGGATCTGCAGGCTCGAAGGGGTGGACGCCTCCGAGCTCGCCGCGCTCCTGGACGCCGCGGCGTACGCCAAATACCTCGAAGGGCTATAGGGATGGGATACTGTCCCAACACACCAGACGAGATCCGGGAGATGCTCGCCGTGATCGGCGCGGGCAGCATCGAGGAGCTCTTCGCTCCCATCCCGGCGGAGTTGCGCGCCAAGTCCTTCGACCTTCCCCCAGGCATGTCCGAGTTCGAGCTGATGCGGATCATGAGGGAGAAGGCCGCGGCAGGTGGGGCGGAGATCGTTCCTTTCATCGGCTGCGGCATCTACGACCACATCATACCGGCGGCGGTGGACCACCTCTCCTCGCGCGCCGAGTTCTACACCGCCTACACCCCCTACCAGCCGGAGTGCTCGCAAGGGACACTGCAGGCCCTATTCGAATACCAAAGCGCGATCTGCAGGCTGACCGGGATGGAGGCCTCCAATGCCTCGCTCTACGACGGCGGAACAGCGGTGGCGGAGGCGGCCCTCATGTCGCTCCGCATCACCGAGCGGAACCGCGTAATCCTGGATGCCTCGGTAAATCCGCTGCACCGCGAGATCGTGACCGGTTACCTGCACGGGCTGTCGGCGGAGGCGGTCGAGGTGGCGCCGGACGGCTGCAGCTCGGACCTGAAAAGCCTCATCGACTCCATCGACGAGGAGACTGCCGCGGTCATCGTGCAGAACCCCAACTTCTTCGGGAGCGTGCAGGACTTCTCGGAACTCGCCTCGAAGGCGCACGAAAAGGGAGCGCTCCTCATCGTCTCCAGCTATCCCATCGCCCTGGGCCTTGTGGCAAGTCCTGGCGAGACGGGAGCCGACATCGCGGTCGGTGACGGTCAGAGCCTTGGCAACGCGCTCTCCTTCGGTGGCCCCTATTTCGGGTTCATCGCCACGCGCAAGCGCTTCATCCGCAACCTTCCCGGCAGGATCGTGGGAGAGACGATCGACAACCAGGGCCGCCGCGGGTACGTGTTGACCCTGCAGGCGCGCGAACAGCACATCAAAAGGCACAAGGCCACCTCCAACATCTGCAGCAACCAGAGCCTGTGCGCGCTGCGCGGCCTGATATTCTGCGCCTCGCTGGGAAGAAAGGGTTTCGAGGAGCTGGCAGTTTTGAACTACGACAAGGCTCAGTACGCGAAGTCCTGCCTCACCTCCCTCAAGGGAGTCACCCTCATGAACACCGGGACCACATTCAACGAGTTCACCCTGTCGCTTCCGATGGACGCGGCGCCGGTGGTGGAAAAGCTTCTCGCGTCGGGAGTCGCGGCGGGCGTGCCGCTGGGACAGTACTACCCGGGCCTGGACGAGGCGCTGGTTGTGACGGTAACGGAGAAACGGAGCAGGGCGGAGATCGACCGCCTGGCAGCTCTCCTGGAGGAGGCGCTATGCAGCTGATATTCGAGAAATCTGTACCGGGGCGCAGCGGGGTGCGGGTTCCCCTCTCCGACGTCCCGAAAGCCTCCCCCTTCCCCGATGCACTCCGGCGCAAGGAGCCGGTCCTGCTGCCGGAGGTGAGCGAGCTGGACCTGGTGCGGCATTACACCTCCCTTTCCCGGAGAAACTTCTCCGTGGACACCAACTTCTACCCCCTGGGCTCCTGCACCATGAAGTACAACACCAAGGTGACCGAGAACGCGGGGGGGCTCTTCGCCGGATGTCACCCGGTCCTGCCGCTGCTTCCCGGCGGCGAGCGGCTGGTGCAGGGACCTCTCTCACTCATCCACGGCCTGGAGCAGCAACTGGCCGAGATAACCGGCATGGACGAGGTGACCACGCAGCCGTTGGCGGGGGCGCACGGCGAGATGACCGGGATCATGGTGATTTCCGCCTACCACAAGGCGCGCGGAGATCAGAAGCGGAAGTACGTAATCGTTCCCGACTCTTCCCACGGCACCAACCCGGCCAGCGCCGCCATGGCGGGGTACGAGATCGTCACCATACCGACCGCTCCCTACGGCGACATGGATCTGGATCAGTTCAAGAACGCCATGAACGACGAGGTGGCGGCGGTGATGATGACCTGCCCCAACACGCTGGGGCTCTTCAACCCGCACATCGCCGAGATCTGCGACATAGCCCACCAGGCCGGGGCGCTCACTTACTACGACGGTGCCAACCTCAACGCGATCCTTGGGAAGGTGCGCCCGGGCGACGTCGGCTTCGATGTCATCCACGTGAACCTGCACAAGACCTTCGGCACCCCGCACGGCGGTGGAGGCCCGGGGAGCGGTCCCGTGGGGGTGAAAAAGGGACTGATCCCCTACCTCCCCACTCCGCGCGTGCAGCGCACGGAGGACGGGAGCTTCGTAGTCGAGGCGCATCCCGAGGGGATCGGGCGGGTCTCGGACTTCTTCGGGAATTTCGCCATCATGGCGCGCGCCTACGCCTACATCACTCTCTTGGGGCGCGAGGGGCTGATCGAGGTGAGCGAACACGCGGTGTTGAACGCCAACTACATCATGGCCCGGCTCAAGGATGAGTACGAGCTTCCCTTCGAGCAGACCTGCATGCACGAGTGCGTCTTCTCGGCTAGCCGTCAACTGAAGGAAGGGGTGCACGCCATCGACATCGCCAAGTACCTGATCGACCGCGGGTTCCATCCTCCCACCGTATATTTCCCATTGAACGTCAAGGAGGCGATCATGATTGAGCCGACCGAGACGGAAAGCAAGCAGACCATGGACCTCTTCATCGACGTGATGCTGGAGGCGGCAAGGCTTGCCAGGGAGAACCCGGAAGCACTGCACCAGGCGCCGGTGACCACCCCCGTGGGGCGGCTCGATGAGACACGGGCGGCCAGGGCGCAGCAGGTCTGCTGCGAGTAAAGACAAAAGCAGAACCGGGAACCATTGGCCACGGAGAAAATCTGAGGAGATCTGAGATTCCCTTTGATTTATCCGTGGCTGTTTTGTTAGATAGGTTCCGGGTTTTCTCAGAAGTTCTCAGATTTCTCCGTGGCCAATGTTTTGAGGTTTTATCTTTATGATTTCCTGGCGTCTGATCGATACCGGCCCTCTCGATGGTCCCGCCAACATGGCCTTGGACGAGGCGCTGCTCAACTGCTTCGACAAGGAGCGCTCGCAGCCGCTCTTAAGGCTCTACGGCTGGGATCCCCCCGCGCTCTCGGTGGGGCGCTTCCAGGATGTGGCGGCCTCATTGAAGCTGGAGCTCTGCCAGGAGGAAAAAGTGCCGGTGGTGCGCCGCATGACCGGCGGCGGCATCATCTACCACGCCCAGGAACTGACCTACAGCATCGTCTGCGCCCCTGGACATATCGGCGGGGCGGCGGGGGTGAAGGAGGGCTTCCGCAGACTCTGCGCCTTTTTGCTGGGGACTTACGGAAAGCTCGGGCTCGAAGCCAGCTTCGCCGTCGACCTGAACCCGGACGAGGAGCGCCTGGGGGCGCGCACCGCTTTCTGCTTTGCCGGCAAGGAGGAGTTCGACATCGTGGTGCGGGGGCGCAAGATCGGCGGCAACGCCCAGCGCCGGGTGAACGGCGCCATCCTGCAGCACGGCTCCATCCCGCTGGTGAGCCGGGTGCAGCACGGGCTTCGCTACCTCAAAGAGCCAGCTCCCGGGGCCGCAGGCGCCGTGAGCCTCACGGAGTTAGGCATAGCCGTCGAGCAGCCGCAGTTGAAGCAGGCGCTGGTGGAATCGTTCGAGGAACGCCTGGGGGTGACCCTCGAGCCGCAGCTCCCCACCGAGGCGGAACTGGACGCCGCGGCGCTACTGGAAACCCGGAAGTATAGAAGTGGCAGCTGGAACCTTGAAGGCCGTGTATAGCCTTCCTTTTGCTCTAGTATCCGCTGTGCCCCCCCGTTTTCCTGCCCCTCCTTTGAAGTCCGCATCTCCCCGGCCCGTGCCATGTGGCCGCTCTCTTGCATTAATGAAGGAAGATCGTTAAAGTCGAGATGGCCAGGCGCCGTAAGGTAACGAGAGCCCATTTTAGGAAAGGAAGCCCCTCATGCCACGTTTTACCCGTCTGATACTGGGCGTCCTGCTGCTGATCGCTTCGGCCCAGCCCTGCCTTGCCGGCTCGAAGCCGGTGGTCTTCTTCGGGATCAACCTCCGCTACAGTCCGAGGACCATGTACGCCCGCTATCAGCCCCTCATGGATTACCTCACGGAGAACACGCCCTACCGATTCGAGCTCCTGATCAGCCGTGACTACCGCCAGGCGCTCAACGATCTGAAAGACGGGCGGGTCCTGATCAGCTCACTCGGCGACGGGGCTTTCGTGGAAGCGATGCTGCTTTACGGCGCGGTCCCGATTGTTAAGCCCTTGAACCATGACGGCAAACCTTTTTACCGGGCGGCGATCGTGGTGCCTCGCGATTCTCATGCCCAGCGCATCACTGACCTCAAGAACAAGCGTTTCGCTTTTGGTTCCCACCATTCCATCACCGGTAACCTCTTGCCGCGCTACATGCTGGAGCGGGGAGGGGTGAGCGTCTCCGGACTCGAATATCGGGCGAGCCTGAAAAACCACGACGCGGTCACCAAGGCGATCCTGAAGGGGCAGTACGACGCCGGTTCGGTGAAGGAGGTTTTCGCCGGCAGGTATTGGCAGTACGGGCTGCGGGTGCTGGCGTTTTCCGATCCCATCCCGTCGGTGCCGCTGGTGGTGCGCCCCGACATACCGCCGCCGGTTAGGGACGCGGTTGTCGCCGCGCTCCTGAAGCTGGACCGGCGCAACCCCGCGCACCGAGAGATCATGTCGCGATGGGACGACGAGTTCCAGCACGGTTTCGCCCCGGCCTCGGCCACCGACTACCGCGAGCAGATCTGGATGTTCCAGTCCATCCCCTTCGGCTGCGGGTCGGGGTGTCACCGATGAGAAAAGGGATCAGCTTCGGCCTTAAGGCCAAGTTTATGCTGGTGTCCACCTTCCTCGTGGCGCTCACGTCCATCACCTGGGGGGGATGGTTCTGGTTAAACGAGAGCGAGCATCTCATGGAAAGGCTCGAGGCGAACGGGCGGCTCCTGCTGGATTCGATCCAGCCTCCCATCATCGACGCGATCCTTTACGAGAGGCTGGGGGTCGTCGAGGAGAACGCTGGACTGCTGGACAACTTCATCGAGCAGATCGTGGAAAACCGCGAGCTGCAGGTAGTCTACGCCTTCATCACGGACACCAACGGCAAGGTCCTTGCCCACAGCGACTACCGGGAGTTCGGCAAGACGTACCGTGACCCGCTCACCACGGCCGCTCTCCGCCGCCACGAGTTCTACGGCCACACCGCCCGCCTCCCCTCAGGGGAGATCTACGACATGGCGATGCCGCTACAGGTGGCGGGGAAAAGCTGGGGGGCGCTGCGGGTCGGCGTGTCACTGGCCCAGGTGGAAAAGGAGAAAGAGCTCATGGCACGCGAGATCATCATGTTCTCGGTGCTCTTTTTCCTGATCGGCAACGTGGTCTTCTATGTGGTGGGCCTCACCATGTCCCGACCTCTTCTCAAGCTCTCCCAGGCGATGTCGGAGGTCAACCATCACTCCCTGGACGCCGTCCCCCTCTCACAGCACATGCATCGAAACGACGAGATCGGAAAGCTGCAGCAGAGCTTCAGCGAGATGCTGCAGCGGTTGAAGAAGGCCGAGCAGGAGCGGCAGGTGGCGTTAGCGCGGCTGATGCAGAATGAAAAGATGGCAACTGTCGGCAAGCTGGTGGCAGGCGTAGCGCACGAGATCAATAACCCGCTCATGGTGATGTCGACGAGCCTTTTTCACCTGGAGAAGAAGGTGCAGCCCGAACTGGTCAAGTACATCTCTCACCATAAGGAGGGGGTCCAGCGCATAGAGGGCATAGTGCGCCAGTTGACCGACTTCAGCAGGGCCGGGAGCCTTGACCTGCAGCGCGTGACGAGCGACCGGTTCTTTGAGGAAGCCGCCGGCTTCGCTACCCTTGCAATCAAGAAGTTCCCGGTAAGGTTCCAAAGCAGCAACAGCGCCGGTGCGACCTTGCTCTTAATCGACAAAGGGAAGATGCACCAGGTGGTGCTTAACCTGCTGTTGAACGCGGCGGACGCTTCCCCCGAGGGAGGGGTGGTGCAATTGCTTGCCTATCTGGAGGACGGCAACTATTGCCTGGCCGTCCACGACCAGGGCGCAGGGGTCAACCCCGGCGACGAGGAGCAGATCTTCGAACTTTTCTACACCACCAAGCCCGGGGGGGAGGGAAGCGGCATCGGCCTTGCTATAAGCAAGAGCATCGTCGAGATGCACCGGGGAAAAATAACCTGCGAGAGCCGTCCGGGAGACACTACCTTCCTGATCCGGATCCCGCTGCAGAAGGAACCCGACCATGGTTAAGACCAAGCTGCTCATGGTAGAGGACGACCGTCTCCTGGGCGACCTGATAAAGGAGTCGCTGGAGGAGGCCGGGTACCAGGTGCGCCTTGCCCGCAGCGGGTCGGAAGCGCTGGAGGCGGTGAACGAGGAGAGCTTCGACCTGGTGCTGCAGGACATTCAGCTCCCTGACGCAGACGGGCTCGAGCTCCTGGAGGAGATCCTTGGCCGGCAACCGCAGTGGAAGGCGCTGGTGATGACGGCGTTCGCCACCGTGGACCGGGCGGTGAAGGCGATGAAGATCGGGGCCTTCGACTTCCTGATCAAGCCCTTTGCCATGGATGTGCTCTTTCTTAAGATTGAAAAGGTGCTTGAGTTCCGGCAGATGGAGAAGGAGGTGGCCGCCCTGAAGGAGGGGGAGGAGCCTAAACTGGTGACCCGCAGCCCGGCCATGGCCGGTGTGCTGGAGATGGTGCGCGTGGCCGCCCCCACCGACGTCGCGGTGCTTCTTCTGGGGGAAAGCGGAACGGGCAAGGAACTCCTGGCGGACCTGGTGCACGCGCAGAGCAAGAGGGCGCGCAGGCCGATGGTGAAGATCAACTCCGCGGCGATACCGGAAAACCTGGTGGAGAGCGAACTGTTCGGTGTCGAGAGGGGCGCCTATACCGGAGCCGACAGAACCCGTCAGGGGTACGTAGAGATGGCTGCCGGGGGGACCCTGTTCCTGGACGAGATCGGAGACCTGCCGCTCTCCCTGCAGGGGAAACTGCTGCGGGTTCTGCAGGAGAAGACGGCGTACCGCGTCGGCGGGAACAAGGAGATCCCGGTCGACTTTCGCCTGGTGGCAGCCACCAACTGCAACCTGCGCCAACTGGTGGAACAGAAGAAGTTCCGCGAGGATCTCTACTACCGCATCAGCGTGATGCCAATAGAGGTGCCCCCCCTCAGGGAAAGGAGGGAGGACCTACCGTTGCTGATCGCCACCTTCCAGAAGCGATTAGCCGCGGCTGGCGTCGGTGGGGCGATCGATTTCACTCCCGAGGCGCTGGACCGGCTGTGTCAATACGATTTCCCAGGTAATGTCAGGCAGTTGAAGAACATCGTTGAACAGCTCACCATCCGCTTCCCCGGTGAGACCATCAAGGCAAGGCAGATCCCGGTCTCGCTGGGCAGCGACTCCTGGGTCGGCAGCCTGTTTGAATGCTTCAGCGTGGATAAGCCGCTCAAGGAGGCGGTGCAGGAGTTCGAGGACAGGTACATCGCCAAGGTGCTCAAAGGCACCGGCGGCAACAAGACCAAGGCCGCCGACCTGCTCGGAATGTCGCGTCAGATGCTCTGGGAGAAGATCAGACGCCATGATGGTGCGACGCCACGCGATAAGGCCGGGGCGTAAAGAAAACTTTACGTTCCATTTTGGAAATCTCCTCCGCTGCGCCACCCTTCGTTGTCTTATCCTTATTACACACCTCCAATTCGTATACGATTTGAATAAAATAATCTTTTCGCCGCTACGCCTGACGGCTGCGTAACTTCTGAATTCCTCAGCATTAAAACCTGCCCCCCTCTGTATCCTCATCTCGCGCCGCACTCCTTCGTCAGAGTCGATTCGCATGCGCTGCCATGCTGCTTGGACTGGATCCTGCTCTATTGAAACAACCATATCAACAGAGGAGGTGGCTTCAGTAGCAGGATATCCCTGGAAACAGGATCAATTCAGACCACCAAAGGAGAATATCTGATGAGTAAAAGATCGGTACCAAAGAAGCTGTTTCTGCTTGGCGCAATTGTCGGATGCCTGTTTTCGTTCGGTGCGTTCGCCTTTGCCGTAGACAGTGCCCCGGCCGGAGGCGAGCTCTGCAAAGAGTGTCACGCCGCGGAAGTCCAGGAGTTCTCCAGCAACGTCCACTCGAAAGCTGGGGCCTACGGCTTCGCCGGCGCCAGTTGCGAGTCCTGCCACGGCGCCAGCGCTTCCCACGCCAGCACCGGCGATATCGCCGCGATCAGCAACCCTGCCAAGATCGACGTCGAGGCCGCTTCCGCCGGCTGCCTGAACTGCCACTCCAAGGGGAAAGGGCAGATGTTCTGGCATGGCAGCATCCACGAGTCCCAGAAGCTCGCCTGCGTCGCCTGTCATAAGATCCACGGCGGCAACGATAAGCTCCTCAGCAAAAAGACCGAAACAGAGCTCTGCATTACCTGCCACCTGGACGTGCGCGCGGACATGTTCAAGCGCTCCAAGCATCCGATGCGTGACGCTTCCACCCCTTCCGGCGAGGGCAAAATGACCTGTTCCTCCTGCCACAACGTCCACGGCGCCAAAGGCGAGAAGCTGATCGACGCCAAATCTTTCAACGACAAGTGCTACGAATGTCACCAGGAGAAAAAGGCCCCGCTGCTTTGGGAGCATTCCCCGGTGAAGGAAGATTGCATGACCTGCCACACCCCCCACGGATCCTCCAACGACAAGATGCTGGTCACCAAGGTGCCGCGCCTTTGCCAGCAGTGCCATATGCAGGGACGCCACCAAAGCGGGGCCTTGGGGATGAATTCCACCTATGCGATCAACAGGGGGTGCCTGAACTGCCATTCCCAGGTCCACGGTTCCAACAACCCGTCCGGCGCGATACTGCAGCGCTAGCAACAGATCTAATCATTACTGGGAGGATAGATAATGAAGCGAAAAAGCTTTAGATATGCTGCGGTGTCCATGCTTGCGACGGCAATCGCCTGCGGCACGGCACTGGCGGAAAGTGGCAAGGCGACCATTCACGGCGAAGTGAACGCAGGTATTCAACAGACGAAACTCGACGGCGCCAACGGAAAGTTCCAGGAGTACCGCGACATCGAAGAAGGTGTGGTTCTGAACGACGTCCGCGTGAAAGTGAATGGCGCTGAAACTCCGTATTACCTGGACCTCAAGGCGAAGGACGTGTCCCAGGACGACGAGTCGTACGCCGTCAAGGGCGGGGTGCACGGCAAGTACAACTTCGGTCTTCTCTATGACAAGACCCCGCACAATTTCAGCGACGGCAAGCTGATCCTTAACCACGTCGGCGGCGGGGTCTTCCGTGTCGCCGACCCGATCCAGTCGGCGCTGCAGGCAAACGAGGTGCTGCGCTCCGGCCGTGTGGCCTCCGGCGGAATCATAAACCCGGCGGACGCCACTAATCAGGCGCTGGACGCCGGTATGGTCAACATCGTGAACAACCTGTACTCCAACTCGGCTAATCCGGTGAAGTACGGGCTGAAAAGGAACAAGACCGGTTTCAGCTTCGACTTCGCTCCGGTTGAGGACGTCAAGGTCTGGACCAAGGTGAACAGTGAGAAGCGGACCGGGACCAGGCGCATCAACCAGGGGACCTACGAGAGGTTCACCGCCAACGCCGGGACTTCCCCGGTTCCCCTGACCTCCGGCAACGTGCACCTCGTCGACTATTTCCTGGTAGCTGGGGTTGAACTCCCTGAGGTGATCGATTACCGCACCACTACCATGAGCGTCGGCGCCGGTGTCTACAAGAAAAAGTGGCTCGCGGACGCGGAGTACACCTTCACCAACTTCGAGAACAAGATCAATTCTCTGGTGTGGGACAACCCGTTCCGGCTGACCTCGGCGCAGGCCTCAGGCGCCGGTAACGCCACCGCCGCCTTGGGCGACAACGGTTTCAACCGCGGGCGCTCCGCACTGGGGCAGATCACCCTCTCCCCGGACAGCAAGTCCCACGATATAAGCCTGAACGGGTCGGTAGAGCTCCCGCTGCACAGCAGGTTCACCGGCAACGTGAGCTACGGCTGGGTCACCCAGGACGAGGCATTTGACCCCTACACCCTCAATAGCGCAATCGGCACGACTTTCCCGGGCGCGGGCGCTCCGTTCGCCTCCACCTTGGCGCTGCCGCAGGGGAGCCTGAACGGGGAAGTCGCAACTTTGTTCCAGAGCTACCAGTTGACAAGCAAGCCCACCGACTCGCTGGCTGTCACCGCCCGCTACCGCTACTATGACTACAACAACAAATCGGACAACATAACCTTCCCTGGCTACGCTGCGTTTGGCGATTCCTACTGGAGAACCGAAAGGGCCGACGTGAGCGCGAGCCTCACCGACATTCCGGTCCGCAACGAGGCGCTCTCCTTTACCCGCCAGAATGCCGAAATCTCGGTTGATTACCATGTTCTCAAGCCGCTGACGCTGATCGTGGAAGGGTTCTGGGAGGATTGGGACCGCGAGCAACTGCGCATCGACGGCACCACCGAATTTGGGGTAGGCGGCGGGTTCGTGTACCAGCCGGCCAGGAGCACCAAGCTCAAGGGCAACTACCGTTACTCGCACCGCGCGGTCGATGGCTACAAGCCGGGCAACAGCTCCGAAAGCCCCGAGGCCATCGGGCTCCAGAACTATGACTGGGCCGACAGGAACCGTCAGAAGGCGGACTTGAGGCTGCAGACGACGCCGATCCAGGCAGTCACCGTGGGACTTTCCGGGCAGTATCTCAAAGACGAGTTCGGCGGCGAGAACAGGTTCGGGCTCAAGCAAAACGACAGCGTAACCGGCGCCATCGACGTGAACTACGCCATGTCCGACAGGGTCTCGATCTATGCGAGCTACGCCAAAGACTACCGCAAGGGCTTCATGCAGTCCGCTGCCAAGGATGACGTCTTCAACGCCGTCAGCAGCCTCGACGATGCCTTCACCACCGGTGCGGCAGGTGGCAACTTCAACCCGTTCAACTACTGGAACTCCTCCATCTACGAGAAAGTCGACACGGTCGGTCTGGGCGTAAGCTTCCAGGTGATTCCCGAGAAGCTCACCCTGAACACGAACTACAACGTTTCCTACAGCAAGATGGACGTCAACACCTACAACCCGAACGGCGTCCCGACCAAGCTCAGCAACGCGACAGCCCAGGACTGGAACACCATCACCAACAAGTACCAGGAGTTGAAGGCTGATCTCGGCTACAGCTTCACCAGGAACCTCAAAGCGGGCGTCACCTACATGTACGAGCTGTTCATGCAGGACGACTTCACCCAGACTGGCGCCTACACCGCCGGCAACACCTACGAGAACAGCACCAAGTACCTCTACACCGGCGCGAACAACTTCAGCTACGACGCGCATGTGTTCGGAGCCTATGTGAACTACAAGTTCTAAAAAAAAGCACTTCCTGGGTATGTTATGGGGCGCCGGCAACGGCGCCCTTTTTTCTTTGCGCAAGCTTATTGCCGGCTCGCGCCAGCCCTACCTCTCCCTCCTCACCTAAAGCAGCCATGACGGAGGCCCGAAAGTGCGAGCATGCCGTAGCGCTTTGATTCGAAGGCGTGTATAGTTCCAAGCTGTTATCCTATCCCACCCCACGAAGGTGCACATGGATCCGATCAGAAAACCGGCTTGGCTGCAGAAGAAGATCACCCCTGTGGCCCATGCGGAGATGGAGGGGCTTCTGAAGGAGCTGCGCCTGAACACGGTCTGCCAGCAGGCGCGCTGTCCCAACATCACTGAATGCTTCGGCAAGCGACAGGCGACCTTCCTCATCCTTGGTCGTATCTGCACGCGTCTATGCTCGTTTTGTTCCGTCTCGAAGGAGGCCCCTCTTCCCGTGGAACCGGGAGAGGCTGCCTCGGTCGCTGAAGCGGTGAAGCGGCTGGGCCTCTCTCACGTCGTCATAACCAGCCCCACCCGCGACGATCTCGCCGACGGTGGCGCATCGATGTATGCGGAAACGGTCGCCAGCATCCGGAGCGTCTCTCCCGGTACCAAGGTCGAGCTGCTGATCCCCGACTTCCGCGGGGACGGGGCGGCGCTCGCCGCGGTGGTCGAGAGCGCCCCGGACATCCTGGGGCATAACCTGGAGACTGTGCCGCGGCTCTACTACATCCGCAGCGGTGCGGATTACCAGAGATCTCTTGATCTCTTGGCCCAGGCGCGCCTGCTGGCTCCTGACCTCAACACCAAATCCGGCTTGATGCTTGGTCTCGGGGAAGAGGAAACTGAACTCTTCGCCGTCTTGGAGGACCTGCTGAAGGTGGGATGCCGGTACTTGAGCCTGGGACAATATTTGGCGCCCAGCCGGATGCACCATCCGGTGCAGCGTTATGTCGAGCCGGAGCTGTTCGAGTTCTACAAGGAGAGGGCGCTGGCGATGGGGTTCGAGCACGTGGAGAGCGCCCCGTATGTGAGGAGCAGCTACCACGCCGAAAACTACCTGGAGGCCCACCCGTAAGCCCACCATAAAGCAGCAGTTGCCCTGTTATTCCAGTACCCTCCCCCGGAGGGGGGGTGGTAGGGAGGGGGCTCCAGTGCGGCCAAATAGCTCCCCCCTTGCGGGGAGGGGAGAGCGGCGTAATGTCTTGGGTACTTGCGCCAAGGATGGAAAGCTGGTGAGTCGACCCTGTAAACGAGCAGAAGCGGCATCCCCGTCCATAGCCATCTGGCTGTAATGGGGGGAATGCCGCTTCCGTTATTTGCTTCAAAGAGTGGTTTACTCCGCGAGAAGCCTCTTGATGGTATCTTCCATCGCTTTGGCAGTCTCGTCGGAAAAGCCCTGAAACTTCCCGGCCACTATCCCTTTCTTGTTGATGATGTACATCGTCGGGATGGAGCGGAGGCCGTAATCTGCCTGCATTTCCTCGCCTGCGATCGCCACCGGATAGCTGATCCTTCTTTCGCCGATGAAGGACCTCACTTCGCGGTCGCTCCCTTCATCCACGCTGACGCCCAGGATCTGCAAACCCTGCTTGCCGTACTTCTGCCTCAGCGCGTTCAGGTGCGGGATCGACTCCTTGCAGGGTATGCACCAGGTGGCGAAGAAATCCATCACCAGCACGTAACCCTTGTAGTTGTTGAGCGTGATCGGCTGCCCGGAGGTCGTCACCAACTTGATGGGAGGCGCCGCCTCCCCTTTCTGCAGTATGGCGGCTGCCGGTTGCGTGGATAGCAGCAGGCCGGCAAGAGCCAGGGGGACAACTCTTACTGCAAACTTCTGAAACGGGATCTGCATTTTCATTTAGAGCGCCTTCTTGATCAGGGCCTCCAGCTGTGCTTTGGGTATCGCGCCGACGACCTGGTCCACGACTTTACCGTCCTTCAGCAGGATGACCGTGGGGATGCCTCGCACCCCGTATTTGCCGGGCGTTGCCGGGTTGTCGTCGACGTTTACCTTGCCAACTTTTACGCGTCCTTCATACTCCGACGCTACGGTATCGATGAGCGGAGCGATTGCTTTGCAGGGGGCGCACCAGGTGGCCCAGAAGTCAACCAGCACAGGGATGTCGGACTGGAGCACTTCCTTCTCAAAGTTGTCGTCGGTAAAGGTGTGTACGTTTTCGCTGGCCATGAACCCTCTCCTTTAATAAAAAAAGTGACTCCTACTATAAATGAGCGGATGAAAAATGCAAGGGGTAACTTGGGCGCGGTATTAGAGGTGGTTAAAGGGCTTTGGCCGTCCAGTTAACCTTCTTTAGAGCGGAAAAAACAAAGCCCGGGCTCTTGCCTTTCCTGTCAGTCGTATTCAAGGTTGACAGTGACGCGGCTTAAGGCCATATTGGCGCAAATCCTGAATCGGAGAGCCAAGTTGCGCTACTACCCGATAAACATCGACCTGCATGACCAGAGCGTGGTGATCGTGGGGGGCGGAAAGGTTGCCGCCAGAAAGGCCAACCGGCTAATAGCCGCCGGCGCCCGTCTTACCGTGGTCGCGCCCATACTCGCGCCGACGCTTGCGGAGCTGGCGAAGAAGGGGGCGCTGCGGCACCTGGAAAGAGATTACCGCCACGGCGACTTGGCCGGTGCCTTGCTCGCCTTCGCCGCTACCGATAACCCGTTGTTGAACCGCGAGGTTGCAGCCGAGGCGAAGGAGCGCGGCATCCTGGTCGACGTGGTGGACGCCCCGCGTCAGAGCGCTTTCACCACCCCCGCAGTACTGGAACAGGGGGATCTGCTGATCACCGTGTCGACAGGGGGTGCCAGCCCGTCATTGTCACGGCAGATCGTCGCCATGATCGAGCCGCTTTTCGGTCCCGAATATGCCGAAGCTGTATCGCTTTTAGGTACTGCCCGTGAAAAGCTATTGACTGAAAAGGTTGTGAACGAATACAATGACCCGGTTTTTGCCGAGCTGGCAGCGCTTGATCTCCCCGCGCTGATCAAAAACGGGCAGAGAGATGTAATAGACCAGATACTCCTAAAGCTCTCCGCTACCGGGGCTCGACCTGGCCCGGATGGGGCTGATAAAAAGGAACCGTCATGAACGCCTTGCTCTTCAACTGCACCCTGGTCATCTACGCAGTCGCCACCGTCATCTACCTGGCTTACCTGGTCAAGCCCAAGCAATCACTGGGACTTGCCGGCTTCTGGCTCACTGTTGCAGGCTTCCTGGTGCATCTCGGCTTCACGCTTGACCGTTTCGTCGAAGCGGGGCACACCCCGATCACCAATCTCCACGAGTCGCTTTCCTTCTTCAGCATGGCGACCGTCGGCATCTTCATCTTGTTCGAGCGGCGCTACAAGGTATCCATCCTCGGGTCCTTCGTGATGCCGCTGGCGCTCTTGATCCTAGCCATCTCGGCGACCTTCTCGGCCGTCATCCCGCCGCTCAACCCCGCGCTCAAGAGCAAATGGCTCGCCGTCCACACCATCATGGCTTTCCTTGGGTACGCCGCCTTTGCCATCTCCTTCGGCGTCAGCGTCATGTACCTGATCCAGTCGCATTTCCTGAAGAAGCGCCGGCTCGGGCCTATGTTCCAGAAGCTGCCGCCGCTCGACATGCTGGACGACATCAGCTACCGCTGCCTTACCTTCGGGTTCCCGCTGCTCACTTTCGCCATCATCTCCGGCGCCATCTGGGCCGAAACCGCGTGGGGCACCTACTGGAGCTGGGACCCCAAGGAAACCTGGTCGCTCATCACCTGGTTCATCTACGCGGCGCTTTTGCACGGCAGGCTCACCACCGGCTGGCGCGGCAGGAAGGCTGCCATGCTTTCCATTTTCGGCTTTGTCATCATGCTCTTCACCTTCCTCGGCGTGAATCTTCTCCTGTCGGGGCTGCACAGCTACAAGTAAGGGCGAAAGAGGCGGCAACCGCTTTTCGGTTGTGAATCTCAGCAAGGGGCAGGATTGTTATGAATATTATTGTGGTTGGGCTGTCACATAAAACTGCCGCAGTTGAAATAAGGGAAAAGGTAGCCTTCGCCCCGACCCAGATGGAAAAACCGCTCCAGGCCGTGGTGGCGCTTCCGGACATCACCGAGGCGGTCATCGTCTCCACCTGCAACAGGGTCGAGATCTACGCCACCACGCGCGACGTAGCCGGTGGGATGGCAAGGATCAAGCGCTTCCTGGCGGATTACCACAACGTCCCCCTGGAGACGCTGGAGAAGCACCTCTACAGCTACCACGGCGAAGATGCCACCCGTCACGTCTTCCGGGTCGCCTCCAGCCTCGATTCCATGGTGGTGGGCGAGCCGCAGATCCTCGGACAGATCAAGACCTCCTACGGCTACGCAGCCGAGTTCAAGAGCTCCGGCATCATACTGAACCGGTTCCTGCACAAGGCCTTCTCCGTCGCCAAGAGGGTCCGCACCGAGACCAAGATCGCCTCCTCCGCCGTGTCCGTCGCTTTCGCCGCGGTCGAACTGGCCAAGAAGATCTTCGGGGAGCTCTCCGACAAGACGGTCCTTCTGATCGGGGCCGGAGAGATGTGCGAGCTTGCCGCCAAGCACTTCATCAACGTCGGCGTGCGCGGCGTCATGGTCACCAACCGCACCTACGAGCGCGCCGAGAAGCTGGCCGAAGAGTTCGACGCGAAGCCGGTCCATTTCGAGGCGTTGATGGAGACGCTTCCCAAGGCCGATATCATCCTCTCCTCCACCGGCGCTCCCCATTTCATCATCCACGAAAAGGACATGGAGGACGTGCTGCGCCGCCGCAAGCACAAGCCGATGTTCTTCATCGATATCGCTGTGCCCCGCGACATCGACCCCAAGGTCAACGACGTGGAGAACTGTTATCTCTACACCGTCGACGATCTGAACGGCGTCGTAGCCACCAACTTGGAGCAGCGCAAAATCGAGGCGGCCAAGGCCGAGGCGATCGTCGAGCAGGAGATCGGGCAGTTCTTCAAGTGGCTCTCCTCCCTCGAGGTGACCCCGACCATCGTGGCGCTCAGAACCCATTTTGATGAGATCCGCAAAGCCGAGCTATCCAAAACCATCTCCGGATGGAAGGATCTTCCCCCCGGCGCGGAGAAGAAGCTCGACGCGCTGACCAACGCCATCATGAACAAGCTGTTGCACCAGCCCACCAGCGTGCTGAAGAGGACCGACCAGGGAAACCGCAACGACCTCTACGTCGACGCGCTGAGAAACCTCTTCGACCTCGAGGTCGCGGGCGAGTCGCAGGACAACATGATGGACCTTGAAGACTAAAAAACGGGCGCCGGACCTTAGCCCCTAGTCCCTAGCCCCTCGATTCAACTAAAAGGAGAAGTACATGGCGCTGAAAGAGCTGAGAATAGGTACCCGCGCGAGCCAGCTCGCACTCTGGCAGGCAAACTGGGTCAAGTCCGAGCTGGAAAAACGCTATCCGGATATGACCGTCACCCTCGTCAAGATCAAGACCATCGGGGACAAGATCCTCGACGTGCCCCTGGCGCAGGTGGGCGGCAAGGGTCTGTTCGTGAAGGAGATCGAGGAGGCGATGCTGCGCGGCGAGATCGACATCGCGGTGCACAGCATGAAGGACGTGCCGACCGAATTCCCCGAGGGGCTGGGCCTTTACTGCATCACCGAGCGTGAAGATCCGCGCGACGCCGTGATCTCCAATGGCGTGAAGTTCGCCGATCTGCCGCAGGGCGCGCGTATCGGCACCTCGGCACTCAGGCGCCAGGCACAGCTGCTCAAGGTGCGTCCCGACCTCGAGATGGTCATCATCCGCGGCAACGTGCAGACCCGCATGGACAAGCTTAAGACCGAAGGGCTGGATGCCGTCATCCTCGCCGCAGCCGGCCTGAACCGTCTGGGCTTTGCCGACCAGATCACCGAACTGCTCCCGACCGATCTCTCCCTGCCCGCCATCGGCCAGGGCGCCCTCGGCATCGAGTGCAACCTCTCCAATCAGGATGTGAAGGACGCCATCTCCTTCTTCAACTCCCCGGACACCAGCCGCGCCGTTCGCGCCGAGCGCGCCCTCCTGTGGCGCTGCGAGGGCGGCTGCCAGGTTCCCATCGCCGCCTTCGGCGAAGTGACCGGCGACCAGCTGAAGCTGACCGGCTTCATCGCTTCCGTGGACGGCAAGGTTTCCGTCAAGGGAGTCGTTACCGGTCCCGCCGACGACTGCGAGAAGCTGGGTGTGAAGCTCGCCGAGCAGCTCCTCTCCGAAGGTGGCCACGCCATCCTCGCCGAGGTATACCAGCGTGAAGTCTCCAGGGAGAAGGAAATCCCGGTATAACCAAAACAACGGCTCTCACCACAGAGGACACAGAGGTACACAGAGGAAAATCTGAGGACAAAAGCAAAAGGCTTTTCGGGGTAACCCCAAAGTCTTTTGCTTCTCTCTGTGACCTCCGTGATCCTCGGTGACCTCTGTGGTAAAGCTTTTTGTTTCTTTTTCTTGTTTAAAGGCTAATGGATTTCCCTTTAGCCTTTTGCCTTTTGGTGTGGTGTCGCTATGAGCGCTGGTATGAAGAACGGATATGTCTATCTCATCGGTGCGGGTCCCGGGGACCCGGGGCTGATCACGGTGAAAGGACGGGACTGCCTCGCCAAGGCCCAGGTGGTGATGTACGACTACCTGGCCAATGAGGACCTGCTGCGCCTTGCCCCGAAGGGGGCGGAGCTCATCTACGCCGGCAAGGTTGGGGGCGAACACAACCGGGAGCAGAGCCAGATCAACGAACTGCTGGTACAGAAGGCGCTCTCGGGCAAGATCGTGGCGAGACTGAAGGGGGGAGATTCCTTCATCTTCGGGCGCGGCGGCGAGGAATGCGAGGCGCTGGTCGAGGCCTGCATCCCCTTCGAGATCGTCCCCGGCATCACCGCCGCAGTCGGCGCCACCAGCTATGCAGGCATTCCGCTCACCCACCGCGGGGTGACCACCTCGGTCGCCTTCGTCACCGGGCACGAGAAGAAAGGCAAAGCCAGCTCCGAGATCGACTGGGAGGGGCTGTCGCTGGGAAGCGGCACCGTCGTCTTCTACATGGGTGTCACCAACCTGCCGCACATTACCCGCAGCATGATGGAACACGGCCGCGCGCCCGAGACCCCGGTGGCGCTGATCCGCTGGGGCACCCGTCCCGAGCAGGAGGTGCTGGTCGGAACCCTGGCGGATATCGCCGAGAAGGCGAGGGCTGCCGAGTTCAAGGCGCCCGCCATCACCGTAGTCGGGGAAGTGGTCAACCTCAGGGACACGCTGCGCTGGTTCGACAACCGCCCGCTCTTCGGGCACTCGGTCCTGGTGACACGCGGTGCCGACCAGGCAGGCGAGTTCACCTCCAAGCTGGAGCAGCTTGGAGCCAGGGCCTACTGCTGCCCGACCATCGAGATCACCCCGCCGGCCGATCATTCTGCGCTCGACGAGGCGATCGAGGCGCTGGACAGCTTCAACTGGATCATCTTCACCTCGTACAACGCAGTGAAGTACTTCTTCGCCAGGCTCTCCGAGCACAACCTCGACACCCGCGCCCTCGGCCGCTGCCGCGTCTGCGCCGTCGGCCCCAAGACCGCCGCGGCGCTGGCCCATTATGGCGTCCGCGCTGACTTGATCCCTCCCGATTACAAGGCCGAGGGAGTGGTGGATGTCTTCTCCGAGATGGACATGGCTGGGCAGTGGGTGCTCTTTCCCAAGGGCGACCGCGCCCGTGAGGTGATCACCGAGGAGTTGGGGCGGCTGGGTGCGCAGGTGATCGCCCCCATCGCTTATGCCAACCACACCCCAGACGGCATCCCGGCCGAGGCCCTTGCCGCCCTTGAAGACGGGCGCGTCGACTGCGCCACCTTCACCTCTTCCTCCACCGTGCAGAACCTTGCCGCCATCTTGGGCGAGAACCGGTTCCTGCACCTGATGAAAGGGGTAAAGGTAGCCTCCATCGGCCCCATCACCTCGAAGACTTGCCGCGATCTGGGACTTGAGGTGCACATGGAGCCTGCCGAGTACACGCTCGACGCGCTGGCAGCGGAGATGATCAAGTATTTCGCCCAGGCAGGCACAGAGCATTAACCATCAAGCTTGCCCTTTAGCCATATCAGTTGGACGAAAGTCCCCTCGCCCAGCGGGAGAGGGACAGGGTGAGGGAAGGTTTCAAGGCTTAACGACAGACAAAAAGGAGAGATCAATGTTCTACCCACTGTACAGAGCGAGAAGGATCCGGGGCAAAGAAGTCTTCAGAAACATGGTCAGGGAGACCTCGCTTTCCGCCAATGACCTCATATACCCGATGTTTTCCGCCTTCGGCAAGGGGATCAAGAAAGAGATCTCCTCCATGCCCGGCATCTACCAGCAGTCCATCGAGAACATCGTCGAAGAGGCCCAGGAGGTCTACGAGCTGGGCGTTCCGGCAGTGATCCTTTTCGGTATCCCCGAGCAGAAGGACGCCATGGGTAGCGACGCCTACTCCGACACCGGGATCATCCAGGAGACCATCCGCGCCATCAAGAAGTCCGTACCCAAGCTGGCCGTCATCACCGACGTCTGCATGTGCGAGTACACCGATCACGGCCACTGCGGCGTGATCAAAAACGGCGACGTCGACAACGACGAGACCCTGGAACTGCTCGCCAAGGAAGCGCTCTCCCACGCCAAGGCGGGTGCCGATATGGTCGCCCCCTCCGACATGATGGACGGGCGCGTAGCTGCAATCCGCGAGGCGCTCGACAACAACGGCTTCAACCAGATCCCGCTGATGAGCTACGCCGTGAAGTACGCTTCCGGGTACTACGGCCCGTTCAGGGAAGCCGCCGAGTCGACGCCGCAGTTCGGCGACCGCCGCTCCTACCAGATGGATCCGGGCAACAGACTCGAAGCCATCCGCGAAGCACGCATGGACGTCGAAGAAGGCGCCGACATCCTGATGGTGAAGCCGGGTCTTCCCTACCTCGACATCGTGCGCGAGGTGAGAAACGAGTTCAATCTTCCGACCGCCGTGTACAACGTCTCCGGCGAGTACAGCATGATCAAGGCCGCAGCCAAGATGGGTTGGATCGACGAGGACCGCGTCACCATGGAGACCATGCTTTCCTTCAAGCGTGCCGGTGCCGACCTGATCCTCACTTATCACTCCAAGGAAGTAGCCAAACTGTTGAGGAAAGGGTACGAAGCCGACATCAGCGACCGCTGCGGCTGCGGCTGCAAGTAGGCCAACCTTAAAGCTCACCACAGAGGTCCAGCGGTTCACAGAGGACCCAGAGCTAAAGCAGGAAACATAAAAGGGCGCAGATACTCGTCACGAGCATCTGCGCCCTTTGTTTATTTTTCTCTGTGTTTACTATGTGTACTTGTGGCGACCGCACACGGAAAGGCAAACCGTCACGGATTCAAACAGATCAAGCTGAGTTAAGGTCTATCTGAAGTTATCCGCAGATGTTTCCGTGTTTATCCGTGTGCAACGCCTTTAAGCCCTGATCATCACCAGCAGCATCTTGAACGGCTTCACCGCCCGCAGCGAGTGAGGCTTATTCGCCGGCATGATGATGATCTCTCCCGCCGCGACGTTGTGGGCGGTCCCGTCTATATTGATCTCCGCTTCCCCGTCTAAAACCTGCACGAAAGCGTCATAGGGTGCGGTGTGCTCGCTCAACCCCTCCCCCGCATCAAAGGCGAACGCAGTGATAGTTCCCACCGGTTTGTCTATGACCGTCCTGCTCACCACCGCACCATCCTGATAGCCAGCCAGGTTCACCAGATTCAGCTTCTCCCCAAGTGCCACGCCTTTTTTCTCAGCCATATCCATTCTCCTTTCACGCAGGTTGATTTCTTGATAGGAACTGTAACCCGATCAGACAGTGATGCAATTGATGCAGGTCAATCTAATGGTAAAATTCTGCGCATGCCCAAACCCTTCCGCTACCTCGAACCCACCTTCTTCGCCGGTCTCTTCGACGACCCGCTACTGCTGGTTCGCGTGCGACCGACCGGCCGCGCACTGCTATTCGACTGCGGCAAGATGCACCATCTGGCCAAGAGAGTCTACACCTCCATCGACGCGATATTCATCAGCCACGCCCACATGGATCACTTCATGGGGATGGACAGCGTGATCCGTCACAGCCACGCCTCTCCCCGCACCATAGACGTCTTCGGCCCCCCAGCACTCGCTGACCGGATGGGGCACAAGTTCTCCTGCTACGATTGGAACCTGGCCGATACCTTTTGGGGAAACTTCAGGGTAGCCGAGATAAACGACGCTGGCCGTATTGTCAGCACGCTTTTCAGCGGCCCCGAAGGATTCGCGGCAAGCAGGGAAGGGGAGCGCTCCGGCGTCCTTTACAGCAACAGGCACCTCACCGTCACCAGCGCGCAGTGCGAGCACAGGATTCCGGTCGTCGCCTACAAGGTGGAAGAAGGGGCCGCCTTCGTCATCGACGACGAACGGATGGCCGCAGCAGGAGTCAGAAAAGGTGTATGGCTGAAGGAGATGGAGAAGCTCTTTCACGACGGCTTGATGGAGGGGAACCCCGTACGCTATCTCTGTAGCAGCGGCGAAAGGGTTGAGGAGCGGGTGGAGACCAATGCCGCGGCACTGTACCAGCGGATCCGGAAATTCGAGGAGCCGGCCAGCATCGGCTATGTCACCGACATCGGGTATTCAGAGGAGAACATGGCGAGCCTGGAAGGCTTGGTTAAGGGAGTGACGCTACTTGTGTGCGAATGCGCTTTCCTTGCCTCCGAGCAAGCAAAGGCGCGGCTCTCGCGGCACATGAGCACGACCGATTTCAACATGATGCTGGACCGGCTGCGCCCGAAGTACGTGTTGCCGATGCACTTCTCCAAGACTTACCAGCGGGGGAGCGAGCCCCTGTACCAGGAGATAGAACCGCCGCCCGGAGTGACAGTATTGAAAATCCCCGACCGCCTCACCCCCCGCCCGATCATGGAAAGTGAAGTGCCAAGGCCCGTGGAACTAAAAAGCTGACTGCAAAGCCGCAAAGAGGCAATGAGAGTACAAACATTTTTGCTCTCACTGTCAGATTTTCTCCGTGGCAAACGGTTTGGTTTTTGTGCTACAAAAGCCCCTATGAAAAAGACCAGCTTCAATAGCGACGCCCCGGTAGTCTACTCCTCCGAATTCGGCCGTATGTGCCCCGGTTGCGGCAAGCCGCTCAAGGATTGCGTCTGCCGCAAGAACGCCTCAGGCCCCGCAGGCGACGGCGTGGTGCGTCTCCGGCGCGAAACAAAAGGGAGAGGCGGCAAGACAGTCATCGTCATTACCGGCCTCCCCCTCGATGCAGATAAGCTCAGCGCCCTTGCTGGAGAGCTGAAGCGCCGCTGCGGTTGCGGCGGTACGGCCAAGGACGGCGTAATCGAGATCCAGGGCGACCACGCCGACGTCCTTCTCGCCGAACTCGCCAAGCGCGGCTACAAAGCCAAGCGCGCCGGCGGGTAGAATCAGGCTACTCCACCAGGAACGTCTTTTTCTCCAGTTGCACCTTGTCGCCGGGGCGCAGTTTCCTGCCGCGGCGCAGTTCCACCTCGCCGTTTACCGACACCATCCCCTCAGAGATGATGATCTTCGCTTCGCCGCCTGAACTGACAGCGTCCACGGCTTTCAGAAAGCTGTCCAGTTTGATGAATTCCGTATCTATCTTCACTAAATCCTCCATTCTCGATAGCTGCCGCCTATATGGCGCGGTTGAACTTATCACAGATTTCTGCTAAAAAGGGACATTTCGTAAAGGAGAATCCTGCATGTACACCACCAATGATTTCAAGAAGGGTCTCGTCATCCAGCTGGATGGCGCCCCCTGCGTGCTAGTAGACGTCAGCTTCCAGTCCCCGTCCGCCCGCGGCGCCAACACGATGGTCAAGACCAAGTACCGCAACCTGATCACCTCCCAGGTGCTGGAGAAGACCTTCCGTTCCGGCGACAAGGTAGACGAAGCCGACTTCGAGCGCCACAAGGGGCAGTTTCTCTACGCCGACGGCGGCCGCGGCATCTTCATGGACCTGGAGACCTACGAGCAGTTCGAGATGGAAGAGGACAACTTCGAGGCCATCGCACCTTTCCTGCTGGACGGCACCGAAGTACAGCTCGGCATTTTCCAGGAGCGCATGGTCAACGTAGATCTCCCCATGACCGTCGAACTGGTAGTCACCGAGACCGCCCCCGCGATGAAAAACGCCACCGCCACCGCCCAGACCAAGGAAGCCGTACTCGAGACCGGCCTGCGTCTGCAGGTGCCGCCGTACCTCGAAGCCGGAGAGAAGATCAAAGTAGACACCCGCGACGCACGTTTCATATCCCGCGCCTAGTTAGGAATAAGAAGCAAAGTATGCCTACTACCCGGATACCTTGCCCCCTTAGTCGTAACCGGTGGCAAAACGTTCCCTCGCCCAGCGGGAGAGGGACAGGGTGAGGGCAGGACTTCAGGTTTCCTGGACAGTCAGAAAAATTAAAAAAAGAGGTTGACTCGTCCGGATTATTCAAGTATAAAGTTGGTCTCTTGCCCAGATAGCTCAGTCGGTAGAGCAGAGGATTGAAAATCCTCGTGTCGGCGGTTCGATTCCGTCTCTGGGCACCACCAAAAAATCCGGCATTGTCCGATGATGTAGAAAAGCCCCTTAACCACAGGGGCTTTTTTATTTCCTATTGTCCAGCGTTCTCCTCTTAGCTATACTCCAATCCAGTCTTTTTAAGTATAGGTATACTCATAACGTATACCCAAACTGGATCAGGTATACTCATAGGAGGACAGATGCCTAAAAAAATCACCCCTCTTACCGAACTCCAAGTCAGAAAATCAAAGGCCGCATCAAAACAATTTACCCTGTTTGATGGTGGTGGCCTTTTCCTCCTGGTCACTCCTAGTGGTGGAAAGCTGTGGCGGTTCAAATACCGGCATGCCGGGAAAGAGAACATGCTTTCCTTTGGGAGCTATCCTGAAGTCTCGCTTGCCGACGCTAGAGATTCTAGAACAGAAGCCAAAAGACTCTTGTTGCAAGGGATTGACCCCAGCCAGAGTCGAAAAAACACCAAGGCTCTCCAGAAAGAAGTTGCGAAAAATACTCTGGAAGCCGTAACCCGTGAATGGCACCTAAAGTTTTCCTCCGCAGGCAAGTGGTCAGAAGGGCATGCGACGGACATCCTTCACCGCTTTGAAAAGGATATTTTCCCTCCCTTAGGAGCACGCCCCATATCCGAGATAAAACCTGTTGATCTACTGAAGGTGCTGGAGCGTGTTGCCAGCAGAGGAGCCCTGGATACCGCCCACAGGCTTAAGCACCATTGCGGGATGGTTTTCCGGTATGCGGTGGTTACCGAGAGGGCAGAGCGGGACATCGCTGCAGATTTGCGAGGTGCGTTGCCGTCCGTCAAGAATGGGCATCATGCGGCTTTGACGACACCAAAAACCTTAGCACCACTCTTGGTGGCGGTCGATGAATATGAAGGAAGCTTCCCGGTGAAGTGCGCCCTTCAACTCCTACCGATGTTCTTTTGCAGGCCCGGCGAACTACGGGCTGCTGAGTGGGCAGAGTTCGACCTGGAGAATGCAGTATGGGAGATTCCCGCCGGACGAATGAAGATGAAACAACCGCACATAGTCCCGCTATCCCATCAAGCGATTGAGGTTTTAAAGGCATTACAGCCCTTGACGGGGGGCGGGAGGTATCTCTTCCCCAGCACCCGCTCAGTGTTACGTTGTATAAGCGACAACACCCTAAATGCTGCTTTGCGCAGGTTGGGGTTTACGAAAGAAGAGGCGACAGCGCACGGGTTCAGAGCCTCGGCAAGGACGATTTTAGATGAGGTGCTTAAATTCCGGCCCGAGTATATCGAGCATCAACTTAGTCACACTGTGAGGGATGCATTGGGAACTGCCTACAATAGGACTACTCACCTTGAGGCACGCCGGGACATGATGCAGAGATGGGCTGATTTCTTAGATGACATCAAAAAGCTCGCGAAGCCGACTCCGATTTCAGAAGTTGCATGATATTTGACTACCAACTTAATTTATGGTGTGTTTTTTTCGTTGACAGTCCAGAACGGTTGATGTAGAACCAGAAAAAATCAATAAAGCTTGCGACTCATAGAGCCCCAAGCGCTACAGGGATGTAATTTTTACACCCTTGTTGCGTCTTGGGGCTTTTTCTTTGTCTCAAGGCTAACCATCGGAGGTGGACAATGAATAAGCTACTTCGTATCAAACAAGTGCTGGAAATAGTGCCCGTATCGAAATCTACTCTATGGGCATGGGTAAAAGATGGAAAGTTCCCAGAGCCGGTGAGACTTTCCGCTAGGTGTACGGTTTGGCGATCTGAGGATGTCCATCAATTTGCGCAAAATATTAGGTAGGCTGCCTTTATTCTTCTTCTAGTATCCGTGGGCGGCTAGATACGTTGGCGCGGATACAAAGACAAGCCATTACCAAGAAATCCGGCATAGTGGCACCGTGGGGCTAATTTCAGAGCGGGCCGGAGGCGGACTTGCAGTCCGTGATAGTCTGAGAGAACCAGGATCACTGCAAGGGGTATTCTGGCCTCAAGTGAGAACATCACTTTCGAGAGGAAAAGGCCTTCCACCCATTCGTAAATGGGGTAGGGGGGCTTTTGTTCCTAAGTGAGTTTAGGGTGTAAGGTTTTGGGGTTTGAAGTAAGAAGTTTGGTTTGTTCACGAGGCCCTTTAGGGCCGAGATAGGTTTTGGTTTGTTGCTTTTAGGGAGAGGGGCGCGGGGAGAGGGGGAGAGCCAACTGCCACTCTGACAGTTGGCTAGTGTCGAAAACTGCATCGTTGCAGTTTCTGCAATCACCATTGACGCATCCCATGATGGAGCCAACTGCCAGTTTGTCATCTTCAAGTAGAAACGGTTTTATTGTTTGCTTCATCTGATCCCAATTTTGTAGTGTTCGAAACTAGTACCGAACCGCACCTCCACGTTTTGCCCTGATAACCCAATCTAAACTATTCCCCAAATCTTAACATCCTCAAAAATCCGTAAATTCATAAAAATACAATGATTTCAGATACTTGAAGGGTTTTTCCTTTGACCTCTTGTTTTCTAAAAGTTAGAATATACGCGTATTTATCCCACTTCTTAACATTCACAGGGAGGTATTTCATGGGAGAAAACAGGAACCATCCAGCCAAAGGAGAAACGATCAGAGTCGATCCCATTCGAGAAGAAAAAGACATCAGGAATATCAAGAAGCTCCTTTCCGACAAACCAAGGGACTTGGCAATCTTCACTTTGGGGATCAACACTAACCTACGAGCATCTGATCTCCTGAAGATCACAGTAGGCCAAGTCCGTCACCTGAAGGTGGGAGAGCATTTTACGATTAAGGAGAAGAAGACTGGGAAGGAGAGGATCATAACGCTAAACAAGACTGTGCACCACGCTATCGCTAATCTATTGACGACCATGCCCGACGCAACAGATGACTCCCCTCTCTTCAGGTCTAGGAAAGGAGGCAAGCCGCTTTGTGTTCCTTATCTCAGCGGGTTGACGAAAAAATGGTGTCGGTCCATCAATCTGCGTGGGAACTATGGGAGTCATACCCTTCGGAAAACTTTCGGTTACATCCATCGCACGGTATTCAGTACGAGCGTCCCTGTGTTGATGGAGATGTTCAACCACTCAAGTCAGAAGCAGACTCTTGCATACTTGGGAATACAAGAGGCTGACATCAAGGACGCTTACTTAAAAGAGATATGAGGGCATTTGACATTAATGTCACACGACCGGGATCTCGGCTGGAGAGGGCTGTCTCCTACATAAACGAAATCATCAGAGAGACAAAGACAGAGACATCTGTCTAAGCACAAAAAAATACAGAAACTGCATATTTTTGGGTTTTGCATAGCCTGTCATAGATACAGATCCTAAAAAACATCTTGTTAAGACGGAGGTGGTATGACGCAACTATCCCTGTTGGAAATTCCCCCTACACAGAAATCAATGCTTGAATTGCTCATGGATGAACACGTCCCATACGAGGCTGTTGAGGCAATGCTGGAAACTTTCCTCGAAGATGAACTGGCAGAGTTTGAGCTGCTGGATGTGAAGGCTGACAACGAGACCAGCATCTCTGCAAAATGGAAATACAGTTCAGGACTTCAAAAGAGCATAAGGCGAGGTTTCGTCGAGGATTCAGTCAAATGCGCCTTGACCTACCACGCCATTGATCCTGCCAGCTTTTGGAAACGACTAGTCATAATAGCGTTTGAGGATGTCGGAGTTGGCGACGTGTGGGCGGTCGCAATGACGTTAGCCGTTGCGAGAAGCAGCGTTTGGAGGAAGAGGGCCGGTGGGGACTTGATCGTTATCCGGTACATCGTTAAGAGACTAGCAGAATCGGTCAAGGACAGGACGGTTGCCGATCTTTGTCAGGTTCTTGAGAACCGGTCTTTATCACCCTCATCCCTTACGCTTCTTAAGTCCAATTCCCCTAAAGGTCTCTCTGACATGGTCTTGTCGGACACCGTAATTAATACCCGCATAGCTGCAATATGGCTACTGTGGGGTACCGACAAGATGAAGAATCCACGGCTCCCACTCCGGGGTGGATCAAGAGACTGGTTCGACCTTACTGTTGAGAACATGAGAATGCCAGGCTTGGTGAAGTACATCACTCTACGGGGGATGGTCGCATGCCGGGGATGCGCAATGAATATCTGCTACTCCTTCGTATGGGAGCTGCTGGAGAGGTCACCATATAGGCAGGTTAGAGAGACGAAAGTTCTTCCGCCGTTTTATATCAGTGGTGTCCTTGAAGAGGCTTGGGATCAGCACACCAGAGAGGGCAAAGCTGCTTACCTGAAATTTTACCAAGCCTGCACCCCTGTCAGTAACTTCCTCACAACTATGCGTATGGTCGGGAATGAAGAGATCATTGGTGCCATCGGAATCAGCCTTTTTATTTCAGAGTCGGCAATCTTGGATAGAAGGATTGACTTTGAAGGAGCCGATCGGGTTTACAGGATGACGGTCGAGGATGATTACCAAAAAAAGTGCCTGCGATTGGAAGATGGGGTGGAGCTTTCAAGGCTGATTCTGAAGCACAAACCTATTCTCAGGGAAGCACGACAAAATGTGGTGGAGCGGTCCCGTCTGAAGCGGGACTAGCCATTCGGTAGGCCGGGCACAGGTAAAGCACTCGTTAACTCTATTTGTGGCAACCGCTCAATATCAAACAAGTTTGTTGCAGGAAATCATCACTTTCAAGGCTATTTTAAGGAGAGATAATGACAACTGAAGTGATTAATATCAAAGATGCTCCTGCTGGCTGGAGAGAAAATCCAGCTTACGTCTACATTGGTCGCTCAGGCCGGGGGATGTCGTCTTTGTTCGGGAATCCGGTCAGGTTTGGCTATAAATGTCCAACCTGCAAGCAGTTGCATCCATACAATGACGAAGGGCGATGGGAGATGTGCTACCGTCTTTATCTTGAGAAGAGGCTGTTCGCAGACCGGCAGTTCAAAGAATTGGTCAAAAGGCTGCGAGGGAAGACCCTTGTTTGTTTTTGCAAGCCCAATCCTTGCCACGGAGACATATTGGCGGAATATGCAGAAAAGCTACCATAGCGCAAACACGCTATTTTTGTTTTAATGCTGGTCTCGCCATCCCTCAATACCTTTCCCTTCCTCAGTTATAAATCAAGCACCTAAAGTCAATTTTGGGGGCCACAGCATCTCTAAAGTGGCCTTTTCTAATGCTCGACCGAATGAGAAATGGGCAAGGTCGTTTGCTATTAATGTCACTTTATGGGTAATTGGGCTCTTAGCAGGTAAGGGGCTAGCAAGAGAGAAAAACTTGGCTCTAGGGACGAATGAATTTTGGCTTACAAATCAGTGAGGAATAGTTTAATATGCCCAGCTTGCAAAGTAACTACAGACTACGGATGAAGAGGAAGTTGAATCTTCCGGTCGTTAAATTACAAGGAGTTGAAGTGTCACGGCTTACCGATCTCATCGCACAAGCAAAGGCGAAAGACCCCCAGATGGGGCTGGATTTGGAACGAGAATTCAAGGCGCTGTCTTCGCGCCTCGCGTTCGGATTGAACTTTGAACGGCATCGGCCCGAAGTGGTGGAACTTCCCCGGCGACCGGTCCGCAAGGGAGATAAGGTGCGAGTTCTTCCGGAGCGTGGATCGACCGCGAAGGGGGACCAGCGGCTGTGGCTGGTGAGGGGGGTTGCGAAGGTCAAAGGGAACCTGATCGCACGCCTGGAGTTAAAGGGCGACACCGGATCGGAGATGCAGGATGTTTCAGTTGATGATCTGGTTGTTGTAGCAGAATTTCGGGACTACATCTTCCCAGGGCTAATCTCCACGGGCAAAGTTGCGCAGGGCGGGGACAAGCCTTTTCACACAGTCATCAACGGCGAGAATTACCATGTGCTGGAGGCTCTGACTTACACGCACCGTGGGAAGGTGGATGTCATCTATATCGACCCGCCATATAACACAGGCGCGAAGGACTGGAAGTACAACAACGATTACGTGGAGTCGGAGGACCTCTACCGGCACAGCAAGTGGCTGGCTTTTATGGAGCGGCGTTTAAGAATAGCAAAAAAACTATTAAATCCCTCCGATTCTATCTTGATATGTGCGATTGACGAAAATGAAGTCCACCGCCTTGGATTATTGTTGCAGCAAGTTTTTGAAGGGGTTCGGATGCAGATGATAACAACTGTTATCAACCCAAAGGGTGCATCATTAGGAGGTGACTTCGCACGAGTTGAAGAGTATCTATTCATTCTTTATTTTGGCGGTCGCGTCGTCCCAGAGGTAAGGGATATGCTTGATGAAAGCAAAAACGCAGCCGCTAGTCGCACGGTTAAGTGGTCCAGTCTTATTCGCGGAGGCGCGCAAGGTGTAAGAACAGATAGTCCAGGAGCTTTCTATCCAGTTTTCATTGATTGCGACCGGTCCCGAATCCATTCGTTTGGTGAGCCCCTCCCATGGGAGCAACCTCGTGAATCAGTAGCCGCTCCAAACGGGACAGTCGTAGTGTGGCCTCCGAATCACCTTAGCGGAGTAGAAGGTAGATGGGGGATTGGACCCGAAAAGGCGCGTGAACTGCTTGCAATAGGAGCCCTTCGCCTCGGGAAGATTGATCCGGCGAGGGGTAAATTCCCAATGTCCTATCTTTCATCTGGAATCATGGAAAAGGTTGATTCCGGAGAGATAGAGACCGTAGGCCGGAAACCTGATGGTACTCTAATTGTGCGGTACCCTGAAAATACAAAGGTAACCCAACCTAAAACAGTATGGAAGATGCCTTCGCACAATGCGGGTGAGTATGGTAGTAAGTTGCTTTTCTCGCTTCTTCCACAGCGTAAGTTTCCATTTCCAAAATCACTTTACGCAGTTGAAGATGTCCTCAGTTTCTTTTTGAGCAAGAAGTTGAATGCTACAGTGCTAGATTTCTTTTCAGGTTCGGGGACCACAGTACATGCTGTCATGCGGCTGAATCGTAGGGATGAGGGCCGTCGCCAATGCATAGCGGTGACGAACAACGAGGTCGCAGTAGCAGAGCAACTATTGTTGCGCACTCAGGGCAAGCGCCCGGGGGATACGGAGTGGGAGGAGCTAGGTATATGTGAGTACATTACTAAGCCCCGTGTTAAAGCTGCAATTACAGGACTTACTCCTGATGGCAATCCCGTGGATGGCGATTATAAATTTGTAGACGAATTTCCAATAGCCGAGGGCCTTGAGGAAAACGCGGAGTTTTTCACCCTCACTTACGAAACGCCTGTGGCGGTCAGCCACAACCTTGCGTTTGAACGTGTTGCCCCTCTGCTGTGGCTCCGGGCCGGTAGCCGAGGAAGGCGCATCGATAGCCTTCCCCTCAACGGTTGGGAGGTCGCCGATAATTATGGGTTGCTCACGAATCTGGATCAGGCGGAAGCCTTTTGTGCTGCCTTCCAAAAAACTGATGGCTTGCGTATCGCTTACATCGTCACCAACGACGATCGCCGCTTCCAAGCCATTGCTCGCACTCTGCCAGAATCGGTAGAACCGATCCGGCTATATGAGTCATACCTTTCGAACTTCAAGTTTGCCAATGGAGAGTAATAAATGAAGTTTACCCTCAAGGATTACCAGGACGAGGCGGTGCGGGACGTGCTTGCCAATCTACGGAAGGCACGCAAGCGCTGGCGTGACGATGGTGACCGGCATGCGTTCTCCCTCACGGCGGTAACTGGCGCTGGTAAGACTGTTATGGCTGCTGCGGCATTTGAGGCGTTGTTTCATGGTGACGATAATTACGACTTCGATGCTGATCGCGGTGCAGTGGTGATTTGGTTCAGCGACGATCCTTCATTGAATGAGCAAACGCGGTTTCGCCTTATGGAAGCATCTGACCGTCTGAATTACTCTGATCTCGTCGTGGTGCAGAATTCTTTTAACCGTGAGAAATTTGAACCGGGGAAAATTTACTTCATTAACACTCAGAAGCTGAGTAAAAAGAGCCTCCTTGTGCGAGGCTTCGAACCTGATGAGGACAGCCCGTCATTCCCCGAAATGCGGCCAGACCTCCGTTCCCACACCATCTGGGATACTATCCAAAACACGATTGAAGACCCAGCTCTGACGCTTTATCTCGTTCTTGACGAGGCTCACCGTGGCATGGGGAGTCCGTCGGAAGCGGTATTAAGGGACAAATCAACAATTGTGAAACGCCTCATCAACGGGGCCGGCACTGTCCCCGCGATTCCTATTGTCTTGGGCATTTCCGCCACCGTCGAGCGATTTAATAACGCTATGATAGAGGCACAAGGTCGCGACCTACTCCGAAACGTGGTCGTCGATTCTGCGAAGGTACAGGAGTCGGGCCTGCTGAAGGACACCATCATTATTGACACTACTGATGAAGTAGGCCTATTCGACACGGTGCTGGTACGCCGGGCCACCGGCAAAATCAAGGAGTCGAGCGATACGTGGGATGAGTATTGCAAACAGCAGGGGATCAAGGAGGTCGTTAGGCCGCTCATGGTGCTCCAAGTACCGAACACGCCGGACCAAAACCAGATCGGGCGGGCACTGGATACGATCTTTCAGAAGTGGCCGGCATTGACTGAAGAAGCCATTGCCCACGTCTTCGGCGAACACACCACCCATACGTTTGGCAAGTATTCGGTGCCATACATCTCCCCTGAGCTAGTGCAGGATTCCCATTGGATTCGCGTGCTTATCGCCAAGGATGCCATAAGCACCGGTTGGGACTGCCCACGTGCTGAGGTGCTGGTTTCCTTCCGGCAGTCTAAGGATCGAACCCACATAACCCAGTTAATGGGGCGCATGGTCCGGACCCCCCTTGCCAGGCGGATTCCGGGCAATGATAGGCTCAATTCAGTGGACTGTCTGTTGCCGTTTTTCGATACGAAATCCGTTCAAGCTGTGGCCGACGCTCTCATGAAGGGGGGAGACGACGGCAAAGGGCTCCCTGGCCGTCGTGTACTCATCAATCCAAAGGATATGACGCCGAATCCATCAACTCCGGAATCAGTTTGGGAAAAGTTTCGGACACTGCCGTCCCAGTCCCTGCCACATCGAGGCGCTAAGCCATTGAAACGTTTGACCGCTCTTGCCCATGAACTCGCCTGGGATAAGCTGCTCCCTGGAGCCGGAAAGATCGCCCACGGGGAAATGCACAAGTTGCTGGATGCACTTCAGATACGCTTTTCAGGTGAAATCGCTGCTGCCCGCAAAGAAGTACTGAAGGTTGAAGGGTATACCACTATCGCCGATATGAGGATTAAGGAGAAAACCCTTGATGAATTTTTAGAGGAAGCCGACTATGTCGTGATCGAAGATTCCTATCGTCGTGCCGGGCGCATCCTGAGTCCAGATATAGCGCGCACCTACTCCGAATATCTGGCAGCCAAGAATGAAGATGCTGAAGACATGGAAGAGGCACTGATTGAGGCCTACGCCGACATTGCGGCTCTTGGACTGGTAACCAATGTGAAAACCTGTCTCGACGCCGCAGCGGATACCCTGGCCAATGAGTGGTTCGCAACATACAAGGCTCAGATCAAGAAGTTGTCCGACGAGCGACAGGATGTATATCGTTCGCTTAAAGAGATGAGTACGGAGCCAGGAGAGATAGACCTCGCCGTGCCGAAATCGTGGACGGTGGCTACTACTGAGCAGGATATCCACGGCAACAGCCAGCCGTTGCCGACGTATAGGCAGCACCTATTATGCGACGAGAGCGGTTTGTTCCCGGCTGAGATGAACAATTGGGAACGCGCCGTGTTGGCAAAGGAGATGAAACGTCCAGGTTTTCAGTTCTGGTACCGTAACCCGTCGCGTCCAAGCCAGGATTCTCTGGGAATCGCCTATACGGAGGATCTGCAGATCAAAATTATGAGGCCGGATTTCATCATTTTCTCTGCGGAGGAGGACGGTACCACGGTGGCAGACATTGTTGATCCTCACGGGACACAATACAGCGATTCATTGCCCAAACTTGTGGGCCTGGCGAAATACGCCGAGACCTATTCAAGCGTTTATCGTCGAATTGGTGCAGTTGCCGAGGTTAACGGGACATTGCGCGTGCTCGATATGACCGATGCAAAGGTGCGCAAGGGGGTGGCAGAGGCTAAGGATGCCAAGAAACTCTATGAGGGAACATTGGCGAGCGACTATTGAGCTGAAAGCTCATCCCCTTCACCATCATTCAAAGGAGGCCCACGGAGGAAATTTGAAGCCCCCTTGTGCTATTTTGTAACAGACTTAATCAATCTTCAAAGTTGAGACTTGAAATCAATTTTAATCTACTAGAGCTGGGGGGACTGTGGGTATAAATCGCACCATCTTTAATGCCATTAATGACGTACTTGTGGATTATGGTTGTAGTCCCGCAGAAATTGAAACCTTTCTTATGGCGCGTTGGGGGCTTCGTCGCCGCCAAACAGAAGCAATTTCTATTCTTGATGGCACAATGACCTACCACGGCAAGCAGGAGCTGCTTCATTACGTTGTAGAATTGGCACGAGTAGAACATGGAATACGAGAACTAGAGCCGTGGGTGAGGGATCATGTGGCTCATGCCTTACTCAGTTTCCTGCTCGGAATATACATAAATGAAAGGTTCATGAAAGAGCGGGGGCTTGATGTAGACACGTTTCAGTGGAAGCTCGCAGGTCTCTTCCACGATGTTGCTTATCCGGCCCAAGTGGCTAGAGATATCCTAAAGCCGTTCACAGGCCAGATAAATAAAATCAAGGAAACATTGAGGGTAGAGGCTCCTGACGTATTCTTCAAGCTAGTACCCGTTGGGCTCGACGGATTGAGAAACGACAGAAATTCCCTAGATCTGATCCAACAGCGATTAGACCAGTGGGGGCTTCGCGTGGACGCGGCACGTGAGTACAACGACATGCTGGAGTCCGGGCAGATGTGCCATGGCATCATGAGTTCTCTGTCGGTTCTGTACGTGATTGATCTGATGTACCAAAAATATAATCCTCAGCGGGAACATCGAGACATCTTTGCACCTGTGGGTATAAATTGGAATCAGGCCTTCTTTGAAAACGATGTTGTGTCCGCCTGTTCGGCCATTTTCGTACATAACTTACCCGCCCGCTGTTTCAAAGACGCACCTATAGACAAGGATCGCGCTCCGTTGGCATTCCTTCTGAAATTATCAGACTGCTTGCAGGACTGGGGCCGTCCATCAGCTGAAAATCCCCGCGGGCTACCGACCCGGGGCTACAAAATTAAGGTCACAGATGGAAGACTTGTGTTTACAGTGGCCGACGAACACCGCAGGCAAAAAATAGCAGAAGAGATCCAAACCACACTCGTTACATCAGACATAGAAATATGTTAAGGCACTAGCGCTAACATCTAAAGTGATGGGGGGGGATATGAAGGTCGTTGCAGGGGGCCTCAACGGACTTTATCTTGAAGAAATTAATACCAACTCTAAGAAGGAGACTGTTTGGGTCAAGGCAGCGATAGCTTATGCTAGTGGACATCCAAAGCTCTTCGAGGATTGTTGGAAAAATTCCATCCCACTTACTTTTTATGGAAGGTTCGACAGCAGTGCCCCAGTTACGACGAACATCCTGAAAACGTTTCTGGATAGGAAGTCCCCGAATTTTGTCTGCAAGTTAGTTCCTGACATTTTTCATGCGAAGGTAATATGGTGGGGTGGTTATGGAGTTTATATTGGTTCCGCCAATCTGACCGACAACGGTTGGGTGGGTAATATTGAAGCAGGTACTTTTTTCTCTCAAGAAGAAATAGTAGAGAATGGCCTGGACTTGGAGCTTACGGATTTTTTTGAACAGGTGGACAGTCTGGCGCATTCGCTAACAAAAGAGATCTACGATCAAATTTGCGAATTGGAATTAAGAGAATTCACCGCTAACAAAGGACGACAAACGGAACGTGATGATTTCAACAAGAAACGATTGATTCCCAAACTAAATCCGCTTCAAGCCATTTCACCTCGGAATAGTATTGATCGAAGGAAAAACAAGTTTTTGAAGGAGTGGCGGGATACACTGCAAATACTAAGAGATATTGCAGATCGGGTTTCTGATCCTTCCAATCAGCCGGTATGGCTTCCTGTAGAAACTCCAAAAGGCGTGCAAGCAGATCAGTTTCTTCATGCCTACTATTATAACCATGTACTAGAAGGACAAAAAGCAAGGCACCATGAATTTTATCTCAAAAACTCTGCAAATCCTGAGAGAGCCCTTCAGGAAATCATAAGCTGGTGGAGAACCACTACGTCCGCACCCTCATGGGAAGATCAAAATATAGCTAATTCAAAAACTGTTAAGATTAATTTGAGTAAGAAAAGAATTGACGGCCTGACAGAAAATGACTTCTTAGATGTTTGTAAGCATGTCCACGCGCTTACAGACCATTGCAAGAGAGTTAAAAATAGCACTTATGGGTTGCCTGCCAACTTTTCGACTGACAGCACCGAAAGGATCAAGCTTCTCAGCAAATACCTGTGGAAACAAAAGACTGCTCAAGGGCGGAGTGTGATTCAGGTCCTATCTTATGTCCTTTACGGAGGTAAACCGGAAGGAGTTCCCGAGCGGATTTGGGAAGCGATGGCTTCGGAAGGTTATAAAATCTCGCATCTGGGGATTAGCAGCCTAGGTGAAATTGTCGGATGGACCTTGCCAGATATGTTCCCACCACGTAATGGTCGCACGAGCAAAGCTCTAAAAGCTCTGGGCTATAACGTAGAAATTTACTCTGAATAGGTATTTGATGTTGCCATGATCCACTAATGCAACCAACTAATCTGCCCGTCAGGTGCAATTTGCAATTAATGTCAATCCGTTGATTACCGTAGTATAGCGGTGACGATTTTGTTGATCAGCCGTAATTCTTCGGATGTTGCCCCCTCTATTAGGGCTTGAAACCCTCTCGTAGTGTCAGCCCCGTCTTCAAAATGCGTGAAGTTAAATAACTCCCTCATCTCCACTCGTAATGCATCTGCAATACTCTCCAGCGTTTCAAGAGAAGGATAACGTTTTCCAACCTCTATCCGACTGAGGTATTTAGCCTCTATTCCAACCCGCTCGGCAAGCTGGTCTTGCGATAGCCCCGTACGTTTCCGTAGTTCCTTTATCCTCGCTCCTAGCAGCAGTTTCCTGTCGCTCATTTGTCCCCCCTCGTCTTGTTGCGAATAATGCGCGTTTCAAGAGGGAAGCTAAACTTACTGATAGGCCTATTTTATTTGACAATATCTTCCTAATAGTTAGAATAACCCCACTAAAATATAGAAAAGAACCAGCAAAACCAACTTGAGTGTAAGGTGAAAGTGGGGGAAGAGATGTCGTTTGATAAAACGGTTAAATGCCCAGCCTGTGGTTTCGTTGCTGGTGATGCCTTTGAAGAATGTCCAAAGTGTGGCGTTGTGATTAGAAAGTACCACCAGAAACAAGTGGAAAGAGAGAGGCTGGTAAGAACTGCGAAGGAAGAAGCTCAGCAGCGAAAGGCAAGGAACGAAAAATTAACGTCAGGGCTAAAAGGGGCAGCCCAGGGCATGAAACTTGGTGCGCTCTTTGGGATAGGATTTTTCAGTGTTGGCCTTGTCGTTTGCCTGATTCCTGTGATAGGGTGGGTGCTCGGTCCATTCCTGATGGTGACAGGCATAGCAGCTCCCTTTTTCGTCGGTGCTTTCGGTGTAAAGGGCGGTGTTGATTCTGCAGGCAGTACCATCTTGCGGGGACCGTGTCCTTACTGCACGGGGCTGGTGGATGTCACCATCTTAGCTTCTCAAAAAAATAAGGTTGTTGGAACAGATTGCCCTGTTTGTAGGAAAAGGTTTGTCATAAAGGGTACGACCTTCTACGCAGTCTAGGATAGGTATAGTTTTAAGTATACTCTGAAAATCGAATCAGGAAAACAGTTGGCCTCATCAGTGCTTATGGGCGGAATTTGATTCCGTCTCTGGCACCACTAGAAAGTAGAGGGGTTAGCTAGTAATAGCTAACCCCTTTTTGCTTATTCAACTCCATCTGCAAGACTGCATCCCGTCACAGCTTTCATAAATTCCTTTTTTCTGCTCCAAACGTGTGATAACTTCTCGCCTTCGTAAATATTTCTGAAACCTACGTGGGGACGCTGCGCTTTGAGTGTCGTTGTTAACGGGCAATACAACATAGGCCACATCTGTACGCGGCAGCAATGTGATTTGGGGATGGGGGAAAAGACTGCTTTTCGCTGGATTTCCGCCCATCAGGACCGTGCCGATTACACTTTCAACGACCTCGACCGCGAGTCGAGCCGATTCGCCAACGTGTTGCAGATGCTGGGCTTCACAGCCGGCGATATTTTTTTCACTTTCCTCCCCAAGGCCCCGGAACAGTTCTTCGCCTTTCTCGGCGCGCTGAAGTTGCAGGTGATCTGCGGCACCTTGTTCTCAAACTTCGGCGATGACGCCATACTGGACCGCCTGGGCGATGCCGGGGCGAAAGCCGTCATCACCAAGAAGAGCTTCCTGAAAAAGCTCACGCGGGTCCGTCCGCAGCTCCCTTCCCTGCAGTACATCATCCTCACTGACATAGACGAGCACCAGTCGGCGGAGATCCTGAGCTATGCGGCGTTGATGCGGGAGGCATCTGAGGATTTCACCGCGCCCCTGACCCCGCCCGAAACCCCGTCGGTGCTGCACTATACCTCCGGTTCCACCGGAAAGCCCAAGGGGGTTCTGCACGCGCACAGAAGCGTCCTGCACCAGAGCATGACCGCGGCGAAAGTGCTGGACCTCACCCAGTTCGACATTTACTGGTGTACCGCGGACCAGGGGTGGGTGACCGGAACCTCTTACGGCATCATCGGACCCTGGAGCCTCGGCGTCACCCAGATCCACTACGGCGGCGGCTACGATGCGAAACTGTGGTTCGACGTCCTGCAAAAGGAGGCGGTTACCATCTGGTACTCAGCCCCAACCGCGCTGCGCATGCTGATGCGGGAGGATGCCGGGCTCTACGGCGGCTACGACCTATCGAAACTGCGGCACATCTACAGCGTGGGGGAACCGCTCAATCCCGAAGTGATAACCTGGGCCCGCGCGGCACTGGGGAAGGATATCTACGACACCTGGTTCCAGACCGAGACCGGAGGCATCATGATCTCCAACCGCCCTGGACTGCAGATCCGTCCCGGTTCAATGGGGACGCCCCTGGAGGGGATCGAGGCGGCGATCATCGCGGACGACGGAGAGGTTCTGGGTGACGGCATGACAGGGAACCTCTGCCTCAAGAGCGGTTGGGCCTCGATGTTCACCACGTACCTGAACAATCCCGTGGTGTACGGCCAGAAGTTCAAGAACGGGTACTACTACACCGGCGACACCGCGGTGCGCGATGCCGAAGGGTACTACTGGTTCAAGGGCCGCAGCGATGATGTGATCAACACGGCAGGGCACCTGATCAGCCCGTTCGAGGTGGAAAGCGCCTTGCTGGAGATCCCGGAGGTCGCCGAGTCCGGCGTCATCGGCGCTCCGGACGAACTGCTGTTCGAGAAGGTGGTGGCGTTTGTAAACCTGCACGAGGGGTGCACCTGGAGCAGAGAGCTTGAGGTGAAACTGAGGCTTCACGTCAGCAACAGGGCTTCATCGATCGCCACGCCACAGGAAATAATAGTGGTGGACAGCGTCCCCAAGAACAAGAGCGGAAAGATCATGCGGCGCCTTTTAAAGGCGCGCTACCTGGGTCAGGACGCAGGCGACATATCTACATTGGAGGAATAGCAATGGAGTTGAAAGAACAGTTGAACGATATCTTCTGCGAGGTCTTCGACGATGACGACATCAGGATCTCTGAGGAGATGACCGCGAACGATGTGGACGGATGGGATTCCCTCTCGCACGTCAACCTGATCGTCAGCATCGAGTCCAAGTTCAACATCAGGTTCTCGCAGAAGGAACTGCTGACCTTCAAAAACGTCGGCGACCTCCTTAACGCCATCCGCAGCAAGCTCGGCTGATAGATCATGCCGTTTAACTCGGTTCAGTATTTCCTGTTCCTGCCGCTCGTCTACCTGGTCTTTTATTGCGTGCCGGACCGTGCCCGCTGGGGCGTGCTGCTTGCGGCCAGCTTCTGCTTTTACTCGGCGCTGAAGGTTCCATATCTTCCGGCGGTGCTGGCGCTGGTGACCCTCGTCACCTACGCCTTCGGCATCTGGGTGGACGGGGCGCGGACGCAAGGGGCGAAGCGCGCGTTTTTGTGGTGCGGCATAGCGGCCAACGTGTTGATACTGGTAGGCATGAAGTATCTACCGTTTCTCTCGGAGAACCTGGGGACGCTTGCGAAGCTCTTTTCCCCGGGCGCAGATGTTACGCCTGTACAGGCGCTGGTCGCGATAGGCGTTTCTTACTACGTTTTCCAGGCCATCTCTTACCTTTTCGACATCTACCTGGAAATCGACACACCGGAACGGCACCTGGGGCACTTCGCCCTGCATCTCGCCTTCTTCCCGAAGCTCCTCCAGGGCCCGATCGAGAGGTCGTGCGACCTGATCCCGCAGTTGCGGGAGAAGTACCTGTTCAACTACGAGAACGCGCGTCTCGGGATGCTCCTCTTCACCTGGGGGCTGTTCAAGAAGGTGGTCGTCGCCGACCGCATCGCCCCATACGTTGACAACGTCTATAACAATGTCCACGCCTTCAAGGGACTGCCGCTTTTGCTGGCAACCTACGCGTACTCCTTCCAGATCTTTTTCGACTTCTCCGGGTACACCGACATGGCGCTGGGGAGCGCGCTCCTTTTCAACATCCGGCTGACCCAGAACTTCAACCGTCCCTACTTGGCCACCTCCGTGGCCGATTTCTGGAGACGGTGGCACATCTCCTTCTCCCGCTGGATCCTCGATTACATCTTCAAGCCGCTCCAGATGCAGTGGCGCAGCCTGAAAAACTGGGGCAGCGCCGCTGCTCTCGTCATCGCCTTCCTGGTGTCCGGGATCTGGCACGGGGCGAGCTGGGGGTTCGTGATCTGGGGGGGCTTGCACGGCCTGTTCATGGCCTGCTCCATCTTCTACAAGCCGTACCAGAAGAAGCTGCATAAGGCGCTCGGCATGGAAAAGACGAAGCTTCTCAAGTGGTGGCAGGTATTCGTCACCTTCAACCTGGTCAGTTTTGCCTGGATATTCTTCCGTGCCGCAACGCTTGCCGACGCGTGGTACGTTGCGTCCAACCTTTTCAACGGAGCAGATGGCATGAAAGAAGCGTTTCTGTTCCTGCGGTCGCACGAACTCACCATGACCCTGGTCTCGGTGGCCATTTTCGTCCTGCTGTCGGCCCTTTTCCGACAGGAGAAGCTGCAGCAGCTCTTCGCCAAGAGCGCTTTTAAACGCTACCTGGCTTACAACTCACTGTTGTTTTCCCTTATCCTCCTGGCGAAGTACGGGGCGACTAAGAGCTTCATATACTTCCAGTTCTGACCATGACCAAGCTAATCAAAAAAATAGTTCTTATAGCGTTGCCGGTGCTCGCGTTCCTTGTCCTTTTCGAGTTGCTAGCCCGCACCATCCCGACCAGCTACGGCCAAAAGTACAAGGCGCTCAATACCAAGAAGGACAGCGTTGAGGCGCTGGTCATGGGCTCGTCGCATGCCAACTTTGGCATCGATCCTCAGTACTTCGGGAGGCCCGGCTTTAACATGGCCAACGCCAGCCAGTGCCTGTCGCAGGATTACCAGCTCCTGCTCAAGTACCTCCCCCTGTGCAAAAACGTAAGGTTGGTCCTGGTCCCGATTTCTTACTTCACGCTGCAAACCGACCTCGCTCTGTCACCGGAAGCCTGGCGCTGCGCTTACTATTCCGTGTACATGGGGGTGAATGCAGATGCCTCTGCTTCGGGCTGGGAGCTCAGGAACAACAGCGCGCTTGCCTTGTGGGAAGGTCCTATAGGGGTTGTGAAGAACCTGAAAAAGGCAAAGAAACTAAGGATAAACGAGTTTGGCTACCAGGCACCGGAGCCGAACAGGCAGCGTGTCGACGAGGTGATAAACGACAGCGCGGGGCAACAGAGGGTGGGGTATCACAACAAGATCATGAACCCCTCGGTGTTGCAGTCGAACCTCGCCATACTGGGGCAGATGGCGGAACTGCTCAAGAAAAAGAACATACAGATGATTCTGCTGGTCACGCCGGTCTACAGGACCTACGCTCGGCATGTGGATCCGAAGATTTACGCGACCATGGTCAAGGTAATAGCAGAGGTTTCGAACAGGTACGGGGTCAAAAGCTACAATTACTTCAACGACAGCCGTTTCGACATAAGCGATTTCTCGGACAATGATCACCTCAATGAGAGGGGCGCGAAGAAATTGAGCCTGATACTGAAGCAGGAAATCATCGATGCCAGATGAAACCCCTGCGCCACTGTTAGTGCAATGAAAGAGCGGGGCAGCCAAAAGGAAGAGCAAAGTATGGACGACTTTGGCTTTTGCCGATGGTTTTCCCCGTTCGGCTACCCGGAAAACTCGATCCTGAACTCCGCACCCTCTCCGGTGTTCCGCACGTAGAGCCTTCCTCCCATGCTCTTCTCGATGATGTTCTTCGACATGTAGAGTCCGATCCCCGTTCCTTTATCCGGCCCCTTGGTGGTGAAGTACGGCTCGAACATCCGCGGCATTATCTCCTCGGCAATCCCGCCGGCGTTATCGGTAACGGTGACGACGGATCTGCTTGCATCCTTGAAAAGGCGTATCGAGATTTGCGGAGTGGCCACCGCCCGCTCGTTGAGGGCTTCCCTCGCGTTGTTCACCAGGTTCATTATGACGTGGGAAAACTCGTTCCGGTGGCCCGTTACGACCAGCTCGTCCGTCTGCTCGATACGTACCTCGACGCGCATCGCTTTAAGCGGCGCCTCCAGAAGTGTTACCGTGGCGGCCACGGCCGCATTGACGTTGAACGGCTGGGGCTCCTTCTCCTCCTTCAGGAAATCCTTGAAATCGGTGATGGTGTCCGACATGTGCCTGATAAGATCCATCACCTTGGCGACCTCTCCCTTAAGGAACTCGCCGCTGAAGTTTCCCACCTCGTAGGTCAGTTGCATTTGCTGGACGAGGAGCCCGAGGACGTTCAACGGCTGCCGCCACTGGTGCGCGATGTTGCCGAGCATCTCCCCCATGGCTGCCAGCCGGCTCTGCCGCATGAGAAGCTGTTCCTTTTCCCGCAGGTCCTCAACGGCGGCAAGGCGCTGGTCGGTCTCCCGCTGCAGCGCGACGTACGCCTGCTCAAGTTCTGCCGTCCGCTCCCTGACCCGCAGCTCGAGTTCGTCCTTGGCCCTGCGGAGCGCCTCCTCAGCCTCTTTGCGGCGAGTGATGTCCTCGACGATGGCTACTTCGAAATCCGGCCCGCCACGGAGGTCGCGCACCAGCGACAGGGTGAGCCTTGCCCATACGTGACGACCGGCTTTATGGAGGAAGCGCTTCTCTACGCTGTAGCTGTCCAACTCCCCTGAGGCCATGTTTCTGAATGGGATGAGATCGAGGTCCAGGTCATCGGGGTGCGTCATCTCGGGCCAAGGGGTCGCCAGCATCTCTTCGCGGCTGTAGCCCAGCATGTTGCAAAACGCCTCGTTGACGTCGATCCATCGCGCGTCACTGAAGGTCACCCGTCCCATTCCGACCGCCGCCTGCTCGAAAACGGCCCGGAACTTCTCCTCGCTCTCCCTTAGCGCCTCCTGGGCGTGCCTTTTCACCGTGATGTCACGAAGCGTCAGGACTCCCATCTGCAGCTTCCCCTGCGGGTCGCGTATCGCGGCACCGCGGTAGCTGTAGATCCGCTGCCAGGTCTGCTCCTTGTTTTTCACCAAAAGCTCGACATCGTGCAGCTCCTCTCCCCTCATTACCCGCCGTATCGGCCACTGCTCCAAGGGGAGGAGTTCCCCTTCCAGCGTCCTCAGCTCGATCTTTTGGACCATTCTTTCAAACGTTTTGATCGCATCAAGTTCCTCCTCGAAGTCGTACATCTCCAGGGCCCTGCGGTTCCAGTACAACCCGGCGGTTTCGGCGTCAATGACGATGAGCCCCTCCGCCATATTGTCGATGATGTCCCTTAGTTTCTCCTCGCTTTGGAGCAGCGCCTCGCGGGTCCGCTGGTCCTCGACCAACCGCACGTGAAGGTCTGCGCGTTTCCCGATTTCGTAGACGATGGCTGAGAAGGTGACGATCCACGAGAGGACGAGGAGGCTGATGCTGAAGGTGGTCCCGTAGAGGCCGTGAAATTCTCCGGCAAGGACTAGCTACCCGAGCAGGATGGGGAGTGCGACCGCAGGCAGGAGCAGGGCACGCGAGACGAAGCCGCCGGGTGTGGGTGACGTGAAGACCGCCGTGAAGGCCTCCCTCGGCCTTGCGAGTAAAAAGCCGACGCCAAGGAGAAAGATGGAGAAGCTCGTGGGCCAGGCGATGGCGGTGACCCGCGGAGCAGCGTAGAACCCCTCGACATGGTAGAGATAGCCGAGAAGTCCCATCTGGCCAAGCAGGCAAAGGATAAGGCCAAGCGACTGGGCCATGCGGATCGCCACCCCTTTCCCCTGCAGCAGCAAGAAGGTGCCGATGCCGCAAATGGTGAAGGCGAAGGCACCGGGGGGACCCATCCGGTTGGGGTGCAGGACGCCTAGGGCGCCCGGTTCCTCATAGGCTAGGAACTGGTCGATGCCGAAATCGAAGCCGAGCAGGTGTTCGAGGAGGGTAAGAGCGGCGATGGCGGTAGCCGGTGCCGCGAGAACGGCCGACCACCATCTCCAAGGCCTCGTGCGCTCCGCCGCCGCGACAGCCAGGGCAAAGCCACTAAGAGCAAGGCACAAAGAGGCGTTGGTCTTCATGACGAAAGAGTACAGACCGCTAGAGGTAAGGAGGCCGGAGAGCCACAGGGCGAGATGGACCGCTCCGATGACGGCAGCGACGATTCCGCTCAGAACCGCGCCGCGTCGAAGATACTGTTCCGTTCGCTCTTCCTGTGTGGGGGTGGGGACCATGAAGCACTCATGCCTGCAGGAGATACCGGTTAAAAAGTCTTCACCAATATAGCATCCCTTTGTCTGAGTGCAGTCCGCGGCATAACCTTTCTTGCAGAAGACAATAGATCCCCGGGTTTATAAAGAGCCCGGGGCGGGAGGAAGAGTCATGGGCGAGGGGGCATCACTTCGTGCCGGTTTTCTCACTCCAGCTGAATTGCGCCTCCGCGGCGGTCACCTTCTTCGTTGACTCAGGTCGCTGACTACGCGGTAGCCCAGCAACACGAAGGGCCAGGAGTGCCAGAAAAGGTCGAATACATCGATGGGCCGGATCAAAGTTCCCGCCGTCAGCATCCCGATCTTCTCGACGATATGGGGCTGGGGGTAGAAGGGGGCAAAACCAAGAAGCAGCGCCAAGGGGATAAGAAATCTGTAGCTGAGTCTGTCCTTCATGGTCATCTATCGACCTCACGCTTCATTTGCAGGCGACGCGCTCCTTTTTTTACTTCCTCGGTGCGCTGAGTAACTAATGGGAACATCCGTGGCTGCTGCCGTGGCCGCCACAGGTGTGGCCAGGCTGGTATTCCGGGAGCTCGTTGTTCTTGAAGAGCAACATGTTTTCTGCAACAGTCCCCTCGCACGCCTGGAATACCCGAATCCCGGAGCTGTTCAGCTTGAACAACGCTCCGCCGCCGATCCCACCGACGACGATGGCGTCGACACGATGGCCGCCAAGTCCAGCGATCGGATTGCAGGCTCCATGTTGGTGAATCCTGTCCTGGTTGGTGATCGCAGTGAGCTCCTTAGTGTCGAGATCCACCACGACGAAAGCCGGCGCCGATCCGAAATGCCCATACACCTCGCTCTCCAACCCCTCATTCTCAAAAACCGGGAAACAAACCTTCATCAAAACCTCCGCAGAACCCGTCATCTTCGTTTTGTTAGCCACGTTTCTGTCCGCTTGTGACATGAATATTCATATTTCTATATCTTGTAGGGGGCGTTGTCAATGCAATTTGAGGGACTTTTGGCTCGAGTGGACCAGCGCTTGAGGGGTGCAACGTAGGAAGGTCATTTTCGGAGCAGGTAATGACGAATTTTTTTCAGATGTGTCATTTCCCGAACTAAAACGTCACATTTTTTTCAAATGTGCCATTTCCTGAGCGAAAACATCACATTTTCCCCGAATGTGTCATTTCCTGATGCGAATACGTCACATTGTTTTCAAATATGTCATTTCCTTATGCAAAAACGTTATATTTTTTTCAAATGTTTCATTTTCGAACTCGAATACGTCATATTTCTTTTAGACGTGAATCAAAATTGTCATTTTGTATGCGAAACAGCACATTTTTTTTAAAAGTGATGTTTTCGGATTCGGAAATGACATTTCTTCCTAAAAAACAGGTGAGCTTATCAAAGCTCCTTCCTTATGGCTGCGGGTGAGTACCTGACCGCCATGACCCTGACCAGGGAAAGGGAGATGACCAGGGAGATGGTCATGGCGACTTCTTCCCAACGGATGCTTTTGTACCAGAAGGCCATGACCTCGGTGAGCACGGTGACGATCACCGTGTCGATGATGTAGGTGACCTTGACCCTCCCTTCGCTGAAATAGGCCAGGGCGGTCCTCAAGACCTCGATGATGGCGAGGACGGTAAGCAGGTCGACCATGATGGTTTTGAAGGCACTGTGAAAGTCGGTTTCGAAGATGAGGCGAAGGTCGTAGATGGCGCATCCGACGCCGGCAACGATGGCAAAAAGTATCGACAGAATCAGGAACGAGAGGACGACTCTGGTCGACATCTCGTAGAAGCGGGTAAGTTTCAGGTCGACGATATCTTCTTTCCACATGGTGCAGCTCCTTTCGGTTCGTTGTCACGAAAGGTAGCAGCCACACGTCACGGGCATGTGTCGGAAAGGTTGCAGGAAGAAAAATTTAGGATACGCGGGTTTTCAGCTGGTTCATCAGGGATAAACCTGTCCCTGTCGGCCCTCCTTTGGACTTTACAGCTGTTCCAGCACGGCGGCCATGGCTTCGTCGTCTATCCTGTGGCCCGTGCTGCAGATGACGTGGCGGTAGTCGAACCCGAGGCAGAAGCTGAGCCAGGCAAAGCAGTCGAGGACGTAGTTGCGGGGGAAAATCTCGATCACCCGGCAGGGGGGATCAGACCAGACCAGATTGCTCAAGCCGGCTCCGTGCGTAGCGACCACCGTCTCGGCCTGGCGGAAGATGCGGATCTGCTCCTGGAAGGAAAAGTCCTCCAGGTGCAGTATGGTGAACCCTTTTTCCTTCAGCGTCCTCTCCAGCTCTTCCTCTCCCATCAACCGGCGCCTCCTGCTTCTGCGCCTGGAGATGTAGAGCCTCGTTCCCGGCGCGGGCACGGCGGAACATTCTTTGGCTATGACCTTGGCCTTCACCTGCGATCTGAGCAGGTCGATGACTTGGGGGCTGGTGAATTCGGGCGCCGTGTGGTACTGGGGCATCACCAGGCTTCGAACCTTGAGCGGAGTGGAGCAGAAGATGAAACGGCCGGCTGCCTCGGGGCCGAGTACCGTGGCCAACCCGTCCATCACGTAGGCAGGACAGTTCTCGGGCAGTACGATCTTCACCTGCGGGACGGTCGAGACGGCGTAGAGAAGGTTGGGCAGTACCTCCAGGAGCCAATGGTAGTACCCCGCGGCGGGATGGCAGACGACAATAGGATCCTCAGACCTAAGCTCGCTCACGGGAAGAAGCGGCTCGTGCAGCATGTCCCCCCAGTCCATGATGCGACGCAAGGAGCCAACGCTCTCCTCGATGATCCTGTTCCCGATCCAGGCCATGCCGGTATCGGGCGACACCACCGCGTCTTTCAACAGGTAGATGTTGCGCTTGCCGAAAGCCGCCTCTGTCCTGATGAAAGGAGGAAAGGGGACCTGCAGGTCGTGCTTTACAACGTGGGCATCCGCAACCGAGATGATTTCGGCGATGTGACGCTTGACCTTGGGTAGGTAGGAGAGTTTCTCCAGCGACTCGATGCTCGACTTCGGCATCTTTCCCACGATGGGACCAAGCAGCTCCAGCGTGATCTTGTGCGCCAGCCGCCTTTTCTCTTTGACTGCCCTTTCGCGTTCGTGCTTCATCTACTCCCTCGGCTTCAGACGGTAACAACGTATTCACCGGAAAAACAGGTTCTTTTATACTTGCGCAGGCAGCAAAGTGCAACGTGATTAGCCGACTGCGCCTGTTTCCCCCACCCTGTCCCTCCCCCTCCTGGGGAGGGGAGCTAATTGACGCTTCAGGGATACAACGGACCCAGGTGTTGCAACGGATGCAGGGGATATGAAACGGACGCGGGGGGGCGATGCGCGGAATGCGGGGGTATCAGGAAGGGATGTGGACGCCGGGCCAGATGGCGGTGATGCCGTTGATGACGTACTGCACGGCGATGAATGCGAGGATGAGCCCTACTATCCTTACTGCGACTTTCATCCCCAGTTCCCCGAAGACGCGGGCCAGCTCGTCGGCCCAGTGCAAAAGCAGGTAAGCCGTGATGAAAACGATGAGCGCGCCCCCGATAAGAACCAGCACCGACAGGGCGCCGCTCGCCTGGCTTGAAAACACCAGGCAGGTGACTATCGCGCCGGGGCCGGCCAGCAGGGGAATGGCCAGCGGGGTGACGGAGACGTCCTCCTTCTTCTCTGCCAGGCGTTCTTCCTTGCTGCTGGTCTGGGTGCCGGTCGGATTGCCGTAAAGAAGTTCCAGCGCGATCACGAATAGAAGCAGCCCCCCGCTTATCTGCACAGCGGAGGTGTTGATGGCGAAGTATTTCAGCAGGGACGGGCCTACTACCAGAAAAAAGACGATGGCCAGAAGTCCTATCGAGCAGCCGCGTCTAGCTATGGCTCTGCGCTCTTGCTTGCTGTGTGCTACGGTGATGGCGAGAAAGGTAGGGACGGCGGCGAGAGGATCGACGATCACGAAGAGCTGGACGACGAATACTATCAATTGTTCGAAGAGACTGGCCGCGCTCTGTGTCATCAGCTTTTCCTCCGCCAGGAAAAGCTTTCCACAAAAACGGGAATCTACAAGGGCCTAGTGAGAATGACAGAATCTCTGCCCTGTGAGCAGCCTGCTTCACGACGCCAGCGCCTGGACGATTTTCTCATGCAATTGTCTCGCGTCCAGTGGCTTTGAAATGTAGAACATCCCTTCTTCGACGATCCCCCGCTGTGCCACGATATCCGCGGTATAGCCTGACATGAACAGCACCTTTATGTCGGGCCTGGCGCTCCTGATCCTGTCCACCATCTCCCGGCCGTTCATGCCGGGCATCACCACATCGGTGAGCACCAGGTCTATCTGTTCTCCGCTGGTGCAGATCTCTATGGCCCTTGCCGGAGACCCTGCCTGCTGCACTGTGTAGCCGATTTCCTCCAGCATCTTCGTGGTGGTCCAAAGGAGCATCTCCTCGTCCTCGACCAGAAGGATGATTCCGGTTCCCTTCGGCGGCGGGGCCACTTCGGCCGCCTCCTCTGCCGCTTCATCGTCCAGCAGGCGCGGAAGGTAGATGTTGAAGACGGACCCCTGGCCAGGCTCGCTGTAGACGTTTATGAACCCTTTGTTCTGGGTGACGATGCCGTAGACGGTGGCGAGGCCGAGACCGGTCCCAACCCCGACCCCCTTGGTGGTGAAAAAGGGCTCGAATATGTGGTCCCTGGTTTCGCGGTCCATGCCCGTTCCTGTGTCGGAAACGGTGATTTTCACGTAGTCGCCGGGAACCGTTCCGGAATGATGGCGGCAGTAGTCGGCATCGACATGCACGTTGCCGGTCGCTATATCGAGCGTGCCGCCGTCGGGCATGGCGTCGCGGGAGTTGGCGGAAAGGTTCATGAGTATCTGGTCGAACTGGGCCGGGTCGATGAGGACGGTCCAAAGGCCGGTGGAGGGCTTGAAGGTGAGGTTGACGTCCTCGCCGATCAACCGGCAGAGCATCTTCTCCGACTCGATGATGAGGCTGTTCAGGTTCACCGGCTTGGGCGAAACCACCTCCTTGCGGGAAAAGGCCAGCAACTGGCGCGTGATGTCGCTCGAACGCTGAGCGGCTTTGATAATGTGCTCGAGGTACTTCTGCAGCGGGCTGTCCGGCGCGATCTGGTGCTGGCAGAGATCGGCGGAACCTATGATGACGCCGAGCATGTTGTTGAAATCGTGGGCGACGCCGCCGGCAAGCCGTCCCACCGACTCCATCTTCTGGGATTGCCTTAACTGCTCTTCCAGCTTCTTTTGCTCGGTTACGTCGCGCCAGATGCAATAGTAGACCGGCTGGTCCTGGATGGTCAGGATCTGCGCCGTCACATGGACGTTGCGCAGTTCTCCCTGGCTGGTCCGCTGCATGGTCTCGAAGTCGCTTCTTCCCTCCCGCACGATCTCTTCGATGCGGTGCCGGGTTTCTTCCCTCGTTTCGATGGCCTCCACGTCGAAGACGCTCAGTTGTGCGAACTCCTCTCGTGAGTATCCGAGCTGCCTGCAGACGGCGGTGTTGAAGTTTATGAAGCGCGCGGTTTCCGGGTCGATGATGACGATGCCGTCGGGCGAGTGCTCCAAAAGGAGGCGGTTGAAGATCGCCTCCTCCTCGATCGTCTTTTCCATCAGCTTGCGGTCGGTGATGTCGGTGATGACGCCGATCCTAGCTGTTTTGCCGCCGTAGGGCATGTCGTGCGAGGTGACGAAGATGGGGAATACCGTGCCGTCCTTGCGGCGGTGGTGCCATTCCCCAACATAGGTGTGGCCGCTGAGTCCGGCGGCAACCTCGGTGATCTTCTGTTTCTCCTCCTCGGGATAGAGGTCGGTGAGCTTTAGCTCCAGCACCTCGTCTTTGCTGTAGCCGTAGCTGATTACGAAGGCGTCGTTGACCGCCAGCATCTGCAGTGTCCCCCGCTCGTAGATCAGCATCGGCGCGGGGTTTTGCTCGAAGAGGTAGCGGTATTTCTCTTCGCTGGCCCGCAACTCCGCCTCGGCCTCCTTGTAAACGGCTTCCTCCCTTACTATCAGCAGGGCGCGGAGTACCAGGATGCAGATGACGATAGCTGCGAACAGGGTGGTGCCGACTACCAGAGCCAGCTTGTTGCGGTACGAGGTGAGCGAGGAGAAAATCTCCTCCTCGGACGAGGCGACGACTATGGCCCAAAAGGTGTTGTCGAGTTTGATGGGGAGATAGACGGCGTGTCTCTTCACGGGGGCGGCGCCCTTGTTGAAGGCGATGGTGTAGCTCGCCGTTCCCGATCCTCCCTTGAGCATCGCCTTCACCATGGCCAGCCTCGACGGCGAGCCCGCGGAGGTGGTGAAAACGCTCTGACCGCTGTGGCCGGCTGCGGGGCAGTAGATCTCGGTGCCGTCGCGGCTCACCACCCAGGCATAGCCGGTCTTGCCGACCCTGATCACCTCAAGGTAGCGCTTGGCGAGACCCTGGGAGTTCACTATGATGGCGATGCTCCCCCGGAACCGGTTCCCATCGAAGACCGGGACGTGAAGCGCTACGGCGTCATACCCCTGGATGGAACGGAACACGTCGCTTACCACCGGCTTTCGCGTGGCGATCAGCTCCTGCACGTGCTTTTGCGCCGCGATGTTCTTTCCCGACATCTCCAGGTTCGGGACGGTGAAGAGGATGTTTCCCTTCTCGTCCATCCTGGTGAACGACCTTATCTGGTCCTTGTGGGCGTCGTAGAAAAACTCCATCTGACGCTTACCGGCTGGATCCATGTTGAAGATCTCGTGGAGTCTGGAAAGCGAGGTGAGGATGCCGGTCCAGGTGACGAAATATTCTTCGATCCCCCTGGCCGCCTGCCTGGCATGTATGAACTGCTCCTGGTTCAGGCGGGTTATGGCTGCGTCTTTTGCCTTTTGGTAGGCGAAATTGAATATGAAGATGCACAGGCAGGTGAAGCCAAGGACGAGAAGGGCGAGGGCGCGTTTATTGACGAATTTTTGAATCATCTGCTTTTCCCCGGCCGCGTGTGAAAAACGAGAGTCTGGCGGGATGGCCCGCGCTTTTTTCTTCCCTAACTTTATCGGAATCCTGGCGGGGAAATTCAGGGGAAAAATGGAAAGGGGGAGCACGATCGCTCCCCCTTGTTCTTTATCTGCCGGTTAGCCGTGCTCGCCGCTCGCCGGGTTCTCCAGGCTGAGGATGCCGGAGCCCTCGTCGTAGGCGAAGAGCTCGGCGTAGCGACCCCATTCGATCGCCACCTGCAGCACCGTCTCCGCGGTCTCCTCGGAGAAGAAGTCCTCCAGTTCGCGCAGGAAACGGTCCTCCTTCGCGCGGTTTCCCGGGCGGTCGTCGAGCACGCGCCGGATGTGGGCGGCGAGTGCCACGTGCCGCACCAGGTGCTCGGCGAAGATCTCCTTGCGGCGCAGGATGTCGGCATCGACGTAGCTTTTGCCGGACGCGGTGAGATCGGCGTCGCCGCCCTCGATGCGGGCCAGGTTCAGGATGTCGAGCGCCTCCAGAAGCGGGAAGAGCTGGTCCACGCCGAACCCCATCTGCTCGGCGAGTTCCGGAAGGTCAGCCTTGCCGTTGTAAGGCTCGGCGGCCAGCGCCTCCAAAAGGCCGGAGAGCTGGTTCACGTGCGCCTCGGGGAGGAGGTAGGAGATGGGGACGGCCTCCACCTTCCCGGCTGCGCGGGAGCGCTGGGTCATCTGGCCGTACACCGTGTCGACCAGCTGCCGGAACAGGGGGGCGTCGCGGTCGCGGGGATGGGCCAGAGGCACCTTGATCTCGGAGACCACGCGGCCCGGGTTGCTCCCCAGGATGATGATCCGGTCAGCCAGGAGCACCGCCTCCTCGATGTTGTGGGAGACCAGCAGGATCCCCTTGGTCGGGATGCGCCGCTCCAGCCAGAGCTCGATCAGGTCGGTACGGAGCGTTTCGGCGGTGAGGACGTCGAGCGCCGAGAAGGGCTCGTCCATCAAAAGGAGAGTCGGCTCCACCACCAGCGCCCGGGCAAAACCGACCCGCTGCCGCATACCGCCGGAGAGCTCCTTCGGGTAGGCGGATTCGAAACCGTCCAGGCCGATCAGGTCGATCGCCTCCAGGGCGCGCCTCCTGCGCTCGGCCTGCGGCACCCCCATGGCGTCGAGCCCGAGTTCCACGTTTTCCAGGACGGTGAGCCAGGGGAAGAGGGCGAAGCTCTGAAACACCATGGCGAGCCCCTGCGTGGGGCCGGTTATAGGTTTCCCGCAGTAAAGCGCCTCGCCGCTGCCGGGCTGCGCGAGCCCGGAGATGATCCGCAAGAGCGTCGATTTCCCGGAGCCGGAGCGCCCTAAAAGCGCGACGATCTCCCCCTCTTCGATGCTGATGTCGACCCCGTCGAGCACCAGGTGCTCGCCCGAATCGCTCTTCTTGTACGACTTCCTTATGTTGCTCAGTTTGAGCAGCGGAACCTTGTTGCCTGTAGCTTCCATTTTTATTCTCCTACCCGAGCCGGTAGCGCGTCTGGCTGACGGTGAAAAGCCTTTGCCAGAAGAACCGGTTCAGTACCACCACGTAAATGCTCATGACTGCTATCCCCAGGGCTATGCGGGGGTAGTCCCCCTTCTCGGTCCAGACGGCGATGTACGACCCAAGCCCCGTTGCGGTCAGGGTTGTGTTCCCCCAGGTGACGATCTCGGCGACGATGCTGGCGTTCCAGGTACCCCCGGCGGCGGTGACGAGCCCGGTGACGAGCGAGGGGAAAATGCCGGGGAGAAGCAGCGTCTTCCAGAGCTTCCACCCCGAGACGCCGAAGTTGCGGGCCGCCTCCCGCAGGTCGGTCGGGATGGCCGAGGCACCGCCGATCACGTTGAAAAGTATGTACCACTGCGTCCCAAGGATCATCAGCGGCGCGGTCCAGATCTCAGGGGAGAGGTGGTAGTGGACCATGAAGAAGACCGCCACCGGGAAGAAGAGGTTCGCAGGGAACGCGGCCAGAAACTGCGCCAGGGGCTGGACCCTCGTGGCCCATTTAGGGTTGAGCCCGATGGCCACACCGATGGGGACCCAGATCAGGCTGGCGATGATCAATAGCACGGTGACCCGCGTGAGCGTCAGGAAGCCGAGATAGAAGACCTTCCCGATCTCGGCGCCGTCGACCTCACCGCCGACGAAGCGGACCAGGAGCCATGCCCCCCCGGCGACCCCTATGGCGAGGGCAGCGTTCCAGGCGGCTTCCTGCGGCCTGGAAATCGCGGCCGGCGTCACGCCGTGGAAGCTGCCGCGCTGCCTGCGCCTGGGGAGCCGGTCGGTGAGCCTGATCCAGCGGTCGAGCGCGAAGCGCGAGGCCGCGCGCAGAAGCCTCGCACGCTGGAACAGGGTCAAAAGCCACGATCCGCTTCCTTCGCCGCTTTCGGTGGTTTCGAACTTGAACTTGTCGGCCCAGGCCACCATGGGGCGAAAGAGCAGCTGGTCGTAGACGAGGATCACCAGCAGCATGGTCAAAAGCGCCCAGCCGATGGCGGAGAGGCTGCGGTAGTGGATCGCCTGTGCCACGTAGGACCCTATCCCGGGGAGGGTGACTGAGGTCTTCCCGACCGTGATCGCCTCGGACGCCACCACGAAGAACCATCCCCCGGAGACGGACATCATCATGTTCCAGATCAGGGGGGGCATGGCGAAGGGGGCCTCCAGCTTCCAGAAGCGCTGCCAGGGGGATAGCCCGAAGAGGACCGAGGCCTCGTTCAGGTCGGCGGGGATGGTCTTCAGCGACTGGTAGAAGCTGAAGGCCATGTTCCAGGCCTGGGAGGTGAAGATGGCGAAGATGGCGGCGCACTCGACGCCTAGAAGCCTCCCGGGGAAAAGGGCGATGAAGCCGGTCACGGTGACCGAGAGAAAGCCAAGGATCGGCACCGACTGGAGTATGTTCAGAAGCGGGACCAGTATCCGCTCGGCGCGGCGGCTCTTCGCGGCGAGTGTCCCGTAGCTGAAGGTGAAAAGGAGCGAAAGCGCCAGCGCCGCCGCCATGCGCAATACGGTGCGCAGCGCGTACTCGGGGAGGTGGATCGGGTCAAGCGAAAGGGGGATACGCTCCCCCGGCGTATAGGGGAGCGCCATCTCACGGCTTCCCCAGGCAAAGAGCGTGACGAGCCCCATGACCAGGAGAAAGGCGGCGAAGTCCCAAAGGTTCGGAGCGGCTCTCCCTGTAGTTTTGTCCAGCGGTGTCGACCGGTTGGCCATCCTGCTTCCTCCGTGCTGCCGGATACTCTACCTCTTTTCGGGAAAAAGGCTTAGGTATCTCCGGACGCGGGTCCCCTTGCCGCATGCCGAGACCACGCGCGAAGAGACCCCTACTGCCGATGCTTCATGGCACCGCAGTGAGAATGATGAATTGAAGGGAAGTCGGGAAAAAGGCCCCTGGACTCCTCGCTTCGGCTGTTTCCCGCGGCGCGGCAGGAGAACCGGAAGCAGGCCCAGGTTAGAGGGGAGCTTCGGGGAGGCTACTGCCGGAACTGCGGGATGGGTAAGTGATAGTCGCTACTATGACTGTCCAATGTGAAAAACCACCACCTTTTTGTCGTGATCTGGAAAAGCAAAAGGCCATGGGGGACCATGGCCTTATTTCCGGCGCGGATTCCCCTCTCGTAGGTTTTCGGCAGTGCGCAACGTAGGCCCCGGGGGACCAGCTACCTTGGGTCAAGCCTTAAGCCGGCAAGACCTGGTCTACCCGTTGGCGTCTTTCGACGTTTCCGGGCAGTAGCCTGTGTTTGAGCAAACGCCTCATCGTAACGAGGAACCCGTCCTGTTTATACCCCGCCTCGCGGAATGTCAACTAAAGGATTTTTATCAGTAACGCGGTGGCCCCGAGGATCAGCAGCCGGTGCCGGAAAAGGGCCTGTGTCGGGAGCCCGTCCTGGCGTTGCAGCCTACCTAGCGCCACCAGGGAAAAGAGCGCCGCCAAAAGGATAATGGGGTAGATGAGCAGGCGCAGCGTTCCCAGCTCGGGGGTGAGCGCCGCCGCGTCCAGGAAACTTTCCGCACCCAGGGCCGAAACCGCGAGCGGAACGAGCCGCGCGCCCCCCTCCACCAGCGGCCGGAAGAAGATCATGAAAAGACCCGCGGCGGCAAGCGGCAGGTAGGCAAGCCCGCTACCGGTGAAGACCTGGCGCCAGCGCGCGCCCGGAACCGCCACCGACGCGATGATGGCAAGGGCGGTGAACCCCGCGACGAGGCAAAGCGCCAGCAGGTAGTCGTCCGGGGACCAGAGGGTGCGCGGGAAGAGTTCTGGCTGCCGCCCGGCAAGAAGAGGGGTCCCCTTGGCGGCGATCACCGCGCCGAGGAGGGTGACGCTGAAAAACGCTTCCCTGAAGCCGCGGCGGGCCTTGTTGAAGACGCCAGAGGTCGGGTTCCTGAGGTCGAGCTGCATCGAGCGGTGCGGACAGTTGCGGACGCAGTTGAGGCAGAGGACGCAGTGGTCGGAGCTGTCGACTCCTGACGGGTGCAGCCCCATGGGGCACGCCTTTTCCTTGATGCAGTCGTCCACCCGGCACCTGCTCAGGCAGACGTTGTGGTTGCTGTGCATCTCCAGCGGCGAGATGCGCGAGACGAGGCTCACGATGCGCCCCAGCGGGCAGAGGAACTTGCACCAGCCGCGGCGGCCGATAGCCAGGTCGGCGCTGACCGTCGCCGCCAGCATGCCGCTCAGCAACAGCCCCGTGGACGCCGCGTGGGAGAACATCCCGGTCGCCTGCTCCATGAGGAGAATCAGCACCAGAAGGGCGAAGCTGAAAGAGGGCCCGAAGCGGCGCAGCCAGGGCGCCGGGTCGCGCACCACGCGGCTGGTGACGCCGAGCCGCTCGCCGATCGCCTCCATGGGGCAAAAGCTGCACCAGCCGCGGGCGAACAGGAAGGCGGTGAGTATCAGCGCGGGCCACCCCAGGGTCCAGGCGGCAAGGTTCGCGGCGTTGTCCGACGCGGGGCCGAACAGGGTGTACAGCGTGATCAGAAGAAACGCCGGCACGGTCAGCCAGCGCAGCAGTTTCGGGAAACGCGGGTTGCAGGCGAGCCGCTCCAGGGAGGGAAGCGTCAAGAGGTTGAAGCGCCCCTCCTCGAAGGGGTGCCCCTGGAGGGAGATGTGCTCGGGCTGGATCTCCCCTTCGCTGCAGACCACCACGGCGCGGCTCACGACCTGGTACAGCTCCGTCGTGTTCAGAGGCCAGTCGTGGTCGACCAGGCGGTTCAGGGCGTCCTGGGAGAGCCGGCGCACGTTGCGGTTGTGCTTGGCGTTGAGCGAGGCGAGCAGGCTCCTGGCTATGACCGGGATGTCCTTCTTGCGCTCGCGCAGCGGGGCGAGCTCGACGGTCTCGTTTGAGAGCTTTCGGTACAACTCGCCGTTGAACTTGCCGCTGGCGATAAGTGGCTCAAGGGCCTTGCCGCTGGTGGCTATGATCCTCACCCGGGCGCTGCGCAGCTTGGTCTCCCCCCTCCTGGTGAAGTGACCGGATTCCAGGAAATCGACCAGTTCCTCCTGCACGCCAAGGGCGAGGCAGTCGACGTTGCGCAGGATCATGTCGCCGCCGGCCGCAAGCTCGATCATCCCCCTTCTCACCCGCCGCGCATAGACCGCACCTTGCGAGGCATGGCCGAAAAGCGCGGCTTCCTGGGCGAGCCCCAGCAGCACTCCCCCCTGGGGCTCGGCCTCGCTCGGCTCGTTTTCCTCTTCAATTACCGGTGGGGGGGAGGCGCAGTCCAGGAAAAGGACGGGGCGGTCGGCTTCGCTGTGGAAGTGGATCAGCCGGGCGGCGAGATCCTTCCAGGTGCCGGGTTCGCCCAGGATGAGTACGTGGCTGCGGGTGCCGCCCAACTGCTGCAGGCGCTGGTTCAAAAGGCGCACCCAGTGCGAGGCGCCGGGGAACTCGCCGAACTCGGGGAGCAGCTGCCAGCCGATGATGTTGGTGATCACCTCGCGGTGCTCGCTTTCCTCGCGCTGGTGGCGGTGCGCCCAGCTTCCCAACTGCGCCGCGAAGATGCGGCTCAGGTTGGCGTAGAGCGCGGGTATCCGATCCAGGAGCTCTTCGAAATCCTCCCGGGAGAGCCGTGCCGCCTGGACCTCGGTGATCGCCCGCACGTCCGCCGAGCGCTTCTCGCCGGTCAGGATGGCGCGCTCCCCGATGACGTTGCCGATGCCGAGCTCGGTGAGGGTCAGCACCTGCCCCCCCTGGTCCAGGAGCTCCACCCTGATCCTTCCCGCCAGGATTACGTAGAGCTCCTGCGCCGGCTCGTTCCTGGCGAGGATGATCTGTCCCGGCGCGAACTCGCGCAGCTGCAGTTTTTGGGCGATGCTGTCCAGCTGCTCCCTGGTCAGGGCGCTGAAAAGGCGAATGCCGGAAATGGTTTCAGAGCTGATTAACGCCACGTCTCCTCCTAAGGCCAAAAGGAAGCAGATGGTAGCGCAAAAGCTCTTGAAGCTTCAAATGTGTATACCGGTGTATACCGTGCCGACAGGGGAAAGGGGGGCAGAGAGGGGGGCTTACCAGCTGCGGCGCAGCGCCAGGTAGACGCGCCGCGCTTTCTTGAGCGCGCCCAGCGCCCCGTTCTCCGAGCCGTAGGGGAGATCTCCCCCTCCGGTTACCTTCCAGGTGTCGGTCAGGTTGTAGCCGATCTCGCCTTTCAGCACCCCGTCCATACGCTCCAGGCCTGCCGTCCAGACCACCTTCCAGTCCCCCCAAGGCTCGGTCTGGTTCCAGGCCGCGATGAGAGCGGGGAGAAGTGCCCGGTCGAAGAGGAGCGTCCGGTTCACCGGCGGGTCGATGGCGTTGGCGGCCAGCGTTACCAGGAGCTTTCCGTCTCCGAAACCCCGCTCCGCGCTCACCGTCCCGATCACCGCGTCACCTAGTTCCGGATCCCTCGACAGGAGACCTGCGAGCTCGGCCCGCAGCACGTAAGGGCCGGTGACCCGGGAGAGCTCTATACCTATCCCGTCCTCCCGGGCGTAACGGCGCTCCACGGAGACCACCGGGGCGGGACCCACCTGCTGCGCCGGGTCGAGGGTGAAGCGAAGCAGCGGCGCCGGGCGCACCCCGGTTCTCGCCCAGAGCCCCAGGTCCCAGTCTCCACGCGTCGCCAGGAGCCGCAGGGCGGCGAAACCAGGAAGCGGCGGGGCGTCTTCCCGCTCGCGCAGGACCGTTCCCTGCGGCAGCGCGCCGGTGGCGATGGGGGCGTAGCGGCTTCCCAGCGGCGGGAGGCGCCAGGGGGTGGTGACCGGCACCAGCACCGCCTGGTAGCGCAACGACTCCTCCTGTCCGCTCACCCTGAGCGCCCAAAGCGGCAGCTTCTCGTCGGTGAAGGGGTCGGTCAGGTCGCGCGGGAGGAAGGAGTCGGCAGGGGAATAGCCGTCGGTCTGCCCCCAGCCCAACTGGAAGCGCCCCACTTCAAGGTCGTGGGAAGGGGCCAGGGGGAGGCGCACCCAGAGATCGCGCAGCGACAGCGGGGAGCGCCTGAGTTTTCGGTCCGCGGGGTCGAAGGAGAGCTCGTCCTGCGGCGAGGTGAGCCATTGCGCCCGCAGCGAAGCGGTCAGCTGCGCCTCGCCCGGCCGGTGCTCCCACTTGGAAAAGAGGGTCCCGGAGCCCGCCCCGTACGGCTCCCCCTCGGAGCGCTCGGTGTAGGCGAACCCCTTCAGTTCCGCGTAGCCGGAGAAGTCGTTTGCCGCGGCGGTCATCGGCATGAGGAGCAGGGATATCAGGAAAAGGAGCGGCAGGATCAATCTCCCCCCTCCCGTGTGAGGTTCTGCAGCGTGAAGCGGCCGGCCGGGTGCGGACGGTTGAAGGTGATCTGCTTCAGGTTGACGGTCGTCTTACTTCCCTTTTTCAGGTCGGTCATCTCCATCCGTCCAGCCACCCAGTGCCCCTCCACGTTCTTCAAGTCGGAGAGGACCATCCGCTTGGCAGGCGCCTTTTCCCCCTTCCTGATCAGGTCCTCGCGGACCAGGTAGAGGATGTCCTTCCTCAGGTAAAGGACGAGTTTCTGGTACACCGATTTGCCCCCCTTTTCGGTAGGGATGGCGGCGATCACGTAGCAGGGAACTCCCTCTGCCACCTCCTCCCCGATCAGGGAGACCTTGTACTTTTCGTGGTCGAACTCCTCCATGTCCTCGTAGTTGAAGTCCGTGCCGACGAAGGAGGCGTCGCGGTCCTGCGGGGCGATGCGCCGCTCCCGCTTCATCGATGGGAGGTAGAGCCACTGGTCCGGGTTGTCGGAGCCCGGGCGGGAGAGGGAGAGGAAGCCGACCCCCTTCACCTCGGGGGGATCGGTGAAACGGATCAGGTTCTTGGCGTCGCCGGCGTACCCTTCCCGGTAGCTGCGCCAACCCTTCTTGCGGACCTTACCCTCCTTGTTCACTACGGTGAGGTCGCCTGAGTACTGCTGGGTCTTCGTGCGGTGCCTGTTTTCGCTCTCCTTGAGGAGCGCGCGGGCGTCGGGAGCCGCGAGCGCCCACCCCACGCTGAGCGAAACGAGAAAAAGGGCGGCGGCCGCGGCCGCGAGTGGTCTGGCGAATCGTGCGATCATCTGCTGTTCCTCCGTCTTAAAGAGTGCATATGCGTTTGTAACGGGAACCACGGCATCGCACGCGGATTACCGCGGAAACAAAAGCGATAACTACCGGATCAACAAAACCCGGTAAAAACTCAAGCTTTGTTTCTTCAAGATTAATCTGCCGTTATCCGTGTCTTCCGTTTAATCCGTGTGCGATGCCTTTGGCCCGTGTGCGATGCCGTTGACTTATTCGTACTCTATCGCCTCGGTCACCTTGACCCTGGCTGCCTGCCGGGCCGGGACCCAGGCTGCGAGCGCGGAGACCAGCGGCAGCGCGAAGAGGAGCTGCCCGAGGACGTCCCAGGGATAACGGTGCGGCATGGTCCAGCCGGTGAAGGCGACGGCTACCGGCCCTTCCATGAAGGAGGCGAACAGGTTCCCGGCGGGAATGGCCAGTAAGAGCCCCACCAGGGCCAACACCAGCGCCTCGACCACGACGCTCTTGGCGATCTGGGACGGTATCGCCCCCAGCGCCTTCAGTATCCCGATCTCGCGGGTCCTCTCGGCAACCGAGATGAGGAGCGCGGTCACGATCCCCAAAAAGGCGACGCCGAGGGCGAGGAAGACGGTGATGCGCATGACGGCGTAGAAGGCGTCGACCGCCTTGCCGATCTCGGCCTTGAACTCGGCTTGCGTCGAGATCAGGGCCGGATGCCTCCCCGCCAGCCTGGCCCGGATCTGCTCCCGGACCGCCTTCGGATCCACCCCCGGATGCACCGAGACGTCGTAGATGTCGACCCGGTCGTCCTTCCAGTGCTTGAGGAAAGTGCTGCGGTCGAGGAAGACGGCTCCCTGGTCGGAGCTGTAGTCGCGGATCACCGCCGAGATTGGGAATTTCACCAATCCCCCCGGCGTCATCAGCTCTACCTGGTCCCCCACCCCGAGGTGGAAGCGGCGGTAGAAGTTTTCAGACACGGTGCACATCCCCTTCGTGGCCCCCTCGCGCATGGCGCGCGCGTCCCCCTGCGCGAACTCGTACTTCGCCCGGTCCAGAAGCGACGCTACTTCCATGGAGCCGACCGATATCTGCCTCCCCCGGTACATCGGCTTGATGGCGCGGTAGCTCTCCACGGCCCGTACGCCCGGGACCTGCAGCAGCTCCTCCCGCAGCGCGCCGGGATAGAGGTAGTCGCCGCGGGTGAAGTTGGCGGAAGCCCGGACGAATAGGTCGCAGGTGAGGACGTCGTCCATCCAGCGCAGTATGGTCCCTTTTGTGGATCCAAGGTAACCCCCGAGCCCCAGGACGAAGGTGAGCGAGAGCGCCATGGCCATGATGGTGCCGGCGCTTCGACGCGGATTTCCCAGGAGGGCGTCCGAGGAGAGCGGGCCCGCGGACGGGAAGATCCGGGAGAGGAGCGGCGCCGCTGCAACCAGGACGGCGCGGGAGATCGGCCCCAGGATCAGGACAAGCGCAGCCCCGCCCAGGATGAGCACCGTCAGCAGCATCTGGTTAGCCGCAAGCGGCGAGAAAAGGGCGCAGTACACAGCAGCTGCGGCAAGCACGGCCGCCGCTGCCAGCCGCGGCGCCACCCGGCGCTCGACCCGGGCCTGGAACGCACCCTTGGCGAAGGCCTCGGTAGGGGGGATGCGCGAGGCGGAAAGAGCAGGTCCCCAGGCACCGAGGAGCGAGGCGCCGACCCCGAGCAGGATCGACTGCAGCGCTATGGCCGGGGTGAGGTGAACCACGCCGGAGCCGCTGATGCCGTAGATCGATTCGGTGCTCTTCCCCATGCTCACCAGGAGCCCCTGGGAAAAGGCGGTCCCGGTAAGACAGCCGAGGACCCCGCCTGCGACGCCCAGGATGAGCGCCTCGGCGAGGAAGAGTACCTGGACCTGGCGCGGCGTGGCGCCGAGAGCCCTGAGCGTCCCGATGTCCCGGCGGCGGCGGTTCACCGCCACGTTGAAGGCGTTGAAGATCAGGAAGACGCCGATGGCGAGGGCGAAGGCGCTGGAGACGTTGAAGCCGGCGGTGAAGTTCGCCACCAGGCGCTCCATCTGCTCGCCGCGGCGCGCCGGGGTCTCCACCCGGAAGGCAGGACCGAGCGTCTTTTCCAGCGCCGCGGTCCCCTGCGCCACGGTCACCCCGTCCTGGAGCCGCACGTCGATCCGGTCAAAGCGCCTCCCCCTTCCGAAGAGCTCCTGCGCGGCGTAGACGTCGACCACCATCAGGTTGCCGCCGAAGGCCTCGGCGAACCCCTTTGGCCTCATGAGCCCGCGCGCCGTCACCTTCTTGGCCCCGGTCGGGAGCTTCAGCGAGAGCGATTTACCGGTGGCGAGCCCTGCCCTTTGGGCGAAGTCGCGGGTGAAGAGGGCCGAGTCGGGCTGGGCCAGGAAGAGGAGCGGGTCGTCCAGGTCGGCGTCGTCCCCCTCGAAGCCGTAGTCGCGCATCTCGCGGTCGCCCAGAAGGTCGACGCCTACCACCATCAGGCTTCCCAGCTCTGCCCTTTCCGGGACCACGATCTGCTCGATCACCGGAGAGGTGGCCCTGATCTCGGGTAGCGACCGGAGTCTTTCCTGGACCTCCTCGGGGACCCCTCCTTCCATGGTCACCTGCAGGTGCGCCTTTCCGGCGACGCGGTCCACTGTAGAGCCGATCCCTTTCACCAGGGCGTCCTGAGCGGTCTTGATGGAGCTGAAGGTGGTGACGCCGACCACCACCCCCAACAGGGTGAGGATCGTTTTGGCCAGGTGCCGCCGTGCGTAGGAAAGGGAGAGGGTGCGGAGTAGGAACCTCATCTTTCACCTCCGGCGAGACCGTCGTCCTCCACCTTCCCGTCGCGCAGCCTGATCAGGCGGTCGCAGGCTGAGGCCGCGTCGTGGTCATGGGTGACCATGACGATGGTGGTGTTCCTCTGGGCGTGGATGGAGCGCAGCAAGGCGAGGATTTCCTTGCCGCGTGCGCTGTCGAGGTTTCCGGTGGGCTCGTCCGCGAGGAGCAGCGGCGCGCCGGTCACCAGTGCGCGCGCGATGGCTACCCGCTGCCTTTCGCCGCCGGAGAGCTCGTCCGGGAGATGGTCGCCGCGCTGCTCCAACCCCACTTCGGCGAGGACCCGTTCCACCTGCAGTGCCGCCTTCTTCGCAGAGACGCCGGCCAACTGCAGAGGAAGCGCCACGTTCTGCCGCACCCTGAGCGTCGGCATCAGGTGGTAAGCCTGAAAGATGTAGGAGACGTTGCTGCGGCGAAAGAGCGAGCGCCCCTTCTCGCTTTCCCGTGCGAGATCCTTCCCCGCGACCAGCAGCTGTCCCGAGGTCGGGACGTCGAGCCCCCCCATCAGGTTCAGCAGCGTGGATTTTCCCGAGCCGGAGGGGCCCATGATGGCCACCATCTCGCCGGGGGCGATGGAAAGGGTGATCCCGGCGAGCGCGGTCACCGTGGATTTCCCCTCGTAGGATTTCACCACGTCACGAAGCTGCAGCATGTGCTACCTCCTGTGTAAAGAATAAGTCGAGAGACAACTGCGTCGCACGCGGATGACGCGGATACAAAAAGCGATAACTGCAGATCAAGCAAAACATTGAAACCTTAACGTTTGTACAACAAGGACCTTGTTTAATCCCTATCTGTCTAGATTGATCCGCGGGTATCCGTTTTTTCCGCGTCATCCGCGTGCGATGCTTTTGGGGGCACGGACTCCTGCAGGTAGATCTCCTTGAAATGGCAGCGCCCCCGGAGCCGGTAGACCACCGCTCGCGCGCCGAGTACGAAACGCGTGGTCCAGATGTGCAGCGGCATGCCGCGCAGATACCCCGTCTTCGTGGCTTCACGCAGTGCGTCGATCCCCCTGTGAAAGAAGTCGCTGTCGCCGAAGTCGAAGAGCCCTTCGACGAGCCAGGGCTCCAACTGCCACCTGATCACCCGCCCCACGAGCTCAACCCGCTTTTTTCCCATCTCCTGCGCCGACTCGTAGAGCGAGGCCTTGACGATGATCCGCTCCATCTCCTTGTCGTCCTTTTGGAAAGCTGCGGCTTCGGCCTCGCACTGAAGCTGCCATTCCTCGTCGGTGAGGACGCGGGTGCAGCCGAAATCGACCAGCCCCAGCCTGCCGTTGGGCATGAAGATGTAGTTGCCGGGGTTGGGATCGGCCAAAAGCCAGTGCATCCGGTACAAAAGGCGCATGGTAGCTACCGTCATCAGGTGGGTGTAGTGGTCCCGCACCTCCTGCGACGGGTCGGAGGCGAGGAACTCGTCGATGTGCACCCCCTCCAGATGCTCGGTCGTCAATACCCGGCGGCTGGAGTATCCGTCATGGACCTTGGGGACCACGATACCGTACTCCGGGGGGAAATGGCCGCGCACCGCCCGTGCCACCTCGGCCTCCTTCAGGTAATCGGTCTCGGCGAGGAGCACGCTCTCGATCTCGGCCAGCTTGTCCAGGAGGTTGGGCCAGTCGTCACCGACGCGCATCGGCTGCAGCAACAGGCGGAGGTTCTTGAGGTCGGACTGGATGGTTCGGGCGATGCCGGGATACTGGATCTTCACCGCCACCTGCTCTCCGGAATGTAACCGGGCGCGGTGCACCTGCCCCAGCGAGGCGGCGGCGAATGCCCTCTTCTCGAAGCTGGCGAACATCTCCTCCGGCTCCCGCCCGAACTCGTCGTAAAACACCTCACGGACCATGGCATAGTGCATCGGCGGCGCTTCGAAGCTGAGCGAGGAGAGCAGGCGGGCGTACTGTTCCGGCACCATCTCGGGGAGCGTCAGCATCTGCCCCACCTTCATCACAGCCCCGCGCAGGTACCCCATGGTGCCGAGCAGTTCCAGCGCCGCCTTCAGGTGGGTCTCGTTCCTGGTCCGCTCCTTCTCGTCCGCATCGGCCCAGCGGCTTTTGAGCCACCAGGCGAGGTAAGCGCCGGCGACCTTCGCCTGCAGGCTTCCCAGGATCCAGAGGCGGGAAAGGGAACTCGTCGGGGGCCTGTTGCTGCAGGCGGTTTCGACCAGTTCGGCAAGCCTCTCCCGAGCTGCGGCGTCTTCCTCGCGGGGAAGGAGTTGCCGCAGGCGCTCCCGGCTGGCAGCGTCCGACGCGAGTGCGTTACAGGACATGCTCACCTCCATCTCCCCCGGCGCTGCCGGAGATGATATGCACAAAGGTGCGGACCGAGTAGTCCACCAGGGCCTGGCTCGCTTCCTGGTTGGGGGAGAAGTCGCTGGTCCAGAAGGCGAGCACCCCCAGGTAGAGCGACCAGTAGATGGTCGTGGCGACGTAATCGGGCGCGGAGCTGAACCCGTGGCTGGCTAGGATCTGCTGCATGAAGTCGAGGTGCCGCTGCCGCGCCGCCTCTCCCACCGGGCAGACATTCTTGCGCGGGAACGGACTTAACGAGCGCTCCAGAACTGGGCCGAGAAAGGGGCGCAGGGGGCGCAGCTTCCTCAGCCCCGAGGCGATGAAACCGAAGAGGTCCTCGGCAAGTTCTCCGCCGGTGCGCCCCCGGAATTCCTCTTCTCCTGCGGCGAGGGCGTCGGAGACCATGGTCATCGCCATGGTCTCCTTGCTGGGGAAATAGTTGAACATGGTTCCCGCGGCGACCCCGGCGGCGAGCGCTATGTCGCGCGTGGTGGTCTGGTCGAAGCCGCGGGCGCAGAAAAGCTCGGATGCCTTTTCCAGGATCCTTGCCCGGCATTGCTGTTTTGCCTGTTCGGTAATGCGCATTGAAGCTCCAGATACGGAATGTGAACGCGCTCACTATAGCAGAGGCGAAATTTTCGTCAACGACAAAGTGAGCGTGTTCATAAAAATGTCGGACTGGTGGCTTCGTATGTAACTGCCGCACTCCGGCTTAGCGGTGAGTATTTGCAGGACGATTGAGGCAAGGAAGGTAAATTTTTTCTAACAGCTTGAGCCCGGTTGTGTTAACTTGGCAATCTCTTTATGTGGCTGGCCATTCAATTTTAAGGGACACTATGAAACCGTATTATCGACTTTTCCTTTTCTGCTTTTTATTCATGTTCAGCTTAGGGTGCTCAACGTCGAGCCATTTCACGAAGCTACCTGCTCCAAATGAATTTAGTAAGTCTTTGGAACAGCTCAAACAAGAGTACCCAGATCTCGAAAAATACGAGTCTATGCCCTTTTTCAGCACGATTTTTGACATGCCTGAAGCACAACCCTTGAAAGATGCATGGGGTGATCCACACCGTACAGGCTTCAGTGCCTGGATGATCTTCCCAACCTCATGGCCCTCTCCATATAGCTACTGGTATTGGGATTTCGAAGGAAAGACAGTGTCAGCATTGATAAGCAGACCGTTTGTCTTTAGTTTTGAGCCTCATGTTTACAATGTTAAATTGGAGGAAAACAAGAGGAAATAACGAACTTCTCAATGCCTTTTGAATACACTGACTTGTGGTGGATAACTCATAAAACGACGCTTTTAACGCCGGAGTTTGAAGGCGTACGATGAGGGCTGGAAGACCCAGCACTGAATGAGCCGAATATAATGGCTGCTGCGTTGCCTGCACCTGCCCCTATGTTATCCTTTCAGAGGTTATTTCTGACGGACGCTGAGCGAGCCTGAAAGTTAAAGGGTGGTTGCTGGTTCTGGAACAGAGGTGCCGCCATGGTAAAAGTCGGCAAGGTGCAGGTAGCACTGGTACTGTCCGTGGCTATTGCTATAGTCGGAATAGCGTCGTTGCTGCCGACTCAAGCCAATCTGGCCCACCAGACCAGCGCCAGCGGCATTCTGATTGCGGAGGAGTGCCTTGCCTGCCACTCCGGTGCCGCGTCGAGAAAACCCGTCTCGATCTGCCTCACCGACCACTGCCTCTATACCAACGAGCACTCGGTCCTGCGCCCCTATCCCCCTTACGGCAAGGATTTCGATTTCGCTTCCGTGGCCGAGATAACCGAGGCGGGGTGGTACTGCAGGACGGAAAAATCACCTGCCTTTCCTGTCACGATCTGACAAAGCCGCCACACCTGATAAAGAAAGGCGACCAGTTGTGTTACCTCTGCCATAAGTCCTTGAGGGCAGGGTGGTGACGGGACGAACCAGTTTGACTTTGAATTGCGGAGGTGATAAGAAAATCACCTTGCTCCAGCAGCTCCTTTCCCCTTAGTCCAGCGCCGCCTCCGGGATACCGACTGATGCTCCGTAGCCTGCTTTCCTACATTGGTGCACTCCGATTCAAAAAAGTGATGTACGCGGGCGCCCTGGCCGCTTTGGCAGGGTTGATCGCCCTCGTCCTCCTGGTGGTCTTCCTGCCGGCCCTTCTTTCCACCTCCCAAGTCCAATCCCTGCTGAGGCTTCAGCTCTCCAAGTCATTGAACAAGCCGGTTTCCTGGTTCAATCTCACCGTGTCGTGGTCGCGAGGTTTGGCCCTTTCCGGGCTCACCGTCGGCGACGGACCTCCGCCTCTTATGAACGCGACCCTGGCGGAACTGCGCGTAAAGCCGGGGCTGGAGTGGGATGACTCCGGGCGCTACACGGTCTCGCTCGACGTGAAGCTCAAAAAGCTGGAGGCGAGCCTGGCTCCGGGGCCGAAAAAACCGCCCCCCGTAAAGCCGGCCAAGGATCCCCTGACGCAGGTGGCCGAGGCGGTGCAGAAGTTCCAGGGTATGGAGTGGCCGCTTCCGGTGGATGTGCGTCTCGCAGTCGACGCCGCTCCCATGACGGTGACCTATCTCGATCCGGCTTCCGGAAAGCAGACGGTGCTGCGCGACGTCGCCTTCGCCCTTGCCGTTCCTTCTCTATCTAGGCAACCAATCGACACCTCGTTCACGGGAACCGTGGCGCTGCCGGGCGCGAAGCCCCAGTTGGTGAATTTCAAGGCTAGGCTCTCGGACCTGGTGACGGCGAACAATCGGATCAAGCCTGCCGCGTCGCTCCTGTTGGCGCAGGCGGGCCTCCCGGGGCTCACCCTCGACGCCGGCGGCGGAGTGAACCGCCCCGGCGGCCTCACGGCCAAGGTGCGGGTGAACCTGCCGGAACTGGCGCCGCTCGCGGCAAGCTTGGCGCACCGGGAACTCCCGGCGCTGGAGGGGACGCTGGCGCTCGACCTGGGAGCGGAGCTGGACAAAAACGCCGACCTCCGGGTCCTCTTCGACTTGGCCGGTGATCGGCTCTCAATCGGGAAGATCCCGGGTAAGAAGGGGACTGCGGGGCCGCTCGATCTGAAGCTGCACCAGAAGCTGGTGAGTGACCACAAGCGGCAGCGTGTGACTTTCAGTGACGGCACCCTGGCAAGCCCCGGTCTTTTGTCGGCGGCCTGGAGCGCCGTGGTCGACCGCCCGACGGAGCGCTCCCGTTCTGTGGCCGCGGAGTTGGGCCCGCTGCGGCTGGACCTGGCAGCGGCAAAGCGTCTGGCTGCACCCTTTTTGCCGGCGAATCTTCCCGTGCAGGAGATAACCGGGACGGCGTCGGTCGTAAAGCTCGCGGCGCGGCTGCAGGGACCGGACAACGACGGCGAGTTGACCCTGGAAAAGGCGGGGGTCGATCTGCCGCAACTGCGCCTGCGCCTGGCTAACGGGTCGCTACAGGGGGAGGGGCTCTCGCTCGTCCTGCAGCGTGCGGCGGTCCCGCTGAAGAAGCTTGCCCCGCTCTCCTTAGCCGCCGACCTGCGCTTAGGCGTTAACAAAGCGGAGTTGTCCGGCAAGAAGAAGGTGCTGCTCCAAGGGGGGAAAGGCGCGCTGGCGCTGTCTCTAACCGATCTGGATCTGAAGCGGAAGCGCGCGGTAGCAAAGGTCGGCCAGTCGCTGGAGCTCGCGCAGGTTCAGGTCGGCCAGGAGCTCGCCGTCGAGGAGCTGCGCGAGGAGCTTCAGCTCCAGGGGCGGGCGCTCGCGGGGGGAGAGCTGGAGGCGACGCTTCCCGGGCTCAAGCTCTCCGCATCGAAGCTGCGCGCGAACCAGGGGGGGAAGCAGGTGCTGCTGACCCCGCTCTCGGCGACGCTTGCGGCGGAAGGGGTGCACCTCCCGAAGAAGGGGGAGGGTAGCCCCACGGTGAAGCGTGCGCATCTCACCGCCACCGCGGCAGACGCGCTTTACATTGAGGCCCAGGCGGGTCTCTCTGGCCTGTTCAAGCAGGTGGCGGCCACGACGGGAAAAGCGCGGGTCGATCTGAAAAAACTGATGCCGGTGGCGGCAGCTTTTCTTCCCGCGGGGTTCGACGGAAAAGGGGTGGCGGCGGCGACGTGGGATCTGGAGGCGCCTCTGCCGGTCGCGACGCTCGCCAAGGAGAAGAACCCGCTCCGGATGGCGCGCGGCGCCTGCGCCCTCCTGGACCGGGGGAGCATCGCGCTGCAGCTGAACAGCCTGGATCTGCGCGTTCCCACTGCTAAAGCGACCTACACGGTTGAAAATCTCAGCACCACCACCCCGGCCATGTTCTCGCTTCCCGCGTCCGGAAAACCGGTCGCCATTGACGGCGCCTTCAGCTTCGCCGGCATCACCGGCCTTGCCGGCGCAGCAGGACAGCTCCCGCTTAAGTCCGGCGCGCTCACAGTTCAGGGGGAGCTTTCGCAGTGGAAGGACCTTCGCCTGACCGAGGAACTGCGGGTAGCTTCGCTGGGGCTGTCACAAGTGGCGGAGCTGACGGTGGGCGGGATCGACCGTCTGCTGGACGACTCGGCAAAGCTCGATACCCCGACCCTTTTGAAGCGCCTGGACGCCACCATGTTCGCCCACCTGGAGGGGAACTTCCCGCGCGAGGCGAAGCAGGCGGTCGCCGGGCTCAAACTCTCCGGCAACGTCGCCGCCGGCGCACGGCTGGATCTCACCGCCGCACGGGAACTGAGGATGCGCGGCTACACCAAGTGCCGCGACTTCGGCGTCGCCGACGGCAAGGGGATGTCGGCGCAGGGGATCCGGGCCGACCTGGTCTTCGACCGCAGCTACGCACTGGCCCAGGGGAAAGGGGACCAGTGGGTTCCCCTCTCGGCGCTCCTGGTGCGTCCCCCACCGGTGGCGCCGCCTGCAGCCGCAAACTCGGACCTTGCCGCGAGGATCTACCAGGATCTGCGCGGGGAGGCGAGCGGCCCCAGAAAGATCGGCATCAAGAGCGCCTCGTTCAATTCCGGCGCCATCCCCTTGAGCGCCACTGCGCTGGAAGCCGACCTGCTGCTGGAGCCGGACACGCTGGGGCTCAGCTTCTTCCAGGCCGAGGTGGGAGGTGGGACCGTGCGGGCGCGTGGTGTGATCGACCTCTCCCGCGAGGTCCCGGTCCTTTCTACCTACTGTTATTTCTCGCGCCTCGATCCGGCGCTTCTATTCCCCGCTACGGGGGCAGCCCGTCCCGGCGAGGAGCTGACCGGCGAGCTTTCCCTCTCCGCGCCGCTTGCCGCCGAGCAGCGGGCGCTCCTGGAGGGGGTGAAGCTGAACCTGAACCTGCGGCACTTCAGCTCGCGCATTCTGGACCGGGCGCTTTACGCCATGGACCCGTACCAAAGAAACGAAAAGATAGTGGCGCAGAGGAAATCGCTGCAACTGGCCGACCTGAAGGGGCTCAGGGTGAGCGCCGTGGACGGTGCGCTCGACTGCGAGGGTGAACTGCTGGTCAAGGGGGTGGGGGTGGACATCCCCAAGCTGGAGCGGCTGCGCCTCTCCGAGCTCCCCATCCGCAAGGAGCTGGAGCGCCTGACCGCAGGCATCACCTCTTCGAGGGCGCTTTTGGAGCTGGCCCGGGCCGACACGCTGGTGGTTGGGGCGGACGGCGCGCTGTCGCTGAAAAGGAGGAGCAATGGGAAATAGAAACCGTTCAACGTTCGACGTTCGACCTTCCAGAGTCAGAGCCGGGGCAGGCCTCCTGCCGCTTGCGCTGGGGCTGGCGCTCCTTCTTGGGGGCTGCACGCTGGCAAAGGTGGACGTGAACGTGGTGAGCGAGAGGACCTCCCTGGAAAACCAGGTGCTCGGGACATACAACGCGCTCTCGGAGGACGTGCTCCTGGTTGCCTCTGTCCGGGGCGTGTCGCCGACAGGCAAGGTGGACGCGCCCCAGAAACACACGCCGGAACACCAGGAAGCGGCGCAGGCGCTGGAGGCAATTGCCTTCCACGCCGACGACGTGGAGACCTTCAAGCGGCTGGGGTGGGTCGGGGAGAACCTGGAGGGGAACCTCACCCCCTTCGAACGTGCCCTTCCGGAAAAGGCACCCGCAGACCTCAAGGCCTTTGCCGCGCGCTTCAGCGAGGGTGAATTCAAGCAGGTGGTAGACGAGGTGAACCGCTCCCGCGAGATCCTGATGCTCAGGGTGGTGCGCACCAACGAGAACTTTACGGCGAAGGATCTCCCCGCCATCAGGAAGGTCTTTGCCCGCATCAATCGGCAAAACAGCGCCCCCGGCACTAAGGTCCAGGGGGACGACGGCCGCTGGGTGAACCAATGAGAGGCTTCCCCGCATGGATAGCGCTACTTCTGGCCCTGTCGCCATGTCTCGCCGAAATCAGCGCCGGTGCCGCGCCGCTTGGCGAGGAGCTGCTGGCCCCGGCGGCTCCCCGCCCCGCCCCCAGGTCGCGGCCCGAGTCGGCTCCCCGCCCCGCCGTCTACACCCCCCGCTCGGTGCTTTACGCGGCTGAGTCCCGGGACGGAAGGCTGGTGGCCACGGTGGAGAAGGGTGACGCGGGTTACGAGCTTTGGCTGCATGCGCCTGAGAACCACGAGGCGCTCCCGCTCCTTTTGCATCAAAGCCCGGTGCGGATCTCCGCTCCCGCCTTCAACGCCGACCGAACGCTTCTGGCCTATGCCGACGAGCGGGACGACCTTAAAGGCGACATCTGGCTCATCGACCTTGCCCGCCTGAACGCCGAGCCGCGCCGGTTGACAGGCAACGACGCCGGAGAGGACGCCCCCGCTTTCTTGCCCGACGGCTCGGCCCTTTTGTACCAGCGCCAGCTCCCGGGCGTGGAGCGGCGCGAGATCGTCAGGCTGGAGCTTTCCGCAAGGAACGCCAAAGCGCTTCCCATAGGCATCGACGCGGCGTTCGCGGCCCCCTCCCAGGACGGGGAAAAGCTCGCCTTCGTCTCGCGCGAAAAGGACGCCGGCGGGGACCTCTGGCTCTACGACCGCGGTTCTCTCACCCAGCTCACCTCCGGGCCTGATCGGGACCTCTACCCCACCTGGCAGGATTCCGACACCATCCTCTTCACCCGCTTCGCCCCTCCCGCAGGGGACTCCGCGACCGGGCCGGAAGGGGGCGCCATCTTCCGGCTGAAGCTCTCCCGCAAGGGGAGCGACGGGCTTCCCGCCTCCTTCCCCCTCACCTCCGGCCTCCTCTCCACCGCCGCTCCACTGGCCGCGCCGGACCGGGTGCTCTTCGTCGCGGGGGAGATGGGGGGCGGACAGGTGCTGTCGCTTCCGCTTTCCGGCGAGCTCCCCGACCAGAAGGATCTGGCCGGGCAGTGGCAGTTGGCGCGCTTAATCCTGGAGCGGCAGCCCGCCGACCCGGCTATGGCGCGCCTGGCTTGTCTGCGGGTGCTGGCCCGCGAGAAGGAGCCTGCCCGTGAGGGGGCGCTCGCCTCGCTGGCTCTAGCCGGGATCCTGGAAGAGGGGGGCGACCTCCCCGGCGCCGAGTCCCGCTACGCCGAGGCCGCCAGGCGCTACGCCTTATTCCAGGCGGAGTCGGCCCTGGCCGAGATCGCCCGCATCAGGCTGGAAGCGGTGCGCCGCTGCGGCGAGGTGGTGGTTTCCGGGCGCCGCAAGGAGGTGATCGCGCAGGCGAGGCAAGAGATGGTGCAGGCGGCACAGGGGAAGGGAGCCGACGTAGCAGCCCGGGCTTTCGTGGACGGGGCGCGCCTTCTGGCGGAATTCGGTTCGGGTGCCGAGGACCAGTTGGCCGCCATAGCGCTCCTGGAGCAGGCAGCGGGCGGGACCGGGACTGACGAGGCGACCCGCGCCGAGGCCGCCTACCGCCGTGCAGCACTTCTCTCCCGCATCGAGGGGGGGGAAGGGGCCGTGGCTGCGCTCACCGAAGTGGCGCGCAGATACGACGGCCAGGAGCGCTGGGCCGAGGCGGCTATAGCGGAGATCCTGCGGCAGTTGACGGCGCAGCCGGGGGACCCCAGGGAGCGCCTGGCCGCGCTCGCCGAAAAGTACCGCACGGAGCTGCCGCGCCTCTCCATGGGGGCCTGGAACCGGATCGGCGACCTGGCCTACCGCGGCGACGACTGGGTCAGGGCCAAGGACGCCTACCGGACCGTGCTGGAGAAATATCCCCCCGTGGCGACCCCGACGGCAGCGGCACGCTTCGCGCTGGCCGAGATCCTCTACCGGGAGGAGCGCTTCGGGGAGGCTACGGCGCTCTACGAGAAGGAGATGTCCCAGCACCCCGAGGATGCCCCCCTCTACCAGTTGGCCCGCGCCGCTTTCATCAGGAAGAGCCTCGCCGCCGGCGAGAGCCTGTACCGGCAGGGAGAGGTCTCAGCCGCTCGGGCGGCGTTCCTGGACCTGATCCGCTACGAGGGGCGGAGCCTCGAGGCGCACCGCGGCTACATCAAGTCGGTGGCGGCGCAGAACCAGGCCCCCGAACTCCTCGCCCTCTACCAGCGGATGCTGCAGCAATACCCCGACGACCCGGTCCTTCTCTACGCGGCCGGACTCTGCCGGACCTACCTTCCGGGGAAGGAGGCCCTGCTCGAGGGTGACCGGCTCATTGCCCGGGCCGCCGAGAGGCTTCCCGGTTCCGAGTATCCGCCGCAGACCCGCGGCTACATCGCCGAGGTGCTGGAGACGGTGCACGGTGAGCGCGGCGGGCTGGAGCGGGCGCTCAACTTCTACCGGCGGGCGAAGCTTTTGAACCGCCCCCAGGAGAACCCTGACAACGCGGCCAACCTCGACCTGAACATCGGCAACATCGCATACCTCCTCGGCCGCAATTCGCTCGCCTGGAGCCACTACAGCGCGCGCCTCGCCTCCGCGATCCCCTTCGACAACCCGGACACGGAGCTGTTGTTCCAGCAGCGCTATGCGGCGGTCGCCTTCCAGGTGCACGAGAAGGAGGGGGCCATCGCCGGGTACCAGAGGGCGCTCAAGCTGAACGAGTCGCGACTGGACACGGCCCGCCCGCTGGAGCAGTTCGGCCGCCTGACCCGCCGCGCCGTCGAGCGCTTCTTCTCGGGCACGAAGCTTTCCCCGGCCCAGGAAGAGGGGTTGCGCGAGCAGCAGGCGATCAACGCCGAACTGGAGCTTCTGGGCGCGGACCGTGTGGAGCCTCCCCCGTCCGCGGCCTGGCAGCGCTTCGACGCGGCCCTTAGGCGCCTGGTCTCGCGGGAGCAAAAGCTCGTCGCCGCCTCCGGCCGTGAACCTGCCCAGGCAAAGCATGTGACGGAGCTGCAGGGGATGCTGGCCGGGGTAGAGCGCGAACTCGACGCGGTGCCGCGGCTGGTGGAAACGGAAGCCGAGCTGCACGACCGGCTGGGGCTCGCCGCTCTCGACGCGGACCGCTTCGCCCTGGCGCTGGAGCATTTCGACCGTGCCTTCCAGCTGAACCGGGATCTGGGGCGCACCGGAAACCTGGTGGCGAACCGCCGCTCCGCGAGCATCGCCGCCTACCGCCAGGCGGATGATGCCACCGGCGCCGACCGGCGCAGGCTGCTCACAGCCGCGCGCGACGGCTTCCGCGAGGTGCTGGCGCTGATCGACCAGTACCCGCCGCGGCAGAAGACAGCCCCCGGCAAGGGAGGGGGGCTCTTCAAGGTCCAGGCCAACGTCGCCCTCGACAAGGGGGGAGCCACCGAGGCCGCCTTCGGCTTCAGCGCCGAGCAGGAGAGGCGTCTGGCCGAGAGCTACCTGGCCCGCATCTCAGCGGACCTCGGGGACACCGCCGCCTCGGCGCAGCTCTTCGCGAAGCTCTTGCAGCGCTACCCGAAAAAGGTGGAGGACCTTTCCGAGGGGGATCTCTTCGGCGTCGGGCTTCTCACCCACCGAAGCGCCCAGTTGGCCTTCGCCCGCGGGGAGAGGGAGACCGCGGCCGCGGGCTTCAGGGACGCCACGGCCATCGCGGTCCGGGGGGGTAACGCCGTCGGCGCCATGCTGAACCTGGTGAACTACGGGATGTTGATCCCGGAAAAGGACGCCACCGGCGAGGTGGGTCGCTTCCTGGAGCTGGAGGCGCGGACCTCTGCTCTTGCGAATTCCTACCGGGAGGCGCTTCCTTCCGATACCCTTGCCCGCTACGGCAACGACGTCGGCGCCATCCTCTCCAGACTGGCCGGATACCTCTCCGCGGACGGCCGCCGCGACGCGCTTTTGTACCGCGCCGTCGCCAGGTGGGACCGGGTGCTCGCGCTCCCGGCCGGAGACAAGGATGCTGCCGATTTGCGCCGCTCGAAGCTCGCGGCCTCGCTCAACCGCGCGCAAACGCTCGCTCTACTGGGGCTTGCCGACGCGGCCCAGGCAGGCTTCGCTGCGACCCTCGCCGAAGCGCAGAAGGAGGGAAGCGACTCCTTCGCCTGGCGCTCGTTGGCGGCGCTCTCGCGCTACGACGAGGCGTCGGCGCTTTTGGAGCGCATCTCTCCTGCCGGCTACGACCTAAAACGCGGCGAGTTGACGCAGCGTTTCGCCCCCCGCCTGGAGGCTCTGGCAGCAAAAGACCCGGAGCAGTCCTTCGCGCTCTTGGAGCGCCTGGGCGAATTGGAGCGGGTGCAGATACTGGGGCGGACCCTCCTGGGGCTCTCCGACCCGGTTACCGCCGGCATCCTCAAAAGCGCCGCGCCGCGCCTGGCCGAACTGGACCGGGTGAACGCGGAAATCGCGAAGCCTGCCGCACAGGGGGATCTTTCCTACCTGCAGCTGCGCCGCCAGCAGGAGCAGACGGTCATCGACTCGCTGCTGGGCAAGGACCTGGAGCAGCTTCCTTCCTTCTACCAACTCGCCGGTCCCGGTGCCCTTCGTCTCGCAGCGTCCGCACTGGCCCTTCCCGGCGACGGAGGGAAGGAGCGGGCGCGCTTCGACGCTCTTGTCTCGGATTACAGGAAAGCCTGCGCGGCGGGGAAGGGGGAGCGCTTCTGCTCCTTCCTGACGCCTCAGCCGGTAGAGGCGATCGACGTTCTGGAGCGCCTACCCAATCGGACAGTGCTGCGCCTGGCGCGGCTTTCCGGCGAGCGCTTCCTCCTCTTTACGCTGGGTGGCAAAGCGGGGATCACGGCGGAGACGCTGGATAAAAGCGCTCTCGCGGCCCGGCTTGCGGACCCGGCGGCGGTCGCGGTGCACGAGGAGCCGGGAAGCTTCGCCTCCGCCCCGGTCCTCACCTGGGGAGTGACGGCGACCCAGCTTTTACGCTCCGTTGAAGGGCGCCGGCCGCTGCGCTCCCGCGTGCTGGACGAGGCCAAATGGTGGCCCTCTCAGGAGCCGTTCGTGATACTCACCGGGCAATCGCTTCCGGACGCTCACACCGTGGCGCTTGCCGGGGGAGCGGGGCTTCTTGCCGCCGTACCCAACCGGCCGGGAGAGGGGGGGCGGGCGACCGCCGCCTTCGAGGACTCAGCCGGGGCGCGGCATGATCTGCTGGAGCTGGCGCAGGGAGAGTCGGTGTCGCTCCTGGTGGCGCCCAAGGGTGGGGTGGACCGGGCCTGGGAATTGGGTCAGCTCGCCTCGCTTGTGGGGGTGCCGAGCCTCCTCATCTCAGAAAACGGGGCAGGGGACGCGCAGGCTTTCGCCCGCGCCTACGCCTCGGAGTCGCTCGCCTCGGCCAGGCGGAAGCTTCCCGCCGGGTGGATCCTGGTGGGGGATTTCGGCGGGGATGCCGCCGAGAACGCCAAGCTCGCCAAAAAGCAGTTCGCCGAGATGGTGAAAAAAGGGATCAAGGCGCACAACGAGGGGAGCTACCCGCAGGCGTTGGCACTCTTCGACAATGCGCTCATCATCGCGGCTTCGACTCCCGAGCTCGCCAAGAACACGGCCCCCCTGCACCGGCACGCACGGGAGAGCGCTTTCGGGGCGGGACTTACCGGGCGCGCCGTGGAGCACGCGGGTCTTTTGGTGCAGCGGCTCGCCAAGGAGAAGCCGTACACCGCCGAGCACGCCGACGCGCTTTTGCGGCTGGGCCTTTTGCAGGGGCGCCAGGAGCGCTTCGGTGAGGCGGCGGCCGCGCTCAAGGAGGGGGTGGAAATACTGGCGGAGCTGGGGCTCGTGAAGGAGCAGGCCGCCGCACTCTCCGACTTCGGTGCGGTGATGGAAAACGCGGTCGACTACCCCGCGGCGCGCTCCCTCTTCGAGGAGGCCGCCGGGCTGCGCCTGCAGTTGAAGGACGAGCTGTCGCTGGCCGACCAGTACCGGAACTTAGGAAGGATCTACGATCTGCGCCTGAACCAGTTTGCCGTTGCCGAGAGCTACTACAAAAAGGCCCAGGAGCTCTACGCAAAGAACGGCAGCGGCGCCCTCGAGGCGGAGGCTATCCTCGACCGCGGGCGCTGCCAGAGGCTTTTGGGGAATTTTCCCGCCGCCGATCTCCTCTACCGCGAAGCCCTCGCCAAAAGCGGCAACGATCTCAAGACCCGGATGCGGATCGTCCTGGAGCAGGGGAACAACGCCTGGTTCCAGGGGCGCTACCAGGAGGCGTTCGATCTGCGCGAACAGGTGGAAAAGGCGGCGGAGAAGGAGCATTGGCCCCTGGAAGAGGTCATGGCCAAGAACACCGGGGGGCTCATCTGGTGGACCCTGGGTGACAATAAGCGGGCGCTCCTGGAGTTGAGGGCGGCGCTGGAGAAGGCCGGGAAGCTGGAGGTCCGGCGGGACGAGAAGGCGACCACGCTCAACAACATCGGCCTCGTGCAGCGCGAGTCGGGGGACTACCAGGGGGCGCTGGAGACTCTCAGCAAGGCGCTCGAGATTGACCGCTCGCTGGGATCGCGCTGGGCCATCGCCTACGATCTGAGAAACCTCGGCCAGACCCGCCTGAAGATGGGCGACCCCGCGGGCGCCTTGAAGCTCCTGACCGAATCGGCGCAGCTGGCCGACGCCATCGGCGACAAGGTGAACCAGGCGAAGATCCACCTGGCGCTTGGCGACGCCCGGGCCAAGAGCGGACTTCCCGCGCAGGCCGAGGCAAGCTACCGCAAAGCACTGGAGCTTGCCGACGCCATGCTGGTCCGCGAGGTGCGCTGGCGCGCGCTCCTTGGCCTGGCCAGGTTGCAGCAACAGAGAGGCGACAGTATGGCGGCGGTCGCGTCCTACCGGCAGGCGCTCGACACGGTGGAGGGGCTGCGCGCCGAGATCCGGCTGGACCAGCTGAAGGACGGCTTCCTCGCCGACAAGATGGACGTTTACTCCGGCCTCGTCGGGCTCCTGGTCGACCTTAAGCGGGACGACGAGGCGTTTGCGGTGGCGGAGCGCTCTCGCGCCAGGAACCTGATCGACATCCTGGGGAGGCAGCGGCTCTCCCTCTCCGGAAGCGGCGACCAGGAGCTCTACGACCGCCAGAACCGGCTGAAGGAGCAGATCCTGGAGCAAGAGCAGCTCTCGGTGCAGGCGCAGAAAGAGGCCGAGCGCGCCATGTACGCCGAGGCTTTGCAGCGGCTGAAGGCCGATTACCAGGATCTCTTGCTCGACATCGAGAGAAAGCGGCCGGAGCTCCTTTCCCTGGTTCAGGTGTCCCCGATGGGGGTGGAAGAAGTGCAGTCCCTCCTGGAGCCGGGGGTGACGCTTCTTTCCTACTACCAGCTGTCGGACCGGCTTCTTTGCTGGCGCCTCTCCAAGGAGGGGTCGAAGCTCTTCGTGCTCCCGGTCGCGGCGCGGGACTTGGCGGATAAGATCTCCAACTACCGGCGCATGCTGCAGAACCTGGAGCCCCTGGAGCAGAGTTCGCGTGAGCTGTACCAGCTCCTTTTGGCCGAGCCTTTGGCCGGTGTGAAGGAGTTGCAGCCGGTGGGGATCGTGCCGCACGGAAGCCTCCACTACCTCTCCTTCGCGACGCTCTACGACGGCAGGAACTACCTTATCGACCGGCAGACCCTGTTCCATCTCCCCGCCGCGTCGGTGCTGCGCCACACCCTGTCGCGCCGCCAGGCTGAAAAGAACCTCCGCATCCTGGCCGTCGGGAACCCCGACCTGGGAAGCGCCGCGCTCGACCTCCCCTTCGCCGAGAAGGAGGCGGGGACGCTGCGCTGGAACTACAGCGACGTCACCACGCTCACCCGCGAGCGGGCGACGGAGAGCTGGGTGAGGGAGAACATCGCCCGCTTCGGGATCATCCACCTTGCCTCGCACGGGGAATTCGACCCGGTGAACCCGCTCTTCTCCTCGATCAGGCTCGCCAGGGACGCAAAGGCCGACGGCAGGCTGCAGGCGGAGGAGGTGTTCGGGCTGGACGTGAAGGCGGATCTGGTGGTGCTTTCCGCCTGCCAGACCGGGCTTGGGGACGTGACAAGCGGTGATGACGTGATCGGGATGAACCGTGCCTTCCTCTTCGCCGGAACCCACGCGCTCATGTCGAGCCTTTGGCGGGTGAGCGACGTCTCCAGCGCCGTGCTTATGAAGCAGTTCTACCGCGATTACAGCCGCAGCTCGAAGGCGGAGGCGCTGCGCCTCGCCATGCTGCACGTGAGAAACCGTTATCCCCATCCGGGGTACTGGGGGGCTTTTGTGCTAACCGGGGATTACCAGTAGAATCTCGCAGTCACATCAGCGAAAAAGTTCCCCTTCCCGCCTTCGCCGACCGAAGCGCTACGGCGCGCGGGCCCGTTAAGGGAGGGGGAGAACTCGAAACTGCACTTAGACCGATCCGCCGTACAAGGCACGCGGCGGATGAAGAACAAAGGAGGAGACCAATGAAAAAGACGACAGTGGCGCTCTTGCTCCTGGCACTGGCCGCGGCGCCGGCGCTTGGCGCGGAGAAGCGCTGGGTGGTGAGCGAGGGGACGGAGCTCAAGGCCGAGCAGTCGGTGAGCGCGGCGAAGGTGGCCGAGCTGCCGGTGGGTGCGGAGCTCACCCTGGTGGAGGGGGCGGGGCGCTGGCTCAAGGTGCAAAGCGCCGACGGGAAAGAGGGATGGGTCTACGCCGGGCGCGTCTCCGACACCCAACCGGTCGCCGAGGTGGGAGGGGGCGAAGGGCTCTTCGGCGATTCGCTGCAGAAAAGCCAGATAAACACGGCCAAGGCCGACAGCGCCCGCAGCATCCGCGGCCTCTCTCCCGAGGTGGCCCAGTACGCGAAGCAACGGGGGACCCCGGAGGCTCTCAAGAAGGAATTGGACAAGATCCTTTCCCGCAAGGTGAGCGACAAGGAAGTGAGGACCTTCCTCAAGGAAGGCAAAATCGGCGAGTACGCCCAATAAAAGGAGGATGCGATGAGAACTTCAACCATGTCGCTGTTTTTTGCGCTCGCCTGCCTCTGCTCCGTCGAGGCGCACGCCGGTTGGCAGGACAAGCTGCAAAACCTGATGAACCCCGAGTCGCGGGAGGGAAAGATCCTCTCCGGCGCGACCCAGGTCGTCTCGAGCTCCCAGGAGATGAGCTACTCGACCGAGCGGACAGTAGGGGAGAGCCTGGCGCTTGAGAGCATGCAGCGCTTCGGCAAGCCGGTGCCGAACGAGGCGCTGCAAAAGTACGTGAACCTGGTGGGGAACGCGGTGGCAAGGAACAGCCGGCGCTCCACCATCCCTTACCAGTTCGTGGTGCTGGACAGCCCGGTCCGCAACGCCTTCGCCGCCCCCGGCGGGATGATCTTCGTGAGCCGCGGCCTTTTGGACGTGGTCGACAACGAGGCCGAACTCGCGGCGGTTCTGGCGCACGAGGTAGGTCACGTGGCTGAAAAGCACGCACTGAAGAGCATCCGGCGCGCCCAGTTCCTGCAGGGGGTCGGGACCATCTCCGCCGCCACCATGAAGGGGGGGGACGGCAAGAAGTTCGAATCCATGATCGGCGACCTGCAGTCGACGCTCTTCGACAAGGGGCTGGACCAGGGGATGGAATACGAGGCGGACCTGGCCGCTTTGGAGACCGCCTACCGCACCGGGTACGACCCTGCCGCGATGGTCAGCGTGCTCCAGAAGCTGAAGAAACTTGAGGCAAGCGATTCAGGGAAGGGGTCCTGGTTCTCCACGCACCCCCCCCTGGACGAGCGCATTGCACGCCTTTCTTCCCGCCTGGAGAAGTACCCGGACCATGCCTCTTTGGCAAAAGTCCCGGCCCGATTCGCGAAATATGTCAAAGTCGCCAAGAAGGGAAAGTAATAGACTGAAGAGTTTGGCGTTAGCCTGCCTTAATTGTGCGACTCATATAGTAGAGCAGGAAAAGGGCGAAGACAAATTCGCCCTTTTCTTTTTTCCCCTTCTTCCAGGGATATTATCGGCCATTCCGGTTGTTCATTTCAACAAAGGTATTGTACTTTTTAAGCAACAAGGCATAATGTCGGTTACATAGCGAAGTCAGGCTGAAACAGAGGGAGCTCTCTCTTGGCAGGCTCATACCCGGTCAGGTAGCTTCAATGTAACCGAGCCGGAGGAGAAGGTTCATGCAAAGAGCTGCGATCATCCTGATTTTGTCATTGCTGGTCCTCGGTTGCCAGTCAAAGACCAATCCCGAGACTTTGCGGCCTATTCCCGTGCGGCTTGCCTACACCGAGCAGCCCAATTGCGCGCTGGTGCACCTGGCGGTGGCCAAGGGATATTTCCAGGAGGAGGGCGTGCTGTTGCAGCCGGTGGTAGTCGGCTTCGGGAAACAGGCGATTGCCTCCGTTATAGAGGGTAAGGCCGACCTCGCGACGGCGGCCGAGACCCCATTCGTCTTTGCCGCGCTCGAAGGGCAACCGGTCTCCCTGGTCGCCGGCATCTTCTCCTCCGGGAAGAGCAACGGCGTCGTCGCCAAGGGGATCGACATCCCGGAAGAGTTGCGCGGCAAGCGCATAGCGTACACCCCGGGCACCACTTCCGAAGTGTTTCTGGACTCTTTCCTGATGGCGTCCCGGATCGCGCGAAAGGAGGTGACCCTGGTAGCCTTGGCCCCGCAGCAGATACCTGCTGCACTGAGCTCAGGCGAGGTGGACGCGGCCTGCACCTGGAATCCCATCCTGAAGCAGGCAGCAACAGGAGTTGGCGCCGCCGCGAGCGTCTTTTTCGATCCCTACCTCTTTACCTTGACCTACGTGCTGGCTGGAAGCCGCAGCTACATCGACGCCAACCAGGATCTTGTGCGGCGCGTGCTGCGCGCCCTCTTGAAGGCGGAGGCTTATGCTTCCCTGCATCCCGAAGAGTCCCGGACTCTGGTGGCCGCAGCCCTGAAGCTGACCCCCGAGCTCCTGAGGGAGTTCTGGAACGAAAGCAGGCTGAAGGTTTCCCTTGACCACTCGCTGCTTCTGTCGCTTGAGGAGGAGAGCCGGTGGGCGCTCAGGCGCAAGCTGGTCCCGCAGGGGCCCATGCCCAACTACCTGGATTACATCGACGTCAGGCCGCTGCAGGAGGTGAAGCCTCAAGCGATCAACATCAAAAAGGTGAGCCAGTGACCTTTGCCGAGCGGATGAAAATCAGCTCCATCATGTTCTTCGCGCTCCTCGTGTTCGGGGTGGCTCTTCTGTTCTGGTCTTCGGAGGAGTTGAACTCGGCCCGGCAAAACGACGTGCTCTCGGACGACATCCAGACCGTTGTCTTCGAGCGGGCCACGCTGCGCGACGAATATTTTCTCTACGGACTGGAGCGCGCCAGGGTGCAGTGGTTCGACCTGAATCGCGATGCGGACGGCTTGATCCGGCGGGGAGGCGAGCGCTTCCACACGCAGAAAGAGCGTCAGGTTCTGGAAAAGGTGCGGGTCGACTTCAGTGAATCGGTACTGGTTTCGCAGAGGCTGGTCGAACTGTTGCGGGGAAAGTGGGGCCCGGAACTGGATAACGCCCACCACGACGAACTAGCCAGCCGGCTCTACAGTCAGATCATGCTCAAGGATTCCGCCCTGCAGCAATCCGCTTCCCAGCTGCAGCAGCTGACCCGGCAGCGTTACGACAGGGCGAACTTTCGGTCCATCTTGCTCACTTTCGCTTTCGTCCTCCTCGTGGTCGCAGCCGGGAGGGCCAACGCCTTTTTCATCAACTCCCTTTTGCGCCGCAGGCTGCAGCTTTTGAACGAAGGGGTGGCGAGGATTGCATCGGGGGACTTCAGCCACAGGATGGAGTGCCGGGGAAGCGACGAGCTGGCAGTTTTCAGCCAGGTCTTCAACAGCGTCCTCGACAAGGTCCAGGACTACACCGGCCAGCTGAAAAAAAGCCACGACCTGTTGAACGACCTCTCCAGCCAGGTTCCCGGCATCCTGTTTCAGGCCCAAATCACCCCCGCCGGCGTCTTCAGCACCCCCTACGTGAGCCGCGGGGTGGACGACCTGTGCCATGGAAACGCTGCGGCGCCTGCCCAGGCGCTGGACCAGCTCTTCGAGCGGTTCCAGCCCGAGAAGTACCAGACGATCGTCGGGACCTTTCTCAACTCGGCCGACACGCTGCAGCCCTGGGAGCACGAGTTCAGGATCACCTTGCCGGACGGGAGGATCCGGTGGCTGCGCGGCCAGGCGCGCCCCATGAGGCTTCCCGACGGGGGGACCCTCTGGCACGGCTTCATCTCCGACATCACGGAGAGCAAGGGGGTAGAGGAGGCGCTCGCCCGAAGCGAGAGCCGCTACCGGATGAAGCTGCAGGAGTTGACCAACATCTACACCCACACCCCGGTCGGCCTCTTCGCAGTGGATCGGGAGATGCGCTACCTGCGCCTCAACGAGCGGATGGCCAGCTACAACTGCAGGCCTATGGACGAGCATATCGGCAAAACCATCGACGAGGTGCACCCCCCGGAGTTCGTCGCCGCCCTGAAGGAGATGTGGCGCCCGGTCCTTGAGAAGAGTGAGTCCCTCTTTGACCTGGAGGTCCAGGGGCAGGAGGAGTGGCCCAGCGGCCTGCGCCACTGGCTGATGAGCTTCCAGCCCCTCATAGCCGACACCGGGGCGGTCATCGGCCTCACCGGCTCGGTGATGGACATAACGGAGCGCAAGGTAGCCGAACAGGTGCTGCTGGGAGCGAGACAGCACCTGGAGCGGGAGGTGCAGCTCAGAACGGCGAAGCTCTCCCTCACCAACGAGCACCTGATGCAGGAGATCGAGGTGCGCAAGAAGGTGGAGGTGGAACTGCTGGCCCAGCAGCAAAAGCTGCAGGACATGGCCCACGACATTTCCATGGCCGAGGAGCGGGAGCGCGACCGGATCGCCAGCGAACTGCACGACCAGGTGGGACAGCGCCTGATCCTCGCCAAGATCAAGCTCGACTCCCTGGCGAGCAAGCTCCCCCTGGGGGAGTGCGAGGCGGAGGCGATAGGGGTGGAGACGCTGATCGAGCAGACCCTCCAGGACATACGCTCGCTCACCTTTCAGCTACGTCCTCCTCTTTTGGCCACCGCCGGCCTTGAAGCCGCCCTGCGCTGGCTGGGGGAGGAACTGCAAGCAGACTTCGGGCTGGAGGTTGCGTTCAGCGACGACGGCAAGGACAAGCCGCTCCGTTACGAGGTCCGCTCCACCGTGTTCCAGGCGGTGCGCGAGTTGCTGCTGAACGTCGCCAAGCACGCCGGCACCAAGAAATGCCGGGTACGCTTCAGCAGGGTCGGGGAGCGCATCGCGATCGAGGTGGAGGACGACGGTGTAGGATTCAGGCAGGGCGCGAGCGACGGCGCCACTGCCAGAAGCGGCGGGTTCGGGCTCTCGAACGTCCGCCAGAAAATAGGTCATCTGGGTGGGGTGTTCAGCATCGAATCCAGGCCGCAGGGAGGCACCAGGGCTGCCATCGAGGTTCCCGTGGAGATAGAGAACGGATAGGAGGCGGGATATGAGCATGAAGGTATTGATCGTGGACGACCACGCCATAGTGAGGCAGGGGCTGCGTGTGCTGATCGACAAGGAACAGGATATGGAGGTGACGGCGGAGGCGGCGACCGGCGTCGAGGCGATCCAGATGGCCCGCGAGAACCGTCCCGACGTCATCGTCATGGACATCACCATGCCTGACCTAAACGGCATCGACGCAACGCGCGCCATCGTCTCCGAGTGGCCGCAGGCGCGGGTGCTGGCGCTCTCCATGGAATCGGACCGCCGCTTCGTAGTCGAGGTGCTGAAGGCCGGCGCGAACGGCTACGTTCTCAAGGACTCGGCCTTCGCCGAGCTGGCCACCGCGATCCGTGTCGTGGCCGCTGGCGAAACCTATCTCCCCTCCCGGGTAACCACGCTTTTGATCAAGGAGTACCTGCAGCGGATCCCGGACGAGGTGCCGGCCACCTACGAGAACCTCTCGCAGCGGGAAAGGGAGATCCTGCAACTGATCGCCGACGGCAAAAACGCGAAGGAGATAGCCTTCAGCTTCGGGGTCAGCGTGAAGACCGTGGAGAACCAGCGCCACAGCATCATGAAAAAGCTCGACCTGTTCAGCATCGCAGAACTGACCAAGTACGCAGTACGCCAGGGACTCACCTCGCTCAATTGACCTGCCAGGGGGTGCCCAGCGCACCCCCTTCCTGCCGATTCCCGGCATCGTCGCCTCCACATGCTTCCCCGCCTCCCTGAGCCGTCCCCCATCCCTCTTGACACCAAACCCGCCCCATATAAACTAGACGAGTTGCAAAATTAGCGTTAATTAATCAAAATCCCGGAGCACTTTCAGGATTTTGCCGCCCGTTTTCCCCGCGCAGCACCCGCTGCAGTCTCGATCACCAGCAGAGCGGCCGCAGTCATCAGCAACAGATGCATCATCCGGCACGAAGGTTAATCGGTCAGGAGGTATAAACCATGAAACCGAGCACGAAAGACCAGACAAAAGGCAAGCTGCACGAGATGAAAGGACAGGTGAAGGAACAAGCCGGAAATGTCACCCGCAACGTCTCCATGGAGCAGCAGGGGAGGACGGAGAAGGTGACCGGCAAGGTGCAAAAGGATGCCGGAAAGGCGGAGAAAAAACTGCAGAAGTAGGCGCCTGACGCGGTCCCGCCATCGAGGCCCGGCGTTCCGCGCGATCTGAAGCGGCTTCTATTCAAGGCGCCGGTGGTGGTTGCGGTCGCTCTGCTGGTGATCGAAACGGTTGGGCCATCCCGGATGAACCAGGTGCTCGAGGAGACGGGGGGGACTAAGAACAACAAGGAGGTGTATCCGACATGCCCCTGGTACAGGTCTTACTGGTTCTCATCGTGGTTGGTGTCCTGCTCTGGCTGGTCAACACCTACGTCCCCATGGCAGGTTCCATCAAGTCGATACTTAACGCGGTCGTAGTGATAGTAGTCGTGATCTGGCTTTTGAACGTATTCGGGCTTATGGAGAACATCACCCGGCTAAGGGTAGGAAAGTGAGCTAACAACAACCGGAAGCGGCCGGCAGCAACAAGGACCGTTTCTCAAAGGAGGACGACATGCTCTGGACCATCGTGGTGATACTGCTGATCCTGTGGCTTCTCGGGCTGGTAACCAGCTATACCTTGGGCGGGTTCATTCATCTGCTGCTGGTACTTGCCATCATCGTGGTTATAATCAACCTTATTCAGGGAAGACGGCCTCTGTAGCCTGATGCATCGGTCGTGACCGCTGTCCAGGGGCCTGGGTTGACAGAAAAAGAAAAGGGGGAGTTGCCAGTGAGAGTAACAGCCGCAGTAATAACGATCCTTGCCCTTGCCGTAGTGCCTTGTATTGCCGCGGATGGCGGCGCCGCTGCCACGGTGCGGCAGGTGCCTCCCGGACAGCAAATGAACCAAGTGATGATGCCTACGCCTTCCCATCTCCTGATGAGGGCGTACCACAGAAACGTCGCCAACTTCGCCGAGACCCTCTACCAGGCTGCGGAGCAGGGACCTTCCGTGCCGGCCCCCCTGGCCCGCACCGCGGTCGCCGAGATGAGGCGCAGCGTCGAAGAGATGGAAAAGCAAAGGGCGACGGCGCTTGCCGAAATGCAGCTGCCGCCGCAGCGGCAGAAGATGATGGACGAGCACCTGGTGCAGGTGAAGACGCATCTGCGGCAGCTGGAGGAGCTGGTGCAGAAGGAGCAGATCGATTCGGGGCAGGTGAAAAAAGAACTGCAGTCGATCTTCATGCAGTGCGGGGGGGCGGGGTGTGGTAGCGGTCCAGGCCCCCGGGGAGGGCAGGGCCAAGGCGCCTACGGCGGGATGCGGGGGTGCGACTGCCGGGCTGGAAACCCCGACCACGCCATGATGATGGACGACATGATGAAGAAGGTAAAGCGCCAGGACGCGGAGCTGGCCCAGCTGGTGCAGCGGATGCGGCAGGCTTCGGGCCAGGCGAAGCTGGACCTTGTGGCGGAGACCGTGGCGACGATGGTGCAGCAGCGGGCCGAGCTGACCGAGGACATGGAGAAGATGCACGACATGATGCAGTGGCAGCACCCCGGCACGGAACAGATGATGAACGACGAAGAGGACCAGGACCAGGGTCAGGACGAGGAGTACGATCTAGAGGATGAGGAGGAGGTCACAACCGACTGACCGGGAAGGGGTGAACCTCAGGAAAAAAGGGGCTGGCAAGGCCGCGAAACGCGGCCTGCCAACCCCTTTTCCTATGCAGACCGGCCAACTTCCCCGTTGCGCCTAAAGCATCTTCAGCTGCATCCTCCCTCGGGGGTTGTGCAGGAAGTTCGCCCTTTGCTTCAAAAGCGAGGTCATCTTCGCCACCGGCAGCGGGCGGCTGAAGTAGTACCCTTGCGCTTCCTCGCTCCCCTCGGCCTGTAGCCAGGCGAGCTGGGAAGCGTTTTCCACCCCCTCGGCGATCACCCTGAGCTGCATGCTGCGCCCGATGCTGATCACGGCGCGCACCACTGCGGCGTTGTCGGCGTCGCGGGCGATGTTGTGGATGAAGGACTGATCTATCTTCAGCTTGTCGACGGGGAGTTTCTTCAGGTAGCTAAGGCTCGAGTAGCCGGTGCCGAAATCGTCGATGGAGAGCTGCAGCCCGAGCGCCTTCATGGCGGCCATGCTTCCCAGGACCCGCTGGGGGTCGCTCATGATGGTCGCCTCGGTGAGTTCCAGTTCCAGGCATTCCGGGGCGATCCCTGTTTGCAGCAGCGAGTCCTCAATGGTCTCCTCGAAATCGGGGTGCTGGAAGAAGCTGGCCGACAGGTTCACCGCAGCCGAAACCGACTGGATCCCCTGCTGCTGCCACTGCTGGATCTGACGGCAGACGGTCGGGATGATCCACTTGCTGATCTGGGTGAGGATCCCGGATTCCTCGGCGATGCCGATGAAGCTCACCGGGAGCATCAGCCCGCGAACCGGGTGCTGCCACCTGATCAGGGCCTCCATGCCGCTGAACCTGCCGGTCGCCAGGTCGACCTTGGGCTGGTAGTAGAGTACGAACTCGTTGCGGTCGAGAGCCCGGCGCAGCTCCCCCTCCAGCATGAACCGCTGGTGCGCCATCTCGTTCAGCTTGTGGGTGAAGAACTGGAAATTGTTCCCCCCCGACTTCTTGGCGTGGTACATGGCGATGTCGGCGTGCTTCAAAAGGGTCAGGTAATCCCGGCCGTCCTCGGGATAGATGCTGATGCCGATGCTCGGGGTGACCATGACGCTGCTGCCCATGACCTGGAACCCGGTGCCGATGATCTTCTCCGCGACCACTGTGGTCTCCGCCACGCCGCAGTCCCAAAGCATCACCACGAATTCGTCCCCGCCAAGCCTCGAGACTACGTCGCAGGAGCGGGTGCAGTCGTTGAGCTTTTTTGCCACCGACTGCAAGAGCCGGTCCCCGACGTCGTGTCCCATGGAGTCGTTGATCTGCTTGAAGTCGTCGATGTCCAGAAAGAGCAGGGCCACGTTGCGCGCGCTCTTTTGTGCCGCGCAGATCACCTGCTCCATACGCTCGTAGAGGGTGCTGCGGTTGGGGAGCTTGGTGAGCGGGTCGTGGTGGGCGAGGAAGAAGATGTTCTCTTCCGCCCGTTTTATGTCGGTGATGTCGAGGATGAAGCCGTCCAGCCGCGTGATGCTGAGGCGATCCCCTCTTTGCTGCCTCTGCACGGAGCAGTTGTTGAGTATCCAGCGCACCGAGCCGTCCTTGTGGAGGATGCGGTGCCGGATCGGCTCCTGGTCCACCCCGGCGAAGATGCTGTTGAGAAACTCGACCACCAGGTTGCGGTCCTCCACGTGGATCATGCTGAACCAGAGCAGGGGGTCCCGGTAGTACTCTTCGGGGGCGTACCCGGTGATGTCGAAGCATTTCGGGCTGTGGTAGATCGAGGTGATCTCCCCCTCTTCGAAGCGGACGCTGTAGACGTACTCGTTGATGTTGCTGACTATGGTCCGGCACTGCTCTTCGCTGCTCAAAAGCGCCTCCTCGGCGCTCTTGCGGATGGTGATGTCGCGTATGTTGAACTGCACCACCTTGCTCTGGTCTATGTAGCTGTTGCTGACCACTTCCACGGGGATGTCCCGCCCCCACAGGGTGCCCAGTTGCAGGTCGTCGCCGTGAAAGGATTCCCTTTGCTGCATCGCCTTGAAATCGGCGGCACTCGGTACGATACGGGCGAAGAAGTCGAGTTCCCAGACCGTCTTGCCCAAAAGCTCATCCCGCCCGCACCCCAGCATCCCGACCAGGAAAGGGTTGACTTCGGTGATGGCCCCGCTCTCCGCCTCGACGATCATGATGCCGTCCTTGGCGGTCTCGAAGAGGCTGCGGTAGCGGGCCTCGGAGCGCTGCAGCGCCTGCTCCGACCGCTTGCGCTTGGAGATATCGAGCACCGACAGCCGGTACTCGTTGCCCTCTTTGCAGCAAAGCACATCGATGCGCACCGAGAGCTGGTCGGAACTATTGGAGATTAGGGTGAGTTCGCAAGCGGTTTTTGCGCGGCTGGTGCGGGCGTCATCCAGCAAGGCGGAAAACTCCGCCCGGGAGGGCTCCGCCACTACCTGTTCGAAGGGAATCCCGAGCAATTCCGGACGGAGCCTGCCGATGAGGCCTGCCCCGGTGCTGTTGACGCTCCGAATCTTGCCGTCGGCGTCGAGGGTGAAATGTCCTAAGGGGGAAAATTCGTAGAGGTCGGCGTAGACCTTCAGTTCCCTGACGAGTTCTTCCCGGGACAGGGAGAGGTTGTCGCTGTCAAAGGCTTTGCGTTGTCTGGAATGGTTCGCCGCATTTTTCCTATCTGCATCGCTCATGACTCCTCCGATGCTTTCGGGCCTCTTCGGGAGGGAGCTCATCTGCTGATAAGCTACAGTATCGGCACGGCGTGGCCAGGGAGGAAAAGGGAAGATTTGCTATCTGCCTGCCGCTGAGAAAATGATAAGGTAATTGGCGTAAAACTTCACCGTGAATTATCCTTGTCGGAGTTGCCGGTTTGCCCATGCGAACCGTGACACTAGCTTCTCTATGTTAATACATAAAGAACACCTTGCAAAGGATGAGCGCCATGAGTGAGAACATCCTGTTTCAGCCTGACAGCGCAGAGAACCGGGAACTTGAGTGGAACGTGCGCCCCCCAGGTTGGCAAAACCCGGTGCCGTCCGGGCGCTACAACCTCGTCGTTGTCGGCGCCGGGACCGCGGGGCTAGTCTGCGCCGCAGGGGCGGCTGCGCTTGGTGCGCGCGTGGCCCTGGTCGAGAGGCTGGCTCTGGGGGGGGACTGCCTGAATGTGGGATGCGTGCCGTCGAAGGCGCTGCTCCGGGCCTCGCGTGCCGTTTTCGATGCGCGCGGAATCGGCGGTTTCGGAGTAGTGGGGGGGGAACGGCTTCAGGCGGATTTCAGCGTGGCGCTAAAGCGTATGCGCGGGCTGAGGGCCGGGATCAGCAGCCATGACTCAGCGCTTCGCTTCCGGGACCAACTGGGGGTAGACGTGTACCTGGGGCAGGGGACGTTCACCGCTGCGGACGCGCTCCATGTCGATGGGGCAACGCTCCGTTTCGCCAAGGCCGCACTCTGCACCGGCGCCCGGGCGGCCATTCCACCCGTACCCGGTCTGGAGGAGTTGGGATGCCTGACCAACGAGACTGTCTTCTCCCTCACCTCGCTTCCGCAAAGGTTCGCTGTCATCGGTTCGGGCCCGGTCGGTTGTGAACTGGCGCAGGCTTTCGCGCGCTTCGGCAGCAAGGTGACCCTGATCGAGCGGGGAGCGGGGATCCTCGCGCGCGAGGACCGGGACGCGGCGGCAATTCTCGAAACCGCCTTCAGGCGCGAGGGGATACAGCTGGAGCTCAGGGCGAAGCTCGTCCGTGCCTGGAGCAGCGGTTCCGAAAAGCGACTTCTCCTGGAGCGGGACGGGGCAGAGTTCGAGGTTGCAGTCGACGCCGTCCTGGTTGGGGCCGGGCGCGCGCCCAACACCGATGGGCTGGGGCTAGAGGCGGCGGGAGTCGAGTTCGACGGAAGCGGCGTCAAGGTGAACGATTTCCTGCAGACCTCGAACCGGCGTATCTATGCCGCCGGAGACATCTGCTCCGCCTATAAATTCACCCACGTAGCCGACGCGCAGGCGAGGGTCGTGATAGAAAACGCCCTTTTCCCCGGCCGGAGGAAGAATTCCGCCCTGACCGTGCCCTGGTGCACCTATACCGACCCCGAGGTGGCGCATGTGGGGATCTACGAAGCGGATGCCGCGGCTCATGGAGTCGAGGTGCGGACCCTCACAATCCCCTTCGCCGAGGTGGACCGCGCCGTCCTGGACGGGGAGACGGAAGGGTTCGCGCGGGTGCATCTGAAAAAAGGAAGCGACACCATACTGGGAGCGACCATCGTGGCGCGCCACGCTGGAGAGATGATAGTCGAGGTCGTCCTTGCCATCGGCGCCGGCTTGGGGCTCTCCGCGATAGGGCGCACTATCCACCCCTACCCCACCCAGGCCGAGAGCCTGAGAAAGCTCGCCGATTCCTACAACCGCGGCAGGTTGACTCCCTCGGTCAAGAAGCTGATGACGGCCTGGCTAGCCTGGCAAAGAAAGTGGTAACCAATCGCCCCTGGATGTGCTAAACAGATGGAGTCGAGATTAAGATTGAGATTGAGTTAAGAAAACCTTTGTCTTCAGGGTAAGGCACCAATCGCTATCTAAAATCAGATTTTATTAATCTTAATCTTTTATCCTCTGTCTCCGGAGTACCTCGCCGCATGAACCTGAAAAAGATCCTCCTCCTCGCCGTTGCCGTCATCTGCGTCTTCCTCTTCTTCTACCTCGATCTGGGGCGTTACCTGACCCTGGAGTCGCTCAAGGCCAACCGGCAGGCGCTCCTCCAGTACTACGCGGCGCACCGGGCTGCCACGGTCGCCGGCTTCATGGCCCTTTACATCCTGCAGACGGCGCTCTCGCTTCCCGGCGCAGCCATCTTGTCGCTGGCGGCAGGCGCCATCTTCGGCTCCCTGGCCGGGACCTGCTACGCCGTCATCGCCGCCACCGTTGGAGCGACGCTCGCTTTCGTGGTGACCCGCTACCTGCTGCGCGACCTCGTGCTCGGCAAGTTCGGACCGAAACTGGAGGGGCTGAACCGGGAGCTGGAAGCACGCGGTTTCAACTACCTGCTCTTTCTTAGGCTGGTGCCGCTGTTCCCGTTCTTCCTGATCAACCTCGCCGCCGGGCTCACTCGCCTCCCCTTGCGCGTCTTCGTCCCGGGGACGCTGATCGGGATCATCCCCGGAGGGTTCGTCTTCGTCAACGCAGGGGCGAGCCTTGCCACCATCGATTCCCTCTCCGACGTCGCCTCTCCCCGGGTGCTAGGCTCCTTTGCCCTTTTGGGACTCTTCGCCCTGGTGCCGGTCATCTACAGTAAGGTGAAAAAGAAAACCGGCTAGCAGTTCTCACTGAATTCCTTGAAACCTGGGTTCCCTCTCCCTGTGGGAGAGGGACAGGGTGATGGTCGATGATCCTTCTACAGTCCTCGGGGGGCGAAAAGCTGCGGGTGCGCAAGCTCCTTTCTACCCCGGCGTTGCCTATCCCATCAGAATCGCTTTCATTAGTCTCTTCCGCCTCCTGCGCGAGGCTGGTTAAGTAGTCCCTCCTTTCTCGACCTCTTTTGACATCCTGCAAGTGTGCGTTTACACTCTCCCAATCTTTGATCGCCACCTCCGCGGAAGGTCCGAGCATGCCCGAAGAAATCCTTGCCACTTTCCAAATAAAACGCCTGAGTGTTCTCAATGAGAACGGCAGCGCCGATTTGTCCCTGATGCCTGAACTTTCGGCCGACGAGATCTGGCGCATGTACCAGCTCATGGTGCTTGCGCGCTGCTTTGACGAGCGTGCCGTCTCCCTGCAGCGGGAGGGGCGACTGGGGACCTATCCTCCGATCCGTGGGCAGGAGGCGGCCCAGGTGGGGAGCGCCTTCGCGCTCAAGGCTAGCGACTGGGTGTTCCCCTCGTTCCGGGAGATGGGGGCGCATCTGACGCTGGGGTACCCCATCCCGCAGCTACTCCAGTACTGGGGAGGGGACGAGCGGGCCCAGAAGACGCCGCCAGATCTAAACATCTTTCCCTTCTGCGTTGCGGTCGGGAGCCAGATCCCGCATGCGGTCGGTGCAGCGCTCGCCATCCGCTACCGCCGGGATCCCGCCGCCGTGGTCGTCTACTTCGGCGACGGTGCGACCTCCAAGGGGGACTTCCACGAGGCGATGAACATGGCCGGGGTGTACCAGCTCCCCGTCGTCTTCATCTGCCAGAACAACCAGTGGGCCATCTCGGTCCCGCTCAAGGGGCAGACGGCGTCGGCATCGCTGGCCCAGAAGGCCCTGGGCTACGGGTTCGAAGGTGTGCAGGTGGACGGCAATGACATCCTGGCCGTCTACCGCGCGACCCTCAACGCGCTGGAAAAGGCCAGAAGCGGCGCAGGTCCCACCTTCCTGGAATGCCTCACCTACCGCATGGCCGACCACACCACGGCTGACGACGCCGGGCGCTACCGCTCGGACGAGGAGGTGGCGCTTTGGAGTGGGCGCGACCCGATTCTCAGGCTGGAGCGTTTTCTGGCGGCAAGCGGCGCCTGGACCCCCGAGCAGGGGAGGGTGGTCAAGGACGAGGCGATTGCGCTGATCGATCGGGCGGTGGGGGAGATGGAGGCGGCACCCCACCCCTCGCCGGCAGAGCTATTCGACGGAGTACTGGCGACGCTCACCCAGCGACAGGCCGAGCAAAGGAAGGGACGCTGACATGGCGCAACTTAACATGGTGCAGGCGATAAACCAGGCTCTCGCCGACGAGATGGCGCGCGACGACCGGGTGGTGCTCCTCGGGGAGGACCTGGGACGCGACGGCGGGGTATTCCGCGTCACCGAGGGGCTCCAGGAGCGCTTCGGGCCGGAGAGGGTGCTGGATACCCCGCTTTGCGAGTCGGCCATCATGGGGGCCGCAGTCGGGATGGCCGCTTACGGGCTGCGCCCGGTGCCGGAGATCCAGTTCATGGGCTTCACCTACTCCGCCTTCGAGCAGCTCTTCGCCCACGCGGCAAGGCTGCGATCGCGCTCCCGCGGGCGTTTCAGCTGCCCGCTGGTGGTCCGCACCCCCTACGGCGGTGGAATCAAGGCGCCGGAACTGCACGAGGAAAGCACGGAGGCCATCTTCTGCCACATCCCCGGGCTCAAGGTGGTGGTGCCGTCGGGTCCCTACAGCGCCAAGGGGCTACTTTTGGCGGCCCTGCGCGACCCGGACCCGGTCCTGTTCCTGGAGCCGACACGGCTCTACCGCATGATTAAGGAAGAGGTGCCGGAAGGGGATTACCAACTGGAACTGGGGAAGGCGCGGTTAGCGCGTAAAGGCTCCGCGGTCACCGTTGTTGCCTGGGGGAGCATGCTGGAGCGGGTGCTTAAGTCGGTCGACGGGTACGACGCCGAAGTCATAGATCTGCTCACCCTGAACCCGCTGGACCTGGAGACCCTGCTTGCTTCGGTTCAAAAGACCGGAAGGGCGGTCATCGTCCACGAGGCGATCAAGACCTGCGGCCTGGGGGCCGAGATAGCCGCGACGCTGGCGGAGGAGGCGATGCTGCACCTGCGCGCGCCGATCCTGAGGGTGACCGCTCCCGACGTGCCGGTGCCCTTGGCGAAGCTCATCGACCAGTACCTTCCGGGTCCCGACCGGATACGGGCGGCGCTGGACGAGGTGCTTAAGTACTGACAAAAACCGGAGCAAACGGCGAAAGGTGGAACACAGAGGGCGCTGAGGTCCACGGAGGCCACAGAGGTTTTCCCGGGGAAAAGCAACGGCTCTCATCACAGAGGAAGGCAAAAGCGATTGGGTAACAAGGGGTTTCTTATGCCTACGGATTTCAAACTCCCCGATCTGGGTGAAGGGATCGCCGAGGTGGAACTGCGCCGCTGGCTGGTGGCTGAAGGGGACGCTGTTGCGGAACATCAGCCGCTGGTGGAGGTGGAGACGGACAAGGCTGTGGTCGAGGTCCCGGCTCCGCGCGCAGGTGTCGTTGCCCGCCTCCACCGCAAGGAGGGGGAGACGGTCCTGGTCGGCGAGACGCTGGTGACTTTCGCCGAGGCAAAGGAGCCGGCCAGGAATGAGCGTGCCGAAGAGGAGCGTAAACCGACGCCGCGTTCCGCCTCGGTCGGCATCGTGGGGTCACTGCCGGAACCGGAGGAGGAGTCTCCCCCGGCGGCGCCTGCCGGGTTCGAGGGGCTGGCGACGCCGATGGTGCGGAAGATGGCCAGGGAGCGGGGTATCGACCTGAAAGGCATCCGGGGGACCGGCCCTCACGGCTGCATCAAGCCCGAGGACCTGGACCAGATGCCACAGGCGGCGCAGAAAGCGAAGCCGGTGCCGGAAGAGGAGGAACGGCTGCCGCTGAGAGGGCTGCGGCGCACCATCGCCCGGAACGTGCTCGCTTCCCAGAGGACCACCGCTTTCGTCACCAGCATGGAAGAGGTCGACATCACGGACATCTGGGAGATGCGGGTGCGGGAGCAGGGGGAGGTGGAGTCCCGGGGCGCGCACCTGACCTTCCTCCCTTTCTTCATCAAGGCGGTCCAGCACGCGCTGCGCGAGCACCCGCTTTTGAACGGCTCTATCGACGACGAGGCGCAGGAGCTGGTGCTGAAGAAGCAGTACCATTTCGGAATCGCTGTGGATACGCCGGAGGGGCTCATGGTCCCGGTGATCCGGGATGTGGACAAGAAGAGCATCATCGAGCTAGCGCAGGCGGTCCAGGAACTCGGCCGCAAGGCGCGCGAGCGAAGCATATCGCTGGAGGAACTGCGCGGGAGTAGTTTCACCATCACCAACTACGGACATTTCGGCGGCACCTTCGCCACCCCCATCATCAACTGGCCCGACATCGCCATCATGGGTTTTGGGCGCATCGTCGAGCGCCCCTGGGTGCATCGGGGCCAGATCGCCATCAGGAAGATCCTGCCGCTGTCGCTCACCTTCGACCATCGCGCCACCGACGGTGCCGATGCAGCGAGGTTCCTGGGGAAGGTACTCCGCTACCTCGAGGACCCCGCGTTGCTTTTTCTGCACAGCGCCTAGGCCAGGCGCCAGGCTGCCGCTTCGCGACCGGCTCCTTAGTAATCCCGGTACCCCATCGCTTTTCTCACCCGTTCCCGCGCCAGCGTGTCCGCCGCCGTCCGCGGCAGGGTCCCCTCGCTAGCCGCCTTCTCAAGGACTCGGGCGGTGTTCTTCCTGATCCGCTCCCTGATCGCGGCGAAGGCCTCCGTCTCGTTCTTCCCTGCGTATTCCATGGCCGCCATGATCACGCCGCCGGCGTTGGCGATGAAATCCGGCACCACCAGGACCCCGCGCTGCTGCAGCCGCTTTTCCGCCTCCGCCGTGGCCGGGATGTTGGCTCCCTGCAGGATAATGCGCGCCTTTATCTTTTCCACGTTCCCGGCGTTGATCACGTCCGGGGCTGCGGCCGGGACCAGTATGTCGCAAGGGACGTCGAAGAGGTCGGCTGCGGCCAGGCGGCTCCCCTTGCCGAACCCCGTGACCGACCCCTGTTGACGCTTTGCCTCGATCAGTTCGCTCACATCGATTCCCGCCGGATCATGGACGGCCCCCTTGGTGTCGGAGGCTGCAACGAGTACGGCCCCTTTGTCGATCAGAAAGCGCGCGGCGGCTTTGCCTACGCTCCCGAACCCCTCGACCGCCACCCTGGCCCCCTTCAGTTCCAGGTTCGCGAAGCGGGCAGCCACCTCAGCGCATTCGGCGACCCCGTAGCCGGTCGCCCCCAGCCGGTCCAGCGGCAGCCCTCCGATCTCCTCGGGAAGCCCCACCGCTCTCCCGGTTTCGTCCAGGATCCACGCCATCGACGTCTCGTCGCAGCCCATGTCGGGGCCGGGGATGTACTCGGTAAGTCCCCTGATCATCCTGGCGAAGACGCGGAAGATCCGCTCCTTGCGTGGATCGGCCGGGTCCGCCACGATGCCGGCCTTGGCGCCGCCGTGTGGAAGCCCCGCGATGGAATTTTTCAATGTCATGGTGCGGGCCAGGCGACGAATCTCCTCGGTAGTGACGGTAGGGGTGACACGGACGCCTCCCACAGCCAGGCCTAGCGCGACGTTGTCGATCACCACGATGCCCCGCACCCCTTCCTTGGGGGAGTACAGTTCTATCACTTTGCACGGTCCGAAGTCGTCAAACAGCATCTCTGGCATAAAAAGCCTCCTCTTTGCTTTTCTCAGCCTGCTTGTAAAACGAACCCGTAAAATCTATCATCCCAACCGGCCGCCGCAATGATTGCACTTGCTTTCTCTGTCAGAGATGCCGGCTGTTCGTTCGAAAGCTCTCTGCCTTGTTGTTTTATAGATGCGAAATGGTACAGTGGGGGGCAGCTTAAATTACGAGGTAGAAAGATGCGTTCCATAACCTGTTCCAGATGCGGCAGAGAGATAGACGCCAGACAACCACAATGCATGTGGTGCGGCGCGCCGCGTCCAAGCTTCGGCGCCAGGGTCAGAGATATGCTGCGCGGAGGTCTCGATGCCGGCTTCGTGGTGCAGGGGATCATCGCCGCCAACGTCGTTTTTTACCTGCTGTCGCTGCTGGTGAGCGGCAGGCGCGGCTTCGACATGAACCCCTTGAGTTTCCTGTCGCCGGACCAGAACAGCTTGCTGCTGCTGGGCGCTACTGGCACCATTCCTGTGCTGGAGTTGGGGCGCGTCTGGAGCCTTATTTCGGCCAACTACCTGCACGGGGGACTGCTGCACATCCTCTTCAACATGATGGCGCTGCGCCAGATCGGCCCCTGGGTGAGCGCCGAGTTCGGCGCGAGCCGCATGTTCGTGATTTACACCTTAAGCGGCGTTGCCGGCTACGTCGCCTCCTTCTTCGCCGGGATCCCCTTCACCATCGGTGCTTCCGCCTCCGTTTGCGGCCTGATCGGAGCCCTTTACTATTTCGGTAAAAGCCGCGGCGGCAATTACGGCGCGGCCGTTTCCCGGGAAGTGAGCGGCTGGCTGATCAGCCTGGTCCTCTTCGGCCTGATCATGCCCGGCATCAACAACTGGGGGCACGGCGGCGGCGTCGTTGGGGGTGTCGTGCTGGCGAAACTCCTGGGGTACCAAGAGGGGAGCCGCGAGAACAGCGCGCACCGCCTGCTCGCGTTGATCTGCCTCGTCGCCACCGTGGCCGTCCTTTGCTACGCTGCCTATTTTTCCCTCGCCTACCGCTTCAGTTGAGCCGCACTAATCCCCCGCACCGGAAAAGGGACAGGCCACTTTTTACCAATGAAAAGTACCCCGTCCCCCTTTTCTTCCGCCGCTCCTCCCATCCGTCTCCTATTGGTTGTGTCTAATGCTCAACTGCTTGTTTGTATGGGCAAATTCCGGTATGGTAAGACCAAAATTTTCGGACGGGAGATCCTGATGAGTGTCCATGAAGTAAACCACCCGCTGGTGAAGCACAAGATCGGCCTGATGCGCGAGGCCGGGATAAGCACCAAGAAGTTCCGCGAGCTCACTTCGGAGATCGCCTCCCTGCTCGCCTACGAGGCCAGCAGGGATTTTCAGATCGAGCCGAGGACCATCACCGGATGGGACGGCAGCAAGGTTGTGATCCAGCAGTTGAAGGGGAAGAAGGTGACGGTGGTCCCGATCCTGCGCGCCGGCATCGGCATGCTGGACGGCGTCCTGGACATGATCCCCAACGCCAAGGTGAGCGTGGTGGGGCTGGCCCGCAACGAGGAGACGCTTGAGGCGCATACCTATTTCGAGAGGTTCGTCGGAAGCCTCGACGAACGCCTTGCACTCATCATCGACCCGATGCTCGCAACCGGCGGTTCCATGGCCGCCACCATAGAGATGCTCAAGAAGAACGGCTGCCTCCAGATCCGCGTCCTGTGCCTCGTCGCCGCTCCGGAAGGGCTGGCGAAGATCACCGCGGCCTACCCCGAGATCGACATCTACGTGGCCGCGATCGACGAGAGGTTGAACGAGCAAGGTTACATCCTCCCCGGGCTGGGGGACGCCGGCGACAAGATCTTCGGCACCAAGTAACGCACCCTGCAATTAAAACGGGGGCGTTTCCTCCCGTATCACTTTCCTAGCGAGGTCAACTGCATGTCAGAAGCAAAAGAACCGGTATGGCGCCAGGCGCTTTCCGGAGCGCAGATCCTTTTTGTCGCGTTCGGGGCGCTGGTGCTGGTGCCGATTCTCACCGGGCTCAACCCGAGCATGGCCCTTCTTGGCGCCGGCGTGGGCACCATCATCTTCCAGATCTGCACCAAGCGCCAAGTCCCCATCTTCTTAGGCTCCTCCTTCGCCTTCATCGCGCCCATCATCTACAGCGTCCAGACCTGGGGGATGCCGGCCACCCTGGGCGGGCTCTTCGCCGCCGGGTGGCTCTACCTCGCGCTCTCCCTGGTGATCTACCTGCGCGGCGCGGATTTCATCCACCGCATCATGCCCCCGGTGGTCGTGGGTCCCATCATCATGGTGATCGGCCTGGGGCTTGCCGGCGTTGCGGTCAACATGGCCATGGGCAAGACCGGTGACGGCAAGGGGGTGCTGGTCGATTACGACACCGCCATCCTGGTGGCGGCGATCTCCCTTGCCACCACCGCCGCGGTTGCCGTGCGCGCCAAGGGGATCTTCCGGCTTTTGCCGGTCCTCTCCGGCGTGGCCGTCGGCTATGTCCTTTCCATCTTCCTGGGGCTGGTCGATTTCACCAAGATTGCCGCGGCCCCCTGGATCGAGGTCCCGACCTTCGTGACCCCCCAGTTCAACTGGGCGGCAATCCTGTTCATGATCCCGGTGGCGCTCGCCCCGGCCATCGAGCATGTCGGCGACGTCGTCGCCATTGGCGCCGTGACCGGCAAGGACTACACCGTGAAGCCCGGCCTGCACCGCACCATGCTCGGCGACGGGCTCGCCGTCTGCACCGCCGCGCTGATCGGAGGCCCCCCCGTCACCACCTATGCAGAGGTAACCGGGGCGGTGATGATCACCCGCTGCTACAACCCGGTCATCATGACCTGGGCCGCCGGCTTCGCCATCGTCATGGCTTTCTTCGGCAAGTTCAACGCCATCCTGCAGTCCATCCCTGTCCCGGTCATGGGGGGTATCATGATGCTCCTCTTCGGCTCCATCGCGTCGGTGGGCCTCAACACCCTGATCCACGCCCAGGTCGACATGCACCGCCCGCGCAACCTGATCATCGTCTCGCTGGTGCTGGTCTTCGGCATCGGAGGGCTGAGCCTCAACGTGGCCGGACAGCACCTGCACGGCGTCTCGCTCTGCGGCATAGCTGCGATTCTGCTCAACCTGGTCCTCCCCAAGGGCGAAGCACTCCCCATGGGGGTCGAGACGGACGAGGCGGAACCGGAGACCGTCCCCTGACATTGATCCTGGCGCGCCGGCCTCTGCCGCCGGCGCGTCAGCGCTTTTCAGCTGCCCACTCTTCGTATCGCCACCCTCTCCCGTGCAACCCGCCTTTCAGTTCGCGTCCCATCTTCCTTGCCCCAGGCAACCATCCGGACAAAGCCGGCAGCAACCGTTCTTCGCAACGAACTCCGAGCATTGCCAATCGTCTCTCGCTCGGTATAATCATATGCGTTAAAATTAATGACTATTAATTTTAACCAGTGCCAGCGTACCCCTGTCGGAGTGTCGAGCGGTCTGGCGGCTGCTACCACATATATAAAAGGAGGTTTTAGATGAAGGGAAACGAAAGGGTGATTGAGCAGTTGAACGTGCGCCTGGCCGAAGAGCTGACTGCCACGAACCAGTACATGGTTCACGCCGAGATGTGCGAGAACTGGGGGTACAAAAGGCTGCACGGAAAGATCAGGGAAAGGGCGATCGTGGAGATGAAACACGCCGAGAAGCTCATCGAGCGGATACTGTTCCTGGAAGGGAGGCCGATCGTCAGCAGGCTGGACCCGATCCATATCGGCGGCGAAATCCCCAAGATGCACCAGTTCGACCACGCCCTGGAGGAGACCGCCATCAAGGGGTACAACGAAAGCATCAGGATTGCCGTGGAGTTGGGGGACAACGGAACCCGCGAACTGTTGCAGTCGATCCTCGATCAGGAAGAGGACCACATAGACGATATCGAGGCGCAACTGGACCAGATAGCCCAGATGGGCGTGCAGAACTACCTCGTCGACCAGGTGGGGTGAAGTCGCCACCTCCTACCCATCGCGGTCGCGGAAAGGGCTCCGGAGTCAAACTCCGGAGCCCTTTCTTTTTCCAAGGCCCAGCGACACGCCTGCGGCATCACCTCTCCCCCAACTCCTTTTCCAGCTCGGCAAGCCTTGCCCGCAGCGCCTTATCCTTCTGCCACTTCGCAGTAACGTCCCGCATCACCGCCGCCGTCCCGGCAACTTTGCCGTCTGCGTCCCTGATGATGGTCATGGAGAATTCGGTGGAAATGCGGCTGCCGTCCTTGCGCAGGGCGGGGGCCGCGAGCAGGTCGGTCTGGTAATGGGTGTAACCGGTTTCCATCACCCTGAAGTACCCCTCCCAGTGGCGGGCGCGCTGGTTCTCCGGGATGAAGATGTCCAGCGACTTCCCTATCGCCTCTTCCGCGGAAAACCCCAGCATGCGCTCGGCTCCACTGTTCCAGAGCCTGATCACCCCTTGCCGGTCGGAGAAGATGATGGCGTCGTTGCACTCTTGCACCAGTTGCCGGTGCAGTTCATGGTCCTCTAATTGGTTCATGGAACACCTCCGGGTGTTTTTAGCAAAGCATATCATCAGTCGCAGCGACAGGCTTTGATTCAGATCAAATAGCGGCAGCTAAACGCATCTGGCAAAAAAAATTTACAGAGACAGTCGTCATGAGCCAACAGTGACGGCGGTGCCCGAAAAACCGTCCGCGTTAGTCTGTGGTTTTCAAGAACGTTGTTTGGTTAAGTAAAAATAATTGTAAACGTCACCGCTAAAGTAGCGGGACAACCTGCCGATACTCCTACCAAAGAGGCGTTGGAAAAGGATTATTCGAGGAGGCCAGATGTTCAAGAACAAACTGATGCACAAAATCCTGTCTATAGTGGGGATAAACCTCTTCATCGGCATCACCATTGTAGGGTGCCTTGCCATCTGGCTGCAGTACCGGTCGAGCATGGAGTTGCAGGCAAAAAACAGCCGTACCATGGAAGCCGTCATTACCGAGGAGGTTGCGGCGTTCATGATGAAAGAGGATATCCAGTCGGTGGCGAACCTGGCGAAGGTGGCCAAGGAGAAGAAGTTCGGCTTCGATGTCCAGATCTTCAACAAGGAAGGAAAGGATACCGTATCCGAGAAGCTGGACCGGCAGGTAGCAGACAGTCTCGCGGCGGGCAAACGGATCGAGATCCGGCAGGTCCTGGACGGGATACACGTGCTTCGTACCGCGGTTCCGCTTGTTAACGAGGAGCGCTGCAAGCAGTGCCACGACGCCTCTGACAAGTATCTTGGGGGGCTGCTGCTCACCTCTTCCATGGAGGAGGGGTACAAGAACGCGATCAGGATGATAGCGATCCTCCTGGCGGCGGGGGTGGCCTTCTTCCTGGGCATGATGCTCTGCATGTACCTCTTCTTCAAGAAGACGGTGGTGCGCGACCTGCTCTTTTTCTCCGAGAAGCTCAAGGACATAGCCGAAGGGGAAGGGGATCTCACCAAGGAGATCCCGGTACGTTCCAACGACGAGATAGGGGACCTGGCGCGGCACATCAACCACCTGGTGCGAAAGCTGAGGGAGACGGTTACGGTCCTCTACGACCTGGCAGAGCACATCTCCATCTCTCTTTGCCACGTCTCGAGTCGGGCGCAAAAAACGGTGGTCTGCTCGGCGGACCAGAAGGACCGTTCCGAGACGGTGGCGGTGGCTACCGAGGAGATGGCCGCCACGCTCAACGTTGTCGCCGGCAACACCCACCAGGCTGCCGGGTTCTCGGCGGAGGTGGACGAGGCGGCCAGTCGCGGGATGTCGGTTGTGGACGATGCCTGCAACAGCATCGTGTCGGTGCGGGAGAACGTGGCGCAGACCCTGGAGACGGTGGGGAAACTCGAATCGTCGTCAGCGCAGATCGGTGACATCATCAACCTGATCGAGGACATAGCGGACCAAACCAAGCTGCTCGCTCTGAACGCGGCCATCGAGGCGGCTCGTGCGGGGGAGCACGGGCGCGGTTTCGCCGTTGTCGCTGACGAGGTGAAGATGCTCTCGGAGAAAACGGCCACCTCCACCAAGGAGATAGCCAAGATAATTACCAACATCCAGGTCGAAAGCCGCGAGGCGGCGCGATCCATCTCGCAGGAGCAGGAGCGGGTGGAAGACGGCGTCTCCAAGTCGCTGGCTGCCAAGGAGTGCCTGGAGAAAATCCTCGGGCTTGCCGGCGAGACGGCGCAGCTGATAAACCAGATAGCGTCGGCCACGGAAGAACAAAGCGCCACCACCAACGAGATCGCCGACAAGATCCACAACGTTTCTGAATCGGCATCTATGGTGCACACAGACATGACTGAGAGCGAAAAGGCGTTCCAAGAACTGACCGGTGTGGCGGAGCAGATCTTCTCCACCGTCGGCAAGTTCAGCGTGGGCAACCGCCATGACGAGATGAAGCGCATGGCATGCGAGCTGCGGGACCGGTTTGTCGAGGCCATAGAAGCCGGGGTCGCTGCCGGGAAGATCACCATGGCGGATATGAGCGACAGGAACTACCGCCCCATCCCGAACACGTCGCCGCAAAAATACAACACCGCATTCGACAGTTTCTTCGACCAGTATGTCTCGCCGCTCCAGGAGGAGATCCTGGCCCGTAACGGCAACGTCTTCTTCGCGATCTGCGTCGACGACCGCGGCTACGTCGCCAGCCACAACCTGCGCTACTCAAAGCCCCTGACCGGCGACCCGGACCTGGACCGGGTGAACAACCGTACCAAGAGGATCTTCAACGACAAGACCGGACTCAAGGCCGCGCAAAACAGCGAGGCGTTCCTGCTGCAGACCTACATGAGGGATACCGGCGAGATCATGAACGACATCTCCACGCCGATAAGCTTCAACAACCGTCACTGGGGTGCCGTGCGCTTGGGCTACCGGGCCGAGGAGTGACGCTCCGCTTTCAGCAGGAATATTTCGAAATAAAACAGGCCGTACCTCCTTGGGGTACGGCCGTTTTTTTAGCAATTGGCCCTTTTGCTGTGCACGATCCTGCCCTTCGGGGGCGCAGTTGTTCTATTTTCGCCGGTTTCAGGCGCCTTTTTCTCCTGATACGGTGTTTGCTGTTTCCGGCATCTGCCGCCGCCGGCGTTCCTGAAAAGAGGCGGGTCCTGAAGCTGGTCTGGTACGGCTTTTACGGCCGCAGGATAGCGCACATTGCGGCCTTTATCGCGGGGCAAAAATGCCATCTCTCGGAGTGAGGCCGGGAAAGCGAACCCTTCGGTATCACGTGACAAACATGGCCGGCAGTTGAACCAACCCCTCTAAGCCACACCCGAAACATTTTTTTATTCTTGACTGAAACAGCGCGTTCAGATTAGATTGCATACTGTATACATCGGATCCCGTGCAATGCTAAGAAGGCGTTAATCAGCTCGACGCGGGTGAGACACTCGATGCAACAGGGCGCAGCTCCCTTGGTTTATTACGCTTGACTCTCATAGTTCTCTTCAGTAGAATCCGGTTCTAATTTTCGCCAGGCACATGCAACCGCGTTGCAGGATCATGAAGCAAAACGATCCGGCGCCGCAGCCAAGCCCTTGTTATACATCAGCTTCGCGGCTGGTTTTTGTCGTAGACACCAAAACAGAACAGGAGGAAGTTATGTCCGAGTACGGCACACTGCAAGACCGGGTACAATGCAAGCAACTTTTGAACAAGGTCATGGCTCCCGAGCAGACCATCGATTTCTTCAAGAACGGGATGAACCTTGGCTGGTCCGGCTTCACCCCGGCCGGTTACCCGAAAGTGGTGCCTATCGCCCTGGCTGACCATGTCGAGAAGAACAACCTGCAGGGCAAGCTGAAATTCAACCTCTTCATCGGTGCTTCCGTCGGCGCCGAGACCGAAGACCGTTGGGCAACTCTGGACATGATCGACCGCCGCTGGCCGTACCAGACCGGCAAGAACATCGCCGCCGGCATCAACGCGGGCCGCATCCGCATGGGCGACAAGCACCTCTCCCTGTTCGCGCAGGACCTGGGCTACGGCTTCTACACCAAGGACTCCGAAAGCGGCAAGCTCGACCTCGCCATCATCGAAGTCTCCGCGATCAAGGAAGACGGCTCCCTGGTGCCGACCTCTTCCTGCGGCGTCATCCCCGAAATCCTGATGATCTGCGACAAGATCATCCTCGAGGTTAACACCGGACAGCCTTCCTTCGAAGGTATCCACGACCTCTTGACCCCGCTCACCCCGCCGAACCGTCAGATCCTGGGGATCACCCACGCCGGCGAGAGGATCGGCTCCACCTCGATCCCGTGCGACCCGAGCAAGGTCGTCGCCGTGGTCGAGTCCAAGCTGCGCGACCAGGGTCGTGCCTTCGCTGAGCAGGACGACACCTCCGAGGCGATTGCAAACCACATCATCGACTTCTTCACCCACGAGGTGAAAGCCGGCCGTCTGCCGAAGAACCTCCTCCCGATCCAGTCGGGCGTAGGCTCCATCGCCAACGCCGTCATCGGCGGCCTCGCCAAGGGCCCCTTCTCCAACCTGACCGTGTACACCGAGGTGCTCCAGGACACCATGCTCGACCTGTTCGATTCCGGCAAGCTCGACGCGGCCTCCTCCTGCTCCCTTTCCCTCTCGGCGACCCCGGGCTTCCCGCGCTTCTTCGAGAACATGGACAAGTACTTCGACAAGATCACCCTGCGTCCGCTCTCCATCTCCAACGCCCCTGAGCCGATTCGTCGTCTGGGGTGCATCGCGATGAACACCCCGGTCGAGATCGACATCTACGCGCACGCAAACTCCACCCTGGTCGGTGGTACCCGCATGATCAACGGCCTGGGTGGCTCGGGCGACTTCTTGAGGAACGGCTTCCTGAAGATGATGCACACCCCGTCCTCCCGTCCGTCGAAGACCGACCCGAACGGTATCTCCTGCGTGGTGCCGCACTGCTCGCACATTGACCACACCGAGCACGACCTCGACTGCGTCATCACCGAGCAGGGCCTGGCCGACCTGCGCGGCATGGCTCCCAAGGAGCGTGCCCGCCGCATCATCGAGAAGTGCGCGCACCCGGACTACAAGGCGCAGCTCACCGAGTACCTCGACATCGCCGAGAAAGAGTGCCTGGCGAAGAAGGTCGGCCACGAGCCGCAGCTTTGGGACCGCGCCTTCAAGATGCACCTCAACCTTGAGAAGAACGGCACCATGAAGCTCAAGAACTGGGACGTCAAGATCGACCTCTGCGAGTAATCGCTCGCAGTTTGAAACAACTGAAAAAGCCCCGCCGGAGTCCGGCGGGGCTTTTTTGCGTCCTGGCGCCTCAGCCGCGTCTGGCCGAGTACTGCCTCATGCTCAGGCTGCTGCCGAGCAGGCGCCTGACGGCAAGAAGCAGGGGACGCGGCTGGCACGGCTTGGCAAGGAAGCTTCCTTCCGGCAGGACCGACCGGCCAGCGTCGACCTCTTCGGGAGGGTAGGCGCTCGTGAAAAGGACCTTGAGATCGGGGTTGCACTTGGCGATGGCGTCGAAGGCGTCGCGGCCGCCCATCCTGGGCATCACCAGGTCCATGATCACCAGCTTGATCTGATCCTGGTGCTTGAGGAACTTTTCCAGCGCTTCGCATCCGTCAGCCGCCTCGATGACCCTGTAGCCGTGCTGCTGCAGCAACTCAGCCGTGACCCTCCTCACCTCCAGCGCATCTTCGGCCACCAGTACGGTTTCGCCGCCGGGGGAGGAGAGGGGATATACGGCCAGCGGAGCCTGAGCGGGTTCTTCGATCTCCTGCAGCAGGGGGAGATGGATCAGGAAGCAGGCCCCTTTCCCGGGAGAGCTTTCCACTTCGATAAAGCCACCGCTTTGCTGCACGATCCCCTGGACGATGGCGAGTCCCAGACCGGTTCCCTGCCCGGCTTCCTTGGTTGTGAAGAAAGGCTCGAAAAGCCTCCCCCGTGTCTCCTCGTCCATCCCCCTCCCCGTGTCCCGGACCGAGAGCCTCGCGTAACGCCCGGCGGACTTGGCGCCTGGCGACCTGGTGGAGTCGCAGGAGAGCTCCACTACAGCAGTCTCTATGGTAAGGATGCCGGCGTTGTTCATGGCGTCGCGGGCGTTGGTGGCCAGGTTCATCACAACCTGGTCCAGGTGCCCTGGGTCGGCGAGGACCGTGGGCGCCTCGTCGCAAAGCGAGACCCTGAGTTCGATCTGCCGGGAGATGAGCCGCCCCAAAAGCCTCTCCATCTGCCCGACGATCCGGTTCAGGTCCACCGCCTGGGGGTTGGCCGCCTGGTTCCTGCCGAAGGCGAGCAGATCCCGGGTGAGGTAGGTGGCGCGCTCTGAGGCGTTTAGCACCTCGTCGAGGTACTGGAAGGGGATGCTGTCGGCAACGAGGTTCGCTTGTGCCAGGCTTGCGAAGCCGATTATGGCGGTCAGCAGGTTGTTGAAGTCGTGTGCCACGCCGCTTGCGAATTCCCCCATCGCCTCCCTCTTCTGCGACTGCCGCAACTGCTCCGTTATCCGTCTCTCGTTGTCGACATGGATGGCGTTGCTGATGCTGATCCCTATTACCGGCGCCACCCCCATCAAAATGCTCAGGTCGCTGCCGACCAGGGGCCTCTTGCTGCGCACGTTGTCCATTGCCAGGACCCCTAGCGGTTCACCTTCGCAGACAATGGCGCAGCAGATAAAGGACCTGGTCCCCATCTGCTGCGCGAATTGGACGCTGTGGGCGGAATGCAGCGCGGCCACCTCGGCGAAGTCGTTGATGAGGAAAGGTTTCTGTTCCGTGAAGCAGGTGGCGAAGACCCCACGCGAGTTCGGTTTGTCCAGGTTGAAACAGGCGTCCTGCAGCACGCTCAGCTGGGACTCGTCGTAACCGAATCCGACCCGGAACTTCAGTTTGCTCCGCTGGGCGTCGGAAAGAAGGATCATCCCCCTGTCGTAACCGAGCCTCATTTCCAGCACGGCTACGATGTCTTCGAGCAGCCGCTCCTGGCCGGCCCGTTTGCTGAGCGCCTGGCCGACTTCGTTGACCAGCAGGGCGTTCTGGTAGTTGGTGGTCGTCTGTTCCAGTAGTTCGTCCGTCGATTCTTTGAGGTTCACCAGCGCCGCACGCAGTTCACGTTTCTCCAGGTGCGAGGCCAGGTGGCTCAAGGCGAAGAAGAAGGCGAGAAACAGCGGGCCGAGCGACAGGGCCGACCAGGGGGAGGGGGAATGGAAACCGACGGCGGCTGCGACCATCGCAGCCGTGAGCCAGTTCCGAGTGGTGCGCAGCCGTCGCGGCAGCCTGTTGCGCCAGGAGATGACGTAGCGGCAGCAGGCGCCTCCCTTGAAGCTGCACTCGGGATGTTCGATCAGGGGAGATTCGCAGTTGAAGCTCGCCAGCATCGCCTCGAAGAAGCCGATGCGGTTTTCGCACTGGAAGGCGCTTTCCCTCACCCCGGGAAGAGCGGTGACAGTGATCTCCACCTTGTTCTTGGCGATCTTCCTGCATTCGAAACGTGAGGATTTGGTGAAGTTGGAGCTGGATTTATTAATGCTGAAAAAGGCGTCGCCGGGGCCGACGAGCCCAAGGACGTACTTCCCTATGAAGCCGAGCGAGTCGCGGGAGGCGGCGTATCTTCCCCCCTCGCGCGCGATGCCGGGATTCCCAGTCAGCTGCACCAACCGCTCGTTGAACCGGTCCACCTGGGACTGGGTGAACCAGTAGGCGGCATCGGTCACGTGGTACGGGCTTATATCTGCGTACTCCAGGATGTCGGCGGGGTCCACCTCTTGGTACCTGTTCTTGAGCAGATTGAGGTAGGTGAGCAGTATCCTGCTGTTGTATAGCTGCTTTTTCGTCATGGGGATGGGCTCCATCAGTGTGCTGCTGCTGGATCCGGGGTCCGGATGTGGGGTGGGCTGTCTCATTAAGAAAATGGCGCTGTGCAAGTTACAACGTATTGCGCCGCCGCGCAAGCGTTCTGTGTACTTAAATAGCGGGAATGAATGAAGATTAACCGCGACCGGTTAGTCGCGCGCCTTGGGGTGGGCCTTGTCGTAGACCTCCATCAGCTTGTCGATGCTGACGTGGGTGTACTTCTGGGTGGTGGAGAGGGAGGCGTGTCCCAAGAGCTCCTGGATAGCGCGCAGATCGGCGCCTCCTTCCAAGAGGTGGGTCGCGAAGGTGTGGCGCAGGGTGTGCGGGGAGACCTTGCGCATGGTGGCGATGAGAAGCATGTGGGCGTCGACTATGCGTGCCACGCTGCGCCGGGTGAGCCGTCCCCCGCGGGCGTTCAGGATCAGCGGCTCGGATGAGCCAGGGTTGCCGCGCTCGGCAAGATAGGCGGCCAGGGCGCTTCTGGCGCAGGAGCCGACCGGGACCAGCCGCTCCTTCCCCCCTTTGCCCAGGACCCGGGCGAGACCGGCTGCAAGATCCATGTCCCCGACGTTCATGCCGGTCAACTCGCTCACCCTGATGCCGCAGGAGTAAAGCGTCTCCAAAACGGCGCGGTCGCGAAGCGGCAGGGGGGAATCCCCTTGCGGCGCCGTAACCAGTGCGCTTACCTGGTCGATGTTCAGATGGAAGGGGAGCTTTTTTTCCTTCTTCGGGGTACTCACGAGTTCAGCCGGGTTTTTCTCCAGCTTCCCTTCGCGTATTAGGAACCGGTACAGCGCCCTGATCGCGGCGAGCTTGCGGCCGATGGAGCTTTTGGCGCATACCTTGTGCAACTGCGCCAGGTAGCGCCTGATGGTGAGGTGGTCGACCTCCTCGGCACGAGGCTCCTCAAGGTCTTTGGCAAGGAAGGCGCGGAACTGCTCCAGGTCGCTTTTATAGGCGGCGACCGTGTGGGGGGAGACGTTGCGTTCGGTCTCCAGGTAGCTATAGAATTGCTCCAGTTCAGCTTTCATGGTATGGAATCTTACTCATGAAACCCCAGCTTGACAACGAATTTCCGGAGGAGCGATGTACCAGGTTGCGGTAGAGAAGGTGGGTGATTACCGGCGGGAGTTGGTCCAGGAAGGGGTGGCCCGGCTCCTGGCCCGCCTGGGCGGGATGGAGCGCTTCGTGAAGCCCGGCGAACGGGTTCTGATCAAGCCGAACCTCCTTGCCGCGAAGCCTCCCGAGGCCGCCGTCACCACGCACCCGGAACTGCTGCGGGCCGTGATCCGGCAGGTGCAGCTGGCGGGGGGAGTGGCGCTGGTCGGGGATTCGCCGGGAATAGGAAGCGCCGTCAAGGTCGCCAAGCGCTCGGGGCTGCTGCCGGTGATCGAGGAGACCGGGGCCGAGTTCGTCCCATTCGAGCAGACCCGCGAGGTTCCGGGCCTGGGACTCTACCGGCGCTTCGAGCTCGCCGCCCCCTACCTTGAGGCGGACCGCCTGATCAACCTCCCCAAGCTGAAAACGCACGAGATGATGACCATGACCTGCTGCGTCAAGAACCTCTTCGGCGCCATTGTGGGGACGCAGAAGGCCGCCTGGCACCTGAAGGCGGGTGCGGACAAGGATCTCTTCGCCAGGATGCTCTTGGAGGTGTACCGGCTGCGCGAACCGGACCTGAACATCGTGGACGCCATAGTCGGCATGGAGGGAAACGGCCCGGGAAGTGGCGACCCCTGCCAGGTCGGCCTCCTTCTGGCGGGGGAGAACGCCGTCGCCGTGGACCTCGTGGCAGCGGAGATAGCCGGCATCCCCAAAAAGCTCCTCTACGTGGAGAACGCGGCGCGCCGGATGAAGCTTCCCGGAGCCGAGCGCTCCGAGGTGGAATATCTTGGGCTTCAATCTAATGAAGTCCCCTACCGCAGCTTCAGACTACCCCACCTGTCAGACGTGCAGTTCGGCCTTCCCGGGTTCCTGAAGCACCGGCTCAGAAACCAGCTCACCTCTCGGCCCGAGGTGGTGGAGGGGGCGTGCCGGCTCTGCGAGATCTGCGTCAGGGCTTGTCCTCCTGGGGCGATCAGGGTCGAGGGGGGGAGGCTGCGCTTCGATTACCGTCGCTGCATACGCTGTTTTTGCTGCCGGGAACTCTGCCCGCATGCGGCGCTGAGGCTCAGGGACGGCTGGCTTCTTTCGCTAATAAAAAAGAGCGGCACCTCCCTTTAATTCACCCTGGGGGCGGGTTGACATTGAAGAACGCGAGTATTATATTTGCAGCATCCTCCGGGAACCACACAGCGAGGGATGAAAATCCACCAGGGAAAAGGAGACATCAGATATGTGGACCAATTTCTATATGATTCGCCCCGTAACCCACTGCAAAGAGGGTTGCCCTAGTCAGCCCGCCGGATAACACCGGCGGGCGTTCCCCAAAAAGCCCCCCGCCCTACCGGCAGGGGGCTTTTTCATTTCCCCACCCAGCTTCCCGCTTCTGCCGGGCATTTAACCTGGCACCGACGAGCCCGCAGCCACCGCCCCTGCGCATTTGCCACAAGTCCATTCCCTCATATCCGGCAGGAAACGGTAACCTGCGCCGTGCCCCCCCCTCAAGCGCAACCCCCTCGCGACAGCGTCAAAAGCCCCTTTGAATTGACAACTCCTCTGAATTCCGCTATTCTGCGCACCTGTGCGTTCGGCCGCGGTACAACCCCGTAAATAGGTATTGAATGATCAAAGCGACCCTCATCATACTGTCACTGCTGTTCTCTACCACCGCTTTCGCAGCGCCCGCCAGCTCGGCCGCCGACGAGCGCCACCTGGCCCGGGCCATGCAGGTCGCCTCCAACTCCTCCGACGTCGCGCTCTCCAAAGGACTCGGCCTCACCCCCTCGGATTTCTCCGACGATGAAGATTTCAGCGATGATTCCCAGGATTACGACCTCAAACTGCCGGAGATGGAACTTCCCGACTCCGATATCCCGCTTACCTTCAACACCAAGGTGGACTACTTCGTCCGCTACTTCCAGGGGCCGGCTCGTCCGGTCTTCGCCAAGTGGCTCTCCCGGAGCGAGCGCTACATCCCGATGATGAAGACGGTGCTGAAGAAGGAAGGGCTCCCCGAGGACCTGGTCTATCTGGCGATGATCGAGAGCGGTTTCATGACGCACGCGGTCTCGGTGGCGAGCGCGGTCGGTCCCTGGCAGTTCATGCCCCAGACGGGGAAACGTTACGCGCTCAGGATCGACCCCTGGATCGACGAGAGGCGCGATCCCTTGAAGGCGACGGTTGCCGCGGCGCTCTACCTTAAAGAGCTTTACGCGCTCTTCAACAACGACTGGTACCTGGCAGCCGCAGGGTACAACGCGGGAGAAAACAAGATCCTGCGCGCCATCAACATGTACAACACCCGCGACTTCTGGGAGATCTCCAAGGGGAGCTATCTGGCCCGGGAGACCAAGGACTACGTCCCGAAACTCTTGGCCGCCGCCATCATCGCCAAGGAACCAGCCAAGCACGGCTTTGCCGACGTTGCCTACCTTCCCCCAATCGAGTTCGACGTGGTGAAGATCCCGTCGCGCACCGACCTCGAGGTCGTGGCCAAGGCCTGCGGTGTCGAGGTGCAGGCCATACGCGACTTGAACCCCGCGCTGCGCCGCGGCTCGACCCCCCCGGACTACCCGGGATACCAGCTGAAGGTTCCCAAAGGGACGGCAGTCGTCTTCGAGGTCGAGTACGCCAAGATCCCCGAGTCCGAGCGCTACACCGAGAAGGTGAAGCACGTGCGCTACCGCGCCAAGAAAAAGGACACCCTGATCTCCATTGCCAGACGCTTCAAGACCACCCCGCAGGCCATAGCCGAGTTGAACGACCTGGGGCGCAAGAAGGCCGCCAAGCTCCACGGACGGATGCTGACCGTCCCGGTCCAGGTCGCGGCGCGGGTAGAGGAGAAGCCGGCGCCGGCCGCGGCGGAGCCAAAGGAGCTGCACAAGTACTACACCGTGAAGAAGGGTGACACCCTGGCTTCCCTGGCAAAACGGTTCAACGTCACGGCTCGGGTGCTCTCGGCCTGGAACAACCTGAAGACCAGGGTGGCGCTGAAGCCCGGCAAGCGCATCATCGTTGCCAAGTACCAAAAGGGCGCCCCGGGCAGGGATTCGGGCTAGACCCGCACGCCGACCTCCACATTCAACAATCACCCCTCAAGCAGCACGAAAGGACAAGCCATACCATGTACAACCTTCTCATCTCCGCAGGCGCGGCCGTGGCCGTTTTTCTCATCGTCTCCCTCTCCGCAGGTTTCCAGTACTGGTGGGCCGCAGGTCTTGCCGCGCTGCTGGTCTTTCTGGGGAGCTTCCTCGTCATCTCCCGCATCGTCACCAAGAAGCTCGAGGCGATCATGGAACCTGCCATGAAGGACATCCAGGCCCAGCGCTTCGAGAAGGGGATCCGCGATCTGAAGAGCGCGCTGCGCTTCGGCAAGTGGCAGATCTACGTGGAGAGCCAGATCAACTCCGCCATCGGCATGGTCTACTTCGTGAGACGCGACTTCTCGACGGCGTTTCCCTACCTGGAGAAGGGCTTCTTCAAGAACTGGGTCACCATGGGGATGCTCGCCGTCACCTACATGAAGCGCAACAAGCACGACAAGATGAAGGAGACCTTCGACAAGGCGCTTATGGGCTCGCCCAAGGAGTCGCTCCTCTACGCCCTCTACGCCTACTGCCTCAACGAGATCGGGGAGACGGTGAAGGGGTGCGAGGTGCTGGCCAAGGGGGTATCCAAGCTCCCGGGGGACGAGAACCTGAAGCAGAACCTGGAGCTTCTGCGCGAAGGGAAGAAGATGAAGATGAAGGGGTACGGCGAGATGTGGCTGCAGTTCCACCTGGAAAGCCTCGGCACCATCCAGAAGCAGCAGATGGCCGCGATGGGCGGAAGGCGGCGTATCATAAGAAAATAACTTGTCAACTGTGGCGAAACATGCCATATTGGGTCGTTTTTAAGACGGGCGTCATGCTCGTCTTTTTATTTTAGGCGTCGAAGTAAGAGGAGCTGCAACCCATGCAGGAGAAGATCAGAAACATAGCGATCATCGCACACGTCGACCACGGCAAGACCACCCTGGTGGACGCGATGCTTAAGCAGTCCGGCGTATTCAGAGAAAACGAGGCGATCACCGAGAGGGTGATGGATTCCAACGACCTGGAGAAGGAGCGCGGCATCACCATCCTCGCCAAGAACCTCTCCATCCACCACGGCGACTACAAGATCAACATCGTGGACACCCCGGGGCACGCGGACTTCGGCGGCGAAGTCGAGCGCGTGTTGAAGATGGTCGACTCGGTGCTTTTGCTGGTGGACGCCCTCGACGGCCCGATGCCGCAGACCCGCTTCGTACTCAAGAAGTCGCTCGACCTGGGGCTTAAGCCGATCGTCGTGATCAACAAGGTCGACCGTCCCGGTGCCCGCCCCGCAGAGGTGGTGGACATGGTGTTCGACCTTTTCTGCGAACTGCAGGCCTCCGACGCCCAGCTCGACTTCGCCATCTGCTACACCAGCGCCAAGATGGGCTACGCCATGCGGGAGATGGAGCAGCCCTCCGAGAACATGGAGCCGCTCTTCGAGCTGATCAAGGAGAACGTCCATCCCCCCGAAGGGGACGCGACCGCTCCCTTCCAGCTCCTGGTCACCAACATCGACTATAACGATTACATCGGCCGCATCGCCACCGGGAAGATCTTCAACGGCAAGGTGAGCTCCGGCGAGACCGTCGCCCTTATAAAGCGCGACGGCGCCATCTCCAAAGCGCGCGTCACCAAGCTCCTGGGATACGAGGGGCTGAAGCAGGTCGAGATTGCCGAGGCCTTTACCGGGGACATCGTCACCATCGCGGGCTTCACCGAGGTTGGTATCGGCGAGACCCTCGCCGCGGCCGACAACCCGATTCCGCTTCCCTACGTTGCCATCGACGAGCCAACCCTGTCCATGAACTTCATCGTCAACTCCTCCCCCTTCGCCGGGCGCGAGGGGAAGCTGGTGACCTCCAGGAACATCCGCGAGCGCCTGGACCGGGAGCTTAGGACCAACGTGTCGCTGCGGGTATCCGATACCTCCAACGCCGACACCTTCCAGGTCTCGGGCCGCGGTGAGCTGCACCTCTCCATCCTGATCGAGAACATGCGCCGCGAAGGGTTCGAAATGGCGGTTTCGAAGCCTGAGGTCATCATGCGCATGGTGAACGGCGTGCGCCACGAGCCGATGGAATACCTGGTGGTGGACGTCCCCGCCGAGTACCAGGGCGCCATAATCGAGCGCATGGGCCCCCGCAAGGGTGAGATGGCAGCCATGACGCCTATGGGCGACACCATCCGTCTCGAGTTCATCGTCCCAGCCCGTGGCCTGATCGGCTTGAGGGGGGAGTTCCTCACCGAGACCCGCGGCACCGCGGTGATCACCCACACCTTCCACGAGTACGCCCCCTACAAAGGGGAGATCCCGGGGAGGAAGAACGGCGTCTTGATCGCCATGGAGCAGGGCGAGACCACCGCCTACTCGCTCGATGCGCTGCAGCCGCGCGGCATCCTGTTCCTCGGCGCAGGGGTGGAAGTATACGGCGGCATGATCGTCGGGCAGCACGCCAAAGACAACGACCTTGAGGTGAACCCCTGCAAGGGGAAGAAGCTCACCAACGTGCGCGCCTCCGGCTCCGACGACGCCATCAAGCTCACCCCTCCCAGGGTCCTCACTCTGGAGCAGGCGCTCGAGTTCATCGACGAGGACGAGCTGGTCGAGGTCACCCCGGTGTCGATCCGCCTCAGGAAAAAGGTGCTCGACCCCACCATGCGCAAGCGCGCCAACCGCAGCTAAAACAAGAGGTCCCCGGGACGTGAGCCGTCCCGGGGACTTTGTCGCTGGGCCACAACCACTTGGAAAGGAGTCACCTCATGCAGCTTCGACCCCTGCGTCACCTTGCCCTTTGCTCCGCACTGTGCCTGATCAGCGCCTGCGCCTCGGCGCCTGCGCCGGTAAAAAGCGCCGACACCTATTTCAAGGAAGGCGAGGCCGCTTTCGCCAAGCGCAACTACAACGAGGCGATCGAGAGCTGGAAGAAAGTGAAGGAAAGCGACACCGCCCCGGCTCTGACCAGCCAGGCCGAGCTGAAGATCGCGGACGCCCATTTCGAGAACAAGGCCTACATCGAGGCTGCGGCAGCCTATGAAGACTTCCGCAAGCTGCACCCGACCCACCCCCAGGCCCCTTACGCGCTTTACCGGCTGGCCTTGAGCCACTACCAGCAGATCGCCGGGACAGACACCGATCAGACCCCGGTCAAGAACGCGGTGGCCACACTGGAGGCGTTCCTGGGGCAGTTCCCACGGTCGGAGTACGCCCCGGAGCTGTCCAAAAAGCTAGCCGACTGCCGCGACAAACAGCTGGCCTACGAGAACTACGTCGGCAACTTCTACCTGAGGACCGAGAAGTACCAGTCGGCGATTAAGAGGCTGAACGAGGCGCTGGTGCGCTTCCCTGGGCTGACCAGGCTGGACGACACGCTTTTCTACCTTGGGAAGGCATATCTGAAGGCGGGGGAGTTGCAGCAGGGTAAGGTCGCTTTGCAGAGGCTCGCCGCCGAGTATCCGGCAAGCCCCCGGAACAAGGAAGCCTCCCTGCTGTTGCAGAAAGGCTTCGCCGGCTACTCCTCGCAAGGGGCATAGCCTGGGAGGCGCCGCACCATAGCGGAGAATATCAGGCGCTGATGTGGCGCTGTCTGAACTGCGGCGTGCAGGCACTGCGCCCTTTCTTCTCGCGGTACATCCTCTGGTCGGCGACGCGCCAGGCGGCGGTCAGGTCCTCGCCGTTCAATGCCGTCGCCGCGCCTATCGAAAGGCTTAAAGGTAGCGGGAAGCCGTGGTGCTCCTTGTTGCTTAGCTGCAGTTGCTGCTGTAGCCGCTCCATCGCCTCGACCAGGGCTACCTCGTCCGTATTGGGGAGCAGCGCCGCAAACTCGTCGCCGCCGATGCGCGCCGCTACGTCCTCCCTCCTGAAAGCGTTCTTCAACACCTCAGCGGCATGTTTAAGCAGTTCGTCCCCCGCCGCGTGACCGAACCGGTCGTTGGCCTCCTTGAGGCCATCCACGTCCGCCATGACGATGCTGACCGGAAACTTGCGCCCCTTCTTCAGGCGCTCCAGTTCCTCGTCGAAGTAGGCGCGGTTGTAGATGCCGGTAAGCATGTCGTGGGTGCTCAGGTAGCGGAGCTTGTTCTCCGCGCGCTTTCTCTCAGAGATGTCGAGCAGCGCGCCGACGACGCCGCCGCTTGTGGAGCCGGAGTTGCTGAAGGAGGCGCTGTAGAAGATGACGTCGCGGCTTTCACCGTCGGCGCAGGTGATGGTTCCCTCGAAGCTGCGCGGGCCGCCGCCGTTTCCAGCGACCTCTTCCCCGCGGGTGTACAGGGCCGCCAGGTCCGGGGGGAGTATGTCGTAGATGCTCTTGTTGATGTTCTCGCCCCGCTTCATCCCGATCTGCTCCTCGAACGCCTTGTTGCAGCCGAGGTAGAGGCCGTTGGGGTCGTTGTAGAAGATGGGGGTCGGGAGCGTGTCGATGAGAACCTGGATGAAGGTGAGCTTATCCTTCAATTCCTGCTCGTGGCGACGGTTCTGTTCGCGCAGCGCCACATCTGCGATAGATCTTTGCACCGCCGGGATCAGGCCGCCCAGGTTCCCTTTGAGCAGGAAAGCGTCCGCACCGCAGCGGATAGCCTCGGCCGCGGCCTCTTCCCCGACCTTGCCCGAGATCATCAGGAAGGGGATGTCCGTGCCCTTCTCCTTGAGGATTTTCAGGGCCTGCAGCCCGCTGAAGCCGGGCATCACGTAGTCGCAGATGATGACGTCCCACTGGGGTCCATCCAGTGCCTCGCACATGGCCTGGGCGCTGTCGACGCGCCGGAACTGTACGTCGAACCCTCCCTGTTCCAGTCGGATCACGATGAGCTGCGCATCGTCGGGGGCGTCTTCCACCATCAGTACTCTGAGCAGTCTTCCCATGGAGTGCTTCTCCCTGAAACGCGATATCCCTACGCGGAACAATCAAGTGAGGAATTGTACTGTACTAATGTGTAAAGGCAAGCGACTGGTTTCATGCTCATCAATTGGACGCCCCTCGCGAAGCGGCTAAAGGGTTGAAGGACCCTTGGTTGTGTCCCAGTGGCTCGGTTGGGCGTTAGCTTTGACTAAACAACAAAATTTCTTATTGACGAAAGCTGGCGACGGCTGTTAACAGCAAGAGGCGTACCGCCCTGCCGCAAAAGTGGAGTTTGGCGGGGCCCATAGCTGGTGCAGAGCCCAAGGCCTGCGAGGAGTTCCGATGAGTGAGGAGCGTTTTTTCGCCACCACCGCAAAGGGGGTGGAAGAGGTGCTCGCCGCCGAGTTGACGCGGCTGGGCGCTAGCGAGGTCGCCGTGGACAGCGGCGGGGTCCGTTTCGGCGGGGGTATGGAAGCGGCGTATCGGGCCAACCTCTGGCTCAGGAGCGCGAGCCGGGTGCTGATGCCGCTGGGAGAGTTCCCCTGCGAGACCCCGGAGCAGCTCTACCGGGGTGTGAGTGGGCTCCCCTGGGTCAAGTATCTGACGCCGGCGATGACGCTTGCGGTCGATTGCAGCCTGAGGGATTCGGCCCTCACCCACTCAGGCTTCGTCGCCTTGAAGGCGAAGGATGCCATAGTGGACGTGCTGCGGGACCATTTCGGCAGCCGGCCCAACGTCGACACCAAGGACCCCGACCTGCGGGTGAACCTGAGGCTGTTCCGCAACCGCTGTACCGTGAGCCTCGACTGCTCTGGGACGCCGCTGGACCGGCGCGGTTACCGCCTGGACCGGCACGAGGCGCCGCTCAAGGAGAACCTGGCGGCAGCGCTCGTCGAGCTGTCCGGCTGGGACGGCACCACCCCGCTTATCGACCCCATGTGCGGCACCGGCACCATCGTCATCGAGGCGGCCATGAAGGCACTGCGCATCCCCCCGGGGCTGTCGCGCCAGGGGTTCGGTTTCCAGCGCTGGAGAGGGTTCGACAAAGCACTCTGGGAGCGCGTCGTCGCCGAGGCGCGCAACGGCATCCTCACCGACCTTCCCGCACCGGTGCAGGGGACGGACATCTCGCACTCGGCCGTCGGGATGGCCGCCCAGAACGCCAAGCGCGCCGGCGTCCTGGAGCAGATCACCCTGGGGCGGCAGCAGCTCTCGGAGCTCGCCCCTCCGCCCGGCCCGGGGGTGGTCATCCTCAACCCCCCTTATGGCAAGAGGCTCGGGGAGGAGGAGGCTCTCAGGCCGCTCTACAAGGAGATCGGGGACGTGTTGAAGCAGCGCTGCAAGGGGTATACGGCCTTTCTCTTCACCGGCAATCTGGAGCTCGCCAAGTCCGTGGGGCTGAAGGCCGCCAGGCGCATCGTGCTCTACAACGGGCCGATCGAGTGCAGGCTGCTCAAGTACGAGATGTATTAGGAAAAGCGGCGGGGATCATTATAAATTGAAGCTTGACACGTTAATCCTTTTACTATATGTTTTAATTTCGCTTTTCGGGCCTATAGCTCAGTTGGTTAGAGCTACCGGCTCATAACCGGTCGGTCCCAGGTTCGAGTCCTGGTGGGCCCACCACCTTACAATTAGGATGATGTAGGGATGCCCTTAAAGCACCTGGTCAGACGAAACAATACACCTAAAGTGGGGAGAAAGAGTGCACACCAAGCGGTTGCACTCTTTTTCTTTTGTGCGCGATGATTACTCCTAGAGTTTCAGATATATCCGGAATCACTGGCAAAATTGCCCCATCCCACCTCGCCGAGTCCTGGGACAACGTGGGGCTGCAGCTAGGGGACCCCTCAAGCCAGGTCTCGAGGATCATGGTGGCGCTCGATCCGGGACGCCCAGCAGTCGAGGCCGCGATCGAGGCCGGCTGCCAGCTCCTGATAACGCACCACCCCTTCATCTTCACCCCGCTCAAGAAGATCTCCACCGCGGACGAAACCGGCCGCCTCGCCATACTCGCCCTTAAGAACGACCTCTCCATCATCTCGCTGCACACCAACTTCGACATCGCCCAGGGTGGCGTGAACGACCTTCTGGCCGGGCTCATCGGTGTCCAGGAGGCGCAGCCGCTCAGGATCACCGGCGGCGAGGAGTACGTGAAGCTGGTCTTTTTCGCGCCGCACGGCTGCGAGGAGCAGCTTTTAGGAGCGCTTTCGCCGTTCATGCCCAATATCGGCAACTACCGCGACTGCTCCTACCAGGGGGAGGGGACCGGGAGGTTCACGGCACTTTCCGGGGCGCGACCCTTCGTGGGGGAGGTTGGGAAAAGCCATGCCGAGCCCGAGAGCCGGCTCGAGCTCCTGCTGGTCAAGGAGCGCGTAGCCCAGGCCGTCGCGGCGCTCAAGAGTGCGCATCCCTACGAGGAACCCGCCTACGATCTCTACCCGGTGCTGAACCGGGGCGAGAGCTACGGCCTGGGACGGATCGGGAGGCTGGCGGAGCCGATGCGCGCCGGCGACTATGCGCTCAGGGTTAAGGGATCCCTGGCTGCGACCGGGGTGCGCCTGGTGGGCGACCCGGCGCGGCAGGTGAAGAAGGTCGCCCTTTGCGGCGGCTCCGGCGTATCGCTCATGCACGAAGCGCAGCGCAAGGGGGCCGACATCCTGGTCACCGCAGATGTGAAGTATCACGAGGCACGCGAGGCGGAAGCGCTGGGGCTCGCGCTGCTAGACGCCGGTCATTTTTCCACAGAGTTTCCCATGGTTCACGGCCTGGCCGGGCAGCTCAAAGCCGCCTTGCAGGCAAAGCGGTTCGAAACAGAAGTTTTGGAGTACCAAGGAGAGCGCGAACCTTTCAGTTTCTGGTAGGTTCGCGCTCTTTGTGCACATAAAACAGGGAGTTGGGGAGGCAGATTTTGCGTAACAGTCTGAAGTCGTTATACGAATTGCAGGAAATCGACCTGAGGATCGACGGTCTGGACAGCGAGAAAGCACAGCTTCTGAGCGAGGCTCAGGCACTCGAGGCGAAGCTTGCCGACGCGCGCGAGAAGATCGCGGCGAGGCGCGAGGAGGCGCGTACCCTGGAAGAGGAGAAGGGCGCGCTGGAGGCGAACCTGAAGTCGGAAGGTGAGAACATCACCAGGTCCGAGGCGCACCTCAAGGAGATCAAGACCCAGAAGGAGTACCAGGCGGTCTCCAAGGAAATCTCCACCGCGAAGAAGCTGATCGCCGAGCTGGAGGACCAGATCCTGCAGAAGATAAATGCGATCGAAGAAATCAACGTCGACGTGGCCAAGAAGGAGGCCGACCTGGCCGAACTCGAGGGGAACGTGGCCACCCAGAAAGGGGAAGTGGAAGCCAAGGTGCAGAGCCTCGACTCCGGCATCGCCGTCGATGTCGCCACCCGCGAGCAGACCGTGAAGGGGCTCCCCGCCTCGGTGATGAAGCGCTACAGCAGGCTGCGGGACCAGCGCCGCGGCGTGGCCGTGGTCGAGGCCAAGGAAGGTAACTGCATGGGGTGCAACATGCACCTGCCGCCGCAGCTCTACAACACCCTGTTCCGCGCCGACGATGTGATCACCTGCCCGCACTGCCAGCGCATCCTGGTCATGAAGCAGGAAGTGGAAGGATAGAAGAGGCAGATTAAGACTAAGATCAAGATTAAGTCTCCAGCTGCGCTTTGTCTTAATCTTGATCTTTATCTTAAGCTGCCGTTAAGTTTTGGCCGAAGCAGACCAGATGGCCGCCGCCCGCCGTAGCCTTGTGCGAAGGTGGGGGGAGGAAAGTCCGGGCTCCACAGGGCATGGTGCTGGATAACGTCCAGCGAGGGTGACCTCAGGGAAAGTGCCACAGAGAGAAGTCCGCCGTCCAAAACTGAAGCCAAAGGGGCTAGCCCCCCGAAGCTTCAGCGAAGGGGGGTAAGGGTGAAAGGGTGAGGTAAGAGCTCACCGGGTTCGGCGGCGACGCCGGATGCCAGGTAAACCCCACCAGGAGCAAGACCAAATAGGGAAGCGTCAAGGACGGCCCGTCCGTGCTTCCGGGTTGGTTGCTTGAGGGCGTCGGTAACGGCGCTCCTAGATGAATGACCATCGCCCGCCTCCGGGTAACCGGCTGCGGGAACAGAACCCGGCTTACGGGCTGCTTCGGCCAATTTTTTTAAACCGTTCAGAGTTCAAAGTTCAACGTTCGCCCCCGCTCTCCTCTTCTGCCGTCTACTCGGAGACTGGGGGCGTACCTGTACCGACCAAGAGGGGGGCGAACCCTCCAACGCAGAATTTTGAACTTTGAAACCTTGAACTGACTTAACGAACGGCCCTTCGGGCGAGAGCTCGAACGGCTTTTTTTCGTCCGCCAGGACGCACGAGGGCAGGGTACCGATGGAGTGGGAGAGGGAGTGGGTGAAGGCGGTAGCCGCGGTGGACGCGGTTTTCCAGGCCCTCCCTCAGGAAAAAGCGCACCGGCTGCACGAACTCTCACGTGCTATGGTCGCGCTCAAGGAGAGGATGCAGCGCCTGGTGGAACAGGTCGAAGCAGCCGAGTCGTGCGCCGGTTGCGGCGGGGCCTGCTGCGTCTGCGGCAAGTACCATTTCAGCGCGGCCGACCTCCTGGCGTACCGGGCGACCGGGGAACCGCTTTTCTCCCCACGGTTCGACAACGGCCTCTGTCCTTACCTGGGGGAGCCTGGCTGCCTCATTCCGCCCGGTTACCGCCCTTTCAACTGCATCACCTTCAATTGCGAGCTGATCGAGGACCGGCTGGCGCACAGCGATGTCTCCCGCTTCTACCTCATGGAGCGCGAGCTCAAGGGGCTCTACGCCGAGATCCGGTCGCTTTTCCCCGGCGGCGCGATGGACGGGCCTTTGCTGAGGCACGCCGTCCCGGCCCCTTAACTCCGTAGCACTACCGTTGTCTGATCGGAGGATACTACTGATGGCTACCGTAAATGACCTGGTGCTGGTCCATATCGACAACAAACCTGCTTTTTACGCGAGAATCGAGGACATCTCCCCGGACGTGAAGCCGGGTTGGTGGAAGGTGCAGCTGCTGGTGCTCACCGTGCCGCTGCAGGTGTACACCTGGATACTGGACGAAAGCCAGGTGAACGGTGCCCCCTTCACCATGGCCGGCACCCCGATCCTACTGGAAAAGGTGGTATCCCCGGAACCGCCTCCGAAGCCTCTTGCCTCCGTCGGCAAGGAGGGTAACGGCGCAAGCAAGGAAGCTCCGCGCAAGGGGGGTAACGTGGTCTCCCTGTTCGACAGGAAAAAGTAAGCAAAATATCTCCCCATACCAGGGCGGAGGGGCCCCTCCCTCCGCCTTTTTCGCGCTCTAACCCCGGCCCGCAGGTTCCAGTTCGCCGGCGCCGCACCCCGTTCTGCCACTTCTTGCCACTTCCCCGCCCCGACGCCGATAAATCCCCGTAAAACCTCCAAAAAATTCCCTATTTGGCGCTAATTTTGCCTTGACAACATGACTCCCCTACCGTATAGTTCGTGCACGAAAGTGGTATATTGTGGTATAAAGTGGCAACCGATGCCGGGGAAATCATGTTCAGAGGGAAATTCGATACGACGATCGACGCCAAAGGGCGCACCAGCATCCCTGCGAAATTCCGCGAGGTTTTGCTGGACACCTTTGGAGACGAGCGTTTTTTCCTCACCAAGTCGAGCCCGGTGCGGCTGGACGGGGAACAGGTCTGCTACGGCCTGGTGATCTACCCTTATCACGAGTTCCTGGCGCTCGAGGAGAAGCTCAAAGACGGCACGGCTTTGGGGCTCACGGTGAACCAGTTGGCCGCGGTACGGCGCACCATCCTTGTCCCCGCCGTCGAGTGCGTTGCGGACAAGCTGGGGCGCGTGCTGGTTCCCAACGACCTCAGAAAGACGGCGCAGCTCGAGCGCGAGATCCACTTCGTTGGGATGCAGAACAAGGTCGACATCTACAGCCAGGCGGTCTGGGCCCGGGTCTGCGAGCAGGACGAGCAGAATTTCCCCGTGGATTCCGCAGCCCTCGCCGGGCTCGGTCTCTAGATGGAAGACTTTCATCACATATCGGTTTTGCCGGACGAGGTCCTGCAGGCGCTCTCGCCGAGGTCGGGCGGGGTGTACGTGGACGGCACCCTGGGAGGGGCGGGGCACGCGGGGCTCATCCTCACGGCTAGCTCCCCGGACGGCCTCTTGATCGGCTTCGACCGGGACGAGGAAGCCATCGCGGTGGCGAGAAAGCGGCTCTCCGTTTTCGGTGACCGGGTCCGGATCTTCCACCGGAACTTCGCCGGGATCGCCGCTGCGCTGGCGGAAATAGGGGTGGAAGGGATCGACGGGTTCGTGCTGGACCTGGGTGTGTCGAGCCACCAGCTGGACCGCGAGGAGCGGGGCTTCAGCTTCATGCACGACGCGCCGCTCGACATGCGCATGGACCGCAGTTCCGGCCAGAGCGCGGCCGACCTGGTGAACACCCTCCCCGAATCGGAGCTTTACCGGATCATCTCCGAGTACGGCGAGGAGCGCTGGGCCAAACGGGTGGCTTCCTTCATCGTCAAGGCCAGGGACGAGCGTCCCATCGAGACCACGCTGGAGCTGGTGGACGTGATCAAGGGGTCGATCCCCAAGGCGAAGTGGGAGGAGCGGCTCCACCCCGCCACCCGGACCTTCCAGGCGCTGAGGATCGCGGTAAACGAGGAATTGAAGAGCCTGGAAGAAGGGCTTAAGGGCCTGCTCTCACTGCTGAAGCCGGGGGGACGCGGCGCGGTGATCTCCTTCCACTCGCTGGAAGACCGCATCGTGAAGGAGAGCTTTCGAACCGCGGCGACCGGCTGCACCTGCCCGAAGGAGCTTCCCGTCTGCATCTGCGGGCGCGTTCCGAGGTTCAAGCTGGTGACCAGGAAGCCGATTACGGCCGGCGAGGCCGAAGTGGCAGCGAATCCGCGCTCCAGGAGCGCGAAGCTGCGGGTAGTGGAAAAGATTTAGAGAGGTAGCATCATGTCGCAAAGCAAAGTCGCCTACGGCAAGGTCGCCGCACCGGCAAGACCGGGCGCGGTCGCGAGGGAGAGCTGGGTCAGCTTTCCCTATCTCACGGGAGTGATGGTGCTCCTGACGCTGGTCTCGATCTTTCACGTCTGGTCCCGGGTCGAGGTGATCGACATGAACCTGAAGATCGGGGAGGCATCGAAGCAGCTGAAGGAACAGCAGCAGGAAAACAAGCGCCTCCGGGTCGAAGTCGCCTCGCTTAAGGCGCCGGCCAGGATCGAGGCGCTGGCCAAGGGCGAGCTCGGCATGGCGCTTCCCTCCGATCAGCAGGTGGTCCTGGTCAAGTGATCGAGAAACGGGAGAAATGGGCCAGAGTCCGGATGCGTTTTGTGGCCCTCTTGTTCGCGATCGTCTTCGTGGCCACCACCGGCCGCGCCTTTTACCTGCAGGTGCTCAACAACGACCGGCTGGTGAAACTCGCGGAGAAACAGCATCAAAGGATCGTGGCGCTGACCCCGGCCCGCGGCACCATCTACGACAGGACCAACGCACCGTTCGCCGTCTCCATCGAGATGGATTCCTGCTACGCCGAGACGCGCAACATGGACAACATCCCGCAGGAGGCGGCGCAGCTTGCGCCTCTTTTGGGTTACAGCGTGCAGGAACTGGAGGCGAAGCTCAAAGGGGCCAAAAACTTCGTCTGGCTCGCGCGCCGCATCCCGCCTGAGCAGGCCCAGAAGGTGAAAGCGCTGGGGCTCGAGGGGGTCGGCTTCGTAAAAGAAAGCAAACGCTTCTACCCCAATTCTCAGGTGGCAGCTCACGTGGTAGGCTTCACCGGTGTCGATCCGGGCGGCCTGGAGGGGGTGGAGAAGAAGTACGACGCCACCATCCTCGGCAACACGGGCTTCCTGGTGACCGAGCGCGACGCGCTCGGGCGCGACATCGCCCTGAAAGAGGGGAGCGAGGGGAAAAGCGGTTCTAAGGGAAACAACGTCGTTCTCACCCTGGACAAGAACGTTCAGTACATTGCGGAGAAGGAGCTGACCAACGCGGTGGTGAAAAACGGCGCCAAGGCCGGCATCGCCATCGTGATGGAGCCCGACACCGGGCGGGTCCTGGCCCTGGCCAACTACCCCTCCTTCAACCCGAACAGCTTTGCCGACTACGGGCAGGCGGCGCTTAGAAACCGCGCCATCGCCGACAGCTTCGAGCCCGGCTCCACCTTCAAGATCTTCCTGGTAGCCTCGGCGCTTGAGGCGGGGGTGATCAGATCCGGCGACATGTTCAACTGCGAAAACGGCAGTTACCGCATGTACGGCAGGACCATTCACGACACGCACAAGTACGGGGCGCTCAGCGTACCGCAGATACTCAAGTACTCCAGCAACATCGGTGCCGCCAAGATCGGCAGCAGGCTGGGACCAGAAAGGCTCTACGCCGCTCTCACCGGATTTGGCTTCGGCGAGAAAAGCAGCATAGATCTCCCGGGAGAGGCGTCCGGGATGTTGCGGCCGCAGTCCAAGTGGTACGGCATCGACCTCGCCACCATCTCTTTCGGCCAGGGTGTGACCGCCACGGCACTGCAGATCACCAACGCGGTGTCGGTTGTAGCCAACGGCGGCAACCTGATGAAGCCGTACCTGGTGGACCGGATCGTGGACGACAACGGCGTGGTGCTGCAGCAGTTCGCTCCCCAGGTGAAAAGGCGCATCATCTCGCCGGAGACGGCGAAGTCCGTGGCCCGCATGCTGGAGGGGGTCGTTGTGGAAGGGGGGACCGGCACCGGCGCCGCGGTCGAAGGGTACCGGGTCGCGGGGAAGACCGGCACCGCCCAGAAAGTCGAGGGTCGCGGATACTCGGCCAGCAAGCGCACCGCCTCCTTCGTCGGTTTCGTCCCGTTGGAAAAGCCCAGGCTCGCCATCATGGTAGTTGTCGACGAGCCGACCACCAGTTCCTACGGCGGCGTGGTCGCAGCCCCGGCCTTCAGTGCCATAGCGCAGCAGACTCTCTGTTACCTGAACGTCCCGCCGGACAAGAGCCTACTTGCCAGGAAGAAGGGGGCGGCACCCGAGAAAGTCGCGCCCAAGCCGGAGCCGGCCGCCGAGGGGGGGAGCGTCGAAGGTGGGAGCGTCGAAGGTGGGAGCGTGCAAGGTCTGGAAGCCGGCGCCATGCCGAACTTCCGGGGGATGAGCATGCGGCAAGTGCTCAAGGTGATGGAAAAGCGCGGTCTCAACGTCAAGCTGCAGGGAAGCGGCAGGGCCGTCGAACAGAACCCGGCGCCGGGAAGCCGCATCACCACGCAGGACCAGGTCTGGGTCAGGTTCGTCCCTTCGGCCTGAAAATGGGGGTAGCATGAAACTCGCACAACTTCTGGAATGTCTCGCCGCCTCCGAGGTCTCGGGAGACGCAGGGGTAGAGATAAAGTCGCTTTGCTACGACTCGCGAAAGGTCGCGCCCGGAGCACTCTTCTTCGCCTTGCGCGGAGTGAAGAGCGACGGGACCGAATTCGTGGAAGCCGCTGTAAAGGGGGGGGCGGTCGCAATCGTTGCGGACCGCCCCTGCGCTTGTGCCGGGGTAACGGTCGTGACCGTACCGGACGCAAGGCTTGCCATGAGCCTCATGGCCGCGGCATTCTACGGCACCCCCACCCGCGGCATCCCGGTGGTGGGGATCACCGGGACCAATGGCAAGACCACCACCACCTACCTGGTGGAGGGGATCATGGAAAAGGCCGGGGTGCCTGCCGCGGTGCTCGGGACCATCAGCTACCGCTTCGCGGCTACCGACATCCCCGCACCCAACACCACCCCCGAGTCGGTCGACCTGCAGCGCATCCTGAGGGAACTGGTCGACCTCGGCGCCCGCGGCGCGGTGATGGAGGTTTCCTCCCACTCCCTGGAGCAGCGCCGCGCAGACGGCTGCCTCTTCGACGTCGCCCTCTTCACCAACCTGACCCGCGATCACCTCGATTACCACCTCGACATGGAGTCCTACTTCAATAGCAAACTGAGGCTCTTCACCGACCTCCTGACCCCGAGCGCAGAGAAGCCGCTTCGGCGCGCCGTGGTGAACCTGGACGACCCCTTCGGCCCGCGCATCGCGGAACAGGCGAGCGCGCCGGTCCTGACCTACTCCCTGACGGGGAAAGCCGACATCCGCGTGGCCGAGACCGAGTTCTCCGTGGACGGCATCCGCTGCCGCATCGAAACGCCGGTAGGAGAGATCTCCCTTGCCTCCGAGCTTTTGGGGCGCTTCAACCTGTACAACATCCTGGCAGCCGTTGGTGCGGGCCTTGCCCTTGGCTACTCGAAGGAGGCGATCCGCGCCGGCATCGAGGGGCACAAGCGGGTTCCGGGCCGCCTGGAGCGGGTGGAAAGCGAAGAGGGGATCACGGTCCTCGTCGACTATGCCCACACCGGCGACGCTCTGGAGAACGTCCTCGCCACCATCTCCGAGCTGAAGACGGACCGCATCATAACCATCTTCGGCTGCGGCGGCGACCGCGACAAAGGGAAGCGCCCGGTGATGGGGGAGATCGCCGCCCGCTACAGCGACCTTGCCGTCATCACCTCGGACAACCCCCGTACCGAGGACCCGCAGGCGATCCTGGAGGACGTCCGGGCGGGCATTCTGCCGCTGGGGCTGCGCGAGTACAGCCTGGAGGAGCTCGCGGCGGGACTGCACGAAAAAGGTTTCGCCACCATCGAGTCGCGCCGCGCCGCAATCCGGGCCGCGCTTTTGGCCGCGCGCCCGGGCGACATCGTGCTTCTGGCCGGCAAGGGGCACGAGGACTACCAGATCGTCGGGACCGAGAAATTCCACTTCGACGACCGGGAAGAGGCTGCGGCTGCGCTGAAGCTGAGAGGACAGTAATTGGGGAAAATTAGGTTCCCTTTTCCGCATTTTTGCGGCAAATTACAATGTTTCGGTCCTGGACCGGGGCAGGTAAATCGGGCGCTTCGCGCGCCGGAAAACAAAAGGAAACCTGACGTAATATGGCGATGTTCACGCTTAAGGAAATAGCCGAGGCGACCGGCGGCAGGATGATCGGGGAGACAGGGGGCGAGGCCTCTGCTGTCAGCACCGATTCGCGCCAGGTGGCCCCGGGAGAGCTGTTCGTGGCACTTAGGGGCGAGCGGTTCGACGGTCACGACTTCATACTGAAGGCGGTCTCTAAAGGGATCACCATCTTCCTCGCCGAGGAGAGCTGGGCGGAAAAAAACGAGCTCCCGACAGGGGCCGGCGCCGTTCTGGTGCCTGACACGCTGCGCGCCCTGGGGGACCTGGCCGCCTACCACCGCCGCCGCTTCGACCTGAAGACCGTCTGCGTCACCGGCAGCAACGGCAAGACCACGACGAAAGAAATGCTGGCGACGATCCTGGCCCAGACGGGACCGGGGTTGAAGACCGAGGGGAACCTCAACAACCTGATCGGGCTGCCGCTCACCATCTTCAGGCTCACCGGCCGCGAGCGCTGGGCCGTCTTAGAGATCGGTATGAGCGAGTTCGGCGAGATCGACCGGCTGGCTGAGATTGCGGAGCCGCAGGTGGGGATCATCACCAACGCCTTTCCGGCGCACCTGGAGACCCTGGGGAGCGTGGAGGGTGTGGCGCGGGCCAAGGGGGAACTTTTCCTGCGCCTAAAGTCGGGCTCGGTCGCGGTCTACAACGTGGACGACCCCCTGGTCTCCGCCTGCCCGACCCATCTGAACGTGACCCGTCTCACCTTCGGCCTGCGGGGGGCCGAGGTCTCCTCCGCCTCCATCCAGAGCCTCGGCAAGAGGGGGGAGAGCTTCACCCTGAGGCTTCCTGACGGAGAGCAGCAGGTGACGCTGTCGGCCTACGGAAGGCACAACATCTACAATGCCCTGGCCGCAGCAGCCGCGGCGCACGCGCTCGGCGTCCCGGGCGAGCTGATCCGCCAGGGGCTGGAGGAGTTCTCTCCCTACGACAAGCGCTTCCAGCTGGAGGAGGTCGCTGGGGTGACCCTGATCGACGACAGCTACAACGCGAACCCGGCCTCCATGGCGGCTGCGCTCACCACCCTGAAGGAAATCGGTGGGGAGGGGCGCCTGGTCGCGGTTCTGGGCGACATGCTGGAGCTTGGACTCGGCACCGAGGAGGCGCACCGCGAACTGGGAAAACTGGCGGCAGCCCACGTCGACCGGCTCTACCTTTTGGGCAGCCTGGTACAGGAGACCGCCAAGGGCGCGCTCGAAGCGGGGCTTTCCCCCGCGGACGTCGTGCTGGGGGAAGACCACGACCAGCTGGCCGGGGAGCTTCTCTCCTTCATAAAGCCGGAAGACTGCATTCTCTTCAAGGGATCACGAGGCATGAAAATGGACAAGGTGGCTAAAGCGGTGCGGCAGGAACTGGCAGCCGCAGGAAAAGGGGGGCTTGACTGATGCTTTACCATCTCCTTTACCCGCTCGCCTCCGACTACAAGCTCTTCAACGTATTCAAGTACCTGACCTTCCGCACCATTTACGCCATGATCACGGCCCTGCTTCTGGCCTTCATCGTGGGGCCCTGGGTGGTGAGGAAGCTGGAGGCGCTGCAGGCGCGCCAGGTGATACGGACCGACGGTCCCGAATCGCACCTGAAAAAACAGGGGACCCCGACCATGGGAGGGGTGCTGATCCTTGTATGCATCGTGCTACCCACCCTTTTGTGGGCCGATTTGAAGAACGTCTTCATCTGGATCACCCTGCTCATCCTGGTCGGGTATGGTGTGCTCGGCTTCGTGGACGACTACAAGAAGGTGGTGGAGAAAAACCCCAAGGGGCTTTCGCCGCGCCAGAAGATGTTCTGGCAGGTGCTCCTCGCCGCCGGGGTCGGGATCTTCCTTTTCTACCTCCCGGGCTTTTCCACAGAACTTTACCTGCCGTTCTTCAAGAGGGTGCACCCCGAGCTGGGCATCCTCTTCATTCCGTTTGTGACCCTGGTGATCGTGGGTGCCAGCAACGCGGTGAACCTAACCGACGGCCTCGACGGCCTCGCCATAGGCCCCGTGGCCATCAACGCCGCCACCTACCTGCTCTTCTGCTACATAGCGGGTAACGCGAGGCTCTCCGGTTACCTGCAGATCCCCTACGTCCCCGGCGCGGGGGAGCTCGCCGTTCTCTGCGGCGCGATGGTGGGGGCGGGGCTTGGCTTCCTCTGGTACAACTCCTATCCCGCCGAGGTCTTCATGGGCGACGTCGGCTCCCTGTCCCTCGGGGGCGCGCTCGGGACCCTGGCGGTATTGACCAAGCAGGAAATTCTCCTGGTGATAGTGGGCGGCGTCTTCGTGGTGGAGGCGCTTTCGGTCATTTTCCAGGTCGGCTCCTACAAGTACCGCGGCAAGAGGATCTTCCGCATGGCCCCGATCCACCATCATTTCGAGCTGAAAGGGGTGGCGGAGCCGAAGATCATTGTGCGCTTCTGGATCATCACCATCATCCTGGCGTTGGTGGCGATCTCCACCCTGAAGATGCGCTAGAGAGAAAGGTCGTCATGGAATTAAAGGACAAGAAAATACTGGTGGTGGGACTGGCGAAGACCGGCGTGGCGGTGGCCCGCTTCCTGGCCCAGGCCGGAGCCCTGGTCACCGTTACCGACATGCGCGAGGAGGAGGCGCTCTCCGACGTCCTGGCCGAGCTCTCCGGCCTGGACATAACTTACGAGCTCGGGCGGCACGTCCCCTACAGCTTCCTAATGGCGGACCTGATCGTGGTCTCCCCCGGTGTCCCCATGGACATAAAGCCCCTGGAGATGGCGCGCTCCCAGAAGCGGCGCGTGGTCAGCGAGGTGGAGCTTGCCTCCTGGTTCATCAAGGCCCCCATGGTCGCGATCACCGGGACCAACGGCAAGACCACGACGACGACCTTGACCGGCGAGGTCTTCAAAGCCTGCGGCTTCGAGACCTTCGTTGGCGGCAACATCGGCAACCCGCTGATCGAGCTGGCCGAAAGCGGTCAGCAGGTGGAGCGGGTAGTGGTGGAGCTCTCTTCCTTCCAGCTGGAAGGGGTGGAAAGCTTCCGGCCGGAGGTAGCGGTACTCTTGAACATCACCGAGGACCACCTGGACCGCTACCACAGCTTCCAGGAGTACATCGACGCGAAGCTCCGCATCTTCGAAAATCAGACCTCCGACGACTTCGCCGTGTTGAACATCGACGACCCGCTGGTAGCCGCCTGTGCCTCGAAGCTCAAGGCGCAGTTCTTCCCCATGAGCCGTGAGCACGAGCTGGAGGAGGGGATCAGCTACCGCGACGGTTTCATCACCTTCTCCCACAAGGGGAAAGTGCTCCGCTTCGGCACCGAGGGTTTCAAGCTGAAAGGCGTGCACAACCTGGATAACATCATGGCGAGCCTCGCGGCGACGCTTCTCATGCGCTGCGACGGCGACTGCGCCTACCAGGCGGTGAAGAACTTCAAGGGGCTCCCGCACCGGATGGAACTGGTGGAGGAGATCGACGGCGTCGCCTACTACGAGGACAGCAAGGGGACCAACGTCGGGAGCGTGGTGAAGTCCCTGGAGAGCTTCGAGTCTGGCATCACCCTGATCGCCGGCGGCAAGGACAAGGGAGGCTCCTATGAGCCGCTCGCCCCCCTGGTCGAGAGCCGGGTGAGCCACCTGGTGCTGATCGGCGAGGCGAAGGCCCGCATGAACGAGGCGCTCGGCGCGCTTACCGATACCCATCTCGCCCAGACCCTTGAGGAGGCGGTGGAGATAGCCAGAAGGCTCACCAAGCCGGGCGGCGTTGTCCTCTTCTCGCCGGCCTGTTCCAGCTTCGACATGTTCAAGAACTACGAGGAGCGCGCCGAGCGCTTCAAGGCCGCGGTGCGCGCCGGCAAGAAGGGGGAGGCGTGAGGAAACTGGAGGGGTACGACATGATCGTGCTGCTGATGGCCGTGATCCTCACCTGTTTCGGTGTGGTCATGGTCTATTCGGCGTCCTCCGTGATGGCGGCAAAGAAGTTCCACGACGGTTTCTTCTTCCTGAAGCGCCAGTCCCTCTACGCGCTGATGGGGTTTGCCGGGATGGCGGTGGCGATGCACGTCGACTACCACCTCTGGAAGAAATGGGCCGTTCCGCTTTTTTTAGGCTGTTTCTTCCTGCTGCTTTTAGTGTTCGTTCCCGGCATCGGCGGGACAGCTAAGGGCGCTTCGCGTTGGATCAGGCTCCCCTTCTTCAACTTCCAGCCCTCCGAACTCGCCAAGGTGGCGCTCATCATCTACATGGCCTACTCGCTGGAGAAGCGGCAGGACAAGCTGAAGCAGTTTCTGTCCGGCTTTCTCCCCTACATGCTGATACTAGGTGTCTTCATCGCGGTCCTTTTGGCGCAGCACGACATGGGGGCGGCACTCACCATGTTCGCCGTCGCCATCGTGATGCTCTTCGCCGCCGGCACCCGGGTGCAGTACATCCTGGGGATGGGGCTCATAGCGCTTCCCGGCATCGTCTACCTGGTGGTGACGAAGGCCTACCGCATGCGCCGCATCACCGCCTTCCTCGACCCCTGGCAGGACCCGACCGACACCGGCTTCCAGATCATCCAATCCTGGCTGGCGCTTGGGACTGGCGGCTTCTTCGGCCAGGGGCTGGGCGAAGGGAAGCAGAAGCTCTTCTACCTTCCCGAGGCGCACACCGACTTCATCCTCTCGGTGCTGGGGGAGGAGATGGGGTTCATCGGCGTGGTCGTCATCGCCTGCATGTTCCTGGTGCTGGTGCAACGGAGCATCCGGGTGGCCATCGCGGCCGAGGACAGCTTCGGGCGCTTCCTCGCCTTCGGCATAGCGGTGCTGCTGGGGCTTGAGGCGTTCATCAACATGGCTGTCGTGACCGGGATGCTCCCCACCAAGGGGATAGCGCTTCCCTTCTTGAGCTACGGCGGCTCGTCGCTCATCATCTCGCTGACCGCAGTGGGGGTCCTTCTGAACGTATCGACCAGAATGAGGGGGAACCCGGCATGAGGCTCATTATCGCAGGTGGAGGGACCGGGGGGCATCTCTTCCCGGGGATAGCGGTCGCCGACGAATTCCTGGCGCGCAGCCCCGAGAACGAGGTCCTCTTCGTCGGCACCGAGCGCGGCATCGAGGCGCGCCTGCTCCCGAAGCTCGGCTACAAGCTCGCCCTCATCTCGGCAAGCGGCATGAAGGGTATGGGGACGGTGAAGAAGATCATGAGCGCGGGGCGCCTGCTTTACGGCTACTCCCAGTCGCGAAAGATCCTGAAGGAGTTTCGCCCCGACTTCGTGCTGGGGGTCGGCGGCTACGCCTCGGCGCCCATAGTCCTCGCCGCGCGAGGCATGGGGATCAGGCGTTTCATTCATGAACAAAACGCGCTCCCCGGCCTCACCAACAAGGTGCTGGGGCGCTTCGTGGACGGCGTCTTCATCTCCATGCCCGAATCCGAGAGCTTCTTTCCCAAGGAGAGCACCCAGATGACGGGGAACCCCATCCGGAAGGAGATCCTGTGGGGATTTCAGGAGCGGGTGAGAAGCGTCGGCGACACCTTCAGCATCCTCGTCTTCGGGGGGAGCGCCGGCGCCCAGCGGGTCAACAGCGCGCTTCTGGAGGCGCTGCCGCACCTGGCGGGGGTGAAGGGGAAACTCCGGATCACCCATCAGACCGGCGAGAAGGACGCGGCCCGGGTGCGGGCGGGGTACCAGGCCCAGGGGGTCCAGGCCCAGGTGCTCAGCTTCATCGACGACATGTCCGCGGCCTACGGCGCTGCCGACCTGGTGATCTGCAGGGCCGGCGCCACGACCATCGCCGAGATCACCGCCTGCGGTAAGGGGTGCATCTTCATACCGTTCCCTTACGCGGCCGACGACCACCAGAGGAGGAACGCGGAGTCGCTGGTGCACAAAAACGCCGGGGTGATGATCCTGGAAGAGGATCTCACCGGGGAGCGGCTGGCCGAGAAGATCCTCGAACTCATGGAGCATCCGGCCCTGCTTGCCGATATGGAGAAAAACGCCAGGGCTTTGGCCCAGCTAGACGCAGCGCAAGCCATAGTCGCGGCAATGGTGACGGGAAGCAGAGACTAAGGCTGAGACTGAGACTAATAAGTTAGCGACCGAAGGGAGCGTACCGTGTACGGAAAAATAGAGAGAATACATTTCGTCGGCATCGGCGGCATCGGGATGAGCGGGATCGCCGAGGTGCTCCTGAATCTGGGGTACAAGGTTTCCGGCTCCGACCTGCGCGGCTCGGAGATCACCCAAAGGCTCGAAAGCCTCGGAGGGGAGATCTTCTTCGGGCACGCAGCCGAGAACGTGGCCAACGCCGACGTGGTGGTCATCTCCAGCGCCGTCCACGACGACAACCCCGAGGTGGTCGAGGCGCAACTGAGGCTGATCCCGGTGATCCCCAGGGCCGAGATGCTGGCCGAGCTGATGCGCATGAAGTACGGCATCGCGGTGGCGGGGACCCACGGCAAGACCACCACCACGTCCATGGTGGCGACCATCCTCTCCAAGGGGGGGATCGACCCCACCATCGTCATCGGCGGAAGGCTCAACTCGCTTGGGACCAACGCGAGGCTGGGACAGGGGCAGTTCCTGGTGGCAGAGGCGGACGAGTCGGACGGCTCCTTCCTGCTCCTCTCCCCCACCATCGCCGTGGTCACCAACATCGACGCCGACCACCTCGATTTCTACAGCGGCATCGAGGAGATCAAGGACACTTTCGTCGAGTTCATCAACAAGATCCCCTTCTACGGGCTGGCCGTGCTCTGCCTGGACAACGGCAACGTGGCCGACGTCCTGCCGCGGGTGAAGAAGCGCTTCACGAGCTACGGGCTGTCGGCCCAGGCGGACTTCCGGGCCACCGACGTGCGCCTCTCCGGCTTCTCCACGAGCTTCGTGGCGCATCACAAGGGGGTGCGTCTGGGAGAGATCACCTTCTCCATGCCCGGGGCGCACAACGTGCTGAACGCGCTGGCCGCGATCGCCGTGGCGATGGAACTCGACATCCCGTTCGAGACCATCCAGGAAGGGTTCGCCGGGTTCGGCGGGGTGGGGCGCCGCTTCCACCTGAAAGGTGAGGCGAACGGCATAATGGTGGTGGACGACTACGGGCACCACCCGACCGAGATCAAGGCGACCCTGGCCGCGGCCAAGTCCGGCTTTGCTGAAAACCGCCTGGTCGTCGTGTTCCAGCCGCACCGCTATTCGAGGACCAAGGAGCTCTTCGAGGATTTCGTCAAGGCATTCCACGACGCAGACGTCCTGATCCTCACCGACATCTACCCGGCGGGGGAGGCCCCGATCGAGGGAGTGACCGCCGAGGCGCTCGCCAACCGGGTCAGGAGGCACGGCCAGAGGGACGTCACCTGGATCTCCGACCGCGACAAGCTCTGCGAGCACCTGGAGCGCGTGCTTGCTCCCGGCGACATCCTGCTCACCCTCGGGGCCGGCAACGTCTGGCAGGTGGGAGAGACCATGCTGCAGCGGCTCAAAGCCGCGTCGGAGAGCTGAGTTGATCCGGGGCCAGCTGGAACAGGCTGCTAATGGTGTGCGCGGCACGGTTAAGTGGGACGAGCCGATGTGGCAGCACACCTCGCTCAAGGTCGGGGGTCCCGCGGACCTCTACCTCGAGCCCGCCGATCTGGCCGACCTCCAGGAGAGCGTGGAGAGGCTCATCGCAGCCAAGATCCCTTACCTGGTGCTGGGCGGGGGGTACAACCTGCTGGTGCGCGACGGCGGCATCAGGGGATGCGTCATCTCCCTGAAGAAGCTCGACACCCTGGAGACGCAGCCGGGCGCGAGACTGGAGGCGGGCGCCGGGGTGACAAATTCCACCCTCTGCCGCTTCGCCGCGGAGCACTGCCTGGGTGGGATGGAGTTTCTCTGCGGCATTCCAGGCAGCTTCGGCGGCGCGCTCACCATGAACGCCGGCGCCCAGGGCGGCGAAACGCTGCAGCGGGTCGAGACGCTGACCACACTGCGTGAGGGAAAACTCCTGGTACGTAAGGCCTCGGAGCTGGAATTCGGCTACCGCTACTTAAGGCTCTTGCCAGGGGAGATCGTCCTGGGGGCGAAGCTCAGGCTCGAGCCTGCCGAGCGCCGGGTCATCGAGGAGCGCATGGCCGCCAACATCGCCAAGAGAAGCGGGACGCAGCGGGTCACCTATCCCAACGCCGGTTCCTTCTTCAAGAATCCTGCGGGGCGGCATGCCTGGGAGTTGATCGACCAGGCGGGGATGCGCGGCGTGACCGTCGGCGGCGCCCAGGTCTCGGAGGCACACACGAACTTCCTGGTCAATCGCGGCGGGGCGCGTGCCGCGGACTTCACTTCCCTGGCGGCGCTGGTGAAGCTGAGGGTGAAGGAGACCAGCGGCATAGAGCTCGAGGAAGAGGTCCGACTGGTGGGCGAAGAGTAGGGCTCGCCGTGCTAGCAGGTTGCAGACGGTGAATAAAGTCCCCTCCCCCCGCTGTGGGAGGAGACAAATACGAGAGGATGGTTGGCGATGACGGTAGAGGAGCTGAAAAAAAAGAAGATCGCGGTGCTGATGGGTGGACTTTCCGCCGAGCGCGAGGTGTCCCTTAACAGCGGCAAGGCGGTCCTTGCTTCCCTGGTCAGGCAGGGGTTCCAGGCGGTCGGTATCGACGTCGGTCGTGACCTTCCTAAGCGGCTGGCCGAGGAGCAGGTGGAGGTTGCCTTCATCGCGCTGCACGGACGCTTCGGCGAGGACGGCTCCGTACAGGGGCTCCTGGAGCTGATGGGGATCCCCTACACCGGTTCCGGGGTGCTCGCCAGCGCGCTTGCCATCGACAAGATCGCCTCCAAGGTGATCTTTGCCTCCGCCGGGCTGAAGCTCGCCCCCTACCAGGTGCTGCGCCGGGGCGAGGAGCTTCAGCTCGCCAACCCGCTCCCGGTGGTGGTGAAGCCCTCCCGTGAAGGCTCTTCGGTCGGAGTCGGCATCGTGCGCGACCCCTCCCGGATGCAGGCTGCGCTCGACGAGGCGTTCCGCTACGATTCGGAGATCCTCATCGAGGGGTTCATCGACGGCCGCGAGGTGCAGGTCGGCATACTGGACGGCAAGGCGCTCGGCGCCATCGAGATCATCCCCAAGGGGGAGTTCTACGACTACGAGGCCAAGTACACCGACGGCGGCGCGCAGCACATACTCCCGGCGCGCCTCCCCGAGGCGGTGTACGCGGAGGTGCTTCGGCAGGGGGAGAAGGCGCACGCGGCGCTTGGGTGCGACTGCTACAGCAGGGTCGACTTCCTGGTCACCGAGACGGGCGACTGCTTCCTCCTCGAGGTGAACACCCTCCCGGGGATGACGGACTTAAGCCTGCTTCCCGAGATAGCGGGGGGAGCCGGAATTTCCTTCGGCGAGTTGGTGCTGCGCATACTGCAGGCTGCTTCGCTGAAGATCTAGCGGCACGAATAAGCTGCGATGTTATTCAATGCTTCCATGAAATAACTTTTTCGACGGTAACCGAATGCGCGATCTCCATGCCAAAAAACAGCGGGTGCCCCACAACAGGGTCAAGAAACCGCCCAAGGAACGCAAGCCCATCAACTGGGCGCCGATCCTGAAGTTCGCCTCCAGGGGTGTCGGCGGCGCCGCTCTCTGCGCCGGCCTCGGCTTCGGGGGGTGGCAGCTCTACGACCTCGTGTCGCGGATGACGCTGCTGCGCCTGGAGGCCATAGAGGTCTCCCCCCTGAAACGCGTATCGCGCGAGGAGGTCGTCACCCTGGCAGGGGTCAGGCCCGGCGACTCGATGCTGAAGGTCGACCTGAAGACCGTGGTGGCGAGGCTCTCCAAGAACCCCTGGCTCGAGCAGGTCCAGGTGCGGCGCTTCTTCCCGCACACCCTGTCCATCACTGTTTCGGAAAGGACGCCCAAGGCCGTCGCCAACGTGGGGTGCCTCTACTACCTGGACGAGAAGGGGGTGCTCTTCAAGTCGCTGGTCGAGGGGGACCGTCTGGACTACCCCCTCATCACCGGCTTCACCGAGGAGGATCTGGCGCAGGACCCTAAGGGGTCCCAGGACGCGCTCAAAAACGCCCTGGCCCTGATCGACACCCTCAAAAAGGGTGGCGTCTTCAGCCTGGACGACATCTCGGAGATCCATTACAGCAAGGGGTACGGATTCACCCTGTTCACAATGCAGGGGGGGGTGCCGGTGAAGGTAGGCAACGGCGGGTTCAGCGAGAAGCTGACGCGACTGGCCGGCATCTACAAGGAACTTCAGCCGCAGATGCAGGCGCTCGACTACATAGATCTTGATTACGCTGACAAAATCATAGTTAAAAAAGTGTAGGGAAAAGGGGGGGAGCATGTCCACAAGAAGGGATAATCTGATCGTAGGCCTCGACATCGGCACTACCAAGATCTGCGCCATAGTGGGGAATCTGACCGAGGACGGCATCGACATCGTCGGCATCGGCACCAGTCCTTCCAAGGGGCTCAGAAAAGGGGTGGTGATCAACATCGAGAGCACCGTCGCCGCCATCAAGAAGGCCATCGAGGAGGCCGAGCTCATGGCCGGCTGCGAGATCAAGTCGGTCTACGCGGGGATCGCCGGCGGCCACATCAAGGGGTTCAACTCCCAGGGCGTCATCGCCATCAAAAACCGCGAGGTCTCTACTGAGGACGTAAAGCGCGTCATCGAGGCCGCGAAGGCGATCGCCATCCCGATGGACCGCGAGGTGATCCACATCCTCCCCCAGGAATTCATCATCGACGACCAGGACGGCATCCGCGAACCGCTGGGGATGAGCGGCGTGCGCCTGGAGGCGAAGGTGCACATCGTCACCGGCGCCGTGGCGAGTGCCCAGAACATCGTCAAGTCCTGCAACAGGGCGGGCCTCGAGGTCGCCGATATCGTCCTTGAGCAGCTCTCCTCCTCCGAGGCGGTGCTCTCCGCGGACGAGAAGGAACTCGGCGTGGCCCTCGTCGACATCGGCGGCGGCACCACGGACATCGCCATCTTCGTCGACGGCGCCATCAAGCACACCTCGGTCCTCTCCCTTGGCGGGAACCACCTGACCAACGACATCGCGGTAGGCCTCAGGACCCCGATGGCCGAGGCCGAGCGGATCAAGCAGAAGTACGGCTGCTGCCTCTCCTCGCTCGTGGGAAAAGACGAGACCATAGAGGTTCCGAGCGTCGGGGGGAGAAAGCCCCGCATCCTGTCCCGGCAGCTCCTCTGCGAGATCCTGGAGCCGCGCGTCGAGGAGATCTTCACCCTGGTGAACCGCGAGATCGTGAAGAGCGGCCTCGAGGACTCCATCGCCTCGGGCGTCGTCGTCACAGGCGGCTCCACTATCCTCGAAGGGATGCCGGAGTTGGCCGAGCAGATCTTCAACCTCCCGGTGCGCCGCGGGCTGCCGCAGCGGATCGGCGGGCTCACCGACGTCGTCAATTCGCCTGTCTACGCGACCGGCGTAGGCCTCGTCGTCTACGGCAGCAAAAACGTCGGCGTGCACGAGTTCCCGACCCAGCAAAGCGACGAGACGGTGTTCCGCAGGGTGAGCCGCAGGATGAAGGATTGGTTTGGAGAATTTTTTTAAGAGAAACACAATATGTAGTGATTTAGGACTTCCATTACACAACTAAACGTAGTATAAATCCGGCTAATATTTTTTAGCCACCGCCGGGGGGCGCGACCAGGGAGGAGTTCATGTTTCACTTCGATGAGAGCATCGATCAAAGTGCGAAGATAAAGGTAATTGGCGTAGGCGGCTCCGGCGGGAACGCAGTCAACACCATGATGAGCGTAGGTATCGCGGGGGTCGATTTCATCGTCGCCAACACCGATGCCCAGGCGCTCAGGCTGTCCAAGGCCCAGGTGAAGATCCAGATCGGCACCGAGCTTACCAAGGGACTTGGGGCGGGCGCCAACCCGAACGTCGGGCGCGATGCCGCTCTCGAGGACAGGGACAAGGTCCACGAGGCGCTCAAAGGCGCAGACATGATCTTCATCGCGGCCGGCATGGGGGGCGGCACCGGGACCGGTGCGGCACCGATCATCGCCGAGGTTGCCCGCGAGCACGGGGCGCTCACCGTGGGCGTGGTCACCAAACCGTTTTCCCGTGAAGGGCGCCAGCGTCTGGCCAAGGGCGAGGACGGTATCAAGGAGCTGAAGAAGCACGTCGACTCCCTGATCGTCATCCCCAACGACCGTCTGCTCGGCCTGGCCGGCAAGTCCATGTCCATCCTCGACGCATTCAAGCCTTCCGACGACGTGCTGCGCCAGGCGGTGCAGGGTATCTCCGACCTGATCACCCAGTCGGGCCTGATCAACGTCGACTTCGCCGATGTGAAGTCCATCATGAGCGAGCGTGGCATGGCGATGATGGGGATCGGCATCGGCTCCGGCGAGAACCGCGCCATCGACGCCGCCGTCAAGGCCATCTCCAGCCCGCTGCTCGAGGACATCGACATCTCCGGCGCCAAGGGCGTTCTGGTCAACATCTCCGGGTCCGCCTCCATGACCATGGACGAGTTCGATGCGGCCAGCAAGGTGATCCACGAGAAGGTGCACGAAGACGCCAACATCATCGTCGGTCTGGTCATCGACGAGACCCTGGGCGAGACCATCAAGGTCACCGCCATCGCCACCGGCTTCGGCGACCGTTTCGACCTGGAGAAGGGGCGCCACGAGATGAAGAACGTGGCCACCATGGTGAAGCCGGTCGAGAGCAGGCTGGAGGTCCCGACCTTCATCCGCGAGAAGCAGCAGCGCGAGACCCAGGTGCGCCAGCGCAGCTTCCTCTCCGACGACGAGGATCAGTACGACATCCCGACCTTCCTCAGGAAGTCCGTCGACTAATCCCCCACAGACAAGCAATGAAAGCCCGGCCTCCTCAAGGAAGCCGGGCTTTTTTTATTTTGCGCGGAGCGCTCCGGGGCGCGAGTGGGTCTGCCCTGGAATGAAAGGTGAGGCTGCTGCGTCCGTTCTCTGAGAGCCTGCAGCATGGAACATTCAAAAAACTGGTTTATGTCTCCACCAAAGGTGGACGTGAACTAGCGTTCCCCCCTTTGCAAGGGTGGACAGGGGGATTTGCAGTACGGAAAGGTCGGATTCCTTTGTTGCCATTAAGCCCCTAAAGCAAAAGGCGAAGATACCGATAGGTAACAATGGTCTTCATTAAATCCAATGGACCACTGCCGGAAACCTCCGGTTCGGGGACCCGACGAGATGTCCGATCAACCGCTTTACAACAGCAAGATAATCAACAACTTCGTCTCATTGCTGAAGAAAAAGCATCCGGACGTGGACGTGCGCGAACTGCTGGGCTACGCGGAGATAACTCCTTACGAGCTGAGCGACGAGGGGCACTGGTTCACCCAGAAGCAGGTCGACTGTTTCCACGACAAGCTGTCCCAACTCCTGGGGGGGGATGACCTCGCCAGAGAAGGTGGTCGCTACGCCGCCTCGGAAGAAGCCATGGGTGTCATGGCCAAATACACCTTCGGCCTGATCGGGCCGGCCAACACCCTGGTCGCCATAGGCAAATGCGCCTCCAACTTCACCCGCTCCGCAGTGTATCAGTCACGCAGGATAGCCGAAAACAAGGTCGAGATCACCGTCACCCCTCACCCCGATGTCGAAGAAAAGCCTTTCCAGTGTGAAAACCGCATCGGCTTTTTCGAGGCCATCGTCGAGATGTTCAATTACGCCATCCCCGCCATAGAACACCCCGAGTGCATCTTCACGGGGGGCTCGTGCTGCCGGTACGTAGTTTCCTGGAAAAAGACCTGGTACGGCAGGGTCAGGCTGATCAGGAACCTCCAGGTGCCGGTCGTGATCATCCTCTACGTGGTGCTCAACCACTTCTACCAGGTCGGGCACCTTGCGGAGACGCTCATAGCGCTGGCCTTCATGCAACTGGGGGCTTCCTACCTTGCCGAGCGGCTGGAGAAGAAAGAGATACTGACCACCCTCGTCAGCTTGCAGGAGTCAACGGAGCAGATGGTCGGGCAGATCGGCGTCAACTACAACAACGCGCGGATGGTGAACGAGGTGGGGCAGGCCCTCAGCAAGCAAAGCGGCATCGACGAGGTCCTGGGGAACGTCATCGGCGCCATAGAGAAGCGGCTCGGGTATGACCGCTGCCTCATCATGCTGGCCGACAAGAGGAAATCGTGCCTCAGGTTCCGCACCGGATTCGGCATCAACGACAAGCAGTTGAACGCGCTGGAAAGAGCCTCCTTCGATCTCACCGACCCCGGCGCCAAAGGGGCTTTCGTAACCAGCTTCCGGGAACAAAGGACCATGTTCGTCGATTTCTCACAGGTGAAGCAGCTTCACTCCGAGCAGAGCGTCAACCTCTCCGAGGTGCTGGAAGCGCAATCCTTCATCTGCTGCGCCATCGTCTACGAGGGAGAGTCGCTGGGGGTTCTGGCGGTGGACAACATGAAGACCCAGAGGCCGCTGACTCAAAGTGACATGAGTCTTTTGACCGGTCTCGCCCCCGTCATCGGCATGAG